>DAINRQ010000076.1:0-28986 GCA_036741775.1 Gemmatimonadaceae bacterium | reverse complement strand
CGCCATTGTTGTCGATGCCGATCGCGATCGGCTGTGTGTCGCCGAAGCCGTGGGTCGGCGAGTGGCAGCCGCCGCACGTGTTGTCGTCGTTCAGTCCCTGGATGGGGTCGAACCAGAGCAGCCGCCCGACGTCGGCGAGCTGGCGATCGATCCGCCGGCCGAGCCGGGCCTCCAGCGTCGCGGCGGCTCGGCCGGTGAAGCCGTGATGGTCGAGATGATGGCGCAGGGCAGCATCCAGGTCGCTCTCAGCGAGATCGAGCGCGGGACGTACCGCGCGTACCGGATCGAGGTCCGAGCAGCCGCCCAGCGTGAGGCCCGTGAGGACGCAGAGCAGGAGCGAGACACGCCGTCGCCGTGTGGATGGCCGGGTCATCGTGTGGCCCCTTACTCGGCGCCACAGGAGATGCGCGGGTTCGCTTCCGCGAACATCCCGTTCGGGTTGTGCTCCCACACCCAGACGTGCAGCCCGAAAGCTGCGAACTCGTCCTCCCGCTGGAAGGTGGCGCCGAGGAACCGAGGCGGCTCTGCTCCTACCCAGTTGACGTAGAACACGGCGAGCTCGACGCCGACAAGCTTCACCCGTCCGTTATGCGCCGGCGCGTAGAGCAGGGCGTCCGGAAGCTCGGGATCGATGATCCCATCGGACAGGCGCTTGCCGTGAACGTACAAGCTGGCGACGGCGCCTTCGCCCGGGCGCACCTCGCACGGGTGCAGGAACGCGAACCCATCCGCGATGGCGGCGTTCACATCATGGTAGCGGGCCGTCACGCGGCGGAGCGTGGCAAGTGCCTGGTGCTGCTCCGCGGTCAGCGCCGCGAGTGACGCCGGTCCCGTAGGCTGGCGCTCCGGGGCGCGTGCGGAGGTGGCGGGCTGCTGGTGCGGGGCCAGCGGCGTCCCGTCGGCGCACGCCGCAAGCATGACGGTGGTGGCGGCGAGAGCGATCGGGTGGGTGAACCGGCGCGATTTGGTTGTCTGCATCTGCGTCCTCGTCGAGAGAGGCGTGCATCGCGTGCACGTCCCGTGGATGGCTGGCGACGTGGCAGCGACCGGCCGACTCGCCCGCGGTTGGCGGGGGGCAAGCTGCAAGGAGGGCGGGCGCCGCGAATCGGCGGCGATGCCTAACTTTCGGGCGAGGGCTGCCCAGGTTTGCCTAGATCAGGGCACGAGCCGACGCTCGTGGGCGGCGGCGATCGCGGCGGCGCGGGTGGCCACGCCGAGCTTGGCGAGGATGGCCGACACGTGGTGGTCCACGGTGCGCGACGAGAGCGACAACTCGCGCGCGATCTCCGGATTCGAGAGCCCTCGCGTCAGCAGCGTGAGTACGCGGACCTGCGCAGGCGTGAGCCCGGCAGGGTTCCGGCGCGTCGCCGCGCGGGGACCGCGCGGGATGCCGCGGGCACCGCGCTTCTGGAGGTCGCGCCGCACCGCGGTCACGGCCGCGCGCGCGCCGAGCGCCTCGAGGATCTCGAATGCCTCCAGCCACGCCTCCGGGTCATCACCCTCGGCCAGCACGAGCGCCTGCTCGAAGGGACAGCCGGCGCGCTCCCAGGCCTGCGCCGCGTCGCGCCACCGCCCCGCGAGCTCCGCGGAGAACGGGCCGGGCAGCTCTGCTGGCACGTCCGTCAGCGCGCCAGCCCGCCTGAGCCAGGCGGCGAGTCGGCCAGCGTCCCACCAGCTCTCGACCCGGAGCGCCAGCGGGTAGGCGCGCACCGCTTCGGCGCGCGCGGTGTCGAGGTCACCCCGCAGCCAGGCCGCCTCCGCCCTGGCGTTCGCCACGGGGGCGAGCCGCTGCAATTCGCCGGTCGCGAGCGCGTGCTCCAGCGCCTCGTCGAGGATCACCTGCGCGCTGGGATCAGCCCGGCGAGCCCGCACCGTGCCTAACGCCGCGAGCGATGGAAGGCGCACGACAGTAGACGTGTTCTCGCGACGCAACACGTCCGCGGCGTCCGCCTCCGCATCGTCGAGCCGCCCCTGCTCGACGCGCATGCGCGCGCGCCAGCCGCGCAGGTAGAAGGCGAACGCGTCGAGGTCGCGCGCCTCGGCGTACGCGAGCGCTTCGGGCAGGACCCCCTCCGCCAGCCCGTAGTCGTACTCGACGATCGCATCGGAGATGAGCCACGCGAACGCGCGCATGGCCTCTTCGTGGAGACCATGCTGCTGCGCCAGCCTGGCCGCGCGCATCTGCTGCCCGCGAGAGGCGCCCGGCTCCAGGCAGGCTGCGTTGGTCAGGGCGTGCACCAGCGCCTCGGGGTCGCCGAGCGACTCCGCCATCGCGACCGCGCGGTCCCCCCACTCGGGCGCCAGCTTCCGCTCCTCCGCGAGAATGTGCAGCTGCGCGCGGGTGCTGTACGCCATGGCCAGCTCGTGGCTGGGGCCGAGCGGTTCCAGGACGCGGATCGCCTCGGCGACGCACGCGGCCGCGTCGTCCCGCCGCCCCTCGAACCACGCCAGCCGCGAGAGCGCGCGGAGCGCGTCGCCCTCGCGGCGGCGGTCACCGACCTGGCGCCAGAGCGCCAGCGCCTCCTCGCGCGCCCGCACCGCGTCGGCGATCCGGCCGCACAGGTGAACCTCGTATGACCAGGCGTCGAGCAGGCTCGCCCGCTCCGCCGGCGGCGATCGGTCGGCGGACCGAAGCGCCGTCTCGTAGTGTGACGCCGCCTGGCGGTGCGCGCCGACGGCCGCCGCCTCGCGGGCAGCAGCCGGCGCGAAGCACAACACGCGCTTGGTGTCGCGCGCGCCGTCTGCGTGGTGCACGATGCGCGCGAGATCACGCCCCGCCGTTCGGCTCAGCAACGCCTGCAGGATCCGCGTGTGTATCCGTGCTTCGGTCCCCGGCTCCACTGTGCCGCGCCACGCGAGCCGCGCGAGCTCGTGCCGAAAGCCCACGCTGTCCGCCTCCGGCGTGAGTATGCCCGACGCCGCGCACTCCCGGATGAGCGCCGGCGCGTCGTCGTCCAGCGATTCGAGGAGCCATCGCTCCGCGCGCCCCGGTACGACCGCCACGAGGTCGAGGAGCCGCCGCGCAGCTTCGGAGACCCGCGCCGCGCGCGCCAGCACCGCCTCCCGAATCGACGTCGGCACCGCCTCAGCACTCGACGCCAGAACCTCGGTCACGAAGAACGGATTACCGCCAGTGAGCGCGTATACTCCATCCGCCGACCGCCCGGCCCATCGTGCCATCTCGCGTACCGCGGCCTCCGACAACAGAGGCAGACGCACCCAGCGCACGGCACCCTGAGGCAGCTCGCCGAGCAGACGGTGGAGCTGGTGCCCCGAGCCGAGCTCGTCGTCGCGGTAGGTAATCACGAGCAGTGCGGGTAGGTGCCGGACGCGGCGGCCGAGGAAGCGGAGCAGGTCGAGCGTCGCGTCGTCCGCCCAGTGGACGTCCTCGACGACGAGGATGCGCGGCACGGGCGGGCCGCCCAACTCGGCGAGGAACGCCGAGAAGATCTCCTCGCGACCGGCGCCCTTGCGTACCGCTTCGGCCAGCGGTCCGGTCGTCTGCGCGGCCATGTCGTGCACGGGCCCAAGCGGGCGGGGGGTGGAGAGCGGATCGCAGAGCCCGCGCAGCGTGCGCGCGGTGCGGGCGTGCACCGCCGCGAAGCGCTCAACGAGGCTCGTCTTGCCCACCCCCGCCTCGCCGGCTATCGCGGCGATGCGCCCGGTACCGGCGGCGGCGTCGCTGAGGAGGGTTCCCAACTCCGCCAGGATCGGTTCGCGCTCGAGCAGATCCATGCCGCAATGTACCGGCCAGGGCAGCCGGACTGAAGCTGCACCTCGTGCGCCGGCCAGCGCAGCACGGAGGCGCCAGCGCAGGACCATCGCGGGACTGACGCGGACCGTTGTACGCCGCCACTCTGTGCCGGGAGGCGATGCGTCCTTTTGCCGGCAGGTCCGTCTCTTCGAGTGCAGTGCGCCAGGCGGCCACGCGTGAGTCGCGCGGCGTCGCAACCCCTTCACTCGCCTCGAACCGCCCCCCGCCCGTCCGGGGCACCCTGACCATGCGTCCATATCAGCCCCTGCGCGTCGCGCGCCTCGTCCAACGCATCACGGACGCTCGTTGGCGCGTTCTCATCGTGGCCGTGTTGCTCGTCGTCGCCACTGGGTCCGGCCTCGCTCGCCTAACGATGAACGCCGACTACAAGGTGTTCTTCTCGAAGGAGAATCCGCAGCTCGCGGCATTCGACGCGCTCCAGAACACGTACACGAAGGACGACAACATCCTGATCGCCCTCGAGCCAGCGGACGGCAACGTCTTCTCGCGTGCGACGCTCGCCGCGCTCGAGTCCCTCGTCGCCCGGAGCTGGCGCGTGCCGTTCGCCACGCGCGTCGACGCGATCACGAACTTCCAGGTCACGCGCGCGGACGGGGACGATCTCTACGTCGATGACCTCGTGCAGGACGCGGCGACGCTGTCCGACGCCGACCTGGCGAGGGTGCGCTCCACCGCGCTCGCTGAACCAGAGTTGGTGCGGCGGCTGGTCTCCCCGGGCGGCGACATCACGGCGCTCAACATCACGCTCAAGCTCCCGGGAGACCGGATCGGCGAGGAGTTCGACGCGATCAACGCCGTGCGCGCGAACCTGGCCGAGTTCCGGGAGCGGCATCCCGACATCCGCGTGTACACATCGGGCGTCGCCATGCTCTTCGCTGGATTCAGCGAGGCCATGCAGCGCGACATGGGCACGCTCGTCCCGCTCACCTTCCTCGCCGCGCTGGTGGTCGTCGGCGTGGCGACGAGGAGCGTGTCCGGTACGACTGGCGCGATGGTCGTAGTCGTGCTCGCGATCGTCACCGCGATGGGCGCGGCCGGGTACCTTGGCATCCAGTTCACCGCGCCCATCGCATCCGTGCCGACGATGATCATGACCCTCGGTGTCGCGGACAGCGTGCACGTACTGAGCGCCGCGCAACGGGCGATGGCCCGTGGGCTGCCCAAGCGCGACGCGATCCGCGAGAGCCTCGGCCTGAACGCCATCCCGGTGATCCTCACCAGCGTGACGACAGCGATCGGTTTCCTCTCGATGAACGTCAGCGAGGTGCCGCCGTTCCGCGACCTCGGGAACATGACGGCTATTGGCATCGTGGCGGCCGGCGTGTTGTCACTGACGGTCTTGCCGGCACTGCTGCTGCTCCTTCCGTTCCGTTCGGTGCGTCGCACGGAAGGGAGTGCGCGTCGAGCGGCGTTGCTCGGACGCCTCGGTGAAGTCGTCGCCGCCAGGCATCGCGCCGTCCTAGTGGGCGGCGGCGTGCTTGCCCTCGCCTCCGGCGTGCTGGCGATGCGGAACGAGCTGAATGATGAGATGGTGAAGTACCTCGACCCGCGAATCGAGTTCCGCCAGGACACCGATTACCTGAGTAAGCGGCTCACCGGGATCTACACCGTCGAGTATTCCGTCGGCGCCGAACGAAGCGGGGGGATCACCGACCCCGCGTACCTGCGTCTCCTGCAGGACTTCCGGCGGTGGCTCGAGGCACAGCCGAACGTCACACACGTCAGCGCCTTCGACGAGGTCGCGAGGCGAATCAATCGTGCGATGCACGGGGACAGCGCGGCGTATCACCGACTGCCAGAGAACGCCGACGAGGCCGCGCAGTACCTCTTGTTGTACGAGATGTCGCTGCCGTACGGGCTCGATCTCAATAACCAGATCAACGTCGACAAATCCGCCACGCGCGTCGTGGCGACGGTGGAGAACCTGCCGAGCGAGCGTCTCATTGCCCTGACGGAAGCGGGCGAGGCATGGCTCCGCGAACACGGGCCGGCCGCCGCGGCGACGCACGGCATCAGCATGCCGCTCATCTTCGCGCACCTGGTGCGGAGGCAAATCCGCAGCATGCTGACGGGCACGGTGTGGTCCGTTCTGCTGATCGCCGGACTCCTGACGCTCGTGCTGCGGAGCATGCGCTACGGCGCAATCAGCGTCGTTGCCATCAGTGTTCCGATAGTCGCGGCGTTCGGGGTCTGGGCGGTGGTCAAGGGGCAGATCACCGGAGGACTCGCGATCGTCACCGGCATGACGCTCGGCATCATCGACGATGACGTCGTGCACTTCATCAGCAAGTACCGCGTCGCGGTGGAGGAGCACGGGCTGGCCGCGCGCGAGGCAGTGCGCCAGGCGCTGAGCACAGTCGGCTGGGACCTCATCGTCACGTCGGCGGCGCTCATCGCGGGATTTCTCGTGCTCGCGCAGTCGAGCTTCGGGCTCTTCTTCGACCTCGCGAAGTTGACGGCGATCACCATCGCGATCGCGCTCGTCTTCAACCTCGTCTTCCTCCCCGCGCTGCTCGTGTGGTTGGCGGAGCGGCGAGTCCGGACCGCAGCCGTTGTGTCACCGCTCCCCATCCGGGGTCGCGCCGCCGCTGTCGTACTTCTGGTTTGCGGGCTCGCGGTCGCCGGCACTTTCGGACCGGCCCGCGCGCAGGCGCAGCAGGGTGGGAACCCGGTCCTCGACGCAGGTGACGGCGGCGTCGCCGTCGCCCGCGAAGCCGATCGTCGCGATAGCGGGTGGCGGAGCAGCATCGTCGAGGTGCGGATGACGCTGACGAACGCGCGCGGCGAGACGAGCGAGCGGCGGATGCGGAGCGCAATGCTCGAGGTCCTCGGCGACGGGGACCGGACGCTCGTGGTGTTCGACGAGCCGGCAGACGTGAAGGGGAGCGCCGTCCTCACGTACAGCCACGCCAGCGCCGCGGATGACCAATGGCTCTACCTGCCCGCCGTCAGGCGCGTGAAGCGCATCGCCTCGAGCAACAAGGCGGGGCCGTTCATGGGGAGCGAGTTTGCGTTCGAGGACCTCGCGTCGCAGGAGGTCGAGAAGTACTCCTACCGCCTCGTTGGCGAGGACACGCTTGGTGGCCTTCCGGCGTTCGTAGTGGAGCGCGACCCGGTCGACCCGAAATCGGGGTACACGCGCCAGCGCGTGTGGTACGACCAGCAGCATTACCGGCCGCTCAAGATCGACTACTACGACCGGAAGGACGCGCTGCTCAAGACGCTCACCTACGAGCGCTACCAGGCGTACGGCGCCTTCTGGCGCGCGCGGGCGCAGGTCATGGTGAACCACCAGACCGGCAAGCGCACGCGTGTCGAGTTTGGCGAGTTTCGCCTGAACGCCGGCCTAACGCCGGCCGACTTCGACGTCGCGCGCCTCGGCAGCGTGCATTGAACAATGACCGCGACCGCATCGCGCCGATCCGCGTATCGTAGCCTGCTCGTCCACGTGCTGGGCGTGGCGCTCGGAGAAGCGCTCGGAGCTCCCGCGCTCGCGGCGCAGGCGCTCGGCACCTCGAACGGCACCCGGGGCAGGGCGGTCCAGCTTTCCGGCTGGCTGGAGACCGAGGTCCGGGTCTTCCCCCACGACGGGCTGTATACGCAGCAGCGGAGCACTTATCCCGCGTTAGGCGGCGAGCTGCGGCTGACGGGGACCCTGCCCGGTGGCGCGCACCGCTGGGCCGTCACCGGGTTCGCGCGGGGCGATATCGAGGACGGCCACCGGTCGCACGTCGAGCTACGCGAGGCGACATGGGCGTGGCAGATCGCCCGCTGGCAGTTGCGCGGCGGCGTTCTCGCGAATTTCTGGGGGGTAACGGAGTCGAACCGACTGGTCGACGTCGTGAACCAGCGCGACGAACGAGAGGTGCCGGACATGGACGCGAAGCTGGGTCAGCCGGGAATCGCCTTCGCCGGGCCGGTCGCGGGCGGAACGCTCGAGGTGCTCGCGCTCACGTATCACCGCCCGCGCGCGTTCGGCTTCGGAGCCGGACGGTTCCGCCCGCCGCCGACGTTCGTCGACGCACCCGTGTACGAAAGTGCGGCCGGGCGCCATCGCATAGACTGGGCTGGGCGGTGGAACGCTCGGGCGGGGGCTGTCGACGTGGGCCTCTCGCACTTCTGGGGCACCTCCCGGGATCCGGAGGTTCGCGACGGCGCGGCACCGCAACCGCGCTATGCGGTCATCCACCAGACCGGGCTCGACGCGCAGCTCACGTACGGTGCGTTGCTGCTCAAGGCTGAGGCGATTCGGCGACAAGGGGACGGGATAACGATCGCCGCCGCGACGACCGGAGCCGAATACGTGGTTGGCGATGTCGCTCCTAGCGGCGGTGACGTCGTGATCTTCACGGAACTCACGCTGGACGAGCGCGGCGCGCGCACGCCAACAGGGCTCGACCGCGACCTCTTCCTCGCTGTCCGCTGGAATCGTAACGACGCGGCGGGGACCGAGTTGACGGCCGGCGCAACGCTCGACCTAGCGCGCGGCGCTCACGTCGTACGACTCGAGGCGAGCCGTCGCTGGTCAGAGAGCTGGCGAGTTGTGGGAGAGGCATACCTCACCGCCGGCCACGTCCCGACGGAGTTTGGCTACCTGATGCGTCGTGACAGCTTCGTCCGGGCCGCCATCACCCGGCACTTCTAACCGAATGGGTCGTTCTGTCGGGTCAGCGGTCCTTGGCAGGGCGCGCCGAAGGTGCGCGACGCAGCGACACCATGTCCCCGCACGGTGCGTTCGAGGACGCGGCGCTCGCCGCCCCCCCTCCACAGGACGTGCCGTCCCGGGGGGCGAAGTCGAGAACGCCGCCAGTCGCGCTGCGGGAGATATCGCAGCAGGCGAGCAGGCCATCGCGGAGCATGGCGCGCCCGCGTTGCACGCGCGATTTCATTCCGGAGACCGAGATGCCGAGCCGCGATGCTGCTTCGACCTGGGGCATGCCGTCGAACTCGACGAGGGTCAGCGCGTCCCGGTACGAAGGCGGCAGGAGTTGCAGCAATGGCCGGACGCAGCCGGCGAGCTCCCGTACGGCCGGTTGGTCCTCGGACGCGGAGAGCGGGTCAACCGCGTGCGGTGAGTCGGAACCCCCCGACGAGCGGTGCGTGGACTCGATGCGATGGCCCTCGGGCAGGTCGATGACACCGTCAGGGCCGACCGCGCCGATCTCCCGGCGCCTAACGGGCGCACGGTAGTGGTCGGCGATCGCGTTCCGCGTAATCTGGAACAGCCACGGAAGCAGTCGCTGCTCGTCGGCGATGGACGCCAGGTGCTGGTGGACTCGCAGGAACACCGTCTGCACCAGGTCAGCGACATCGGCGGGATCATCGACGCGCTGCGCCACGAACGCCATCAACCGGTCGTGCACCTCGTGCCACAGCCGCTCCGAGCCCCCCGCGACCGATGTGCCGGCGGGCTCCGATGATCGCGCGCCGCGATCGTCCGCGTCGGCTGCCAGGGTCGGGGCGTTGGGTGATGGACGTGGCGTCACACGACTCGGTATCGCAAGGAGGGTGACCGCGTGAGCCGCGCCGAGGTGCGGCAGCCGCGTCCCCGTAACTTTGCGCCAGGGCCCTCCGGGCGCCACATCTTCGCCGCCGCCCGTTCGACGAGCGTCACGAGCACCCACACCGGCCGCCTGTCGTCGGCTCGGGGCCGCAGCAGGCCGGTTTCTCCGCGGGCGCGCAACACACGGTGCGCTCATGCGGCGTGCAGCAGGCAGACTGCGAGGTCGTACCGTCCCCAGGCGCGGGAGAGCGTATCGTGGCCGTGGTGCGTGCGTTAGTTACACTGGTTGCAGCGCTCGGCCGCAATGGGCGAGACGAATCGATGGACATGGACGAGCCGTTGCGTGGGAGGTTGCGGGGTTCGACGATGAAGGCGATGGTCATCGGGGCCTTAGAGAGAGAGACGGGGACGGCCGCGAAAGGACGCAGTCGGAGTTGCGAGAGCGGCGCGCGCTGATTACCGGGGCCGGCAGCACGCATCCATGGCTTTCAGGAGGGCGACATGAATGGCTTCGTCACGAACATAGAACGCGACACGCTCAGCAATGAGGACTACCGTCGAGTGCTTTTCACGGGATCCCACACCCAGCTCGTCCTGATGACGCTACGACCGGGTGAGGAGATCGGGCTCGAGGCGCACACCGGGCACGATCAATTCATTCGCGTCGAAGCGGGCACCGGCTTCGTGCAGATGAACGGCGAGCGGCACGAAGTGCGGGACGGCAGCGCGGTGGTGATCACCTCCGGCACCGAGCACAACGTCGTCAATACCTCGGATACCGAAGCGCTGCGGCTGTACACGCTGTACAGCCCACCGGAGCACCGCGACGGCACAGTGCATCACACCAAGGCTGACGAAGGAGATCACTGACGCACGCCCGGGAACCCGACGTGGGCGCGAACTACCCGCTCCTTCCAAAGACTGTACAACGCAGGTAGGACGAGCAACACGAGCAGCGTGCTCGTCACCATGCCGCCCACCATCGGCGCAGCAATCCGCTTCATTACGTCCGCGCCCGCGCCGTCGCTCCACAGGATCGGGATCAGTCCGGCCATGATTGCCGTGACCGTCATCATCTTCGGTCGAAGCCGCTCGACCGCCCCGGCCTCCACCGCCGCGTCCAGGTCGGCGCGCGACCGCATCGCGCTGCCAGCGACGCGCTCCTCGAACGCGTGGTCCAGATACAGGAGCATTACGACACCGGTCTCCGCCGCTACCCCGGCGAGTGCAATCAGGCCCACTGCGACGGCCACGCTCAAGTGATAGTCGAGAAGCCACAGATACCACACGCTCCCGACGAGAGCGAACGGCAGCGACAGCATGATCAAGAGGCTTTCACCGGCACTGCGAAAGTTCATGTGGAGTAGCAGGTAGATGATCAGCAGCGTCAGAGGCACAACCCATGTGAGTCTCCGTGACGCACGCTCCAGGGCTTCGTACTGCCCCGACCACTCGAGGCGATACCCCGCGGGCAGCGCGACTGCGCGATCGACTGCCCGCCGCGCGTCGGCGACGTAGCTCCCCACGTCGCGGTCGTGGACGTCCACGTACACCACGTTGTTCGGCGTCGCGTTCTCCGACTTGACCAACGCCGGCCCGCGAACCACCTCGATCCGCGCAAGCTGACCGAGTGTCACGTTGTCGCCGCCGGGCGTCGGGACGATCACGCTCGCCATCCGCTCCGGCGAGTCGCGGAGGCCGCGAGGGTAGCGGACCAGCACGCCGAACCGCTCGCGCCCCTCGAAGACCTGTCCCACGGAAACGCCGCCAACGGTCGTCGCGAGTACGCGTTGCACCTCCCCCGTCGTCAGGCCGAACCGGGCCGCCGCGCCGGCGTCGACCACCACGTCCACGTACCGTCCACCTAACGACCGCTCCGCGAACACGGTGTTCGTCCCACGCACCCCCGCGAGCGCGCGCTCCACCGCTCCGCCCAACCGGTCCAGCGTGTCGAGGTTCGGGCCGAAGATCTTCACGCCCACCGGTGTCTTGATGCCAGTCGCCAGCATGTCGAGCCGGTTCTTGATCGGCATCGACCACATGTTCGCGACGCCCGGGGTCCGCACCAGCGCGTTGGCCTCGCTCACGATCGAGTCGTACGTCACCCCCGGCCGCCACTCACTCCGGTCCTTCAGAATCGCGATGGTCTCGATCATCGACATCGGCGCCATGTCGGTCGCGGTCTCGGCGCGTCCGACCTTCCCGAGCACGACCGCCACCTCGGGGATGCGCGCGAGCGCGGCATCCCGCTGTTCGAGGACGGCCTTCGCCTGCGCCGTCCCGATGCCGGCGAACATCGAAGGCATGTCCATGATCGCACCCTCGTTGAGGGGCGGCATGAACTCGCTGCCGAGGCGGGACCAGGGGAGTGCTGTGGCCGCGAGGAGCAAGAGAGCCGCCGTGACGGTCGTCCACCGGTGACGCAGCACGACGCGAATGACGGGGCGGTACGCTCGCATCAACGCACGGCTCAGTGGGTTCGCCGACTCCGGGCGCACGCGGCCGCGAATGAACAAGCCCATCGCGACCGGAACGAGCGTTATTGAAAGGAGCGATGCCGCCGCCATTGCGAGCGTCTTCGTCCACGCGAGCGGATGGAAGAGCCGACCCTCCTGGGCCTCGAGCGCGAACACGGGTATGAACGACAGCGTGATAATGAGCAGCGACACGAACAGTGACGGCCCGACTTCACGAGCTGAGGCCGCGACGAGCTCCCAGCGGCGCGCGGAGGTGAGCCCCACACCACCGTTTCCCTCGCGCTCGAGATGCTTGTGGTAGTTCTCGACCATCACGACGGCGGCGTCGATCATCGCGCCGATTGCGATGGCGATCCCGCCGAGGCTCATGATGTTCGCGGTGAGCCCGAGAGCCCGCATGGCGAGGAACGCCATGAGCACGCCGATCGGAATGGTCACGATCGCGACCAGCGCACTCGAGGCGTGCAGCAGGAACAACACGGTTACCAGGCCGACGATCAGCGATTCCTCGACGAGCTTCTCGCGGAGCGTGGCCACCGCCGCGCGAATGAGTCCGGAACGGTCGTACCCTTCCACGAACACGACGCCCGGAGGCAGCGCTGGGGCAATTTCGGCCATCTTCTCCTTCACGCGCTCGATGACCGCGAGTGGGTTCTCGCCGTACCGCATCACCACCCACCCCGTCACGATCTCGCCGCGGCCGTCGAGATCGGCGATCCCGCGACGCAACTCCGGGCCGATCTGCACCGTCGCGACGTCCCGTACGGTGATCGGCGTTCCGCCGGGCGCGACACCGACACTGACGTCGCGGATGTCGTTCACACCGGAGAATCGTCCGCGACCACGGACCAGATATTCGGCGCCGCCCGCCTCGACCGTCCGGCCGCCGACGTCGGTGTTGGATCCCCGAATGGCGTCCGCGACCCGGTCGATCGAAAGGCCGTACGCCAGGAGCCGCGCCGGGTCGACCTCGATCTGGTACTGCTTCTCGAAGCCGCCTAACGCCGCGATCTCCGCCACGCCCGGCACAGCGGTGAGCGCGGGCCGGATTGTCCAATCCTGGACCGCCCGCAGCTCGGCCAGACTCCGCGTGCCCGCCCTGTCGGCAACGATGTACTGCATCACCCAGCCGACACCCGTAGCGTCAGGGCCGAGCATCGGCATTGCGCCGTCCGGAAGCCGGTCGCGCGCCGCGTTGAGGTACTCGAGCACACGACTCCGCGCCCAGTAGAGGTCTGTGTTGTCTTCGAAGACGACGTACACGGCCGAGAGCCCGAACTGGCTCATGCCGCGCACCACCTTCGTCCGCGGCACCTTCAGCAGCTCGGTCGAGAGCGGGTACGTGACTTGATCCTCGACGAGTTGCGGGGCCTGGCCGGGCCACTCCGTCATGACGATGACCTGGACGTCCGACAGATCGGGGATCGCGTCCACGGGAGTCCGTAACATTGCCCAGACGCCCGCGAGCGAGAGCGCGAGCGTCGCGACGAGGACCGCGCCGCGATGCGCGATCGACCAGTCAATGACGCGGGCGAGGACTCTACGATCGACGGCGCGTGTCATGGGCGCTTGGGCTCCATCCCCGGCATGTTGCCCATGTCCTGGGCCGCGGCGGCTCCCTGACCGAGCATGCTCCGCATCACCTCGCCCAGGTTCGACTCCGAGTCGAGCAGGAACTGCGCGGATGTGACGACACGGTCGCCGGCGCCCAGGCCAGACAGGATCTCGGTGAAGTCGTCCGAGACCGCGCCGATGCGGACATCGTGCGGCATGAGCTCGCCGCCACCCATGTCCACGAATACCACGGCGCGCTCGCCGGTCCGGACGACCGCGGCCGCGGGTACGACGAGTGTCTCGCGTCCGCCAATGCGGAAGAGCACGGTCGCGAACATACCGGGCTTGAGGTGCGTCCCCGCGTTCGATACCGAGATGCGAGCCGTTACCGTTCGCGTGTCGGCGCGCATGACGGGTTGCACGTACGTCACGACCCCCTTCAGCGGACTCCCGGGCACCGCGGCAACCTCCACATCTGCGCCCGTTCCAACTCGAACGGCTGCGGCGTCGGACTCGCGGACGTCGGCATTTACCCAGACGCCGGAGAGGTCGGCGATCGTGTAGAGCGTCTGGCCGGCCGACACCGCCTGGCCACGGACGACCCGCTTCTCCAGAACGACGCCGGATACCGGCGCGTGCACCGCGACCGTTCGCGGCGCCTGTCCGGACGCCAGCACGCGGTCTATGACGGCATCGCTCACACCGAGGAGCTGGAGCCGCTGGCGTGCCGCCGTAACGAGATCGATACCACTCGCCGCGGCGCCGGGAACGGCGGGAGTCGTCTCGCGAGCCATCCGCTGGGCCACGAGTAGTTCCTGCATCGTCGCGAAGACGTCCGGCGAATAGAGGGCGAGTAACGGTTCGCCACGCCGCACGCTGCGGCCTGTGAAGTCCGCGTTCACCTGCTCGACGAACCCGCCGAACCGCGGCGCGACCTCGGCGACGCGCGTCTCATCGACCGCAACGACGCCCGTGGTTCGCACCTCGCCGCTCAGCCGCCGTCGCTCGGCCGTGCCGAACGTGACGCCAAACTCCCGGACCTGTGCGGCCGAGAGCCGCACGGTACCCGAGCCGGAGCCGGGGCTGTTCATGCCTGGCATGCCGGGCATGTCCGTCATGCCTGCGGCTGTATCGCTCGCGTTCGAAACCGCAGTCGCGCGATCGCGGTCTCGTGTCAGTGTCCACGTGCCTAACGCGATTGCGCCGACGAGGGCGACTGCCGCCGCCACCCAGGCGATCCGTTTCGAAATGGTCATCGGAGAACCTCCCCACCGGCCAGCTCCTCGAGCTCGGCGAGCGTGACCGCGAATTCCTGAAGCGCGCGGATATATTGAGTCTCGGCCGCGTACGCGGAGCGGAGAGCCGTGAGAAGCGCCACGAACTCGCCGCGGCCGGCCTGGTAGCTCGCCGTCGCCGAAACCGTCGCGGCGTTTACTTGCGGAAGCACGGACCGCCGGGATAGCGCGAGTTGCGCGCGCGAGCGTTCCAACGCGCTCGTCAGCCGTGCGACCTCGCGCCGAAGCTCGGTGATCTCCGCGTGGTGATCCGCCTCGTGGGCCTCCAGCTCGAGCCTCGCGGCGGATGCGAGCTCGCGCTGCTTTCGCGACCGCTGGAGCGGCAGTGCGACGGACACCACCGCCGAGACCATGTCCGCATGCCCTGCCCGGTAGCCGTACTCCAGCGACACGTCGAAGTCGGGGAGGTGATCGCGGGCGGCCAGCTGCAACGCCGAGCCCTGGGCCGTGATCATCGCCTCGTGCTCCTGAACGCGTGGGCTTCGACGCACCGCGAGCTCCACGATCGAGTCCGCGGATGGAAACGGAGAGTCCGCGAGCCGCGCGCCGAGGACTGCGGAAGCGAAAGGGGCCGGCCGAGTGGTATCGCCTAACGCGGCACGAAGCACGCGATCGGGAAACGCGACCTCGATCGGTGTGTCCGAGGCGCGAGCCAGCAACGCGTTGAGATTGCCGAGCGCGGCACGAGCTTCCTCGGCGACCGCGGCTCCCTCCTGCGCGAGCATCGCGATCTCGCTCCGCGCGATGACGACATCGGCCTGCGCGGAGGTCCCGGTCGAGTACCTGGCCTCTACTGCCGGCGCCAAGGCGGCGGCGAGCCGCTGCTGCCGTCCCACGGCGTCGAGAACGAGGCGAGCCCCGGCCAGGGCGTAGTAGCCCTCGGTCACCTGGCGCGTCACCGCGAGGCGCGCTTCGGCACTGCGGGCTTCGGCGGCTCTGGATTCTGCGCGAGCGACCCGACGGCGCAGGCCGAGTTTGCCCGGATACGGGATCGTCTGTCCGACGCCCACCATGCTCATGGTCATTTCGTCGCGTGACAGGCTCGGCGACGAGATGGGCACGTTCCTGAAACCGGCCATCAACATGGGATCGGGACGAGTGCCCGAAGGCGCGATGCGAGATCGGGACGCGCGGGCTCGTGCGTTTTCGGCGCGAAGCATGTCACTCGCGCTAAGCGCCTGAGCGATCAGAGAGTCGAGGCGGTCTGGCTGTCGAACGTCGAGGGATGGCGTTGGCGCTTGCCCCTCGAGCGGTGTGATCCTCAGGGTCAGCAGAAGCGCGGCGTGCGCGACCGCCACGCACCCGTAGCACGAGCGACGTGAGTACGAGAATGAAGACATGGAAACGGGTGAGGTCCGCGGCGCACCGGGCGGTCGAACCGGGTTGGCCGTCGCCGGTATGCGCCTGCCGCTCGCACTCCCAGGCGCCAAGCCCAGAGGAATGCGAGGTCGTCAGCTACCGAGTTTTCGGCGGACTACGCCCGTGGGGGTGGGGTGTCGAGCGCGATGATTACGGAGGGCGGGGCTCCGATCTCTCGGACGACGACGGCGAGGCTGGGCCCGGGCGCGTCACCGATCGTCTGACCGTGCGCCGTCATCGCGTGTGGCGCGCACGGGATCATGAGCGCGCATCCGCTGGGCGCCCACGGGAGAGTGCACGGGTCCGAGCTCGGCGTGGGTGTTTCTGATGCGGGTGCTCGGTCCGCCCCGGCCGACTCGGCTCGAGGCGCGGACATGCCCGCCGTTGGAGGCATGTTTCCCATGCCCATGGCGCCCATGTCGAGCATCGCCGAGTCGGAGTTCTCTTCGCCTGTCACGCACGTAAACCCGCTCCCGACCAGAACAAGCTGGACGAGAACGAGAGCGAGGGCGAGTGCCGTTACGCGGCGTAGAGGACGCACGATCCAACAATACCGCCTGAATCGCGCGCCGCACAGGTCAGGAACCCCTACGCCCGGTCCGAAGAAGCACTACGTCAGCGCGAGGTCAACGGGCGGGCCGGCCGGCATCGAGGGTTACGGACGTTAGGCACACCGGCAGTCCCGGGCAGCCCCGTACGGCAGCTGCTCGCACCGTAGCCCGCAGGTGGGACGCGCCTGGCTTTCGAGGTGCCGCTCTCACCATGAACTTTCACGTTCGGACGCTAACGCGTCTCGAGCTCGGCGAGACGGCGTCGCAACTCCGTCCGGCTCACGTACAGCCCCGAGCCGTCGAATGGACCGCGCAATGCAGCGCGCAGCACCTCGCGCGCTTCGTCGTGTCGATCTTGGCCGTCGAGGGCGCGCGCCAGCTCCAGGTTCACACGCGCGTAGCCCCCAATCGGTGGAACCAGCGCCTGGCGGTGCTCGGCCTCTGCCGCCCGCCACTCGCCACGAGCGCCGAGCAGGAGCCCGCGCACGTAGTGGTGCAGCACGCGATCGCGACCGAATCCGCTTTGTGCGCCATAGACGCGCACCGTGTCGATGAGTCCCGTCAGGCGCACTGTATCGCCAGCCTGCGCGAGCGCGGCGGCCGCGTGCGTCAGCGCCCACGCCTTGGCGCGCGCGTTTGCGCTCGGCGACGACGCCTCCGGCACCCAGCGCGAGATCGAGTCGAAGAGCGCGGCCGCCGCTCTCGCCTCGCCGCGATCCAGGAGGATCGCCCCTTCCAGCAATGCTGAGGGCGTGACGCCGCCACGCCCGGCCGTGCCGGGGGCCGCGCGCTCCACAGTCTCTCGGCGGTGCGCACGCGCCACGACGAGCGCACTATCCAGTCGGCCGCTCTCCCTCTCGGCGATGGCGAGCAACCACAACAGGTCGCGTCGTGGCGAGCCGGAGGCGCTCGGAAGCTGCTCACGAGCCAACTGCGCCGCGCTGGCGTACTGGCCTGTGTAAATCAGCAGTCGCGCGCGATGTATCGCCGCAACTCCCGGCGCGCGCTCCAGACGTGCGCCTTTACTATGAGCGTCGAGCGCTTCATCAGACCGCCCGTCCAACGCCGCCACCTCGCCGAGCAAATACCAGGGGTGCGCCGCCCCCGGCTGCAGGCGAATCCAGCGCTGCGCCGTGCGCTCGGCCTCCCCCAGTGAGCCAGCGGCCATATGGGCGCCCATCAGGCTGGACAGTGCATCGCACGCGGCGCACCTCGGGCCGGTGCCACTCGATGGCTGGAGCGAGTCCATGCTCACCACGCGCTCCAGCGGCGCAACGGCGTCCGCGGCGCGCCCCGCCATGAGCAGCGACTGCCCCGTCCACAGGTAGCCGTCCACCTCGTCCGGGTAGAGCCTAACGAGCGTGTCCGCGATGGCGGCGAGCGACGGGTCGGTCATCGAGCGCGCCCACCCCGCGCGGATCGTGAGGCGCTCGCGTTCGCTCGCCCGCGCGGAAAGCCGCACCGCACGGTCCAGCGCTCGGGCGCCGTCCGACCACGACGCGTCGGCTGACAGGGCGTAGTAGTACGCCGCGAGCGCGAACGTCGAGTCTTCGGCCAGCGCCGCCGCGAACAGCTCGGCTGCCTCTGGCCGGTTGTTGCGGCTCCACGCGCGCAGCCCCTGCTCGTACAGCCGGTACGCGGCGAGCGAGGGCGTGGTGACAGCGGCGATCGAGCCCGGCTGCCCCGACGCACCGAGGCTCGCCAGCAGGCGTGCCGTGCCGCTGTCGGCGAGGGCGAACGGGTCTCCGCCGTGCACCGAGAACGCGGCCCGCAGCTCACCGCCGTGAATTTCCACGCGGCGCACGTCGAGACGCAGCGTGCCGTCGGCGAGCGCGAACAGCGCGCCGTCCACCAACTCCGTTGCACCAGCGCGACGCGCGGCGTCGAGCAACACCACGGCGCTCGTGTCCGAGCCGCCGTTCTGGCGAGCCAGCTCGTACATGCGCGCCGTGCTCACGACGCGCGTACCGGGAGCCCGCGCGAGGTTCGTGGCGAGCATGTCAGCGAGCGATCCCGCCAGATCCTCCGCAGCACTCGCGCGCCGATCGGCGATCCGCCCGACGGCGAGCACCAGGTGCTGCGTGCCGCCTCGCTCTGCGGCCGATGGGGAGGAGGCAAGGCGGGCGATCGTCGCGGCCGCCATGACGAGGACCACCCCCGCCAGTAGGGCCATGCGCGAACGTGACCACGACCTGCTGATCTTTCCCGCGGGTGTGTCCACGGCCGCTGCGTTAGGCGATGGCGGGGCAGGGGCTCCCGCGACCGTGACCGGCGAGGCGACCCCCGGCGCCGGGAGCGCGGACGGTTCGGTTGGGGGTTCAGCGATCGGCTGTGCAATCGCCGCTTCCACGTGCGGGGCGACCAACGCCGCGCCGGCACCAGGCGCCGGCGCGTCGCGCTGCTCGCGCAGCCGTTCCGCCAGCGCCACCACGTCACGATCGGGCGGCAGCTCGAGCTGTTCGGCGAGGAGCGTCTCGTGCACGCGCGCATGCCGCAGCGCGCCGGCAACGTCGCCCGACGCCGCGAGCGCCTCCATCAGCCCGAGTGCGTAACGCGCGTTCAACGGATCGACGCCCGCGAGCCGGCGCCACCATCCCGTCGCCTCGGCCGCATCACCCGCACGCCGAGCCAGCGTCTCGAGCGTTTCCGAGAATTGGTGCTGCAGCGCCTGACGTTCCTCCTCCGCCCACCGCTCGAACTCGGGCACGCCGGCCAGGTGGAAGCCGTCGAGAAACGGCCCGCCGTATAGCGACACGGCATGCGCGAGCCGCCCCTGGGCGAGGGCGTCCGTGAACTCGCGCACGTCGACGCCAATCCGCTCCGCGTCGAGCCGGAGGTCCTTGGCGCCCTGAATCGCGTCCTCGTCACCGAGATCGCGGCGAAGGGCATACAACGCGTGGGTCAGATTCCGGCGCGCTCGCTCCTCTTCGATGTCCGGCCAGAGGACGGCGATCAGGCGGTCACGGGCGACGCTCTGCTCGCCCGCGCGCGCCAGCAGAGCGAGCATCGCGAGCCGCCGCGGTTGGCTGGCGGCGCCCGTGACCGACCTGCCCTCGCGTGTGACTGTGAGGGCGCCGAGGGTCTTGATGCGGAGCAACGGGGGAGGGTCGGGGTGGGATCGCGGCCGGCGGCAAGAACATAGGGTCACACGCATGGGCTCGGCAACGTCGGCCCCGGCGGGCCGCGTCGTTTGTTGCCCGATCATCGCGCGCGGCGCGAGCCAGCCACAGCGCGTGCGATCACCAATCAGGTATTGGGGTCGATGCTAACTAGTTCTGTGGCAAGCGGTTGACGCTGTCGCTCAGATGTCGCCTGGGCCGGCGACACCGCCGCGACAGTCGTTTCTAGCTTGGTCCCCGTTCACTGGCCGGCTCGCGAATGCACCGGCGGAACTAGGCGGCAAGTGCCGCCTCACGACCACGAATCTGGAGACGACCGATGCGCACTTATACCACGCTCGCCCGCCCCATCGCCATCCTCGGCCTGACTGCTTTCGCGGCGGCTGCCTGCAGCGATGCCACGACCCCCGTTGCGCCCGTGGTACCAACCGCGCCGTCGCTCGCCAAGGGTGGCCCGAAAATGCCGACGACGAACGGCCGGATCTACTTCACCAGTAGCTTCGCCGGCAACTTCGACGTGTACTCGATGAATCCGGACGGCAGCGATCGCCGGCGGCTCACCTCCACCGTCGACGGCGAGCATCACCTGAATGTATCGAAGGATGGGAAGAAGCTGGTGATCGGGAACCGCCCGACCAACCCCGAGCGGAGACAGCTAGTAACGATGAACGTGGATGGTACAAACCGCCGAGTGTTGCTCACCAACGACGCCAGTTCCGCTGTCGCGTGGCCAACATTCTCGCCGGATGGCCGCACCATCGCCTACGTGTCGACCCACTCGAGCGAGCCGAACACATTCAGCATCTGGAGCGTGTCGGCGAGCGGTGGAAAGGTGACCCGCCTCACCCCACCGACACAGAGCGCGTTATACCCATCCTGGTCGCCGGACGGCACCCAGATCGTGTATGTGGGCGCTGCACCGGGCACACAGGGTTTCGATCTCTACATCATGAACGCAGACGGGAGCGGCCCCCAACTGCTTCACGAGTGCGTCGACGGGTGCCAGTTTCCGGTCTGGACGCCCGACGGAAGCAAGATTGTCTACATCTCGCGAAACGTGGATGGTTGGCAACTTCAGTCCTGTGACCTCCTGAAAGCGATCCCTGTATGTGGCACTCAGATCGCCCACGAAGGCCTGCCTACAATGGTGGCCGTCTCGCCCGATGGGACGCAGCTCGTGACTATGGCGCAGACCTGGGAGAACACAACGGTTGACCGGATCACGACGAGCAACATCAACGGCAGCGCACAGACGGCGTTGACGGCCAACCTGTGGGCCATCGGGGCCGTAGCCTGGGGACGCTGACGACAAGGATACGCGGGGGGCGACGACGTCGCCCCCGCGTATCGCATCCGGAGCCCGCGATGACGATTCCGACGTCCAGTTCCGTCACGCCCGTCGGTGCGCACGTCCTGCCAATCCTGCCCGAGCAGGCCGCCGAGCTCCGACGTAGTTGGCAGCTCGTCGCCCCGATGGCCGACGAAGCCGCTGAGCTCTTCTACGCGCGGCTTTTCGAGCTCGACCCATCGCTGCGTGCGCTCTTCCACACCGACCCAGCCGTTAGGCGGCGAAAGTTGATGGACGCGCTGACGTTCATCGTCACGCGGGTCGACCGCCCCGATGATCTCCTGCCGATGCTATCCGCGCTCGGCGAGCGGCACGTGGGCTACGGCGTGCGCGCCGAGCACTACGCCACGGCCGGCGAGGCGCTGATGTGGACGCTGGACCAGGGGCTCGGTGCATTGCGCACTACCGAAGCGCGCGAGGCGTGGGTGGCGACGTACGCGTTCGTGGCGACGGCGATGGGTAGGGAGTGAGGACAGCTACACGGGCGTCACGAGTGCCGTCGCGGTAGCAACAGCATAATGAACGGCGCTGCCGCAACCGCGGCCGTAAGGGCCAGCATGGGATATCCCCACCCATGCATGATCACGCCCGATAACGCGGCGGCCGACGCGCCAGCCAGCCCCATGATCGCGTCGGAAAGTCCTTGAGCGGAAGCGCGCACGCCCACCGAGACCGATTCGCTGAGCATCGTGGAGCCGGCGACCATCGTCGACGACCAGCCGAGGCCGAGCATCGTCAGTCCGATCGCGAGCCGGGTCGAATCGTGTCCGGCAGGTCCCGCGACTGCACACGCCGCGAGCAACATCGCGATCCCCGCGCCCACCACCGCGCGTCGGCCGAGACGATCCGTAAGCCACCCCACCACGGGCGAGAACGCGTACATGCCCGCGATGTGGAAGCTCAACACCACGCCGACGATGCGCAGCGTGTGTGGTGCATCGTGTCCCGCGTTCCGGATGTGCACGGGAGTCATGGCCATGACGGCCACCATCACGACGTGGCCCAGTGCCATGGCGATCACACCCAGTCGCGCCGAGGGCTCCGCCGCGACAATTCGCAGCGCGGCACGCATACCGACGCCTGGTCGCGCGGTCGTGGTGTCCGTCGACTGCACTGCCGCGGCTCGCGCCAGAACCGCGGGGTCAGGCCTCATCAGGAGCAGCAGCGCCAGCGCGGCGAGCCCGAAGAGCGCCGCCGAGAAGACGAATGGTCCCGCGAGCGTGGGGATACCGTAACCGTCGAGTGATGCGCCGGCGACCGCAGCGAGATTGGGCCCGACGACGGCACCGAGCGTCGTGGCCCATACGACGAACGAGAGGTGGCGACCCCGCAGCGCCGGCGGTGCGAGGTCGACCGCTGCATAACGCGCCTGCAGTCCGGCCGCCGTCGCCCCGCCGAAGAGAAACAATCCCGCGAACAGGAAGGGAATCGAACCGCGCACCGCCGCCATGACGATGATGAGCGCCCCGACTGCCGCCACCAGGTACGTCGCCGCCAGGCTTGGACGCCGGCCGCGTCGGCGCACGATTTCCGTCGCCGGGAGCGCCAGCAGCGCGGACCCGACAACCGCGGCGCTCTGCGCGAGGCCGGAAACGCTGGTGCCGGCAAGGTCAGCCGCGAGCAGCGCACCAACAGACGAACCGACTGCGACGCCAACGCCGCTGATGATCTGTGTCGCGAACAGCAGTCGCAGGGTACGACGCTGAACGTCGGCCGGGGAGTTGCGGTCGTGCGCGGCGGGCATGGACTCGGGATGAAAGGCCCGAAACCTCATCGCACCCGGCGGCGGCCGGCAAGCCGGCCGCCGCCGTCCGTGTCCGGCTACTCCGCGCGGAGCGCCTCCGTCGGCTGCACGCGAAGGCCGCGCCGTGCCGGCCCCACCGCGGCGATGATACCCACGACGAGCATGAACACCGCTGTCACGGGGACGAGCAGCAGGCCACCGCCGTCCATCAGCACGCCGCCGGCCACCACGTCGAGCCCGACCGCTATCGTTAGGCCGAGCCCGACGCCGAGCGCGAGCTGCCGCACCGCGCGCGCCAGTACGCTCCGGAGGATGAGACGCGCCGACGCGCCGAGCGCCGAGCGGATCCCGATCTCGCGGCGCCGCTGGTTCACCGTGAACGACATGAGCGCATGAATTCCGGCCGCCGAGAGGAGGAGGACGCTCCCGGTAATGAGCATAATGACGAGCGCCAGCCGGGCGGCCTCGGTCGTGTCCTCACGGTACGATGCGTCGAGCGTTTCGACCCCGGAAAGATGCAACATGGGGTCCACCGATGTCGCGACGCGACGCAGTGTCGGCGCGAACATTTCAGGCGACACCCCTCGCAAACGGATCGTGAGCTTGGCGATGGACCGTTCCCACGGCATCGTCAGGTGGTACATCGCCCGCGTGCTCGCCTCCCCCGGGGACTTCACGCCGGCGGGGAAGTCGTCGATGACGCCGGCGATGGTGTGCCACGGCATCACGATATCTCCCTCTTCGACGTAGCGCACGCGGCGGCCGATCGGGTCACCACCTCCGATGACCTCGGTAACGAAGGTCCGGTTCACGATCACCGGCCGCTCGGCCCGGGAGAGCAGGGCATCCGTGGCTTCGAAGCCTCGTCCCGCAAGCACGCGCACGCCGAACAGGTTGAAATACCCTGTGTCCACACCGACAACGCGTACTCGCTGCGATGATCCCGTGGCGCCGTCCACTTCCACGAGGTCATGGCCGCCGGTCCACGGGTCGCCGCCCATGACCGTCATCCCCACGACGCCCGCCTCGGCCGCGACTCGCTCCATCAGCTCGGCCGCGATCAGACGAGCGCTATCCGCCGCGGCCTTCGTCGAAAGCGAGTCGAGTGTCTCCTCCACGTCGCTTTCGACGCCGTACCACGTCGTCAGGTACTCATCAGCCGCGAAGCCCGGGTGCCGAAGCGCCATCTGGACCGTCTGCGTCCCCTTCAGTATCGCCGGCGGAAGGATGGCCACGGCGATCGCGACCTGGGCGACGATGAGCGCCGTCCACGTCGGCCCGAGCCGCGCCTTTGCGCCACTCCCCAGGCTCCCGATCGCCTCGCGGAGCTGCGATCCGGTCGCCCGGAGTGCGGGGAACACACCCACGATGACTGCACCGAGCACGGCCAGCGTCAGCGTATAGAGGACGGTGCCTAACGAGATACCCCCCTTGATCCAGAACGGGGCGCCCCCGTTGCTCGCTATGAAATCGTCGAGCATGCGCAGGGCGACGGCGACGATGCCCAGCCCGACGAGCGCCGAGAGCCCAGACAGGACGAACGCCTCGGCGAAGAGCTGGGCGACGATGCGACCGCGCGTCGCTCCGAGGGCCGTGCGCACGGCGATCTCACCGGTGCGCGTGACGGTGCGCGCGTACACGAGCACGGCCACGTTCATGGCCACGACGATGAGCAGGAACGCGATCAGGAAACGCATGATCGCGTAGGTCGTGGATTCGCCCTCCGCCTCGGCGTGCACGAAGATGTCGACGTAGTCGACGATGCGGGACTCGAGGTGCGCGAGTTCCTTCGGACCTTGGGCGGCGAGGTGTCGTCCGACCGCGCTCAGTTCCGCCTGCGCCGACTCCCGGGTCGCTCCGGGCGCGAGGCGACCGAAAACATCGAGGAACGGCCCCGAACCGGGGACAACGGGCACGCGCGGGTCGAAGCGGAGCGGGACCCAGTACTGATGATTGACAGGGAAGGCGAACCCTTGCGGCATTACGCCCACGATGCTGTGCGTTTCCCGGCCAATGCGGAGGTCGCGCCCGACGATTTTCTGGTCGCCGGCGAACTGCGATTGCCAGACGTCGTAGCCGATGACAACCACCGGCGACGCTCCCGGCTGTTCGTCCGCGTCAACCAGAGTCCGGCCGAGGAGCGGTGGCACGCGCGCCACGCGAAAGCCGGACGCCGTCATTTCGGCAATCTCGATCGGCTCACCCTGTCCATTCGCCGAGACGAGGTTGCGCTTGATATCGCGGAAAGCGCCGACGTCCACGACCAGGCGGAGCTCGCGTCGCCAGACCTGGAAGTCATGGAGCAGCCGGGATTCCTCCCGCCCGCGCTGCCGGTCGAACTTGCCGAGCGCGACGACACGGTCGCCCTCGTGCAGTGGCAGATCGGGGTAGAAGTATGTGTTGAAGAACGCGTAGGCGCCGGCGGCGAGTGCCACTCCGACGGCCATGCCGAACCCGCCGACGAGCGTGAGTCCCGGGGACTTACCGAGCATCCGGAGCCCGAGTCTCAAGTCGAGCGCGGACGGAGTGGCGTCACCGCCGAAGAGGCTGCGGATGGCGCGGGCGAGGCGGTCGAGGGTGAATCGCATGGCGAAGGAAAGGGTCTCGAGCCAGTACCAGGTGGCGGCCGCGGCAGCGCCGGAGGCGGCGCGACGGGCGACGTAGATCTCGTGGAGGTCGCCGTCGACGACGTCGCGCGTGTCGTCGGGGAGGGTGTGGCGGAGTACTGCGCGGGGGAGGCGCGGCGGGCGAGGGGGAGCGGTCATCGCGCTCTCAGCGACGTGGGGTCGAGCCCCTGCCACATTCGCTCGGTAACCTGCCGCGCTTCACGCAGCGCTCGCGCCCCGTCGGTTGTGAGCTTCACGTAGCGGCGTGGCTTGCCACCGCGCTCGGGAGTCGGATCGCTCATCCACGATGACACGAACCCTTTCTCCTCGAGCCGGCGAAGCGTGACGTACACGGCAGCACGGGCGACGCTGCGCCCGGTGCGACGCTCGATCTCCTCGACGATGGGGACGCCGTACGCTTCCCCATGCAGGTGCGCGATGGCGAGGAGGACCATCTGCTCGAACTCGCCGAGTCCTTGGTGTGACATGGTAAAGCATACAACGCTAGCATAAGCGGCCAGGTTTCAACGCCCGACTGCGCAGCGACACGGCGCCACCCGTTTGCGCGGCGCGGCACGAAGCTGTAGTGTAGCATATACACTGCAACACCAAGCACTGATGCTCGTAACTCTGGACCCTCGCGACGAGCGTCCGCTGTACCAGCAGATCGTGGATCAGGTGCGGCGCGCGCTCCTGGTCGGCACGCTGCGGGCCGAGGACCCCCTGCCTTCGGTCCGCGAGCTCGCCGGCCAGCTCGTGGTGAATCCGCGGACGGTGTCGCAGGCCTACCGGGAGTTGGAGGGCGAGGGCGTGATCTATGTTCGGCGGGGACAGGGCACCTTCGTCGCGCCCTCCGTTCACCCGGACCGCCGAGAGCGGCGCGCCCTCGTCCGCGGGGTGGCCGAGCGCGCGTTGGTCGAGGCGCGTCGCAACGGGCTCGGGGTCGAGGAGTTGGTCACGATGATCAGGGAAGTGGCGGCCGAGGATGAGGGGGAGGGCTCCCGATCGACCTCCGCTGTGGGAATGCGCGAGGAGGAAGGAGCCGCGTGACCCACACCGACACGCAAGCTGGCGACTACGCGGTGGCCACCTATGGGCTGTCCAAGCGGTACGGCCGCGAGTCCGCGCTCGATCACGTAGACCTGCGCGTGCCCGACGGGGCGGTGTACGTCCTCGTCGGGGCCAACGGCGCCGGCAAGAGCACCCTGTTCAAGGTGCTCATGAACCTCGAGCGCGCGAACGCCGGTACCGCGGAGGTCTTCGGGCTGGATACCGGTCGGAAGGGACCCGAGGTGAGAGCGCAGGTGGGCTACGTGCCCGAGCGCCAGGATGCCCCGTACCGGTCGATGACGTGCGCCCGTCTGCTCCAGCACGCGGCGGCCTTCTATCCGGAGTGGGACCACACCTACGCCAACCACCTCATTCGCGCCCTCGGCGTTCGGCCAGAGCGGCGGGTCGCCGGGCTGTCGAAAGGCGAGACGAGACGCCTCCAGCTCGTGCTTGCGCTCGCGTACCGGCCTCCGCTCCTGCTGCTGGACGAGCCGACGGAGGGCCTCGATCCGGTGGTCCGGAGGCGCGCGCTCGCGCTGCTGGCAGAGCATCTGGCCGACGCGCCGACCACCGTCCTGATCTCGACGCATCACATCAGCGAGATGGAGAGCCTTGCGGACCATGTCGGCGTCCTCCGCGACGGGCGCCTTGTGGCACAAATGCCGCGCGAGGATCTGCAGCGCACGGTGCGGAGCTACCATTTGGAGGTGCCGGACGGGTGGGCGGCGCCGCGCGAGCTGCAGACGGCCGCGCTGCAGCGATCCAGCGCCGGGCGCGACGTCCGATGCACGCTGGTGGGTGAGGAGCGGGAGGTCACGCGGCGCCTTGCCGCCACCGGGGCTCGGGTGCGCCAGGTGAGCAAGCTGCCTCTCGAGGATGCGGCGCTCGCCTTCCTTCCCGAGGACCCGTCGTGATGACGGCACCAGCCTTCCAGACAGCCGAGCGGCGGACGCGGTCGGTGCGGCCGCCGCTGCCCCCTCAACGCGCCGTACTGATGGAGCAGATCCGGGCAACCGGGCTAGCGCTGCGCGGCGCGGCGCTGATCGTGGCAGCGCTCGTCGTGTTGATCACGCTCGTCGCTGGGCTCCAGAGTGTGAGCATGGGCGTAGTGCTCAACTTCTATGAATGGCCCACGTTGCTGCCCGGGCTCCTGGGCGCGCTGCTGCCCGCCGCGGTGTGGGCCCGGGACGAGCGCTCCGGGCTGGGCTACCTCTGGACGCTCCCCGTGGACCGTCGCCGCCACGCGTTCACCAAGGTCTTCGCTGGGTGGGTGTGGCTGATGGCTGGTGTCGCGCTCTTCGCGCTCTGGTGGCCCGTGCTCACCCTAGCCTCCGGGGGCAGCACCCGGCCACCGGAGACGCTGAACATCCTCACTTCCGAAGTCGCGTTGGCTCGACCCCTCGATCAGACGACGCTGCAGGCCGCCCGTTGGGCGCCTGGCCTCTTGATCTGGGCCGTCCCATTCACTGCGGCAACCGCCAGCTACCTGCTCGGCAGCGCCCTCGTATTGGGAAGCCGCCGCCCGCTCCGCTGGGTGGTTGGGACCGTGCTCTCGTATGCGATTCTGTCCGTCGTAAGCGACGCGGCGGGCGCGCGGCTTCGCGTAGGGTGGCTCGCCGATGCGCCGGGGGGCCTGCTGCACCTGCTCGTTGAAGGCAGGTACGGGCTCGACGCGCTGCTCACCGCGCGGACCGGAACGCTCAGCACCACCGTGGCTCTCACGACTGGGGAGCGGGCCATGGTCTGGCGGGCGGTGCCGGACCTCGCCGACTGGCGCATCGCCACCCTGCTCTGGACCGGCGCTGGCCTGATCGCGCTCTGGGCAGCGGCCTCCCGACACCGCGAGGAACGACGCGCCTGAGAGAAACTCTCTCCGCTTGTACAGCGTATTACGGAGGCGTAGTGTAGCACATACACTGCTACACCTTGTCCCTCCTGCCTGCCATCTCCATGGAACTCCGGATCGAGCACCTCTCAAAGACGTACCCCAACGGGGTGCACGCGCTGCGGGATGTCACGTTGACGATTCCCCGCGGCATGTTCGGGCTGCTGGGCCCCAACGGTGCGGGCAAGTCGACCCTCATGCGCACGATCGCCACGCTCCAGGAGCCCGACACTGGATCGATCACGCTTGGCGACCAGTCTGCCGGCCCGGACCAGGTTATCGATGTGCTCCGCGAGAAGGACCGCGTGCGCCGCACCCTCGGCTATCTCCCGCAGGAGTTCGGCGTCTACCCCTCCGTGAGCGCGGAGCGGCTGCTGGACCACTTCGCCGTTCTCGAGGGGTTCACCGACCGCGCGGCGCGACGACGCGTCGTGGAGGCGCTGCTGCGGCAGACAAACCTTTGGGACGTGCGCAAGCAGCGGCTGGGCGGCTACTCCGGCGGCATGCGCCAGCGGTTCGGCATCGCGGTGGCGCTCCTCGGCGACCCGTCGCTCATCATCGTCGACGAGCCCACCGCCGGCCTCGACCCCGCCGAGCGCGTGCGCTTCCTCAATCTGCTGAGCGAGATCGGCGAGAACAGTGTGGTCATCCTCTCCACACACATTGTGGAGGACGTCGCGGAGCTGTGCCGCCGCATGGCGATCATCGACCGCGGCGAGA
>DAINRQ010000075.1:0-29487 GCA_036741775.1 Gemmatimonadaceae bacterium | reverse complement strand
TCTCGCATCGCCAAGGGGCAGATCCTCTGCATCATCGAGGCGATGAAGATCATGAACGAGATCGAGTCGGAATTCTCGGGCGTGATCTCGGAAATCGTGGTTCAAGACGCGCACCCCGTCGAGTACGGGCAGGTGCTCTTCAGGATTGATCCCAATGGCTAATCCCACGGTCGCGCCCGATCATCAGGACACCCCGGCGGCCCAGCCGCGCGCGGCGTTCAACTTCAAGGCGATTCTGCAGCAGATGGTGCAGCTGAACGCCTCAGACCTTCACCTGAAGGTCGGCCGTCCGCCGACGCTCCGTGTGAACGGTGACCTCTCGCCGCTCCCCCTGCCGGCGCTCCGCCCCGAGGACCTCACGGCCCTCGCGAAGGAGCTCATGACGCCGAAGCAGGTAAAGGAGTTCAGCGAATACCGCGAAGCGGACTTCGCGACGGGCGTGCCGGGCATCGGCCGATTCCGCGTGAATGCCTATCAGCAGCGCGGCACGATCGCGTTCGCGCTCCGAACGATTCCCCATACGGCAAAGACGGTCGGTGAGCTGAACCTGCCTGCGGTCGTCGAGGAGATCTCGATGCGGCCGCGCGGGCTGGTGCTCGTCACCGGCATCACGGGTTCGGGGAAATCGACGGCGCTCGCGTCGATGATTCAGCACATCAACGAGCGCCGGTACGCGAACATCATCACGATCGAAGACCCGATCGAGTTCCTGCACCGGGACAACCGCTGCCACATCAACCAGCGTGAGGTCGGTACCGACACCGGAAGTTTCGCGCAGGCGCTACGCCGCGTGCTGCGTCAGGATCCGGACGTCATCCTGCTCGGTGAGATTCGAGACCTGGATACGCTCGAGACGGCGCTCAAGGCCGCCGACACCGGGCACCTCGTCTTCTCGACGCTACACACGACGGACGCGACGCAGACCATCAACCGTGTGCTGTCGTTCTATCCGCCGCACCAGCAGTCCGAGGTGCGGTTCGCGTTGTCCACCGCGCTCGCCGCCGTCATCTCGCTTCGCCTCGTCCCGCGGACGGATCGCCCGGGGCGCGTGCCGGCGGCCGAAGTCCTCATCAACACCGCCGCGGTTCGCGAGCAGATCCGCGACCTCAACGCCACGCTCAACATCCCCGACCTCATCAAGGAGGGGACGACGCAGTACGGCATGCAGAGCTTCGACCAGTCGCTCATGCAGTGGTACACGAAGGGTGTGATCTCGTACGAGAGCGCCTTGTTCTACGCCAGCAATCCGAGCGAATTTGCGTTGAGAGTGCAGGGCGTTGCGGGGTCGAGCGACACGAGCTGGGACGGCTTCCAGACCGCGACGGCGCCGTAGACTTGCCGCGCTTCGGCGCCGCTTCATCTTCCAGAGCGTGACCACTACTGCGAACCGATCGCCGGGGAGCGGGCAATCCCCGCTTGTGGCGCCGTCGGCCGCTCACCGTTAGGCCGTCGGCACTGCCGAATGTTCAAGAAAATCTTGATCGCGAACCGCGGCGAGATCGCGCTGCGTGTCATTCGCGCGTGCCGAGAGCTCGGTATCGAGACGGTCGCGGTCTACTCCGAAGCGGACCGGGAATCGTTGCACGTCCGCTTCGCCGACGATGACGTGTGCATCGGGCCGCCGCCCGCCCGCGAGTCGTACCTCAAGATCCCTCGGATCATCGCGGCCGCCGAGATCACCGGCGCCGATGCGATCCATCCGGGGTACGGGTTCCTCGCCGAAAACGCGGAGTTCGCGGAGACCTGCCTGGCCTCGAACATCGCATTCATTGGTCCGACGCCTGAGCAGATCCGCGTCATGGGCGACAAGGCCGCCGCGCGAAAAGCGATGACCGACGTGGGCGTCCCGATCGTTCCAGGAACGCCCGGGCCGGTCGAGGACTCGGATGAGGCACTGGCGTTCGCGAAGGACATCGGCTTTCCGGTCATCATCAAGGCGGCGGCCGGCGGGGGCGGGAAGGGAATGCGTGTCGCGAAGAACGCCGACGACTTCGCGCGCTCGTTTCAGCTTGCTCGGTCCGAGGCGCTGTCGGCGTTCGGCAACGGCGACGTTTACGTCGAGAAATACCTGTCGCGCCCACGTCACGTCGAATTCCAGATCCTCGGCGATCAGCACGGGAACGTGATTCACCTCGGCGAGCGCGATTGCTCCGTGCAGCGCCGGCATCAGAAGTTGATCGAGGAAGCACCGAGTCCAGCGGTGACACCCGAACTACGCGCCGAGATGGGAGGGGCCGCCGTGCGCGGCGCCAAGGCGATCGAGTACGTCGGCGCCGGCACGATCGAGATGCTCCTCGATGTGGACGGGTCGTTCTACTTCATGGAGATGAACACGCGGATCCAGGTCGAGCATCCGGTAACGGAGATGCTGACGGGCGTGGACCTCGTGAAGGAGCAGATTCGCGTCGCCAGTGGCGAGCCGCTCTCCGTGCTCGAGTTGCCGGCGCTGCGCGGCCACGTGATCGAATGTCGCATCAACGCCGAGGACCCGAGCCGGAACTTTCAGCCGTCACCTGGCCGGATCGACTCGTTCCACCCGCCCGGCGGTCCGGGCGTCCGCCTGGACACGCACGTGTACGCGGGCTACACGGTCCCGCCGTTCTACGATTCGCTGCTCGCGAAGCTCATCTGCCAAGGCCGCACGCGTGAGGAGGCGATCACGCGGATGCGCGTGGCACTCGACAGCTTCATCATCGAGGGCGTGACGACGACGGCGCCGTTCCTCGGTCGCGTCATGCAACATCCGTCCTTCGTTTCCGGGGATGTCGATACGAAGTTCCTCGAGCGCGAGGGGCACTTGATGAAGGAGCCAGGCTGAGTGCGGTTGGACGTATTCTTCGGCGGACACCCAATGACGCCGGCAGACATCCAGGGGCGCGTCGTGCTCGTGCTCGATGTTCTGCGTGCGTCGACCACGGTTGCGGTCGCGCTGGCGAACGGCGCACGCGCAGTGATCCCATTCGAAAGCTCGGACGAAGTGGTGGCGCGGGCCAAGCAGTTCGAGCGCTCGGACGTGCTGCTGGCGGGCGAGCGAAAGATGAAGGCGATCCCTGGGTTCGACCTCGGCAATTCGCCGCGTGAGTACACGCGCGAGGCTGTCGAGGGGAAGACGGTACTATTCACCACGACCAACGGCACGGTCGCGCTCGTCGGGCTGCAGGGCGCGCGTGACGTCGTTGTCGCATCTTACGTCAACTATTCTGCGGTCTCGGCGATGATGCGTGCGGCAGTCCGGGGTGCTGCGGACATCAGCATCGTGTGCGCCGGTCGTGACCGCCAGTTCGCGCTCGAGGACGCCGCGTGCGCCGGCCGTTATACGCGGGGTGTCATCAAGCGCCTCGCCAACGTACGGTTGAACGACGCCGCGCAAGCGTGCTGTCTCATCGACAAGCGGTACGGAGATCGGTTGGATCAGCTCTTCGAAGACTCGGAACACGGGCGGGCGCTCGCCGAAGCGGGGTTTGGTGACGACCTCGCGGTGTGCGCGGCGTTGGACGCACATCCGGTGATTCCGATCTACCAGGACCGCCAGATCACCAAGCTCGGACCTGACCGGGAGCGGTAAGTCCCGTGGGCAATTCGCCTCTCAAGCGCGAGATCGCCGGAATCGCGCTCCTGCTGTTCGCTCTCTTCCTCGCTGGCTCGCTCCTCGTGCCGCCGAGCGCGGAGGGCGTCACGTCGTGTACGGACGCGCGAGGGGTGTTCGGCCCGGTCGGCGCGTGTCTGCGGAGCTGGTCGCGAGACCTCATCGGCATCCCGACGGCGTTGTTGCTCCCGCTCCTCCCAGCCGTACATGCGCTGCGGCTCTTCGGCCGGATGGGGCACGAGACGGACCGGTCGTGGCTCGTGTTCTTCATCGGCGTCGTACTGGTCCTGCCTGTGGCCATCGGGTTGGCGCGCGACATCCCGCTCGGTGAGCTGGATCCGGCCGCAGGATTGTGGGGCGGGTTCATCTCGACGTACGCGGAGCGCGGTTTCGGGACCGTCGGCGCCTGGATCATGATCGCGCTCGCGGCGAGCGCGCTAGCGGCGGCGACGCTCAGGTGGAATCCGATTCGGGCGATTGTTGGCCCCGCGTTGCCGGCGGGAACCGGGAACCGGGAACCGGGAACGGGAGCCCCGGCGCTGGAGGCTGGCGCGGTAGAGAAACCGAAGCGCAAGCGGACGAAGAAAGACGAGGTGCTTGCGGGCACGCCGGCCGATGTGGCAACGACTCTCGCGCCGACGCCAGAGGAGATGCCGGCGATCGACCCGTCGCTCATGCGCGACGTCGTGGAGTCGAGTGAGTCGGAGGATGAGGCTGAGCTGCCCTTCCGCGAGCGGAGAAAGAAGGAGCGGAAGTCCAGGAGCGACGTCGCAGCGGAGCACGCCGAGCGCATTGCGGCCGAGATCGATGCGACAGCGGCGGCCATCGACGTCACGGGGGACGAGCTGCCGCCAACCGAGCTCTTGTCGCCGCCCCCGCCCCGCAACGCGGAGGTGGGACGCCGCGAGCTCGACCTCATGGGGCAGAAGCTCATGGATGCACTGCGAACGTTCCGCGTGGAGGGCGAGCTGGTCGGGCGCACCACCGGGCCGGTCGTCACCCAGTACGAGATCGAGCCGGCGCCGGGGGTGAAGGTGCGCCAGTTTGCGAACCTCGCGAACGACCTCGCGCTCGCCATGCGGGCGCCGAGCATTCGCGTCGTCGCACCGATTCCGGGGCGCGGCGCCGTCGGCGTCGAGGTGCCGAATCCGACGGCCGAGATGGTCACCTTCCGCGAGCTGCTCGAGTCGCGCGACTTCCAGGGTGCGCGTGCGGCGCTGCCGATCGCGTTAGGCAAGGACCTCGAGGGCAAGCCGGTCGTGGCGGACCTCGCGAAGATGCCACACCTGCTCATCGCCGGCGCGACGGGGTCGGGCAAGTCGGTGTGCGTCAACACGCTCATCACGAGTCTCGTCTACCGCCACACGCCTCGGACGCTGCGTTTCCTGATGGTCGACCCGAAGATGGTCGAGCTCTCGGTGTACAACGTGCTTCCTCATTTGCGGCACAAGGTCGTCACCGACAACCGCGACGCCGCCGCCGTGCTCAAGTGGGCCGTGCTCGAGATGCAGGAGCGCTATGAGCTCCTCGCCGCGAACGGCGCCCGCAACATCCAGGACTTCAACCGCAAGATCCAGGAAGGGCAGAAGCTCAAGGCGCCGAAGGAAATGGCCGTCGCGCTCGGGAACCCCGACTATGTGGGCGGCGTGCTGCCCTACATCGTCGTGATCATCGACGAGCTCGCGGACCTGATGATGACGGTGCAGGGCGAAGTCGAGACCCCGCTCGCGATGCTCGCGCAGAAGGCGCGCGCGATCGGGATTCACCTCATTCTCGCCACGCAGCGTCCGAGCGTGAACGTCATCACGGGGCTCATCAAGGCGAACTTCCCGAGTCGTATCGCGTTCCGCGTAGCGTCGCAGGTGGATAGCCGCACAATCCTCGACGGCATCGGCGCGGAGGCGTTGTTAGGCAACGGCGACATGCTGTTCATCCCGCCGGGCAAATCGGAGCCGGCCCGCCTCCAGGGGGCGTTCATCTCGAGCGACGACACCGAGCGGCTGACGCAGTGGTACGACGCGAAGCGCGAGGCGCGCCGTGCCGCGCTCGCGGCGCAAGGTCTCGTGGTCGAGGAGCCAGTGTCGGCCGAGCCGGACATTCTCGAGACCATCCGCGCACGCGAGGCGGCGGAGAAGCTCGGCGACGACGCCGACGAATTCGACGATGCCGATCGCGACAAGCTGTTCCGCGAGGCGGCCGAGGTGGTGATCCAGCACCAGCAGGGATCCACATCACTGTTGCAGCGGCGTCTGGGCGTCGGGTACGGGCGCGCGGCGCGGATCATCGACCAGCTGCACGCGGCCGGCGTGCTCGGGCCGCCTAACGGTTCGAAGCCGCGCGAGATTCTGTCCGGGCTCGAGGACCTCGATCGGATCTGCGGTCCACGAGTGTGACGTCGCGGGTGATCAACGTTTCGCCGGTTCGCTGCAGTCGTTGTTGGCCTGGGCGAGCGCGGGAGTACCAGTCGCCGCCAGCACCGACGGGCCGAACGGCTCCAGCATCGCGCCCACACACCGCGGGCCCTCGGCGGTAACAGCCTCCCCGTGCGGTGCCCTGACAAAGCCACCGCCAAGGCGGCGATCGCGCGAGCGCAGCCGCACGTCGCTCGGCGGGATGTAGGGAGTACAGGGCAACGGCGCCGTCGAGCATTTCTCGAACCCGATCCGTCCGTCGATCGTGCTCGTATAGGCGAGCGTGTCCGCGATGGGACGTGGGACGGGGGTGAAGACCTCGATGTCGTTCACGCGCCAACGGTACAGCCGTGAGGGGCGTTCAGGCGCGCCTGGAAGTACGAGGTCGTTGCGCGACACGGCCACGAACCGGGACTCGCCGCGGAGTGCCGACCTGACGTTGAGCTTCTGGGACGCCAGCGCGTACGCCCCGCCAACCACGATCGAGGAGGCGACAAACGCCATGGCGGCGCGCCGAGCTTCGACGGGCTCGGCCACCACTGCCGCTGACCCGCGTCCCTGCAATGCGCCGGCGAGGGGGTACGCGAGCGCGAGCGCTGGCGCGATGATGGCGAATGCGTACAGGAATCGCGGGGCCGGTGCCTGCCACGCCGCGAACGAGAGCCCGAGAATCGCAACCAGCAGCGCGGACCTGACGCCACCACGTCGGGGCCCGACGAGGAGCAGGGCGGCCAGCACCGGCGATAACACGCCGAGCACGAACACGACCGGGTGTGCAGCGACCCAGAAGCCGATCCAGGCAAACGTCTCGGCCCCGCGGAACGTGCTCCGAATCTCCCACCGCGCGACGTCCCGGATGTACTCGGCATACGCCGCCGCGGCATCCGCACCGACGGACCACGCGCCCGACGCGCATGCGATGGAGGCAGGGAACAGAGGGCATCCCGACGCGACCACATTTGCCGCGAGAAACGGTAGCGCGAGAACGAGGGCGACCGCCACGCACACCGCGCCGCGGCGGGCGGCCAACGAGGTCCCGCGGTCGTCGCCCGGCGCGAACGTGTAGAACAGTGCCGCGGCAACGGCCGCCGGGGCGGCGAAGAGCTTCATCGTGGATGCGCCGACGGCGAGCACGAACGGAAGGAGCCTGGGCGTTAGCCATCGCTGCGCCCACCGCGCGCGGGAGGCGGGTGTCACGTGGGACAGCGCGAGCAGAGACCACGCGACGACCACGATCAACGCATTCGCCACCGTGTCCGGTGAGGGCGTCGCTGCACCGTAGCGCACGGCGGCCCAGAGGAGCATCGCCGACGACAGGCCCAGAAAGGCGTCGGCACCAGTCGCTCGTCGCGCGGCCAGCCGCCCGGCCGCAAGGGCCGTTTGTCCGGCAACGAGTACGAGCGCGACGCCGAGTGGAACATTTGCCGTGCGGTGCGCAACTATCCCGGCGTCGAACGGCGCACCGAGTGCAAACCACGCCGACACGTGGCCGAGGCGGTTGTGAATGAGCGCTACGCCGGGGACCGTACCGTGCTCACGCAGCCACCGCATGATTCCCAGGTGATACACGAGCGAGTCGTAGAGCGTGACGCGGTCGCTCGCGAGCGCGGCCGCGCCAGTCGCGATGCATACGATGCCGAGAATGATCGCCCACGTCGGAACGGGGATGTCGGGCGACGCGCGCCAACGGGATTCAGGGTGGCGGTTGCGTCTCGCGACCCACCAGCTGGTTCCTGCGAGCACAACGGTCGTTGCCGCACCTACGCCGGGGGACAACGGCACGAACAGCGAAACGCCGAGGAGCGCGAGCGCCAGCAGGACGACGCCGAGCCAGGCTCCCAGGATCAGGCGGTCGCCCGGCCGGACATGGTCGGCTCCGAAGGCCGCGAGCACCGCCGCGCCAATGAGGGACGCCGCCGACAGAATGAGGACCCACGCCAGGACGAGGACCAGCATGCGACGACGGTCGCTCCGAAGACGATCTCTCGAATCCCAACGCAAACGGCGCGCCGGGCTCGTCCGGACGGCTACCTCGCTGTCCGACCGACGGCCCGCTCGAGTAGCGATGCGAGCGTTTCTGCCTGTCGAGACAGGCTATACCGCTCGATCTCGTTCGCGTTCCCGTGATAAGGCACTGTTCCCTGTTCGCGCCAGGTCGCAAGCCAGCCAGCGAGGACCGCCGCGCCGGCCGGAGGCGAATCAGCCGTCACGCCCGCCCCCGTCGTCTCCAGCAGCGTATCGCCCCAACCGCCGGGGTCCTTCGGCAGCGCGAGGATCGGGCGGCCGGCATTCAGATACTCGAACGCCTTCGACGGGAAGCTCAACGTCCCCTCATCGGGCGAAGGACTCGTGAGGTTGAGCAGAAGGAGCGCGTCGGCCTCGCGTTGCAGTCGGAGAGCATCGGCCGGCGCGAGGCGCTCGATGAACGTGCACATGCGGGCGGCGTTGGGAAACGCCTCGAGCATCGTTCGAAGCTCCGTGTCGCGCCCGGTACCGGCAAAGACGACCTCGATCGGTGGAGACGTGCCGTCCGCGTGGAGATTCTCCAGGGCTTCGAACAACAGCTCCGGGCGCTGGTCGCCGGGATAAACGGATCCCGTATACGCGAGCCGCATTCGTGGCCCGCGTGTCTGGCGCGCGGCGGGCCGGTCGTCGGAATCGAAGCCCACCATCACGACGTCGCCCTCGAGACCATACGTTCTCCAGACGTACCCGAGCATGGCGGGAGTTATCGCGCCGGCGAACGCGGCCTCGCGCATCCATCGGCGGTGACGCCAGTCGGTGTACGGACGCCACTCGGCGCGCGCCTGCCGCTCGAGGTGGAAGCTGTACAGGTCATCGAACTGCGCGACCCACGGCACACCCGTTCGCCGAGCGACCCCGGAGGCCACGACGTGGGCCGACGCGGGCGGGCAGAGGCTGCAGATCACGTCGATGCGCTCCCGGCGCACGATCTCAATGCCGGCGCGTACAGCCGGTTGCACCCAGCCTCGGAAGGCGTCGGGGAAATTGCCGAACACAGGCGACAAGAGCGACAGCGCCCTTCGCGCGAGTGCGGATGGCGTCCACCGGGCGCGCGTCTCGGTTGTCGCAGCGGCGGCGGTTCCCTCGTAGACACCGCCCAGCCGCTCGTGGACGCGTCGCAGGACGTTGTCGTGCGTTCGATACGGCGCACGGATGATCTCCACGCCGCGGATTTCATCGAACGCCGCCGGATGCGAGGTGATCGCGTACGCGCGCCGGTCTTCGGGCGCGATATCACGTTGCCAGTCCTTCGTCAGGACCACCGGCTGCCACCCGGCGGCCGCCAGGTACTTACACAGCTTCGTCGCACGCCGAGCGCTCACGTCGTACTGTGGCGGGAAGGTGTACGAGATCAGCAGAACCCTTCGCCGTCCGCCCCCACTCTTGTCGCGAGGCGCCGCTGCGGCCGCGGGATCTGCGTCCCGTATATCGGAGGCCGCCACTGGCGTACCGGCGTGAGCCCTTGCTACGGACGCGCCGCGACCGTGGGCGCGAGGACGGCATCGTCCACGCCAAGGAACTCCGCGAAGCTCTGTCGAAAGCGATCCAGACCGAGCTCCTTGCGCAGCACGAGCGGGATCGCCTCCGCCGCGATCGCGTGAAAGGCCACGTTGCTTGCGGCGTCATCGAGTGCCGCGCCGATCTCATTCGCCTCGAGGGAGTGACAGGCGATACCGACGGGCCACCGCTCGAGAAAGCGTGCGGGCGTGGACTCGCGCGGCCCGTGGAAGAGGATTGGACGCCCCGCCGCCAGGTAGAGCGACACCTTGTTCGGGAACGACAGCTGTACGCCGGCGCGGAATGCGTCATCGAACCAGTACGGGACGTAACACACGTCGCAGCTCGAGAGGATGGCGACAGCGTCGGTCGTCGAATGCCAGCCCAGGAACTCGATGCGTGTCGGGCCGCGCGCGCGAACGTCCAGCCCCGACGCAAGCACGCGAACGACCACCGAACGGCCGCCGACGCGCCACCCGCGTGTCGCCAGCGCCTCCATGAGCGCCTCCCACTCGCGGCGCGCGTACAGGCTCCCGGCATAGCCAATCACGAATGGCTCGTCGCGCGGCCGCATGCCCGTCGGCCTGACCCATTCCGATTCGGCCAGGCCATGAATCATCGGCACACAAGGCGTACCGTACCGCGCCTCGTACGCTTCCTTCATCTCTGGCGACGCGACGGCGCAGCGAACCGATGCCCGGACCGCATCGCCGAATCGGTACATGAGGCGCGTCAGCGCGGCGCCCTGGATAGACCAGTAATGCGGGAGGAAATAATCTGGCGCATCCCAGACAGTGGTCACCATCGGCAGGCCGAGCCGCTTCGGGAGGAGACCGGCAATGTTGATCATCGTCGGCCCGGCGAGCGGGACCCAGACGAGGTCCGGCCTAACGCGGGTCGCGAACGCCGCGATCTGGTTGATGACGCGAGGGAGATGGCGCCACTCGACGTACTGGTCGAACAGCGCGCGCGTCGACCGTTGGACCTGGCGCCCCCACCGATTGAACCCGCGCTCGGGTACGGTATCCAGCGTCGTCCGCGGCGCGCTCGCGATCGCTTCCGGCCACGGGCCGTTCCCAATGCCAGGGAGGATCGCGAATGCCAGCCGGTCGGCCGGGTACATCAGGCAGAGGTCTCGCAGAAATACGCCGCCGACGCCCTCGGGGACCGGTGCCACCGGGGACACGACGAGTAGCCGCGGCACCCTCGACGTCTCGCGCCAGTCGAAGTGATCGCTCTCGAACGACGCGGAAACGGCGGTCATTGGACGCGTTCGCTCAGCAGGACGTTCACAACCGTGTCGCTCACGGCTGGCGCCAGGTACTCCGGCGGGATCGTCCAGTTGCGGTCGCGCGCGACGGCGACGCGCACCGCGGCCGCGATTCGATCAGGCGAGACACCCGCAATGATGTTGCTTCCACACTCCACCGTCTCGGGCCGCTCGGTCACGTCACGCGTCGTGACGTTCGGCACGCGCAGAATGCAGCACTCCTCCTGGACCGTGCCGCTATCGGTGAGGACGCACCGGGCGTCACGCTCGAGCCGGACGAAGTCGAAGAGGCCTAACGGGGGCATAACGCGCAGGCCCGCCACGAGGTCCGTCATACCGAACGCGTCGATACGGCTTCGCGTCCGCGGGTGCATGCTGACCACCATCGGCACGCCGTGATCCTCTCGTACCCGGCGAAGCGCCTCCGCCAACTGGCGCAATCGATCCGGAACGTCCACGTTCTCGGCGCGGTGTGCGGTGACGAGGAAGTACGCGCCAGTCTCGAGCCCGAGCCGCGCGTGAACATCCGACGCATCGATGCAGCGCTCGTAGTGACGCAATACTTCGTAGATCGGGTTCCCGGTCACAATGACCCGCTGCGACGCGATCCCTTCACGTAACAGGTTCGCCCGGCTCCGCTCGGTGTACGGAAGGAGCACGTCGCTCGAATGATCGATGATCCGCCGATTCACTTCCTCGGGAACGCGATCATCGAAGCACCGGTTACCGGCCTCCATGTGGAAGACCGGGATCCCCAGCCGCTTCGCGACCACGGCCGAGAGGCCGCTGTTGGTGTCACCGAGAATGAGCAGACGATCGGGGCGATCCTCGCGAATCGCCGCTTCGACGCCGGCGAGAATTTGTCCCGCCTGTTCGCCGAACGAGTCAGCCCGTACGCCGAGTGCCCGGTCCGGGGCCCGCACGCCGAGCTCGCGAAAGAAGACGTCGCTCAACGACGGGTCGAAGTTCTGCCCGGTGTGGACGAGCACGTGATCGCACACGGCATCGAGCTTGGGGATCAATCGTGACAGCCGAATGATCTCCGGGCGCGTGCCGAGGACGGTCATCACTTTCATCGGAGCAGCTCGGCTCCTTCGGACTCGCGGCTCTCGTCTCGGAGCATCAGCTGCTGGCGCGAGAGCAGCGCCACGACCTCATCGTAGCTCATTATCTCGTTCGCCGAGCTGTATTCACCCGGCAGGGACGCCGCCGACTCCGGCTCGGCGTGCAGTTCAGGCAACACGGGACGGATCGCATAGAAACGACCACGCTCCACGCTGCGATGTGCCTCCTCCTCGGAGATGAGGATCTCGTGGACCTTCTCACCGGGGCGGATGCCCGTGACGATCGTGTCGATGTCGCGTTCGCCGATCAACGCGCGCGCCACGTCCACCACGCGCGCAGACGGTACGCGCGGGATGTATGTCTCTCCACGCCGCGCTTCTCGAATGGCCGCGAAGACCGTGTCCACCGCTTCCTCGAGGCTGAGCAGAAACCGCGTCATGTCGGTCGTGGTGATCGTCACCGGACCTCCGCAGCGGATCTGCTCGTGGAAGAGCGGGATGACCGACCCGCGCGAGGCGAGCACGTTGCCGTAGCGCACACACACGAACCGGGTGTCCGGACAGGTGATATTGGCCGATGTGAACACCCGTTCCTGGATGGCCTTCGTCATGCCCATGACGTTCACGGGCTTGCACGCCTTGTCCGTACTGACGCCAACGACGGTATCGATGCGGAGGCCGTTCTCGCGGATGGCGCGGATGATGTTCTCGGGCCCCGTGATGTTCGTTTGCACCGCCTCGTACGGGAAATACTCGCACGTGGGCACCTGCTTCAGCGCCGCGGCGTTCACGACGACGTCCGCCGTTCGTAGCACCGACGCGACGGCATGATAGTCACGCACGTCGCCGATCACGAAGGTGAGTAGCTCGGCGAAGTTGCGGTACACGATCTCGTCGGTCGCGACGACGCGATTCTTGTACGCCAGGCGCATGTCGTGCTGCTTCGCCTCGTCGCGAGAAAAGACCGTGATGCGACGCGGACGCCCCATCTCGCCGCCGAGCAGGCGTCGCACGAGGACCTTTCCGAGCGATCCGGTGCCGCCCGTGACTACGATGTGCTTACCGTCGAGCGGTCGCGCGCGTTCGAGATCCACGATTGTGTCCATGTGTCGTAAGGCGTCGGGTCGGCCGCCAGCTCGGCGACCATCGTCGCCCAGCTCGGCGGGCGATACCCCGTCGCGTTCATGAAACGACTGGGGTCGAGCGTACGGTCGCAGACGAACGAATCATCTGCTTCGATGGCCGTTCCAAGGTGGAACGCGTCATTGACCATCGAGAGCAGGTCGAGCTTGCTGATCTGCTCGCCAGCAACGTGCCAAACGCCCTGAAGCTCCTGATGCCGCGTCGCAATGTCCGCGATGACGCGCGACAGTTCGAGGGTCGTGAGCCCGCTGAAGCGGGCCCGAGAGAACCCCCGTACCAACCCGCCACGGTGCGACAGGAACCACTCGAGCAGGCCACGCGCCGAGCCGATCTCTCGACCCACCATCGAGGTTCGGATCGTCACACACCCTCCTCGATCGACCTCGCCAAGTAGCTTGCTCCGTCCGTACAGGTCCACGGCGTCGGGGACGTCGTCCTCGCGGTAGTTGCCCTTGCGACCGGCGAACACGCAGTCGGTGCTCAGATGAATCAGCCGCGCACGGACATCCCGAGCCTTGGCCGCGAGCTGATGCGGCAGCAGCGCGTTCATTGCGATCGTGCGCACAGGGTCGTCCGCGTCCTCGCGTTGCTTCACGATCCCCACGGCGTTGATCACAACGTCCGGCCGCGCCACGCGAAACGCCCGCTCGAGATCAGTCGCGTTGGTCGCGTCGATTCTGTCGATCACGCGGGGCTCGTCGAACCAGTTCAGCAACGCGTAGTCGCGATACGGTCGGCGGATCGCGGCGAAGGTCTCCAGCCGGCCATTCAACTCGCGCCAAAGCCGGTGCCCGAGCATTCCGCCGGCGCCGAGAACCAGCGCCCTCATGGTATACCTCCAACGCCGGCCAACGACTCGTATAGCCCGACGACGCGCGGCCGAATCGACGCACGGTCGGCATGTTTGCGGACGAGCTCGAGATTCGGCGCCACCGCGTCATCGACGAGGTTATCGTCGTTCATCGCGCGCGCGAGCGCGTCGCCGATCTCGTGAGGATACAGGTTCCGCGCGAACAGCACGTTACACGCATCCGCGACGAGGGGTCGAATCGTGTCGAGCGGCGAGAGTATCGGGAATGCCCCGGTCGCCATCGCTTCGAACATCGAGTTCGGCGTGCCGTCAACGAGCGATGGCGCGAGCATGACGCGCGATCGTCCCATGAGCGACAGAACCTCCTCGCGGGGAATGCGGTCATCGATCACGCACGCGCGCCGGATCGCGTCAGGCAGCGCGTGGAACCACATCCGCGTCTCCGGCACGGTCGCCAGCATATGGATCTCACACGGTGGGAGACGGTGCCAGTGCTGCGTGAGTGCCTCGAATACCGGCAGCGCTTTCGACCACGGGCACTCGTACGCCTTCGGCCAGACGATCAGCTGTCTCGCCGACGGTGCCCCTCTCGCGTATCCGGCGAGCGCGTCGACGTCCACGCCGCCCGTCCCAGGGACCGTGCCGATGGGCGAGAGTTGATCCGACCGGACTCCCATGTCGAGTGCGATCTCGAAGTTGATCTGGTTATCGCTCAACACACAGTCGGCTTCGCGCATCACTTCGGCGACTCGTGGCGCACGCTCTGGGTCGAAACGCGTGAGGGCCAGGTCGGAGCCGCCACGCGTCTGCAACACCCACCGGGCCTGGTCTTGCAGCTGGTGAGCGCGCCGTACGTCGAATAGCAGCTCACCGGCGGGATCGATCCCCAATGTGTGGACAATGTGCGGGCGCCATTCGCGAATGATCTGCGCGAGCCACCGCCCCTCGAGCGCCCGATCGCCGGCAATGAACCGGGCGAACGCGCGCTTGGGCGCGCGTGCCAGCCGGCCCGCGGGGTAGAGCCGCTGACGCGATGCTCGGTCGAGCTGCCGCGGGGTCGGCGTCGTGACATAGGTGCGCACCGGCCAACTGTCCGGGGGAACGCCACCGGGCAAGGCGAACAACCGCACGTTGAGCCGCGCGGGGGCGAGCAGGTCGATCCAGGCGTGCGTATGCGAGCTGTGCGCGTGCCCAACGAACAGGATTCGCGGCCGGCCGGGGTACGGATCTTCGTCGAACCGCTCGGAGTGCGGCCACCGGTCCCCGCCGGCGCCGCGGCTCGACCGGTCCGTCTCGGCATGGCGTCGAGCCGCGCGCGTCGACGTCACGGCTCGGCGCCCAGGGCGGGGACCGGGGCACCGTGCCTAACGGCAGCGCGCGCCGGCCGATCGCCGCACGACACGCGCTGGCTTCCCGACGGGTCGAGAACCTCGCGGCACCAGAGCTCGAGCATCATCAGCAGCCACGGCTCCGCCCACCCTGCTTCCCGGCGCTCGAACCGAGCGAGGATCCCGGCGACGCCGGCCGGTTCGAGCAAGCCGCGCCGACGCACGGCCGCCGGGTCCAGCGCGTCCGAGACGACCTCACGCAATGGGCCGCGCAGCCAGTCGTCGAACGGCATCGCGAAGCCGCGCTTGCGTTGCACGTCGAAGTCCGGCGGCAGCCAACGGCGCCCGACGTCGATCAGCACACGCTTCGCGCCGGTATCGCGGTACGTGAGGCCGTGCGCGTCCGCCCGAGACACATCGCCCAGCTTCGCCGAATCGGGGAGGGAGAGCGCGGTGTCCACGACCATCGGATCGAGGTACGGTACACGCACCTCGAGGGAATGCGCCATCGAGACCGCGTCGATGTCGCGGAGGAGCTGGTTCGTCAGGTAGCCGCGTGTGGCGAGCGCCGTGACACGCTCGACAGGCGAGCCATGGGGCAGCTCATCGAGCGTCGCGAGGTCACGATGCGGCGGCGTTCCGGCACCCGCGGCGGCGGCCACCCCCGGTGCGAGAAGGCGTGCGGTGCCCACCGGCCCGAGAATCTGGTAGGTCTCCCCGTACGTCCCAACGAAGCCGGTTGCCCGAAGCCGGTGCACCCGGCCACCACCGCGACGCCGGAGGAACGCATCGAATGCGCGGTGCCGAGCGGCGGCGCCGAGGACCGATCGCGCCAGCGCGCGCCACGGCTCACGCGCCCCTCGCGACGCGTCGCGTGCCATTGTGATGAACCACGGGTACCCGGCGAAAAGCTCGTCGCCGCCTGTACCGGACACGGCGACGGTCACGTCACGGCGTGCCGCCATCGACACGAAGTAGCTGTTCACCCCATCGACGCTCGGCTGATCGAGGGCGCGCGCGATGGACGTAATGTGGTCGCGCACGTCGCCGCCGCGGACAACGGACGTCGTGTGATGCGTTCCCAGGTGACGGGCCATGCGCTCGGCATCGGCGCTTTCGTCGATGTCATCGGCCTCGCCGGCGTAACCCACCGAGAAGGTGCGAACCGGCGTGCCGAGGGCTTTCGCCATGAGCGCGACGAGGATCGCGGAGTCGACCCCGCCGCTCAGGAACGCGCCGAGCGGCACGTCGCTCACGAGCTGCAGGCGCGCAGCCTCTTCCAGCACCTCCGCTACGGCGCTCACCTGATCGGCATAGGACGCACGCCGTAGCTCGGGACGACGATCCAGCCCGAGCGACCAGTAGCGCTCGATTCGCAGCCGACCCGACTCTACGATCGCCCGATGTCCCGGGGGCAGCGCACGCACACCAGCGAGCATCGTGCGAGGCTGCAACACGGAGCCATACGTGAGGAGCGTACGCAACGCGACCGGATCGATGGTCGGTGGAACGAACCCGCTCGCCAGCAGCGCCTTGACCTCCGACGCGAACACCAGGCGCCCACCGACCTCCGCGTACAGGAGCGGCTTTATCCCCAACTGATCCCGCGCGAGCACGAGTCGCTCGCGTCCGGGTCCGGGCCGAGCATCCCAGATTGCAACCGCGAACATCCCGCGGAGCCTGACGACGAAGTCGTCGCCGCACCGCTCGTACAGCCGGAGAACGACCTCGGTGTCGGAGCCGGAGCGGAAGCGGACGCCGCTCCCCTCGAGTGCCGCGCGAAGTTCGGCAAAGTTGTACACCTCGCCATTGTAGACGAGGTGAATCGCGCCATCGGGTGTCGTCATCGGCTGATGACCCGCCGGGCTCGGATCCAGCACTGCGAGTCGCGCCATCCCGAGCGACGCGCGCTCGCTCGTCCACATCCCCGCATCGTCGGGCCCGCGGTGGTGCAGGGCATCGACCATCGCCGCGAGTGCGTCGTCCGCGCGGGCGCCAGTGAATCCGCAGATTCCACACATGTCAGGGCGCGTGCTCCGCGGTCACGAGCGCTGGCTCACGCCGGATGGTCGCTCCCTGGCCGCGCGCCCGTGCCTCCACGCCGTTACCGCCGAGCGTGACGACGACGTCGGTGAGGCCAATCCGTACGAGGGCGTCGCGAATCTCGTCGGGACCGCGCAGATGCTTGAAGCGATCCGTGAGCGTGTCGTGCGTGTCGAGCACCGCCCACTCCGAGAGCAGGTCACGCCCGAGCTGCGGGTATGCGTCGTAGTAATCCACGAGCGGCGACACGCGCTGCAGGTAGCCGCGTAACCGTCCGAAACCACGACGACGCCTCCAGAGCAAGCGATGCACAGGAAGGAATGCGCGCGCCGTCCCGATCGCGACCTGCCGCCCGCGCGCCGGGTCGAGCTTCAGGATCAGGTCACGCAACATTCGTCTCGACGCGGTAACCGGATAGTCGCGCGAGTAGTGGTCGATGGCGAGGAGACCGCCCGGCTTCACGTAGCCCGCAAGTGCGGCGATCGTCTCTTCGGGCGCCGGCGTGTGCTGGATGACCCCGAGGCACAGCACCACGTCGAACGCGTGCGGCGCAACCGGCAGCGATCGAATGTCCGCCTGACAGACGAAGTAGTTCTTCGCGTCACCGCAGTTCGCGTAGTTCGCCTCCACCGCGGAAGAAAGATCCGCGGCGACCACTCGCGCCCCGGCCTCGAGCAGAATCTCCGTGAACCGGCCCGCTCCGCATCCGGCCTCGAGCACGGTCTTCCCACGCACGACGTCCAGTGAGCCGCCGAGGCACCGAACGAGGCGATCCCGTGAGATCGTCGTCCCCGTGTGGGAGTCGAGCTGCGAGCGCCGGAACGCCATCCACTGCCACCCGAACGCCGCAGCATAGTCGTCGGACTCCACGAATCGAGGGATGCCGCGCACGATGGACACTCGGCACCCGGCGAGGCACCGGAGCGCCTCCGCGAACCTCACGTCCCGACGATCGACCACACCGCCGCTCGGATCGAGCGGTGCGCCGTGCGGCAGGCAACGGAGCTCTGGCGGGACGCGCATCGCCGCGGCCTAACGAATCGCCCCGGCGGCCGCTCGTGCGGCCGCGCGCTGATCTTCCATCGGCGGCGTTTCCAACACGCTGGCGGGCGGCCGGACGCTGACCGCGTGGCGAAACGCACACAGGTACGGGCCGGGAAACTGTTCGGAGTGCTGCAGCTGCTGGGCGTCTGGTTCGACGTCGAGCGTGGCCGCGTAGAGGATGCCATCGATGTCTTCGACGTTGCCGCGCCCCATCCAGAGTCCAACGAGGTACGACCCCGGTTTGAGCCGGAGGTCCTCGAGCGCGAACTCCACCTGGGCTTCGTCACCCGGACCCATCGACACGAACCGGCCCTGCATGGCGGTGTTTGCATCCACGAGGCGGTATCCGCCCGCGTCGTAGATCGTGATCCCGACGTTCGCGCTATCGACGGCCGCTGACGCCACGATGCGCGTTTCCACTCGGAGGCGACTTCCCGGGCACATGGTCGCGCGTGGCAACCCGTCCTGGCGTTCGGGAACGAGGCGCAGCGATACGAACCTCGCCTTGCCGGAGCCGAAATGCTCGGCGCCGGAAAGGTCGGTCGTGTCAGCAGGGGCGGACGCGAGCGTGGCGTGATACCGCGCGGCCACCGTGATGGGGTCAGCGTCGAGCACGAGGCGCCCCGCATCGAGGAGAATCGCGCGCGAACAGAGCGATACGATCGCGCCCATGTTGTGACTTACGAACAGCACCGTCCGCCCGTGCCGCGCGACGCTGCCCATCTTGCCGAGACACTTCTTCTGGAACGCCGCGTCGCCAACCGCGAGCACCTCGTCGACGACCAGAATGTCGGGCTCGAGGTGCGCCGCGACGGAGAACGCGAGCCGCATGTACATGCCGCTCGAGTAGTGCTTGACCTGCGTGTCGATGAAGCGCTCGACTTCGGCGAACTCGACGATCTCGTCGAACTTCGCGGTGATCTCCGCGCGCCTCATCCCGAGAATCGCGCCACTGAGAAAGACGTTCTCACGTCCCGTGAGGTCGGGATGGAACCCCGTCCCCACCTCGAGGAGAGAGCCCACGCGCCCCTCGAGATCGGCAACACCGGCGGTCGGCTCCACGATTCGGGAGAGGATCTTGAGCAGTGTGCTCTTGCCCGACCCGTTGCGCCCGACAATCCCTACGACGTCGCCGTGGTGGACGTCGAACGAGACGTCGCGGAGTGCCCAGAACCGCTCGGGCGCCCGACGCACGCCCCCGCCACGCAGCGCCTTCGTCGCGTCGCGGACGCCGTCGACGAGCGCCTCGCGCAGCGTGCGGAAGTTCGCTCGACCGCCCAGCTGATACTGCTTCCCGAGGCCGCGGGCTCGAATGGCGAGGGGCGGCTCGCGCGTCACCGCTGCGGCTGGATCAGACGACATCGGCGAACGTCCGCTCCATGCGGCGGAAAAAGAACGCACCGGTCACGAGCAGGGTGACCGCCGCGAGCGCGGATACCGCGATCATGGGCCCGGGCCGCGTGTTCGTGCCGAGGAGCGCCCACCGAAAGCCCTCCACGACGCCGACCATGGGATTCAGCGCGTACAGTGCCCGCCACTGCTCGGGAAGCAGGCTGCTCGGATACGCGATCGGCGTCGCGAACATCCAGATCTGGGTGAGGAAGGGCACGACGTGTCGCACGTCGCGGAACTGGACGTTCAATGCGGACAGCCAGAGCCCGACGCCCAGCGCCGTGACGAACGCGAGCGCGATGAAGGCCGGGAGCCACACGATGTTCGCGGTCGGCGCGATCCCGTGGTACCACATCAGCCCGAACAGCAGCGGAAACGTCAGCGCGAAATCCACGAGACCCGCGAGCACGGTCGCGAGCGGAATCGTCAGGCGCGGGAAGTAAACCTTCGTGATGAGGTGCGCGCTTCCGACCAGGCTGTTCGACGCCGTGGCGAACCCGGTCGCGAAGAAGGTCCAGGGCACGAGCGCGGCGTACGCGAACACCGAGTACGGAACGCCGTCCGACGGCACGCGCGCGAGCCGGCCGAAAAACAGCGTGAAGACCAGCATCGTGAGGAGCGGTTGCAGTACCGCCCACGCGACGCCGAGTATGGTCTGCTTGTAGCGCACCTTGAGGTCGCGCCAGACGAGGAAGAAAAGCAGCTCGCGATAGGCAACGACTTCACCGAGGCGCAACGCTACCCAGCCGCGGGTAGGCTCGATGCGCAGCGTGTTCGAGCGAACGGAAGCGTGTGTCACTGCGGGGCGGAATAGCAAGCAGCATACCCGCCACTGCGTGGCAGGAGCCATCAGCCATCAGCTTACTGCCTCGGGAAGCTTCCGCCGCACATGACGCTTCCCGACGGTTCGAAGCTGATGGCTGATGGCTGATGGCTGATGGCTGCGCGGACATGGCGGGAAGGTGGATCGCGCCGGCGGCGCTCCGATGAATCTTGCGACAATCGGATGCCAGTCGCGCCGCGGCGCGATCCTACCTTCCCGCCCATGTCCAAGCTACGGCAGGACTTCGGCGAGATGGGCGAGCGCGTGGCCGAGCGTTGGCTCCGAAAGCGTGGCTGGCGGGTGTTGCAGCGTCGGTTTCGAAGCGGGCATCGCGACATCGATCTCGTTGCCGAGCGCGACGGGACGGTGGCGTTTGTGGAGGTGAAGGCGCGTCGCGGCGGGGAGTTCGGGGACCCGGTGGAGGCGGTGCACTGGCGAAAGCAGCGGGAGCTGGCGAGGTCGGCCGCAGTCTGGATCGACCGCCACGGGCGCCCCACGGACTCGTACCGGTTCGACGTGATCGGGGTACTGCTGGAGGGAAATTCAGTGCGAATCAAGCACATAGAAAACGCCTTCCAGACGCGGTCGAAACCTTGAGAAACCGACGTTTTCTTCGTATTTTCTTCGGGTATCGGACGGCTCGTCCAACGGCGTAAATTCTGGTCCGTGGCCAGAGCTTCACACACCAACCCAATGGGTGGCGGAATGGCTGTTTCAGTCACGCAGGATGATCGAAAGAAGGCGTTGAACCTGGCCATCGCGCAGATCGAGAAGAGTTGCGGCAAGGGCTCCATCATGAAGATGGGCGCCGAATCGGCGCGCGTCCGCATTGATGCGATTCCCACCGGCGCGATCAATCTCGACGCGGCGATCGGTGTCGGCGGTATTCCTCGGGGCCGCATCACCGAGATCTACGGACCCGAGTCCAGCGGCAAGACGACGTTGTGTCTCCACGTCGTCGCGAATGCACAGAAGGCGGGCGGCGTCGCCGCGTACATCGACGCCGAGCACGCGCTCGACGTCGAGTACGCGAAGAAGCTCGGTGTCGATGTCGAGAGCCTGCTGGTCTCTCAGCCCGATACCGGCGAGCAGGCACTCGAGATCTGCGAGATCCTCGTGCGCTCGGGCGCCGTCGATGTCGTGGTGATCGACTCGGTCGCGGCGCTGGTGCCAAAGGCCGAGATCGAAGGGGAGATGGGTGATTCGCACGTCGGCTTGCAAGCGCGGCTCATGAGCCAGGCGCTTCGCAAGCTCACCGGTGCCATTGCTCGCTCCAGGACATCGGTGGTCTTCATCAACCAGTTGCGTGAGAAGATCGGCGTCATGTTCGGGAATCCCGAAACGACGACCGGTGGTAAGGCACTCAAGTTCTACGCGTCGGTACGGCTCGACATTCGCCGCATCGGCCCGGTGAAAGAGAAAGAAGACGTCATCGGCTCGCACGTGCGCGTGAAGGTGGTGAAGAACAAGGTCGCGCCGCCGTTCAAGCAGGCCGAGTTCGACATCATGTACGCCGAAGGGATCAGCCACGCGAGCCTGGTGCTCGATATCGCCGCCGAGGCGGCGATCATCGATAAGTCGGGTGCGTGGTACAGCTATGGCTCGCAGCGCATCGGACAGGGCCGCGAGAACGCGAAGATGTTCCTCAAGGACAACCCGGTGCTCATGGCCGAAGTCGAGGAGAAAGTGAAGGGGATCCTCGGCATCCGCACCACGGAGACGCCGGTCGAAGGCGAGGTTGCAGTAGACGACTGACGGGGCGAGTGAATCGCTCCGGTGGGTATTGGGCCGGAGGGGTCGTTCTCTGAATGAGTCGGTGCCCGGATCACCGTCGCGTTCAGAGGGCTTCACCTCCGGTTCTTTACATCCCCCTCCGGGTTCGTCTGCGGCGAAGGGGTCTTTGGTCGGAAGTCGGGAGTCGTCAGCACTCATGGGCACAGTCACGAGAATTACCGAACATCTCCGCAAACCCGGTCGCTACGTCGTAGACTTGGATGGGCGCGAGTACGCTGTCGTTACCGCGGAGGCGCTCTCCGAGCTCAAGGTCCACGTCGGGTTGGCCGTCGATGACGCCTGCGCCGCGCGGTTGCGGAAAGCCGGCGAATTCGCCGCGATGTATGACCGCGCGCTGAACCTGCTCGCATTTCGAGCGAGGTCGACGCGTGAGCTTCGGCGACGCCTCATGCAGCAGGGGGAAAGTGCCGAGCGCGTCGACAAGGTCGTCGAACGCCTGCGCGAGCTCGGTCTGGTGAACGACGCCGATTTCGCTCGGCAGCTCGCGCGGTCCAAGGTGACTGCGGGTGCGTCGAAGCGCCGACTGCATCAGGAGATGTTCCGGCGCGGCGTCGATCGCGAGATCGCGGACCAGGCGGTGACCGACGTGTTCGAGGAGGAAGGGGTGACCGACGCCGACTCCATCGAGCGCGTCGCGCGAAAGAAATGGCGGACGCTCGTAACGATGGACCCGCCGACCCGACGGCGGCGGCTCGCCGCGTTCCTCTCTCGCCGCGGGTACGACAGTGAGGACGTGTGGCGCATCGTGCGGCAGCTGGACGCGGACGCACCGGAGTCACCGGACGCAACGGTCGACCCGGACGTGTAGCCTAACGTGGACGCCGTCCCCGGCGACGGAGACGGGCGCGTCCTGCGTCAGCGACGTGCTTCGACGATCAACGAGGCGTTGATCCAGCCCTCATCCGGTTCCATGTCGCGCAGGACCGTAGCGGGAAAGAAGGCGCTTTCCGCGCGCGGGGCAGGGCGGATGTCGCTGAATCCCGCATCCTCGAGCAGCTCCGCCATCAGCGACAGATCGAAGCCCATGCGGTGCTGCCCGTCGCAGAAGAGCAGGTTGACGGCGCGGCCGCCGCGAGACCGGTAAGGCCGCGGGAACGTCATGAGGACCGAGTCGTCCCCCTCGAGGTAGGCACGGCACGCTACTTCGAGGGACGGAACCATGATGCGGATCCCGCCGCCCGGCTTCAGCACACGCAAACACTCGGCGAGTACGCGCGTCAGCTCGTCGTGGTAAAAGTGCTCGAGGACGTGGCGCGTGTAGATCGCGTCCACCGTCCCGCTGACGAACGGAAGGCCATGACGCACGTCGAGCCACATGTCCGGCCGGCGCGCGAGGTTGATGTCGACGTTGACGAATTGCGGGTAGGGCGATGCGCCACTCCCGAGGTTGATCCAGACGCGAGAGTCGCTCCCCTTACGGAGGCGCGGAGGCATCGAGCGGCCAAGCCTGAGCCTCCACACTCCGTGGCTCAACATCGTGAATGGCGCGGCAGACGAGAATACCGCGTCCTTGAACCGTTGCGAGCGCATTCGCCGTCAATCTTGCAAGAACTGCTCCCGAGCTTGAGTGCGCTTGCAAACGACAGGTATATTCAGTGCCTATGCGCGCTTCCGAGATTCGCGATCGATTCCTCCGCTACTTCGAGCGGCAGGCCCATGCGGTACGTCCGAGTTCGTCGCTCGTGCCGGACGACGACCCCACGCTGCTGTTCACGAACGCAGGCATGGTGCAGTTCAAGCGCGTATTTCTCGGGCTCGAGGATCCCGCGTTCGGGCGCCGTGCGACCACGGTGCAGAAGTGCGTGCGCGCGGGCGGGAAGCACAACGATCTCGAGCAGGTCGGCCACACCTACCGGCATCACACCTTCTTCGAGATGCTCGGCAATTTCTCGTTCGGCGACTACTTCAAGCGCGACGCGATTCATTTCGCCTGGGAGTTCGTTACCGAGGAGCTGAAGCTGCCGAAGGAGCATCTGCGCGTCACCGTGTACAGCGAGGACGACGAGGCGCGCGCGCTGTGGCGGGAGATCGCCGGGCTTCCCGATTCGCGGATCTACGGGCTTGGCGAGAAAGACAACTTCTGGCAGATGGCGGACACGGGGCCCTGCGGCCCGTGCTCGGAGATCTACGTCGACCTGGCGTACCTAACGCGCGACTGGACGTTCCCGGCGGACGCCGGCGGCGAGTGGACGGAGCTCGATCGCCGCGAATTCTCGATGGAAGCGTTCGTCGAGGGTGCCGAGGCTGGCCGGTTCCTCGAGATCTGGAACCTGGTCTTCATGCAGTACGACCGACAGCCGGACGGAACGCTCGTTCCGCTCCCGAAGCCGTCGGTCGACACCGGCGCAGGTCTCGAGCGCATTGCGGCGGCGCTGCAGGGAGTCACGAGCAACTATCACACGGACGTCTTCCTGTCGTTGCTCCGCAAGGCCGAAGAGGTCGTCGGCACTCCGTACACCGGGATCGACGAGAACGGGCTGGGAGGCGCGCCGCGAGCGAAAGCGCGCCCGAACGTCGATCCCGCCTCGTTCCGTGTGCTCGGGGACCACGCGCGCGCGGTCGCGTTCCTCCTCGCGGACGGCGTCTTCCCGTCCAACGAAGGGCGCGGGTACGTGCTTCGCCGCATCCTGCGCCGCGCGGTACGCCACGCCTGGCTGCTCGGTCGGCGAACGCCGACGCTCGTGCACCTCGTCGACGAAGTCGTGACGCACATGTCGGACGTCTACGCCGAGCTCGCGCAACGACGTCAGCACATCATCGAGACGACGAAGGCGGAAGAGGAGCGATTCCTCGCGACGATCGACGGCGGGATGGCGCGCTTCGATCAGCTCGCGCCCGCGGTGGGATCGACGCAGGGCTCCACGCATCTGCGGGGGACCATCAGCGGCGACGACGCATTTCGTCTCTACGACACGTACGGGTTCCCGATCGACCTGACGGAGCTCATGGCGCGTGAGCGCGGCTACGCCGTGGACATCGCCGGCTTCGAGGCCGCGCTGGCCCAGCAGCGCAGCCAGTCACAGGCCGAGCGGAAGGCGCGCAAGCTCGGCGTCGCGGCGGATGACTTCGCGGACCTCGCGGCGTGGCGGCGGGCGGGCGGCGAGCAGGGAGCAGCTGCGTCGCTTCCCGTCACGACGTTCGTCGGGTACGACACCGTCGAGATCGACACGCAGGTAGCGGCGGTTCGGCACCTCGAGGACGATCGCGTCGCCGTGCTGCTTCGAGAAACGCCATTCTACGCGGAGTCCGGCGGACAGGTCTCCGATCGCGGCGAGATCCTCGGTGAGGGGTGGCGCGTGGACGTCGATGACGTGAAGAAGATCGACGGGCGCACCGCCGCGCTCGGAAAGCTCTCCGGAACCATCGAGTTCGGGCGCGCCGTCGCGCGCGTCCCGTCCGACCGCAGAAAGGACACCGAGCGCAATCACACGGCGACGCACCTGCTCCACGCGGCGCTTCGCCAGGTCGTGGGCGACCACGTGCACCAGGCCGGCTCCGTCGTCGAGCCCGATCGGCTTCGCTTCGACTATACGCATCACGGACCACTCAAGCCCGAGCAGCTCGCGGAGATCGAGCGGCGCGTCAATCGCGGCATCTGGGCGTCGGTCCCCGTGGTATTCGAGCAAAAGGCGTACAAGGAGGCCGTCGCCGGTGGCGCGATGGCGCTGTTCGGCGAGAAGTACGGCGACGTCGTTCGCGTGGTCAACATTCCCGGCCTGTCCGTCGAGCTCTGTGGCGGAACGCACGTACGCAACACGAGCGAGATCGGGCTGTTCAAGATCGTGAGCGAGACCGGAGTCGCGTCAGGCGTGCGCCGCATCGTCGCGCTCACGGGACCGCGCGCGTTCGAGCTGTTGAGGGACCGGGAGCAGGCGCTCGCGCGCGTCGCGGAGCGGCTCAAGGTCGTCCTGCCAGCCGGCACCGGCAGTGAGGTCGTGACGCACCGAGTCGATGCGCTCCTGCAGGAGAAGCGGCAGCTCGAGAAGCGACTCGACGAAGCCATGCGGGGCGGCGGTGGTGACGCGGTGGATCGTCTCGTGTCGGGCGCACAGGCGGTCGACGACATGCGCGTCATTGCAAGCATTGTCTCGGTGCCCGACGTGAAGTCGCTCCAGGCGCTCGGTGACGCGATTCGCGAGCGCATGAAGACCGGGGTCGCGGCGCTCGGCGCGACGTTCGACGACGGGAAGAGCACGCTGCTGGCCGTCGTGACTGACGATGCGCGGGACCGAGGTGTTCGCGCGGACGCGGTCATCAAGGAGCTTGCGGCAGCCGCGGGTGGGCGCGGAGGCGGCAAGCCGCACATGGCGCAGGCAGGTATCCCTGACGCCGCGCGGATTCCGCAGGCCCTCGACAGGCTTCCCGACATCGTGCGCGGGCTGCTCGGCGCCGCGTGAGCGAGCGTCCATGACGCATTCTCAGTCCGTCGCCGCGTGGCTCGCGACGCGAACGCCCGCGCCACCACGCCACCTGGGCCAGCGGGTGGAGGCGCTCTGCGCGCAGCGTGCGGTGCGCCGTGCGGCGTCGGACGACGCGACGATCGCCGAGCAGCTGCTCGATGCGACGGAGGATGCGATGCGTGCGCTGCTCCCGCACGGGTGCCTAACGCGTGAGAGCGCGCTCGAGCTCCTGGCGGTCGACGCGATCGTGACGTACGCGTTCGAGGCGTCCGCGGATCAGCCAGAGCAGATCGAGCAGCTCGCCGGCGCGGCACTCGCGCGCATTGCGGCGCTCACCGAACCCTACGACGCGTGACCGGGAACGCGAGGCGGTTGCTCCCGTTCGATGAGCGTGGGGGGCTCGTCGTACTGATCGACCCGGGGCGCACGTCGGCCGCCGAAGCTGGCGAGCTCGCTGCACGGTCGGCCGACGCCGGCGCCTGCGGGTTTCTCGTGGGTGACAGTCTCGGCAACGGCCGCAACGTGACGGCACACGTTGCGGCGATGCGTCATGCCGCGCCGCGACTGCCCGTGGTGCAGTTCCCGGCGTCCGCGGCCGACCTGAGTCCGGACGTCGATGCCGTGTTGTTCCTCGTCCTGGTCTCCGGCCGCGACCCGCGGTACCTCATCGAGGAACAGGTCCGGGCCGTAGGATTCTTCGACCGCCATCCCGAGGTCCGGGCGATCAGTACCGCGTACGTGCTCGTCGACGGCGGGCGTCAGAGCACCGTCGAGGTCGTCTCTGGAACGCGACCGTTGCCCGCCGATGCCGGAGTCGTCGCCGCGCACGTGAAGGCGGGGCGGCTCATGGGCATGCAGGCGACGTATCTGGAGGCGGGGAGCGGGGCGGCGCGCCCGGTCCCGAACGCGGTCATCGCCGCCGCACGCGACGCGTGTGAAGGGCCGCTGTTCGTAGGCGGCGGAGTGACCACAGCCGCGGCCACGCGTGCGGCGCGCGAGGCCGGCGCCGACTACGTCGTCGTCGGAACCATCTTCGAGCGCGATCGCTCGGCCGCTGTTCGCACACTGGTGAGCGCGTCGCGAGCGTGATCGACATCCACTCCCATCTCCTCCCGGGCGTGGATGACGGCTCGGCGGACGTCGAGACGTCGATCGCGGTGCTGCAGCGCTTTGCGTCGCACGGCATCGACGTCGTGGTCTGTACCCCGCATCTGAATGCGTCCGAGGCAACGCGCGCGCCGTTCGAGCGGAACCGGACGATCCTCGAGCATCTCGTCTCGGTCGCGCCGGCGACCCCGGAGCTGCGACTCGGGTGGGAGATCATGCTCGACCGGCCGGGGTGCGACCTCCGGGCGCCGCACCTCGCGCTCGGCGGCTCTCGCGCCGTGCTCGTGGAGTTTCCGCGGGCGTACCTGCCGGCTGGGACCGCCGACGAGCTGAGTCGGCTTCGACGAAGCGGCGTGGTGCCGGTGGTCGCGCACCCGGAGCGCTATTACGGCTGCACGCTCGACACCGTGCGCGCCTGGCGCGAGGTGGGCGCCGTGATGCAGACGGACGCCACCATGCTGCTCGCCCGCGGGCCGATGACGGAGTTGGCGAAGTCACTGCTCGAAGAAGGGTTGATCGATTGTCTCGCGAGCGACAACCACGGCGACCGGCGGTCGTTGTCGGCGGCACGCCGATGGTTGGAGGAGATGGGCGCGGAGGAGCACGCCCAGTTGCTGACGCACGTGAATGCCGCGCGCGTCCTCGGCGATGAGCCGATGATCCCGGTGCCGCCACTGCGTCTCGGAGGACGCGTGTTCACGCGATTGCGGGAGCTGCTGTTCGGACGCCGATGAACGAGGGAGCATGAGAGAAGATATCGGGCGGCGGCTCCGCGAGCTCGCCGCCACCGCGACCGCGACTGCGGAGCGCCTGGGGCCGGATGTGGAGCGCGCGGCGATCATGATACGTGATGTCGTGCGCGGCGGCGGGACGTTGTTCTTTTGTGGCAACGGCGGGAGCGCCGCCGACGCGCAACATCTCGCGACCGAATACGTGGTGCGCTACATGAAGAACCGCCGGGCGCTTCCGGCGATCGCGATCACGACCGACTCGTCGTTGCTCACGGCGGCCGGCAACGATATCGGGTTCGACGAGATCTTCGCACGCCAGGTGGAGGCGCTCGTCCACGAGCGCGACCTGCTGGTCATACATTCAACCAGCGGCAACTCGCCTAACGTGATCCGCGCGGCGGAAGCGGCCCGCCGCAAAGGGGCACAGGTACTGGCGTTCTCCGCGCGCGATGGCGGTGCGCTGCGTGCCGTGGCCGACCATTCGGTGGTCGTGCCGACCGACCGTACCGATCGCGCCCAGGAGATTCATCTCTGCATCGAGCACGCGATCTGCGAGCTCGTCGAGGCAGAGGTGGGCAAGTGATCTCCCTTCGCGGACAGCGCGCGCTCGTAACGGGCGGGTCACGCGGCATCGGCGCGGCGACGGCGCTGCTACTCGCGGAATGTGGGGCGGACGTGGGCGTCGGATACCGGACGCGTCAGGCCGAGGCCGCGGAGGTCGTCCGCCAACTCGCCGAGCGCGGCGTCCGCGCGTTCGCGCATGCGGCGGACCTCTCCACCCTGGACGGAACGACGGCGCTGTTCGATCGCGCCGAGCGTGAGTTCGGCGGGCTGGACGTCTTCGTCGGCAATGCCGGCATCTGGCCGCCTAACGACGTCGCGCGCGCCGACATGACCGACGAGCAAGGGCGGCGCACCACGGCAGAGACGGTGGACACCATGTTGTGCACCACGCGGGCTGATCGCTGAGCCGACGGGATGAACCTTCCCTCCCTTGATGGGGAGGGACAGATCGCGA
>DAINRQ010000074.1:0-29567 GCA_036741775.1 Gemmatimonadaceae bacterium | reverse complement strand
ATCAGCTATCAGCTATCAGCTATCAGCTATCAGCTATCAGCTATCAGCTATCAGTTCCCGGTTCCCCGTTCCCGGTGTTCTCGGCTTGTCGCTCCCGATGCAACGCCACCGGAACACGCCCCGTGATCGCGCGGAACTCCTGGATCATGTGTGATTGGTCGTAGTACCCGGCCATGGCGGCGATCCGCGCCCAGGCCGGGCGCGGGGTGCGGTCCGCAGCCGCGACCGCGCGGTTCAACCGATGCACGCGGTGGAACTGCTTCGGGCTCAGCCCCGTCGCTGCGCGCATCACCCGGCGGAGATGGCGCTCCGTGATTCCCAGGGTGCGCGCAACGCGCGCGAGATGAGGATCGCGCCCATCGCCGCGAATGAGTTCCGCGGCCTCGTGCGCGAGCCGGTGAGCGCGCGCCGAGTTCGCGCGGTCGTATCGCCGGCGCACTTCCGCGGCGAGTTCGCCGAGCACGTCGGCAGTCGACGTGCTTCGCGTTAGGCGATCGTGGAGCCGGTCGGCGCGCGTTCGGTCGAGCGCGCGAAACGGCTCGAACCCGTCCGCGTGCTCTGTCGTGTCCGCGCCGAACAGCTCGCGACTCCATTCGGGCTTTACCCGAATCGCCTCGATGCGGAGCGAACCCGCCGGCGCGAACAGCTGAACGCGCCGGATCGGCCCCTGTAGATGCAGTAAGCCGTCAATGACGCGCCCGGACGCGTCGCGCCAGCAGACGAAGTAGAGGCTGACGCCGAGCTCCGGGAGCACGCGGTGGGTCGCGACAGGCGCGTCCGTCCCCGTGGGGTGCGGCGTCTCGAAGACCCACGCTGCGTCCACGACGTGCTCGAGTCCGGACGGCGGCGCGATCTCGTAATAGCCGCCGACGCGGCGAAGCGGGGGACGGGACAGCGCGGGAAAGAGCACGGGGCATCATATCACCCCGTCACCGACCGTGCACGGCGTCGAGGACGGAACGCGCGCGGACAGGGACAGAGGGTCCGCCGAACGCCAATACGCGGCTGCCGTACGGGAATCGGGGTCTGCCACACCAACGGCCGGCTTCGTCCCACTACGAATGGCCGGTGTGATCTCCGGGGTCCATCCATGGGGCCGTCCAACGCCCGCGCCCGACCGCTCACCCCGCTCGCGCAGCGCCATGCGCGACCTCCAGCTCGCAATCCGCAGTGCCCGCTGCCGCCCGCTGCTCGCCAGCATCAGCGTCCTCACGCGAGCGTTAGGTGCCGACACCGTGCGCGATCGCGTGAGCGCGATCCTTCTGACGTTGTTCGCGGGCGGCGCGCTCCAGAGCTGCGCGCTGCCGCCTCGAGCCGTCGCCTGACGGGAAGGGATGTTTCCGTTATTCTCAGTCGTTTCCCGCCCTTCCCGTCCGACGACCGATGGCTTCTGCGTTCACGCACGCTGCCGCCGCCCTCGCGCTCGGCACCGCGTTCCGCAACCCTGGCCCGCCCGCGCGCTTCTGGCTCCTCGGCGCGGCGTTCGCCGTGGCGCCCGACCTCGATGCCATCGGCTACTGGATGGGAGTCCCGTACGACAGCGAGTTCGGGCATCGCGGCGTCTCCCATTCGCTGTTCTTCGCGGCGTTGCTCGCTTCGGTTGGACTCCTGGCGTTTCGCGGCGAGACTGCGCCGCGAGGGCGCACGTGGCTCTTCCTGTTCCTGGCGACGGCATCACACGGGGTCCTCGACGCACTCACCACCGGCGGTGGCGGCGTGGCGTTCTTCGCGCCGTTCGACCACGAACGCTACCGCTTCCCGTGGCGCCCGATCGTCGTGTCGCCAATGAGCATCCGACGCTTCTTCACAGAACGCGGGGCCCGCGTGCTTGCGAGCGAGCTACTGTGGATCTGGATCCCCGCAACTGCATTCGCGGTTACTGCCGTGACCTTACGGCGGCGGAGCAAGGGATAGGTATTGCGAAGGGCGAAGGGCGAGAGGCGAAGCGCGAACGGCGAAGCTCGAAAAGCGAGTGCGAACGGCGAAGGGCGAACGGCGCACTTCGCCGTTCGCCCTTCACCCTTCGCCCTCCGCTGTCCGATTCCAAACCTCGTTCTGAGAGCGCTCCCTAACTAGATTGGGCCCGTGGCCGTCTCCGAGCGCGCGCTCTCCTCGCTGGTCCACGGGGCTCTCCCGCACGTCCCCTCCGAGTCCCAGCGATTCGCCATCGAGTCCGGCCCTGTTCCCATGCTCGTCCTCGCCGGGCCTGGCGCGGGCAAGACCTTCTGCCTCATCGAGCGAATCCGCTTCCTCATCGAGGAGCTCGAGCTGGACCCCACGCGGATCTGCGCGTTCACGTTCACGAACAAGGCAGCGGACGAGATCGCATCCCGCCTCGCACGCCTCGGATCGCACGCCGAGGGAGTCAAGCGCCGAACAATTCATGCGTTCTGCGCCGAGGTCCTTCGGGAGTATGGCAGTCATATCGGCCTGTCGCCGGGCTTCGGGATCGCCGACGAGGAGTACCAGCGTATCGTCCTCCGCCGGCTCGACGGCAACCCGCAGCGGCATCGCAAGATGCTGTCGCGCTTCTCCGTCCACCGCCTGCGCGGCGACCACCTCTATCCCGACGACGCGCGCATCTTCGCCCGCTACGAGGAGTTCCTCGCTAAGCGCAACGTCGTCGACTTCGATACGCTGGTGGTCAAGGCGTGCGCGCTGCTCGAGGAGACAGCCGCGGCTGCCGAGATCCGCGGTCGCTGGAGCGTCCTGCTCGTCGACGAGTTCCAGGACCTCAACCCGGTGCAGTACCGGATCATCCGCGCGCTCGCGCGCGACCATCGCCACGTCTTCGCGGTCGGCGACGACGAGCAGTCGATCTACGCCTGGGCGGGCGCCGATCCGAGAGCGTTCACCAGCTTCATCAACGACTTCGGCATCACGAAGCCGACCTGCCTCCGCGAGAACCGCCGCTGCCCTCGCCACATCTTCGACGTCGCGCGACGGCTCATCGCGCTCAACCCGTCCATCTTCGAGCACCGCGAGGCGCAGGAGACCGACCGGACCTCGCCGTTCGAAGTCATGGCGCTCGACTTCGAGTCTGACGACGCGGAGCTCGCGTGGGTCGTGAGCGACATCATGCGCGACGTCTCGGAACACGGGCACGGACTCGGTGACATCGCGGTGCTCTATCGGAAACACGAGATCGGGAACGAACTGGAAGCGTCGCTGCTCAACGCGGGAATCGGGTGCAGGCTCGCGCACGGACGCGCTCTCTCGGAGGAACCCATCGTCGCGTACGTGCTGGCCGCCCTTCGCGCGATCGCACAGCCGCACGACCCCATCGTCCGCGAGGCGTTCTTCGCGACGATGCTTCCCACGCCACTCCTGCACGACGTCCGCACGAGGGCGCGCGCCACCAAGCGCGATTTCGCGCGTGAGCTCGTCGAGATGTCGAAACGTTTTCCGAAGGGCGACACGCGCGGGAAGCGGCTCAGACTCGCGCTGACTCGCTACCGCAACCTGAGCGCGCTCGAGCGCGCGCATGCGACGCTCGACGCACTCGTCGCCGACCTCCTCTCGCAGAACATCAAGCCTCGGTCACCGCTCGAGGAGCGCCACGACGAGCTGAGCGATCCCGCGGACTATCCGGAAGTCGTCCACCTCGCGAACCGCCTTCGGTCGGCGCGGGAGGGCGATCGGTTCATCGACCTTCCGAGGCTGGGGGGAGTCGAGATCCCGCTCAAGGCACTGCTCGCGCAGGTCGGCGTGACAGCGCGCGTGGCGCCGGAGCCCGTGATCGGGGCCGATCGCCTCTCGGCTGATGACGCGCCCTCGCTCGGACTCGTGCTCGGCGCGTTCAAGGCCGCGCAGCTCCTCGAGATCGGCGACACGTCCGACGCGTTTCAGGACTTCACCGCCATCGACATCGAGACCACCGGCAAGGACCTCGATGGCGCCGAGATCGTGGAGATCGCGGCGGTGCGTGTTCGCGACGGTCGCATCGCCGAGACGTTTGCGTCTCTCGTCAAGCCGGACGTCCCCATCACGGCCGGCGCGGTGGAGACGCACGGCATTCGCGCCACGGACGTCTCCATGGCGCCGCGGTTCCCGGATATCTGGCCGAAGTTCGCTGCGTTTTGCGGCGACGACATTATCGTCGCCCATAACGGGTACGAATTCGACTTCAAGATTCTGGACCGTATGGTCCGTGGGCTCGGGAAGCGGCTGGAGCTCTGTACGTACGACACCCTTCCCCTCGCGCGAGACCTGTTTCGAACGAGCCGCAAGCTATCGGAGCTCGCGCGGGTCCTCGGCGTCGATGCCGGAACATCTCACCGCGCGCTCGATGATGCGCGCACGCTCGCGCGGGTGTTCCTCGAGCTCGGTGGGCTCAAGGCACAGCGCGCGCGCAAGACCGCGCTGACGAACCTGCTCGACCTCGTGGGGCTGGGTTTGGCACTGTGTGAGAAGCAATCGCTTTGTGGGGAAGCCCTCCTGTTTCGCGACTTTTGCGTGCCCTATACGCTCGGGCGCTACAGCTCGTGCCTCGAGATGTACGAGCGGGAGTGCGGCGACGACGAGTCGCTTCCCACCGTGGATGAGGTGATCGAGGCGCTGGGCGGCACGAAGCTCATGGTGAAGCTGCGAACCGAGAAGACAGCGCACGAGCGGTACCCGGCCGCGATGGTGCGGCTGCGGCGGCTCATCGCCCATGTCGGCAGCGCTCCGCTCCAGGAGCAGATCGCGACGTTCCTCGAGCGCGTCGCGCTCTCCGCCCGCGGCGACGGTGTGGAGGTCGATCGCGACCGGGTGAACCTGCTCACGCTACACTCAACGAAGGGCCTCGAGTTCTCGCGCGTATACGTGGTGGGCGTCGAGGACGCGCAGTTCCCTGGCCGCGCGCCGTCGGGGACGGAGCCTGCTGCGGCGGAGGTCGAGGAGGCGCGGCGTCTGCTGTATGTCGGCGTGACCCGGGCGAAGGATCGTCTCGTGCTCTCGCGTGCCGCGGTCCGCCGCGGGAACCCGACGGGCGGCCACCGATTTCTCGACGAGATGGGACTGACGCCAGTGCGGCCGCTCTCGCCGTGAGCGCAGTGCTCGCGCGGTGACGGCCCTCTTTCGAAAGCCGGAATCCAAGTCATGAGTACCCAGACGAGAGTACCCAGTAGATCAGTAACGACTGAAAAACTGGCTACTCATTACCGGCTACTCACGACTTGGATTCCTCGCCCCGATAGAGGGCTCCCCACCCGATTCGAACCACGTTCCGCACCGGACGCTACTGACTGGCCGTCCGCCGGGTGACCAGGACTCCCGTCCGAACCGGGCGCGCCGGCTACACCGACGACGCGCTCGCCGCCACTCGCTCGCCCGCCGGGAGCACCGCGTCGGATGCCTTCACCACGCGCGGCGAGGACTCGACCATGCGCGTGAAGCGATCGACGGCCAGCGGTCCCGCGCCGTCGATGTAGTCGTGCTTGAAGAACACGTACGCGTCCGACCACGCCGTGGCCGCCACCCGATGCTGCCACTCCGCGAGCATGGCGTCGTCGTAGTCCTGGCGATGGAGCCGCAGATAGCCCCACGACGCCGTCACGACGTTAGGCGTCGCGACACCATCCTCCCCCTCGGCGATGCAGAGGGCGATGTCGTGAGCGCGCAACACGTCGAACACCGCGTCGTCGAACCAGCTCTCGTGCCGGAATTCGATCGTGAACCGCCGCTCGCTCGGCAGCAGCCCGAGGAACGCCGTCAGGCGATCCACGTCCTTCTGGAGGTTCGGCGGGAGCTGAAAGAGGATCGGGCCGAGTTTGTCGCCTAACGTCGACGTGTTCCTGAGCAGGAACGCGAGCGCGCTCGCGGCCTCGGGCTTGAGCCGGGCGAAGTGGGTGATGCGCTGACTCGCCTTGATCGCGAACGTGAACCCGTGAGGCACCTGGGCGGCCCAGTCCTGGAGCACGTGCTCCTTGGGCAGCCGGTAGAACGTGTTGTTGATCTCGACACTCGGGTAACGGCCCGAGTAGAACCCGAGCATCGCGTCGTCCTTCAGCCCCGCGGGGTAGAACGGCCCCTTCCACTCCTTGAAGGCGAAACCGCTCGTCCCCACGAGGACGTTCATAGATGTCACGACGCCTTGCGCTCGGCTTCCTCGACCGGCGTGCCGGTCTGAATGAGACTGGCCTTCAACGCCTCCATGAGGTCGATGATCTTGCCGCCGCCGTCCGGCGTCACATCGGCGGTGATGTCCTGGCCGTCGATCTTCCGCTGAATGGCTTCCATCACCCGCTCGCGCACGGTGTCGCGGAACTTCGTCGGCTCGAAGACGTCCGTCGCGGTCTGCTCGATGAGCTGCTTCGCGAGCGCCAGCTCGGTGGGCTTCACCTCGCCCGGGGGCACGGGCACTTCCGTCGTCGATCGAACCTCGTCGGCGTAATGCAGCTGCTCCATCACGAGCACGCCGTTGAGCGGCCGCAGCAGGATGAGATGCTGCTGCCCGCGCGCGGCGTACTGACCGAGCGCGGCACGACCCGTCTCCTTCAGAGCGTGCGCGAGCAGGCGATAGGCGCGGTCGCCGCCCTTGTCGGGGCCGAGGTAGTAGACCTTCTCGAGGTACTCGCGGTCGACCTGCGCGAGGGGAACGAATTCGACGATGTCGATGGTGCTCGTTGCCTTCTCCTCGAGCGCCTTGAGCTCCTCGGCGGTGAAGACGACGTACTGGTCCTTCGCGAACTCGTACCCTTTGCTCGTGTCCTCGCGTCCGACGACTTCGTTGTTGTCCTTGGGGCAGACGTACTGCTGTTTCAGGCGGGACCCGCACTTCTTGTGGAGCATGTTGAACGACACGCTCGACTTGGACTCCGAGGAGGAGTAGAGGTTGACGGGTACGGAGACGAGCCCGAACGAGATGGTGGCGGTACCAATGGATCGCGCGGCCATGAGGATCGGGGTGAGGGTCGGGGGCCGAATTACGTCTGAGGTGAACCTAGCGGCGAAGCCGCAAGTTTTCCACCAAAGAAACGTCGACGAAACGTTTGTGAGGCGAACTCCTCCACAGCCAACCAGACTCAGCAGTAGCTGGTGCTACGGCTCTGGTTCCCACCAGGACGACCGTCCGCCCGAAACGATTCGTCGCGCGCTGGCGCCCCCGGTCTTTCGGGTCGTAGTCTTTCCGCCCCGACGTCGTCGCTTACGCCGCGGCTGTTCCGCTGAAGGATGCAAATGGGGTCCGCCTCCTCACGAATCGTTTGCCGCGCAGCGGCAACAGAGCGATGAGTTAGGACTCTGCCCCTAGCGAAGCATTCCGTTGCAGCCGCAACAGAACGATGAGTTAGGACTCTGACCCCAACGTGGAACCCGCGGACAGCCTCAGTACCTACCGAGCGAAGCGATCACCCGACAGCTCACCGGAGCCGGTCGGGACCGTCTCGCCCGTGCCCGGCCGGCTCTTCGTCGTGCACAAACACGCCGCTCGGCAGCTCCACTGGGACCTTCGGATCGAGATGGACGGCGTGTTGCGGTCGTGGGCCGTGCCCAAGGGGCCGTCGTACGACATGAACGACAAGCGCCTCGCCGTGAAGGTCGAGGACCACCCGCTCGAGTACGGCGACTTCGAGGGGATCATCCCGCACGGGAACTACGGCGCGGGCGGCATCATCGTCTGGGACCGCGGCGAGTGGGTGCCGCTGGAGGATTGGCGCGAGGGGCTCGAGAAGGGCAAGCTCCTGTTCGAGCTCAAAGGGTACAAGCTCCACGGCAAGTGGACGCTCGTGAAGATCAAGAAGAGCGAGCGTGACTGGCTGCTCATCAAGGAGCGCGACGCGTACGTCCGGACACCCGGCGATGTCTTCCCCGAGGAGTCGGTTCTCTCCGGACTGACCGTCGAGGAGGTGAAGGCCGGCGCGACCCCCGTATCGGGCGTCCGGAAGTCGCTCGAGGAGCTCGGCGTCCCGCGGGCGCCGATCGACCCGAAGACTGTCGGCGTCATGCTTGCCGAGCCGGCAGAGAAATCCTTCACGGCCGACGGCTGGCTGTTCGAGCTCAAGATGGACGGGTATCGCCTGCTCGCCTGCAAGTCCGGCGGCGACGCGCTGCTCCTCACACGGAACGGGAACGACTACACCGACGTGTTTCCCGAGATCGCGCGCGCTGTGAAGGCACTGCCCATCGACTCCTGCATCGTCGATGGCGAAGTCGTCGTCCTCGACAAGAGCGGCAAGCCGAGCTTCGCACTCCTGCAGCAGCGAGGACGTCTCTCCTCGCCGCTCGACGTGAAGCGCGCAGCGGTGGAGCTCACCGCTTCATTCTTCGTCTTCGACGCCCTCGCGCTCGATGACTTCGATCTCCGCGGGCTTCCGCTCATACAGCGCAAGCAGCTGCTCCAGGAGGTGGTCCCGAAGCTCGGCGCCGTACGCTACCTCGATCACATCGCGCGTGAAGGCGACGCGTTCCTGCGTCAGGTGACGGTGCTCGGCCTCGAGGGGATCATCGCGAAGAAAGCGGACGCCCCATACCGCGCCGGACGCTCGCCGCAGTGGCTCAAGATCAAGGCCGAGCAGACCGGTGACTTCGTGATCGTGGGGTTCACGGCGCCGAAGGGCGGCCGCACGGGGCTCGGTGCGCTCCAGCTCGCGGATTACGTGAACGGCGCGCTCGTGTACGCGGGGCGCGCCGGGACCGGGTTCACCGAGGGGCAACTGGGCGACATTCGGGCGATGCTCGAGCCATCCATCCGGTCCGTCCCACCGTGTCATGGCCCCGTCCTCGGACCGGGCGGGGACATCCGGCCGAGCGAAACGATTCCGGAGACACGCACGACGACCTGGGTCGAGCCGACGCACGTCTGCGAGGTGCGGTTCCGCGAATGGACCCCGGATGGCGTGCTCCGCCACCCTGCATTTCTCCGCATGCGAAGCGACAAGCGCCCGCATGACTGCGAGCGCCAGGGCTGGCAGGTCGCGCGGGACTTTCTGCCGGGTATGACTCCGCCAAACGCGCACACGGTCGTCGCCCCGGACGCGGAGCCGGTCGTGTCCGGCACGACACACCCCGAGATCCCGGCACCACCCGCGGGACCGGCGGTCGCGCGGGCGGTGACCTTCTCGAACCTCAAAAAGGTTTTCTGGCCGGCGGAAGGGTACACGAAAGGTGATCTCATCGAGCACTACAGAGCAATCGCGCCCTGGATGCTTCCGTACCTCCGGAATCGACCGGTGGTACTCACGCGCTATCCAGATGGCATCGAGGGGAAATCGTTCTACCAGAAAGACGCGCCCGAGTTCGCCCCGGACTGGATCCGCACTACAGCCATCTGGAGCAACGACACGCAGCGCGACATCCGCTATTTCGTCTGCGACGACGTCGAATCGCTGCTCTACATCGCGAATCTCGGCGCCATCCCGCTCCATATCTGGGCGAGCCGAGTGGGGTCGCTGGAGCAGCCGGACTACTGCGTGATCGACCTCGACCCGAAGGAAGCACCCTTCTCCGATGTCATTCGGACGGCGCAGGTACTGCATCGGATCTGCGACGCCATCGAGCTCCCGAATTACGTGAAGACCACCGGCAAGACCGGGCTGCACATCATGGTGCCTCTTGGCCGGCAGATGACGTACGCCCAGTCGCGGACGTTAGGCGAGCTGCTGGCGCGGGTGGTGCTCCGCGAGCTCAGCGACATTGCGACGATCACCCGCCACGTCACGAAGCGCGGCGACAAGGTCTACCTCGATTACCTGCAGAACCGGCACGGGCAACTGATCGTGGCGCCGTTCATCGTGCGCCCGCTGCCTGGGGCCACCGTCTCGATGCCGCTTCTCTGGGACGAGGTGGACGCGTCGCTCGATCCGCGCGCGTTCACGATCAAGACGGCCACGGAGCGCATGGAGCGCCTCGGCACGGACCCACTGCTGCCGGTGCTTACACAGGCGCCCGACCTTGGCCGCGTTCTGGAGAACCTATCAAGGCTGCTCGCGGGCTGATACCAAACGAGGGATGATGCGTTCACTGACGGGTGCCGAGTGGCAAGTAGCGGTGGGCGACGAGCAGACGACCGCGATCTTCGAGCCTGCAACGTCGAACGCGGGTCTGGCCGTCTTCGTGTGCGCGCACGGCGCGGGCGGTCATATGAGCGACCGCGCGATGCTGCAGGTGACGAGGGCACTGCGCGACCACGGAGTTCACGTCATCCGGTTCAACTTCCTCTACACCGAGAAGCGGTCCGGGCGACCCGACCCGATGCCTCGACTCGAGGCGTGTACCGAGGCCGTGGTCGGCCGCGTGCGCGACGAGCTGGCGCCCGAGACGCTCATCATCGGCGGACGCTCCATGGGTGGCCGGGCCGCATCCATGCTGGCGTCAAAGGGGTTCGAGTGTAGTGGCCTGTTGCTCCTCGCCTATCCGTTACACCCTGCCGGCCGTCCCGATCAACTCCGCGATGCGCATCTCCCGATGATCCGCGTGCCGGTCCTGTGCTTCAACGGCACGCGCGACGCGTTATGCACCCCTCCGCTGATGGAGCGCGCCCTCGAGCGCGTGACCACGACGTGGCAGATGCACTGGCTGGACACGGCGGACCACGGCTTTCACGTACTCAAGAGGTCCGGGCGGACGGACGCTGACATACTGGAGGAGGTGGCGCGCGTGAGCGCGGAGTGGATCGAGAAGTTGGAGTAAACAGCTATCAGCTATCAGCTATCGGACATGGCGCTGACGCTTCATCGCGCCATCGGACAGGACGCGGAGGGCGCGGCAACGGCGGACGCGGAAAGGGCCGCGGAGAACACCTCGCGCGTTCAAGGTCCTTCGTGGCGGGCTGGACCCGGCACGCTTGGGGGAATCGCGTGGAATACGACGTCGCGCGTGTGCTGGAGGATGTGCATACTCTCGTGCGCGAGCGTTCGCCGTTCACCCTGCAGACACCCGCTCCTGCCAACGGCAACCAGTGCCTGTTGCCGCGGTAGTTGTCGTGCTGCTCGCAGAGCCGGTCGTTGCCCCCGGTTCCCGACAGTCACCCCCGGAATCCGCACGCTCGTCCCTTGCCGGTTGATCTCAGTTTCGCAAACGCCGAGCCTGCATGAGTGCACTGCCCCTCCCTCCCGGAGGGGCGCTCGCGTCAACTGAGAATTCCCCCTCATGCCGTCGTTCGAATTCCTGCGCCAGAACGTCACCTACGCGGTTCGCACACTCCGGCGTGAGCCAGGGCTCGCGGTCGGCGTCATCGCGACGTTCGCGCTCGCCATTGGCGCCAACGCCGCAATGTTCGGACTCGTTGCACGCCTGCTGCTCGGCGCTCCACCCGGCGTGCGAGACGCCGAGCGTGTCGCGCGCCTCACGCTTCGATTCACCATGGGGGACGGCGAGCAGTATAGCGCGTCGACGACGTCGTACCCCGCGTACCGGGCGTTAGGCACGCTCGACGACACGTTCAGTGCGGTCGCAGCGGTGCGGACGGACACACTCACCGTTGGTCGAGGCGCGGAGCGAGATGAGGTCGCGGCGATCACGGCGTCCGGTGAGTACTTCACCGTGCTCGGTACGCGACCGCATCGCGGGCGGTTCTTCACTCCGGCCGACGACGAGTTGCCGTCAGGTAGCCCCGTGGTGGTCCTGAGTCACCACTTCTGGCAGGGCCGGTTCGGCGGCGATGCGGCCGTGCTCGGAACGTCCATCAGTCTGGACGACCGGCCCTTCACCATCATCGGGGTCGCGCCACCCGAGTTTACCGGAGATCACGTCGCACCGGTGGATGTGTTCATTCCCCTGACAGCCGCCCTGCCGGACGCCTCACCGCGCTGGTTCAGCGACCCTCGCCTCAACGTGGTGTGGGTGATCGCTCGGGTTCGCGACGGGGTGGAATTCTCGGCCGCACAACAGGCGGCGACGGCGGCGGTGCGCGCGACGCTGGAGACCGCCGCCCAGGAGATCGCGCTCTCCGCCGCCACACTCGAATCGCTCCTCCCGGCGCGCGCGACTCGCGACACGCCCCAAGGACGCACCGCCCTCTGGCTCTCCGGTGTCGCGACGGTCGTTCTGCTCATTGCAACGGCGAACGTCGCGACCCTGCTCCTGCTTCGCTCGCTGCGGCGCCGTCGCGAGATCGCGGTGCGCATGGCGCTCGGGGCGAGCCGCGCACGACTCGCTGCCCAGTTCCTCGTCGAGAGCCTCCTGCTGGCGCTCACAGGAAGTGCGGCCGGGCTCCTGGTCGCGCGCTGGCTCTCGGAGATCATCCGGGCGACGCTCATGCCTGGTCTCGCCGCATCGGAGCGCCTCATCGACCCGACGGTGCTCTCGGTAACGCTCGCAACGGCGTGTGCGGTGGGTGTGCTCGCCGGCTCCGTTCCGCTCCTTCAGGCGGGCCGTCGTGATGTCGTCTCGAGTCTCAAGGCCGGCACGGAGCGCGGCTCGTCCGCGGCCGCGTCGCTGCGCACGGCGCTCGTCGGGGTGCAGGTGGCGCTGTGCGTTATCCTGCTCGTGGGGGCGGGGGGGTTTCTCCGTAGCCTCCAGCGCGTTCGTGCCCAGGACCTGGGCTTCTCCACGGCGCGGCTGCTCTTCGTGACACTCGACGTAGGCGCGCGCCTACCGGCCGCGGACCGCGATCAGCTCCATCGGGACGCCGTGCACCGCCTAACGACACTCCCAGGGGTCACCGGCGCGACGGTCGTGCAGGCAACCCCGTTCGGTAACTTCCACGTGCCGCCGATCAGTGTCCCCGGCATTCCGGAACCGCCGACGGTCGGGGAACAGCTGCCATACCTGTATGGTGCCACGCCCGAATACCTGCGGATGATCGGCGTGGCGCTACGCGAGGGACGCCTCTTCACCGAGCGCGACACGCGGATGTCACCGCTCGTGGTCCTCGTGAACGAGACGATGGCGCGGCGCGTCTGGCCGACCGGAAGCGCGATCGGCAAGTGCATCCGCATCGGTCACGACCCGACACAGCCGCCGAGTCCGAGCGCGTCCCCCACGCTGCCCTGTCGAGAGGTCGTCGGCGTCGTTCGGGACTCTCGCGCGCGATCCATTCGCCCCGATGGCAATGAAGCGGGCCTCATGCAGTACTACGTGCCGTTCGAGCAGCTTCCTCCGTTCCCGTTCAGTGACGTTCCGTTCGTGAACGCGCTCATCGTCGAGACCGGTGGTGCCCCGCGCGAGCTGATCGGGCCGGTGCAGCGGCTCATTCAGCGAACGGCCACGACACCGCTCTACGCGCGCGTTCGCCCGTACCAGGATTTACTCGATCCGCAGCTGCGCCCCTGGCGTCTCGGCGCGACGGTCTTCTCGGCATTCGCGGCGCTCGCGCTCGGGATCGCGAGCGTTGGCGTGTTCGGCGTCGTGGCGTACCTCGTGACGCAACGGACGCGGGAGATCGGCGTCCGGCTTGCGCTTGGAGGGACGCGTTCGCACATCGGACGTGTCGTCGTGCTCGACAGCATCCGCCTGGTTGCTGTCGGCCTCATGGCTGGCCTGGCCGTCGCGTATGCGGCCGCGCCGTTCGTGCAGCCAATGCTCTTTCAGACGTCGGCGCGCGACCCGGTAATCGTCGCCGTGGCGGCGGTCACGTTGCTTGCGGTTGCCGCCGGCGCGGCGGTGTTTCCCGCGTGGCACGCGACGCGCGTGAGCCCACTCGTGGCACTCGGCGCGGAGTGATGCCCCAACGTCGAGAGCTGGTCGCCACACCTCGTCTGGTGGAACGGACGCTTCGATGCCATATGTGTCGTCATGACCAGCCTGCGTCCGATCCTCGCACTCTGTGCCGTCGTCGCGTGCTCGACACCTCCGGGCGACGTCCCTGAGCCGGCGCCCACAACTGCCAGATCCGTCGGGCGCACCGAGCAATCGAGCGGCACCACTGCGCTACTCATCGCCGTCAGTCCAGTGAACGATTCCGTCGTGTGGGTGAGCGGCGCGCAGGGGACGTTTGCTCGGTCGACGGATGGTGGCACGACGTGGCACGCGGGACGCGTGAGCGGCGCGGATTCGCTGCAGTTCCGCGACGTTCACGCCGTGGACGCGACCACGGCGTATCTGCTCAGCATCGGCAACGGGAGCCAGTCGCGCATCTACAAGACCATAGACGCCGGGCGGAGCTGGACCCTGCAGTTCACGAACCCCGATTCGGCGGGGTTCTACGACTGCATGGATTTCTGGGACGAGACGCGCGGTATCGTGATCGGCGACGCGATCGGGCAGGAGATCGCGATTCTCGCCACCAGCGATGGCGGCGCGCGCTGGTCGAGGATTCCGTCGGGGTCGCTGCCCCGCGCACAGCCGAACGAGGGCAGCTTCGCGGCGAGCGGACGGTGTCTCGTGACACGTCCCGGCGGGCATGCGTGGATCGTCGCCAGCACTCCGGACCGCGCCCGCGTGCTGCACACCGCCGATTACGGCCGCACGTGGTCCGTCGACACGCTCCCGATCACCACCCGGGCCGGCGTCGGTCCCCAGGCCATCGGGTTCCGCGACGACCGTCACGGCATCGCGTTAGGCGGCGGGTACCAGTCGACCCCGACCGACGTGCTCGCCGCGGTGACGAGCGACGGCGGGAACAGCTGGACGCCGCGGACGCGCCCGCCGCTCGCGACAGGCGTCTGGGGCGGCGTGTACGTGCCGTCGGCCAGCCCGCCGGTGGTCGTGGCCGTCGGGCCGGCGGGCGCCGTCTGGACGCCTAACGAGGGCGAGACGTGGGTCCCGATCGATACCCTGAACTACTGGTCCGTCGCCTTCGCCTCACCGCGAGCGGGGTGGGCGGTCGGCGCGCAGGGCCGCATCACGAAGCTGTCGGGCTTCTGACCTCCGCATCGACGGCCAACCGGGCGTACGCGGGACGAACGCGACTGGTCACCGTTGACAGGTTCCTCACGACTCCGGTGCACCGCGGACGTTAGGTTGCGCTCGGATTCTTCCCGAGGTCGCTTTCAATGGTCGTTCGCGGACGCCGTCGTCAGTTGCTTGCTCCCTTCCTCGCCTTCGCCCTCGCGCTAGGCGGGTGCCGATCGTCCACGCCGGTCGTGGCCGGCACCGACCCATCCGCGGGACCTCGGACGTCGACGGGCCCCTCGGTGTGGCCGGTGGACCTCATGACGGTGCTGCCCGGTGAGCACGACCGCTATCGCCGCTTCATCGACGCGAGCTGGGCGCGGGCGCCCCGCACGGCGCGAGAGCGCGGAGAGATCCTCAGCTACCACGCGCTCTTCCGCCCCGACACGGCGGACGGCAACTGGCATGTGATCCTCCTGACCGAGTACCCCCACTCGGCGGGCTTCGAGCGGCGCGAAGAAATCTTTCAGCCGATCTTGCAAGCGCAGGGACACACGCGGATCGACGGCAAGTCCACGCGAGCTCACGTCGAAGGTGGACCACCACACGCTCGTGAGGGTGTTGGGCGAGCCGTGAGCCGAGTCGGGGATCGGGAATCGGGAATCGCGTAGACGGCGCCGGTTGGCGTCCCGGGCGGCCGTCCCCTTCAGTTCAGGCTCGTTGCGCGTCGCGCCGTCAGCGCAGAGCTGTCATCCCGGCCGTTCCGTCGGATCCGCGCCATCGCGGTTCCGACTGGGCGGCCACGCCGGACCGGAGGCGCGCGACGTGTCCTCCGCAGTTCTCCGCGGCCCTTTCGGCGTCCACTGTTGCCGCGCCCTCCGCGTCCTGCCCGATGGTGCGATGAAGCGTCAGCGCCGTGTCTGATAGCTGATAGCTGATAGCTGATAGCTGCCACTCGTCAGATCGACACGAATCGGTACATGAGTCGAATCAGGCGATACGCATCCGCCATGGTTGGCGCCGTGAACTCCACCGTGTACCCGTCGACCTGCTTCACGCCCGGAATGGCCTGAAGGATCTGCGGGACCGTCACGTCGGCGAGACGCAGTCGCACGCGCACCGGCGTCGCGAGCGGCGTCGGTTTCGCGGGACGGGCGTCGAGTGCGCGCCGAGTCGACGCCGCCAGTCGCTCGCGCACGACCTGGGGGTGAATGAGGCGTGCCGAAAGCGGAGTCATCGCGTGCTTCGTCGTCACGCCCTGGGCGCGAACGGAGCGCGTGAACTGCTCCACAAACGCCGAGTCACCGCTCGCCACGAGGACGGGAACGCCGAACGACGCCGCGTACGCGGCGTTGAGATCACCCTCCCCGGCCTCCGCACCGTTCAGCCACAGCCCTTTTACCGACCCCGTCCCCGTGTGCGCGAGGAAGCCGTTCGGCGTTCCCGCCCGGGCGTGATAGCCGACGAAGATCGCGCCGTCGAACGTGGAATCGAGTCCCTCGACCATTCCGTACGGCTTCACGGCACCCTGGATGTACGTCACGCGCGGGTCGAGCTCGGTGTGTAGCAGGTTCTGCATGTCCCCGTGCGAGTCATTCACGAGCACCTCGGCGGGGCCACGCTGGAAGATCGCGGCCACGATGGCGTTGACTTCATCGGTCATGAGCTTGCGGCCTAACGCGTAATCCTTTCCGGTCGCGTTCGTCATGGCCGGCGTGCCGATCCCGCCAATGCCTTCCATGTCCACCGAGATGAAGATGCGGAGGGGACGTTGCGCCGTCACCGGGATGGCGGATATCACGAGGCACGTCACGGCAGCGATGACGCAGCGCAGAATGCGGATCATGGCGAGGCTCGGGCTGGCGAAGGATGGGAATGGCGAGATCGCTCACACGCCCCGGTCGCGTGTCACATTACACGAGCGCGCGAACAGGCTCCACCAAACTACGACGACCCTTCAGGATTCGCATCTTGTCCCTCGTGCTTCGACAGGAGTCACCCGCCTCGCTCGCGGACTATGCGAGCGTCTCCATTGCGTTCGAGGTTCGCCGAGTCGTCGACGTCACGTCCTCGGACGAGGACCCGACGCGTTTCGTGCTTGCCGAGCGCGCGGTCGAGCCGTGGCTGAAAGACTACGACGCCCACGGCGGTGGACCGTTGGACTGGCCCTCCCAATTCGACGTGTCGGCATGGGGATTCTTTCTCGCGCGCGCAGGCGGCCGCCCAGTCGGTGCGGCCGCCTGCGTCTTCCGTGCACCCGACGTCACGACGCTTCGCGGCCAGGATGACGTCGCGCTCGTGTGGGACATTCGTGTAGCGCCCGAGGCTCGCGGCCGTGGGATTGGCCGCCTCCTCGTCGACGCGGTCGAGAGGTGGGCCATAGACCGCGGGGCTCGGTGGCTCGAGGTGGAGACACAGGATATCAACGTGCCCGCCTGCCGCTTCTACGAGCGACACGGGTTCGAGCTGCGACATGTGAACCCCGGCGCCTATCCCGAACTCCCGGCCGAGACGCAGCTGCTCTGGTACAAACCCCTGACCGAACGCGCTACGGAGCGTCGATCATCGCGATCCGCTTGACGTGACGGCCGCCCTCGAACTCCGTGGCGAGCCACGTGTCCACGATGGCGACGGCGTCCTCACGAGACAGCATGCGCTCCCCGAGCGAGATCATGTTGGCATCGTTATGCGCACGCGCGAGTCTCGCCGACTCCACGTTCCAACACAACGCGCAGCGAATCCCCCTCACGCGATTCGCGACCATCGCCTCGCCGTTCCCCGACCCACCAAGCACAATGCCCCGCTCGAACTCCCCTGCGGCCACGGCTTCGGCGACGGGACGGATGAATTTCGGATAGTCGACGCTCTCGGGTGAATCCGTCCCGAAGTCCGTCACGTCGTGCCCGCGCGTACGGAGGACGGTAATGAGCATCTGCTTGTACTCGAAACCAGCGTGGTCGGAACCAATGGCAATGCGCATGAGGTACAGAGAATCGAGGTGATTGTTTCATCCGGCCGCAACCTCCGGCGCCGCGACCGTCACATGATCCGCGGGCGCCACGCGATCGACGATGGCCGCAGCCGCAAAATCGCCGGTGACGTTCGTGGTCGTCGCGAAGAGGTCGGGGATCGAATCGATGGCGATGAGCAGGGCGACCCCGGATGCGGGCAGACCGACGCTCACGAGGAGCGGCGCGAGCAGCAGGAACGCGCCGTTCGGCACGCCCGGCGTGGCAAAGCTGAGCGCGACCGCCGACGCGACGATCGTCAAGTGATCGACGAACGTGAGGTCGACGCCGTACAGGCGCGCGAGGAACATCGTCCCCGTCAACCACGACACGGCTGACGCCACCTTGAACGAGGACACCGCGAGCGGTAGCACGAGCCCGCCCACGGGAGGGGCGATGCCGAGTCGCCTGGCGGAATCGACGAGCGCCGGAAGCGATGCGAGCGACGAGCTCGAGCTGAATGCCACCGCCTGTGCCGGCAGTGCGGCGCGAATGAAGCGCAGCGGAGAAACCCCGCCGCCCAGCGCGCCAACGATACAGAGGACAACGGCGAGAATCAGCATCCCGGCGATGTACGCGACCACGTAGTACCCGAGCGCGCCGGCGAGGGAGAGTCCGAGTCGTGCCGCCAATGGGGCGATGAGCGTGAACACCCCGATCGGGGCGAGCCGGATGAGCCAGCGTACGATCTCGAGCATCGCCGCCCCAATGCCGTCGATCACGCGCATCACCGCGTCACGCCGCGCGGGGAGGATGCGACGCAGCGCGAGCCCGAAGAGGACGGTAAACACGATGAGCGGGAGCATCGCGCCGTCGGCGGCCGCGCGAACGACGTTGGCGGGCGCGAGACTCGCCACCCACTGCCCGAGTCCCGGCAGTGACTGTACCCGCTCGGTCGTCACCGACGCAGCCGCCGTCGCGTCGGCCTGGAGTCGCGCCGCGGTTGCCGGTTCGATGGTGAGCCCGGCCAGAATCGGCACGACAATGAGGAGCGCGAGCACCGCGGCCACGACATGCAATGCCACGAACGTGATGAACGCGAGCCCGCCCAGACGACCGACCGACGCCTCCGAATCACGCGACACCGCTTGCAGCAGCAGCGCCACGACGAGCGGTACCACGGTCATCCGGATCGCGTTCACCCAGATGAGGCCGATGGGCTCGAGGAGTCCGACGGCGCGTGAAAACACGGGCTCGCGAGCGCTCGCGGCCGCGATGCCGACCACCATTCCCGCCACCAGCGCCAGCGCGACGCGACCGACGTGGCGAGCGGCGTCGTCGCGAGGCGCGCCCGAAGAGGTGGCGTTCACGTGCGCGGGAGCGTTATGCCGCGGTTACTCTGGCTTGGTCGACACGCGCTTCGCCCGCGCCAGCAGTTCCCGCAGTTCCTCCTCGGGAGCGGTGGCCCAGTACAACGGCAGCGGGTTGAGGCGGCGTCGCTCGTTGTCGCTCCGGAATGCGAGCCACCCGCCGTCGAGCGTTGGGCCCACCCATTTACTCGGCACGACATCCCACACTTCCCACTCGCGGCCGTCAGCATCTTTGAACGTTCGGTGCGCCATCGCCTCAGGTATCGCGTGTCAGCTGCGCGACGCTCGCGTCGCGTATCGCGTAGAAGCTATTCCAAATCGGGCTCGGCGCGAACCCCGCGAGGCGGCGCTCTTCCCCACCCGGCTCGACGCGGACGAGCCTGGCGCCTATCGTGTGCAGCGCGCGTTGACGCGCTAGGCTGGCGCGCACCCGCGCGACCGGCATACGACGCGCGGCTCGAACGTGACGGATCGCGTCCCTTTCATCGCGGGCGCACCACGGTTGGCCGGCGGCCGATCGATCGTATCACGCTCCAACACACCCAGCCCCCCGAGAGATGGAAACGGTGAAGATGCCTTGCCGCCGCGCGCGGCGCGACGCCTGACGACTCCGGCGCCATGCCCGAGCTGCCGGACGTCACCGTCTACGTCGATTGCCTGAAGCCACGAATACTCGGCCACGAGGTTCGCGGCGCACGCGCGCTCAACCCGTTCGTGCTCCGGACGGTTACGCCACCGCTATCCGCAGCCGTCGGCCAGGCGGTGCGCTCGATCAGCCGGCTCGGGAAGCGCATCGTCATCGGTACTGACGGTGAGCTATACATCGTGGTGCACCTCATGATCGCGGGACGCCTGCGATGGCGGGAGGATGGAAAGAAGATCGGCGGCAAGCTCGCGCAGGCGTCGGTCGACTTCGACGGCGGGACGCTATACCTCACCGAGGCCGGCTCGAAGCGTCGCGCGTCGATCCACGTCGTCGAAGGTGCCCAGTCCCTCGCGCAATTCGATCGGGGAGGGCTCGAGGTGCTCGACGCCGATGTCGCCGAGTTCGCGGGCCGCCTGCGAGGCGAAAACCACACGCTCAAGCGGTCGCTGACCGACCCGCGGCTCTTCAGTGGAATCGGCAACGCTTACTCCGACGAGATCCTGCATCGCGCGCAACTGTCGCCGCTCATGCTCACATCGCGGCTGAGCGACGAGCAGATCGAGACGTTGTTCGCGGCCACGAAGTCGACGTTGATCGACTGGACGAATCGCCTGCGCGCCGAGGTCGGCGACGGCTTCCCGGAGAAGGTGACGGCGTTTCGCGAAGGGATGGCGGTGCATGGGCGGTACAAACTTCCCTGCCCCGTGTGCGGCGCGCCGGTTCAGCGGATTCGTTATGCGGACAACGAGACGAACTACTGCGCGCGCTGTCAGACGGGCGGTCGATTGCTTGCGGATCGCGCGATGTCCCGGCTGCTGAAGCAGGACTGGCCGAGGTCGATCGACGAGGTCGAGTAACGGGCGCTCGACCACTGCTAGAGGGCTGGGGGCTGGGGGCTGCGGCTGAGGCTACGAGCTGCTGACAGCGGCTGGTCGCTTGGGGCTGGCAGCCCGGCTTGCGGTGCGCCCCCGTCGGCGGCGTACCCGCGGGGAAAGCTCCTGCCGTGCCCGCGAGCAACTCAGAACTTCGGCTACAGTCCACTCGCGGCAATCAGCTAACCGCGATCAGCTGAGACCAGCTCGGCGCGTATGGCCCGGCGTGGCGGCCCGGTCGGAACGGCGATGGGACGGATGACTCGGAAACGGCCGGATGACGGGCTCCGCACTGACGCCTCGGCGCCCAACGAGCCGGAACTGAAGAGGGGAACGGTCGCCCGAGACGCCACCGTCCCCCACCGCTTCGTCACCGACTCCCGATTCCCGCCAAGTCATCCGGCCGTTTCCGCCCCATCCGCGTCATCGCCGTTCCGACCAGGGCCGCCACGCCGCACCACATGCGCGGGAGTCGTTCTCCGCGGCCTTTCCGCGTCCGCGGCTGCCGCGCCCTCCGCGTCCGCCCGATGGTGCGACGAGATGGAACGATGCGTTAGGACTCTGACCCCTAACGCCTCGGCGGGCAGCTAGCCACTCGGGACCACAGCTACTGCTTCACTGCGTCGGCAACGATCGACTCGATGCCCGTCGTTATGCGACGGACGACGTCATCGAGTCCCGTCAGTTGATGGCGTGCCGCGATCGACGCGAGCGGGTCGTAGGTAACCCGCGCCTTCCCGTCCTCGCCCTGCCAGACCAGAAAGCGAAGCGGCAACTCGACCCCCATCGTCTGGTCCGCGACCATGAGCGGCGTCCCGGCCGCGGGGTTCCCGGCGATCACGAGGGTCGTGGGGCGGAGGGTGAGGCCGGCGCGCTTCGCCGCGGCCGCGTGATCCACCCGAGCGGCGATGGTCAGCCCCTTCCCGGTGATCGCGCGCTCGAGTCGCGCGAGCGTCGAGTCGAAGGACGCCGCGCTGACCTTCGTGACGACGCCCGGCGCCTGGGTCGCGTTAGTGGGCTGCTGGGCGTGCGCCGCGACGGCCACGCCTGTGAACGCAACGAGGACCGCGACTGCGACACGACTGCACGAGATACCGGTCGGCATGTTCACCGTCCTGAGGTACCGTCCGCACGTGGCGGTGCGCTCGAGGGAGTGGGCGCACCGACCGCAGAGGACTGGTTTCGTAATTCCGCGAGGAACGCTGCCGGCCCGGCACCATCCGGAAGCGCGCGCAGCGCTCGAAGCGCCTCCTCGGCGCGACTCGTGAGCCCGGCGACCATATGATCGGGGTCCACACCAACTCGTTCGAGCTCGGCGACGAGCTGACGAACTATTTCCGCGTGCGGCATCCGACTCCTGTCTGGGATCGCAATCGAACAGGTGCTACTGCGCACTTGCTGTCAGGCGAGCGACGCGGTCGTGCGGGCGGCACGGCTCGTCGTGTGAGTCGATCGGCACGAGGCGAACCGTACGCGGTGCACCTCGGGTGGGACGCTGGTACGAGGGTGAGGACGACGCAGGCTGGCCGCGCGTCGCACAGCGCGCGATACAACGATTGCGGCGCCGTCGCGGCGCCGCGAGCATTCCGGCTAGAGACTCCGTGGCGATGCCTGAAGGTCACGTCCTCGCATTTGGGTGGAAGTCGCCATTTGTTACCACCCGTTCCACCGATAAGCTGTGGTCTGGTACCACTATGCACAACAGATGGGGCGCAAAGAACGTGCGCGAGACTGTTGCAGCGAGCTCTGCCGGTGGAACGCGACGCCGTCAGGCGACCTCACTGCCCGATGCGGGTCCAGATCAGGCTTGCTCCACAGTGCGAGTCGCGACGCATCGCGGCTTACTCCGACGGGACCGAAGCGGCTCGATCTCCGTGCGGGTCATGTACGCGCCACCCGGCCGGTTTGTGCTCCGTCGCTCGAACCCGCGCAGCCGTGACCAGCCGCGCGGGTGGGGAGCGGCAACAGCGTTAGGGCTGTTGTGGCGCGCCCTTCACCCCACGATCGGAGTCCAGCCACTCCCGCGGATTCCAGTTCACCGGCATGGCTCCCACGCGCTCGAACTTGATTCGTGGGTCATCGGATTGCACGAGCGACAGTAGGCGCCGACCCGTGAGCAGGAGTCGCCGCGACGTCGTCTCGAGCGCGTCGAGCACCGACCACGCCAGGTGCGCGTCCACCTTCATAAACCGATCGTACCGACGCATCTGCACGGCGATCGCTCCCCCGGCCGGGATCTCGAGCTCGGCGAGCGCGTCGACGAGCGAGGCGAGGTTGTTCGTATAGTGCGTGGGGAACGCGAACACGCGCTTCATGTCTTCGTGAAACGCGGCGGCATTCGCCCACCCGTACGCGTCGAGCTCACGAAGCTGGTAGCCCGCACGCACGAGCCACGCGGCGTCCTCGACGAGGACCTGATGCTTGTGGTAGAGCACCACGCCGCCGTTCTGGAAGAGCTGCCAATCGAGCCGCCCGCGGTCCTCGGGCAGGTCGCCGAACGCCGCTGGCGTCCGCACGCTCCCCGCGGGCCCGTTAGGCGACGAACCCTTGCGAAAGGATCGAAGGAACATGTCAGGCGGCCCTGAGCTCCATGAGTCGCTTCTCGACGAGCGCGATGAGCTCAGCCATCGACGCCTCGTCGAACACCAGGCGCGCCCCGGCTGCCGCGTAGATCTCGGGAAGCGGCTTCGTGCCGCCGAGCACCAGGGCCTCGCGGTAGCGTCGCACGGCTTTCGCCTGATCCGCCAGGCTGTGCCGCCACACCTGCAGGGCGCCCATCTGCGCGATGCCGTACTCGATGTAGTAGAACGGGTACTCGAAGATGTGCAGCTGCCGGTACCATCGGGCCACGCGCTCGCGCTCGAGCCCCGTCCAGTCGACCCCGCGCTCGAACCGGCTCCGAATCTCGAGCCAGGCCTGGTCCCGCGCGGCCGCGTCGTGCCCTTCGCCGCTCGTGTAGATCCAGCTCTGAAACGCGTCCACGCTCGCAATATGCGGGAGGCTGAACAGGATGTCCTCGAGGTGCTCGATCTGCGCCGCACGAGCCTCGTCAGCGGTGTAGTACCCGTCGGGCTTCTGGAGGTGAGGCGATGCGAGCAGCTCCATGCTCATCGACGCCAGCTCTGCCGCCTCGTGCCCCGGCGAGCGCTGCCAGATGAGCGGCTGGCGATGCGACGCGAAGTCATGAAACGAGTGCCCCGCCTCGTGCACGAGCGTGTTGACGTCGTCCGCAACGCCGACCGCGTTCATGAAGATGAACGGCTTCCCGCGGAAGCTGAGCTTCGTGCAGTAGCCACCCGGCGCCTTCCCCTTCCGGCTCTCGAGGTCGAGCAGCCCCTCGTTCGCCATTAGCTCGAACTCGCGCCCGAGCTCGGGATCCACGCGACGGAAGATCGCTTTCGCGCGATCGACGAATGTCTGAACGTCATCGAATGGCTTGAGCGACTCCACGCGCTCGAGCTCGACGCCGAGGTCCCACGGCCTGAGACGATCGAGACCGAGCCGCTCGCGCCGGTACTCGAGCTGGCGCTCGGCCGCCGGGACGACCGTGCGCTCCACCGCCTCGTGGAAGCGCGCGCAATCAGCGGGCGTGTAATCGAACCGATGCTTCGACTTGAACGCGTACTCCTGATAGTTCGGGAAGCCGGCGTTTCCCGCGACCTTCGTTCGTGCGATGAACATCTCGTCGAAGAGCTGCGCGAGCTCGTCACGCTTGGCGAGATACGCCGCGTTCCCGAGGCGCCAGGCACGCTCGCGCACCGCGCGGTCACGCTCCTTGAGGTACGGCTGCAGTTGCGGAATGGTCTTCGTTTCGCCCTCCCACTCGACCGTCAGTCCGCCGACGATCTTCTGATACCGCGCGCTCAGCTCCTCGAGCTCGGCAAAGAGCGGCACGTTCTCCTCGCGGAAGATCTCGGCGTCGGTCCGGAAGCGAGCGACGGTCGTCTCGAGCCCCGAGCGCTCGTATCCGAGCTCGATGAGGCGCCTCGCCAGCCGCACGCTCTGCTCGTGCGCCTGCGGAAAGATCTCGGCCGAGAAGCGGAGGTGCGTCTTCTCCTTTTCCGGATCGGCAGTGTCGCCGGTGTAGGCGATCATCGCGAGCGTGCCGGCCTCGTCGACGAGCTCCTCGAGGCGGGACCAGTGTACGAGCCATTCCTCGACGTTTTCGTGCGACAGCGGCCGCGAGGCCAGGTCCTCGAAGTAGGGCGCAATGTCGGGCCAGCTGGCGCTGGCGAACGCGTCGGGCGACGTGGGGAGAGCCAGGGTTTGCACGCGTCGTGAACTCCTGATCGACAGGGATGAAGTCACGGAAAGCTGACGAGTCGCGCGACAGTGGACCAGTGCGGTAATGGGCCCACGCAGCTCGCAGGTCCGAATTGGCAGACCTACGAGGCTGGCCGCTGGGGGGCTGCTAGCTGCTGCTGAGGGGTGCGGGCTGCTGGAAGCGGCTTGGAGCTGGAGGCTGGCAGCCACGCTTGCTGGACGCCGCGTCGGGGGCATACCCGTGGAGAGGGATCTGCGTCGCAACGGTACTGCCTCTCCCCGCGGGTACGCCGCCGACGCGGGCGCACCGCATGTCAGATCGCCAGCCCCAAGCCCCCAGCGGCTGTCAGCAGCCCTCAGCCCGAAGCAGCAGCCAGCTGCCCCCAGCGACCAGCTAGCGCTCTAGCCCCCGAGTAGGCGATCACGATACCCACGACTGAGCCGGAGCGTCGTCCCCGTCGTCAGGGCAACCTCGTACTCGCCATGCCACTCCGGCCTGATCTCGCGGATCCGATCCAGGTTCACGATCGCCGACCGATGAATCCGCGTGAACTGCGCCGGGTCGAGCTGTCGTTCCAGGTCCGACATCGTCGTTCGCATCTGATATGTCCGTGGCCCCACGTGCAGTCGCACGTAGTTCGCGGACGCCTCGGCCCAGTCGACATCGGCTGCCCGCACGAGGACGTACCGCTCCCCGTCGCGCACCGTGAATCGCAGCGCGTAGCGCGGTCCATCGGTGGCAACCACAGGCGAGCCGCTTCCGCTCTCCCGCTCATCGAGCAACCGGCGCAAGCGGTCGGCGACGGCGGCCAGTGAATCGTCGTCACGCGCGCCGTTGGCTTCCACCGGCGGCACGGCATCGCGCTCGCGGCGCGTGAGCTCATGCCGCGCGCGCCGCAACGCCTCCTGGAAACGACGATGCGCGATGGGCTTGAGCACGTAGTCGAGCGCGTGCACCTCGAATGCGCGCAGCGCGTATCGATCGTACGCGGTCACGAACACGATCGTCGGGAGATGCGTCGACGCGATGCGCGAGACGACCTCGAAGCCGTCGAACCCCGGCATTTGCACGTCCAGGAACACGAGGTCCGGACGCAGCGAGAGGATCGCGTCGACCGCCGACTGGCCGTCATCGGCTTCGCCGACGATCTCGATGTCGTCCTCACGCCCGAGACGCACCCGAAGCCCTTCGCGAGCAAGTGGCTCGTCGTCGACGAGCACTGTGCGAATCACGCGACTCACGCCAGGCTCTCTGCCGCGCTCCGGACCAGCACCCCCGACGGCGCGAGGCGATACGGAATCGTCACCGACACCCGGGCGCCACCACCCGGCGCATCGCCGAGCTCGAGCAGGGATGCGTCGCCGTAGAGCTGCGCGAGCCGAGCGCGCGTGTTCGCGAGACCGATCCCGCCCACAGAGCCGTTCACGCGTTCTGGAGTCGTCACGCCTGCGCGCGCCCCATTCGCATTGCCCAGTCCGCGCGCGCTGAAACCGGGGCCCGTGTCGGTGACGTCGACACGGAGCCGGCCGTTCGCGCGCGTCGCACGGAGACGAACCTCGCCCGGACCAGGGACGGGAGCGATTCCATGCACGATCGCGTTTTCCGCGAGGGGCTGCAGGATCATGATCGGCACGAGCGCGCCGAGTGCGTCATCATCGACGTCGCGGGTTACGGTCAACCGGTCGCCAAATCGAATGCGCTGGATCTCCAGGTATCGGTCGAGCAGCTCGAGCTCATCGGCGAGGGACACTTCCTGCGGCAACCGCTCGTCGAGCGACACGCGGAGCAGCTCGCTGAGGTAGCCGAGCGTCGCGACGACGTTCTCGTGCTCTCGCTTGAGCGCCATCGTGGAAATGGCGTTCAGCGTGTTGAACAGGAAGTGTGGATTGAGCTGTCCGCGCAGCGCGTCGAGTCGTGCCTCGGTCAGACTCGCCTGCAGGCGCGAGGCGGCGACCTCGCGCGCTTTCGCTTCCCGATAGTAATGCAGCGCGTGCGTGGCGCCGACGATCCCGCAGTAGATCAGCACGTCGAGCACGAAGTACGCGGTGAGGTACTTCGTGAGCAGCACGGTCGCGGGAGCGAGGTTGCCCGCGCGCGCGCCGTAGTACATCGCCGTCCCGCCGAGGTGCGCGACGGCAAAGGCAGTGGCGCCGAGGAAGTGGAGCGGCGCCGCTCGGTGCCACCCGAGGCGCTCCACCGAAAACCGTCGCGCGAAGAGGAGCACGGCGGGCGTGATCAGCGCGAGTATCACCCACGAGGGAAGCGTCCGTCGGACGGCTTCGCTCCACGGAACCGGCCGGCCGAAGTTGATTGCGCCGATGTAATTCTGGCTCGCCTCTATGAGGGCGCACAGCGCGCTGAGTCCGATCACGATGCTCGGCACGACCCAGCGGTTTTTTTGGGCCGTGCCGTCGGTGCTGGTCGAGATCAGGGCGTCACTGGGGGGCATCGACCGAACCTATGCCGCGCCCGCGCGAAAAATCAAATGGTCGGGTCAGGTCCTGCGTAGGAACGGCGTTCGTCCCCCACATCACGAGATTCGTCCCAGGCCTCTTCGCGAATCTGTCGCCGAGGGAGCCGTGTCACGGTCGTGTGTGAGCTAACTGTTGGCTCGCAACTCGACTGCCAGCGCCCGATCCAGGTAGCCCGCGAACTCACGTGGACTGACTGGCAGAGCGAACCCGTCGGTTCCATAGTAGTTCGCGATGTCCCGTGTCTCGGGCTCTGTATGCGCGGCGGAAAACATGAGCACGCGCAACCCGGCCTCACGCGCAGCGGCCGCGACCGACCGGCACGTTGGCGCGCCGAGGGCGCAGTCGAGAAGGATGAGGTCGGCGCGTGCTCGCTGCATGGCCAACGTTGTCGGCTCCCCGTCCCGCGGGAATACCGCTCTTCGTCTGGAGAGCTCGATGAGCGCACCGAGCAGAGCCGCTACGAAGCGGTCCTTCGCCAAGACCAGAACGGTCGTGTGCAGCATCAGCCTCACCTTCAGGATACGTCGCGCACTCTGCGCGCACCCGCATGCGTGAGGCAAGTCACACGCCAGTCAACGAGTTGCGGGAGAAACACGTGAATACCTCGAGGGTACGAACGAGCGAGCGACTGCAGCCTCAGAAGGGCTTCGCGGTGGGATGTCGCATTCATTAGGAGAACGGTTGACCGAACACGACCCACGCCGTCTGGCGTTGGACGCGGTCGCGCCATTGACACGCGCGTCCATTCACGCGGCGCTCGCCGCGAGCCTCGCGTCGCCAGCGACGAACGATGCCGCCGAGATGTTTCGATCCGCGCGCGAGTCGGCGCGACGGGAAGGGGTTGCGCCGGCGGACCTCGTCTCGATCATCGTGATGGAATGGACCGACGTGGCGACGGCCGCTGAGATCCCCGCGGCCGAGCGCGGTGACCGCTTCGCGACGATCCTCACGCACGCGATCGCTTGGGTCATCGAAGGTGAGAAACCCAAGCAATAGCGGCTGAGCTGGCCGCGGATACCTCTAATCCTTATAGGGATCGATCTCGTTCTCACCCGCCATCACCACGATGAGCGGGCGCAGGGTGTGGAGCACTTCGATGGTTCCCTCCTGCGCTGCCAGCACCTCGGGTAAACGACGATAGACGTGCGGGCTCTCATCGAGCCCACCGCCGCGCAGGACAACCCCCTTCGACCGCACCCACTCGTTCATCATCTCGGGTGAGACGCGTCCCGGCGAGATGACGACGCCCGTCTTCCGGTTCCGCTTGCCGGCGGCCTGCGTGCGCGACATCACGCGCCCGGCGCCGTGCACCGTGGAGAACAGGGCCCCGCGTTGCGCCTCCGCGACCTCGGCGCTGACCGCGTTAGGCTCCACGCCGCGCACGATCACGGCGTCGTCACCCATGGAGCCGCCAATGAAACCGCGCTGACCTGGGAAGGCCGGCGTCGCACCCTTCCGGACGACGATGACATCCTGCCCTTCGTGCGTCTCGCGCCACGCGAAATTGTGGTGGTTGTGCACGAGATCCACCTCGTTCGCGCCGAGCAGCTCGACGACCTTGCGCGCAACCCACTCGCGTCCCGCGTAGGCATAGCGACCCGCGAGGTTCATCAGGTGCCAGTAGTCGTGCCCAGTAGAATTGCCGATGTCGAGCAGCACCTCGCGCTCGGGAGCGTGTTCGCCCCACTGCTTGCCCTGCCCGATCGCAATGAAGCTCGACGCGATGGTGTGCCCGAGCCCTCGGCTCCCGAAGTGGACGCCGACCCAGACGGTTCCCGTCTCATCGGCGAACACGTCCACGTAGTGGTTGCCGCTGCCCACGGTTCCGAGCTGCGCGCGCGCCTTGTCCACGAGCGCACGCCGGTGCTTGTGCGGCACTGCGTTCCACACCGGGTCATTGAACAGCGGATGATCCACCGGCGCGTCGTCCGCCTGGTTCTTGCGCCCGATGCCGAAGCTCACGGTGCTGGCGATGTCGTCGGCGAGGCCATTGAGTGTGCGACCGACTTCGTCTGGCGTGTGGCCGAGCTGGCCGAGGGTGAGGTCGGTGCGAATGGCGGCGTTACCGCACGCGATATCGAAGCCGACGCCAACGACGGAGACCTGATCCACGTACGCCGCGACGCCACCGATGGGCATCACGTAGCCTACATGGCCATCAGCCATGAGCGCGGCGTCGAGAGCGCGGGATCGCACGTCTTCGAGCTGGGCGAGCGTCGCGGGGTCGTGAGTGCCAAAGACTTTCATCGGGAATCGGGAATCGGGAATCGGGAATCGGGAATCGGGAATCGGGAATCGG
>DAINRQ010000073.1:0-29796 GCA_036741775.1 Gemmatimonadaceae bacterium | reverse complement strand
ATGACCTCAGCTGCCGCGCTTCAGACTGATGCCTGATGACTCGGACTGAGTGACTGGCACACCCATGACTGGCCGCGCGGTTCCGAGAGCGCCTTCTCGGCGGCGGGGCCAGTTGTCAGCATTGAGTCACTCAGTCCGAGTCATCAGGCATCAGTAAAGGAAAACCGAACGCCCCCCGGGGCTCCACCTCACCCCCCGCATGCCGGAGCGATACGTTGTGGGGGTACGCCTTCCCGATATCCGACCGGATCTCCCATGCTATCGATCGCTCGAATCGCTCTCGCCCTGTCCATTGCCGGCGGTATTCTGCCGGCACAGGGCACTCGCCTCCTCCGCAATCCCTCGTTAGGGCCCACACACATCGCCTTCACATACGGCGGCGACCTCTGGGTCGTGGGCCGACAGGGTGGCGACGCACGCCGGATCACCAGCACGCCGGCGGCGGAGGCCGATCCGCACTTCTCCCCGGACGGACGATGGATCGCGTTCACCTCGAATCGAGCAGGAGTGAACGCCGTCTACGTCGTGGACGCCAACGGCGGTGATCCGCGGCGCCTGACGTGGAGCCCCAGCGGCGAGAGTGCACGCGGCTGGACGCCCGACGGCCGGCGCGTGCTGTTCGCGTCGAGTCGCGTGTCAGCGCCCACCGCGTACGAGAAGCTCTGGACCATCGCCATCGAGGGCGGGCCGGCGCAGATGGTCCCGGCCTATATGGGCTTCCGCGGCAGCTTCTCCCCCGACGGGAAGCGCATCGTCGTCGACCGCGTCGATCGCTGGGACGTGGAGTTCCGGAGCTACCGTGGCGGGCAGAACACGCCGCTGACGATCACCGAGGTGGCGAGCGGCGCCGAAACACGCCTGCCTAACGAATGGACGATGGACGTCGACCCCGTGTGGGTCGGCGAGACCATCTACTTCCTTTCCGACCGTGACTGGGCGACGAACGTCTGGTCGTACGACACGCGGTCGCAGCGTCTCGCGCAACTCACCCGCTTTCGCGACGCCGACGTCAAGACCATGGACGCGCGTGAGCACGCGATCGTTTTCGAGCAGGACGGCTACCTCTGGCTCATGGAGCCCGTAGGCTCCGCGCCGAAGAAGCTGGCCGTCAACGTCCAGGGCGACTTCCCATGGGCGACCCCCCGGTGGGCCGACGTGACGCGTTCCATCGCGTCGGCCGCTCTTGGTCCCACGGGCAAGCGGGCGCTGTTCGAGGCCAGAGGCGAGGTGTTCACCGTGCCCGTCGACAAGGGAGACGCGCGCAACCTCACCCGCTCGTCAGGCGCGGCCGACCGCGCGCCCGTGTGGTCGCCCGACGGCGAACGCGTCGCGTGGTTCTCGGACGAGGGGGCGGGCTATCGCCTCCTCATCGGTAACGCGGACGGGCTCGGGCGCCCGCGCGCGATCGCTGTCGGTGACGCGAAGATGGCGTGGTCGCCGGCCTGGTCGCCCGACGGGAGCCACATCGCGTTCGTCGACGACAAGGTGCGCGTGCGGGTCGTGAACCTGACGAGCAGTGCCATCACCGTCGCGGACACGGGGGGCGCGGCGAACGACCGCAACGCCATGAGGCCCGTCTGGTCCCCGGACTCGAAGTGGCTCGCGTACGCGAAGACGTACCCGAACCAGTTCCGCCGCGTCGTCGTGTGGTCGCTGGCCGACCGGCGCAAGCACCCACTCACCGACGCCCTGGCCAGCGCGGCGGAGCCGGCGTGGGACGCGAATGGCCGGTGGCTCTACTTTCTCGCCAGCACCGACCTCGGCGTCCAGAGCGGGTGGGCGGACCTCGGAAGCCAGACGCGCACGGCGACGGCCGGCGTCTACGTCGCGCTGCTGCGCGCCGACGAACCGACCCCGTTCACCCCCGAGAGCGATGAGGAGCGCGCTGCCCGCACGGCAGGCACGTCACCCGGCGCACCTCCGCCAGCCGCACCGCCGGGCGGCGCCGACACCACTCGCCGCCAGCCTAACGACTCCGCCCGCGCCGGCGGTGCGGCTGCCCGGACGCCGACGGTCCGCATCGACTTCGACCGCTTCGACCGCCGCATCCTCGCGCTCCCGATGCCGGTGCGCGACTACACACAGCTCGTCCCCGGGCCGTCCGGTATCCTGTTCGTGGCCGAGCGCGTGCCGAACCAGCCGGGCACGACGCTGCACAAGTGGGACATGACGAACCGACGGACCTCCGTGTTCGTGAGCGGCGTCGCGAGAGTGTCGGCCTCACGAGACGGCAAGAAACTCATGTGGCAGCAGGGCGCCGGACCGAACGGGAACTGGGTCATCGCCGGCACCGACGCGCCGCCCCGGTCGGGCGAGGGAGCGTCGCGACCGGGAGAAGGCACACTCCGCGTTGCACTCGGCACGCAGATCGACCCGGCGCTCGAGTGGAAGCAGATCTTCGATGAGGCGTGGCGCATCGAGCGGGACTTCTTCTACGCGCCGAACCACCACGGCGCGGACTGGAACGCCGTGCGCGCACGATACGAGCCCCTCGTGCCATTCATCAAGCACCGCAGCGACCTCACGTACATTCTCGACATGCTCGGTGGCGAGCTCGCCGTCGGGCACTCGTTCGTCGGCGGCGGCGACAACCCGCAGGTGGACAGCTCGCGCCTTGGGACGTTAGGCGCGGACCTCGTGGCCGATGGGGAGCGGTGGCGCATCGCCCGCATTTACACGAGCGAGAGCTGGAATCCCGGACTCCGCGCGCCGCTCGACGCGCCGGGCGTGAAGGCACGCGCGGGCGATTACCTGCTCGAGGTGAACGGAGTGCCCGTCACCACACGCGACGAGCCGTGGAAAGCACTCGATGGGACCGCCGAACGACAGACCGTGCTGCGGCTCGCCGAGCGGGCGAACGGAGATGGGGCGTGGAACGTGACTGTCGTCCCGATTCGCAACGAGACACAGCTCCGCCAGCGCGCGTGGGTCGAAGACAACCGCCGACGAGTCGACTCGCTGTCAAACGGGACGCTCGCCTACGTGTGGGTGCCTAACACGGGGCGCCCAGCAATCACGGCGTTCGACCGCTATTACTACGCGCAGCAGGACCGAAAGGGCGCGGTGATCGACGAGCGGTTCAACGGTGGCGGGCTACTCGATGATTACATGGTCTCGGTGATGAGCCGCCAACCCGTGGGTGGAGTGACGGACTTCGTTCCCGGCGCCAAGAACCTGCGCCTTCCGGCAAGCGGCATCCTCGGCCCCAAAGTGCTGGTGACGAACGAGCTGGCCGGGTCGGGAGGCGACTACTTCCCGTGGGTGTTCCGGCAGATGAAGGTTGGCCCCCTGATCGGAACGCGCACTTGGGGCGGGCTCGTGAACGCGGCGGTGCCCTACCCACTCGTGGACGGCGGCTCGATCACTGCGCCGGCGCTCGCGGTCTTCGGCCCGGAGGGATTCATCGCCGAGGGCGAGGGGGTGCACCCGGACATCGAGGTGCTGCAGGACTCGCGGCTCGTTATGCAGGGGCGCGATCCGCAGCTCGAGCGGGCGGTGGAGGAAGCGATGAAGCTCGTGGCGACGAAGGGTGTCGAGGCGCCGAAGCCACCGGCGGCGTTCCCGAACAAGGCGAAGCGTCCGACGGGTGTTGTCCCCTGAGGTAACAGCGAACCGGGGTCGGGGTCGAACCCGACCCCTTACCCGAACGGCTTGTAGAGCGCCACCGCGCCCGCGACTGCCGCCAGCACCGGCGTCACCACCATGAGTGTCCAGGCGTATCGCCGGCCGAGGAACGGCATTGCGACGGCAGCCGCGAGCGCGAGCCAGATCACGAGCTTGATGTAAATCCAGGTCGGCAGTCCGCCCTGCACGATGCCCAGTCGCGCCAGCATGCCGAACCCGCCCGTCAGGACGAGTGAGACTCCGACACCGTGGGCAATGCTGAGCGCCTTGCGGTGAGGCAGGTCCCGCCGCGTTCCGTCACGGAGCGCATGCATGGCGATCGCGGCGAGCGCCGTGATCATCATGAAGATTCCGAGAAAGTGCATCACCTTGTAGACGGCGTACGGCATCGCTCACCGCGTTCAGACGTGCCTCAATCTACACGACGCAGGACCTCGGCGAGCGCCGTGGACTTCCCAGGCAGCTCCAGGCCGGGAAGTTCCTCGGCCGTAACGAGATGCGTCGGGAACCACCAACGCCGAGTGGAAGCCCGTGCCGTCGTTTCGACGCCCGGAGGGGTCTTGGCCGCGCCGGTATCTCACCCCGGGCTGCCGCCGGTGATACGTTCACGCGATGTCAGACCGTCGGACCCGCGCCAGTGTGCCTCGCGTCCGCAGACTCCTCGCGAACTGCGTCGGAGCGCTGCTCCTGGTCGGTGCATTTGGCGTCGGCCGGCTCGGAGCGCAGGACCGCGTCACGTTCCGACATCTGACCATCGCTGACGGCCTCTCTCAGAACGCCGTCTCGGCGATCGTACAGGACCGGCGCGGCTTCATGTGGTTCGGCACGAAGGACGGGCTCAACCGCTACGACGGCTACCAGTTCGTCGTCTTCCGCCACGACCCGTTCGACTCGACCTCGATCTCCGACAGCGAGATCACGGCGCTGTTCGAGGACAGTCGCGGCCAGGTGTGGGTCGGTACTCGTGGCGGTGGCGTGAACCGGTTCGATCGGGCGCGCGAACGTTTCGAGCGCATCACGGCCGGTCCCCGACGGAACATCAGCGCCATTGTGGAGGACTCGAGCGGCGCCATCTGGGTAGGCTCGTCGGGCGAAGGGCTGTTTCGCCTAACGATGAGCGATCGCGTCGGCGGCGTCACGGTGAACCGGTTCGCGCATGTGCCGGCCGACCCGTCGAGCCTGAGCGACGACCGGGTGGACGCGCTGCTCGTGGACCGGCACGGGGTGCTCTGGGTGGGAACCGACCGGGGGCTCGACCGGCACGACCCGGGCACCGCGAGTGGTGTGGCGTTCGCGCACCTGACGCCGCAGTCACCGGCCCCCCGCGCGCTCATCGACAGCAGCGTGACCGCGCTCCACGAGGATTCCCGTGGGCGCCTCTGGATCGGGTCGATTCCGGGAGTCAGCGTCTTCGACTCGGCCCGGACGCGAATCGACCACCACTACCATAGATATCGCACCTACCGGTACGGCTGGGGTGAGGCAATTAGCCTCGTGGAGGATCGATCGGGGCAACTCTGGGTGTCCACGCGCTCCGAGCTCATGCGCCTCGATCCATCGACCGGGGCGTTCACGTACTTCCGTTACGATCCGCGGAACCCGGAAGGGATCAACAGCGACCTGCCCACTGGCGTGTATCGCGACCGCTCGGATGTCATCTGGATCGGTACCAACGGCTTCGGGCTCAACATTCACGATCCGAAGGCGAACCGGTTCGCCACGTTTCGACGCCCGGAGAGCCGGTCGTCGCGCATGGGCGGGTTCAGCGTCTACACGATCTTCGAGGATCGCTCCGGAACACTCTGGGTCGACGCGGGGCTGCTCTATCAGTGGAATCGCAAGACGGGGGCGTTTCGGAGCTTCGAGACGAGCTCCGATCGGCCGGCGGATTTCGGAAACACCGGCGTGTGGGCGCTCGTGGAGGATCCGCCTGGTTCGCTGTGGGCAGCCACGTACCAGGGACTCTACCACTACGAGATCGCCACCGGCCGCTACCGACACTACCGCCACAATCCGGGCGACTCGACCGGCCTGCCCGAAGAGGCGACCTTCGACGTCTTTCGCGACCGCGACGGCACGATCTGGGCGGTCACCGAGAATTTTCTCGTTAGGCTCGCCGACCCCGAGCGCGGGCGGTTCGAGCGATGGCCGCTCAAGGAGCGACGGACGACGGGCCAGTGGATCTTCCCGTCGACGGTCCAGGACGCCGAAGGCGCGCTCTGGCTGGGCTCGGACCAGGGGCTCGCGCGCTTCGACCCGAAGACCGGCTCGTTCCGCCGGTACCGCCACGACCCGCGCGACCCCGGCAGTCTGAGCCACGATGCGATCCGTGCGATTCTCCCCGACCCACGAGACCCAAGCCGTTTTCTGTGGATCGGCACGGCCGGCGGCGGGCTCAATCGCCTCGCCATCGATTCGGGCACGTTCGTCCACTTTACCGAGCGCGACGGCCTGCCTAACAACGTCGTGTACGGCATCCTCGCGGATACGAGTGGCAGACTCTGGCTCAGCACGAACCGTGGCCTCTCGCGGTTCAATCCGGCAACCCGGCGTTTTCGAAACTACGACGCCGGCGACGGGTTGCAGAGCGACGAATTCAACTCGGGCGCGGCCTTCAGGAGCCCGAGCGGAGAGCTCTTCTTCGGCGGCATCTACGGCTTCAACTACTTCCGCCCGGAGGACATCCGGAACAACCCGCACATCCCGGAAGTCGTTGTCACGGGATTCCGCCGCGGCAATCGCTACGAGACCGTGCGTGACAGCGGGGCTGTCCTGCGCGCCACGATCTCGGAGACGGACACGCTCCGCCTCTCGTATCGCGATGCCGTCCTGACGTTCGAGTTCGCGGCACTCGAATTCTCGGCACCGTCCAAGAATCGTTATGCGTACCGTATGGTGGGCTTCAACGACGAGTGGTTCGAGTCGGGAGCAGTGCGCGCGGCGACCTACACGAACCTCCCGCCCGGCCGCTACACATTTCAGGTGCGTGCGAGTAATAACGACGGCGTCTGGAACGAACGCGGCACGTCGCTCGCCATCATCATCGCGCCCCCATGGTGGCGAACTTGGTGGGCCTACGGCCTCTACGCCGCACTCGCGCTCACGGCGCTCTACGGCATCCGGCACTACGAGATGAACCGGTTGCGCCTCGAGAGCCGGCTCGAGATCGAGCGAGTCGAAGCCGAGCAGCTTCGCCAGCTGGACCGCGCGCGTAGCCAGCTGTTCGCGAATGTGAGCCACGAGTTCCGCACACCGCTCACTCTCACCATGGGCCCACTCGACGACCTCCGAGCCGGCCTGCACGGTCCGCTCACCTCGGCTGCCGTGGAACAGGTTGACCTCGCGCGCCGAAACGCGGGGCGCGTGCTCGATCTCATCAACGAGATTCTCGAGCTCGCTCGCGTCGAAGCCGGGGGGGAATCGCTGCACGCCCGGCGCCTCGACCTGGGACCGTTCGTCACGAGCGTCGCTCGAGCGTTCGTGCCGCTCGCGGAACGAAAGGCAATCGCCTACGACATCCCGAGTCCCGCGGGACCGATCATCATCTACGCCGACCCGGATCATCTCGAGCGCGCGCTCTCGAACCTGCTCTCGAACGCTTTCAAGTTCACGCCCGATGGCGGCGCCGTGCGCGTCACTGTGACCGACGACGAGTCCTCCCCACGCATCACCGTTCGTGACAGCGGCCCCGGGATACCAGCCGGCGAGCTCGGTCGCGTCTTCGATCGCTTCCACCGCGCCAGCACCGCCGGCACGACGCCGGGAACTGGCATCGGGCTCGCGTTGGCCCGCGAGCTCGTCATCCTGCACGGAGGATCCATCACCGCCGAAAGCGAGGAGGGGTTCGGCAGTACGTTCACGATCACACTGCGCAAGGGACGCACGCATCTCGCTCCGGACCAGATCGTCGACGACGGCGCGGCGATGGCGTGGACACCGCGCGAAGGGTTGGCGTCGGCGCTCGTACCGGGTGCCAGTGCCGTCGATGCATCGAACGCAGCCACCGATGCGGCCACGACCGGCGAGGACATTACCACCGTACTCGTCGTCGACGACAACGCCGAGATTCGAGCCTACGTCAAGCGACATCTCGCACCTCGGTACCGCGTGCTCGAGGCGGAGAATGGTGAGGAGGGACTCGCGATGGCGCGCCGCTCGTTACCGGACCTCGTCCTCTCCGACGTGATGATGCCGGTGATGGATGGCTACGCCCTGTGCCGCGCGCTCAAGTCGCATCCGGATACGGACTTCATCCCCGTGATTCTGCTGACGGCGCGCGCCGAGGCGGAGGACAGACTCGCCGGACTGCGCGAACAGGCGGACGACTACCTCACGAAGCCGTTCGACGTTCGTGAGCTGCTCGCACGCGTCGGGAACATCGTCGCCATGCGGCGGCGACTGCGGGAGCGGTTCGCGGGCGCGCGACTGACGATCCTGCCTGCCCCCGTCGGCCTCGCGCCGGCGGATCAAAAGTTCATCGACCAGGTTCGCGTGGTGGTCGAAGCGCACCTCGGCGACGAGACGTTCACCGTCGAGCGACTCGCGAGCGAGGTGGCGCAGAGCCGCGGCAACCTGCATCGGCGGTTGCGCGAGTTGATCGAGGAGAGCCCATCCGATCTCATTCGTCGTATGCGGCTGGAGCGGGCGGCGGAGCTGCTCGAATCACGCGCCGGGTCAGTGGCCGAGGTGGCGTATGCCGTGGGCTTCAAGAGCGTCGCCCACTTCTCGAACGCCTTCAACGAGCAGCACGGCGTTCGCCCGTCGGCATGGCGGGACCGCGCGCTCACGAGCGCATCCGCCCAGCAATCAGCTCTCGATTGAAGCTCGGGCGTGACCGCCGATAGCTTGTCGCCGGCCGGCAAGTAGGGACTGATGACCGGGCGGGTGCCTCCCGCACCTCGAGCCAGGTGTTGTGACGACGTTCTGACGGCGTTGCTGCCGCGTCATACGCGACGTAGGCGCAACAACTCGCGTCATATGCGCTACCGCCTCCAGCCCTGTTGGCGACAGGTTGGCCGCCTCGCTCGACGCTGAGCTTCTTTTTCGAGCCCGAACGGCAGGCCAAGGCCGCGGTGCAAACCCAGACACGCGAGGTCGGCGGCCACGTGGAACGGCCTCGCCGGACGGTCCTGCTGGTAGACGACGACGCGGACATGCGGCTCTACCTTCGGAGCTGTCTCCGCGTCGTGACAATCCCGTTTGACCGGGTGATCGAAGCGGCCGACGGGCTGGAAGCGTTGCGGCTGGTGCGGTCGGAAGCCGTTGACGTTGTCATCAGCGATGTCGGTCTGCCGGGCCTGGACGGGCGGCGGTTGAGCCGCGCGATCCGGGACGACGCCGCCCTGCGCCACATCGCAGTGCTGCTGATCAGCGGAGACGGCGTGCTGGGCGACAGTTCCGCCGACGGGTTCCTCTTCAAGCCGTTCAACAGCCACCAACTCCTCGCGGCACTCGACGGACTCGTTTCGCGAGGTCCCGCGTCGCCAGGGCTGTAGTACCTCAGGCAGTCTCAGCACCCAGCTCCAACCCTCAGTTCCCTTCAGGGAGACCCACATGCGCATCCATCGATTCAGCCGCGGGGCCGCCGTCGCAATCGTCCTACTCGCCGCCGCTCCCTACGTCGCGAGGGCACAGAGCTCGGCATTGCCGGCAGAGCTGCAGAGCGTTCGCGCGTTGCTCGACAAGTATGCCGACCCCATTGTCGCGGTCCACGACGGCTTCCTCTCGACGGTCGCCTGCGTCGAGTACCCGAAGGGTGGGAGCGAGGGCTCGATGCAGTACGCTGCGGGCGGGATGGGTGTGCATTTCATCAACATGGCGAACGTCGGCCCGACGCTCGACCCATCGAAGCCGCAAGTCCTGATCTACGAGCCGGTTGGAGACAAGCTCCGTCTCGTCGCTGCCGAGTGGTTCATGCCGGCGCAACTCGCTGGCGACAAGCGCCCGTCGGTCTTCGGCAAGGAGCTCCAGGGACCGATGGAAGGCCACAAACCGCTCATGCCGGCCGAGGTGCACCACTACGACCTGCACGTGTGGCTATGGAAGACGAACCCGGAGGGGGTCTACTCGCCGACGAATCCGGCGGTGAAGTGCCCGAAGGCCTCCTACTCGTTCGCGGAAGACGCGCCGAAGATGGTCCCCCACAAGCACCCGTAGGCGACACCCCTCCCGGTGAGGACCGTGACCGACCCGCTGGCACGCCTCCGCGAGGCCGTTGCCGACCGTTACCGCGTCGAGCGCGAGCTCGGCGCGGGCGGCATGGCCACGGTCTACCTCGCCGAGGACGTCAGACATCACAGGAAGGTCGCGCTCAAGGTGCTCAAGCCGGACCTCGCGCACGCCCTCGGTGCCGAGCGGTTTCTGCGTGAGATCGAGACTACGGCCGCCTTGCACCACCCCCACGTGCTGCCACTCTACGACTCGGGGGCGACCGGCGAGTTCCTGTATTACGTCATGCCGTACGTGGACGGCGAGTCCCTCCGCGACCGCCTGACGCGCGAGAAGCAGCTTCCGATCGACGACGCGCTCCAGATCGCCCGCGAGGTCTCCGATGCGCTGAGCTACGCGCACAGCCGCGGCGTCGTGCACCGGGACATCAAGCCCGAGAACATCCTGCTCGAGGGCGGGCACGCGATGGTGGCGGACTTCGGCATCGCGAGGGCAGTGAGCGCCGCGGGGAGCGAGTCGCTCACGCAGACCGGCACGTCGATCGGCACACCGGCGTACATGAGCCCCGAACAGGCCGCCGGTTCGTCGGACGTTGACGGTCGCAGCGACCTCTACTCGTTAGGCTGTGTGGTGTACGAGATGCTCGCCGGCCAGGCGCCGTTCACCGGGCCGACGGTGGAGAGCATCGTCCGCCAGCATATGGTCGCGGAGCCTCGGCCGATCACGCAGATTCGGCCTGCCGTCCCGGCGTCGATTGCCGGAGTCCTCCAGCGTGCGCTCGCCAAGAATCCGGCCGACCGCTTCAGTCCCGTCGCGCAGTTTGCCGACGCCCTTCGGACCGGCGGCGCCCCGCACTCGGCGCCGGACGCGGCAGCCAAGAGCCGAAGTCCCCGCGCGCGCTCGGCGACAATCGCGGGGGTTGCGGTCCTACTCGTCGCTCTCGGCGTATCTGCGGCGGTATTCGTCCAACGCGGGCGAGCCACCCCTGTCCCCGACGCCCCGTCCATCGCCGTCCTCCCATTCGCCGACCTTTCCGGTGGCGCGAACGAATACCTCGCCGACGGCACGGCCGAGACGCTCATCAACGCGCTGTCGGCCGTGCCGGGACTGAGTGTCGCCGCCCGGACGTCGGCGTTCTCGTTCAAGGGTCGGAACCAGGATGTGCGGACGATCGGCGAGGCGTTAGGCGTCGCCACCGTCCTCGAGGGAAGCGTGCAGCGCGCCGGCGATCGGCTCCGCATCACCGCCCAGCTCATCAATACGCGAAACGGGTTCCACATCTGGTCGCAGAGCTTCGACCGCAACGTCGCTGACGTCTTCGCCGTGCAGGACGAGGTCGCGCGCGCCGTCGTCCAGGCGCTGCAGGTGAAGCTCGCCGGCGGCTCTGGCGCGCGGGTCGTCGAGCATGGCACCGAGAACCTCGACGCGTACAACGCGTACCTGCAGGGGCTCTTCTTCTGGAACAAACGCACGGTGGCGGACCTCGAGCGCGCGGCGACGTTCTTCCAGCAGGCCATCATCGCCGACTCCGGGTTCGCGAAGGCGTGGGCCGGACTGGCTGCCACGTACGTGCTGTTCACGCCGTCGGAGTACGACATCCGCCGCTATTCCGCCGTCGAGGCGCTCGAACTGTCGGAGCGCGCCGCCCGACGCGCCATCGCGCTCGACGCGAACAGCGCCGAGGCGTACGCTGCGCTCGCGAACGGGCTCGACCAGCGCGGGCGGTTGGAGGAGGCCGACCAGGCGTTCCAGCGCGCGATCGCCATCGACCCGCGGTACCCGACGGCGCACCAGTGGTACGCAACGACGCTCGTGAAGATGGGACGGCAGACCGACGCGCTCGAACAGGTACTGACGGCGCAGAAGCTCGACCCGCTCTCACTGATCATCGGCGTCGAAGTCGCGGAGCACCTCGACCTCATGGGCCGGATGGTCGAGGCGAGAGCGCAATATGAGCGCATGCTGGAGCGTTACCCGAACACGTACTCGCTGAATTATTTCGGCGGACTGCACTTCCTGGTGGCCGGCGAGTACGACCGCGCGGCGACACTGCTCGGCAATCTCGCCATCGACCTCGGCGCGGACAGCGCGGCGGGCCGTCGGCTGAACGCGGGGCTCCGCGACCCGTCGACACGCTCGGCAACATTGCGCGCGCTCGCGGCGGGTGACTCGACGCACGACTTCGCCGTCGTGACCCGCCCCGCCGAAACGAGCATTGCCGCACGGCGTGCGTTAGGCGATGACGACGGCGCCGTCGCCGCCTTCGAGCGCGCGGTGGATGGACCGCCGTACGAGCGGATCTACATCAGCCATGCGCTCGCCGTGCTCGGGCCGGAGCTGAGCGCCCGGCCGCGAGTCCAGGCGGCAAAACAGCGCTTTCTCGCTCGCCTTCGCGCTCGCAGGTGACGCGAATGACCGACACCGCTATCCGTCCCGCCTCGGCACTGGCTGACCGCTACCGCATCGACCGCGAGCTGGGCCAGGGCGGGATGGCGACGGTCTATCTCGCGCAGGACCTCAAGCACGACCGCAAGGTGGCGGTCAAGGTGCTGAAGCCGGAGCTCGCTGCCGTGCTGGGCGCCGAGCGGTTCGTGGCCGAGATCAGGACGACGGCGGCGCTGCAGCACCCGCACATCCTGCCGTTGTTCGACTCGGGGACCGCCGACGGATTGCTGTACTACGTCATGCCGTTCATCGACGGCGAGACCCTGAGAGCGAAGCTCGACCGCGAGACGCAGCTGGGCATCGACGAAGCCATCCGGATCGCGACGACCGTAGCCGACGCACTGGATTACGCGCACCGCCGCGGCATCATTCACCGCGACATCAAGCCCGAGAACATTCTGCTGCACGAAGGGCGGCCCATGGTCGCCGACTTCGGCATCGCGCTCGCCGTGAGTGCCGCGGCCGGCGGGCGCATCACCGAGACCGGGCTGTCGTTAGGGACACCGTATTACATGAGTCCCGAGCAGGCCACCGCCGAGAAGGAGATCTCGGCACGGTCGGACGTCTACTCGCTGGCCTCGGTGCTCTACGAGACGCTCGCCGGCCAGCCACCTCATCTCGGCGGCTCGGCCCAGCAGATCATCATGAAGATCGTCACCGAGCAGCCGACGCCGGTGACGCAATACCGGAAGTCGGTCCCGCCTAACGTCGCGGCGGCCGTCGCCACGGGGCTGGAAAAGCTGCCGGCGGATCGCTTCGAGAGCGCCGCTGCGTTCGCGCGCGCGCTCGCAGACCCGGCCTTCCGCGCCGCCGATTCCGCCAGGATGGCGTCTGGCCAACGGGTTGGGGGACTCGGGTGGAAACGGGCCGCTGCCGCGCTCGCCCTCGTCGTTGCAGGCTTGGGCACCCTGGCTGGCTGGGCACTGTGGCGCACCGATCCCAACCCCCGGGACATCGGGCTGCCGCCTAACGCTCCGATCCAGATGGCCGGCCAGTTCCGCACCTACGCTGTGGCGCGCGACGGGTCCTTCGTCGTGTACCTGGCCCGCGTCGGTGAAGGGACCCAGCTGTGGTACAGGAGCCTGCACGGGACCGACGCCCACCCGATTCCCGGCACCGAGGGCGCCGGCGGCACCCCGCGACTCTCGCCGGACGGAACGCGCGTGGTCTTCCAGGTGGCCGGAGAGATGAAGGTTGCCTCGCTCGCCGGCGGGGCTGTCACGGTCATCGGACGCACACAGGATCCGCACGGAGGCGCTTGGCTCCCCGACGGCCGACTGTTCTTCGCGGACAACGACGGCCGGCTCCTCCGCTGGATCGATCCCGGGGCCGGGAGCGTGCGAGAGCAAGCGATCACCTATTGCGTCAACCCCCAGCTGATCGGAGACGACCGCGTGCTGTGCGGAGGTGGCGCCGACAACTTCGCCTTCGTCGTCTCGCTGGACCGGCCAACCGTGAAGGTGCCCGTCCGCCCGTCGAATCCCACGGCGGCGTCCGTATCGGCCGTGCTGCTGGGATCGCACTTTCGCGTCATCGATGGCCGGTACCTCGTGTACATGTCCGTCGACGGGACGCTAATGGGGACGCGGATCGCGAACCTCGATTCCCTCATGTTCGGGCGCTCCGTGCCGCTGGTACCGATGGTGCGCCGCAGCAGCTATTCGGGCGTCGGGCAGTTCGACATCGCCGACGATGGGACGCTGACCTACATCCCCGGCATCAACGCCGACGTCGGTCGCCTGGTCCGCGTGACGCGCGACGGCCGGCTCGTGCCGCTGGCCATGGAGGCGGCCGCGTATCTCCGGTTCGCGCCGAGTCCGGATGGACGCCGGCTGGCTGCCGTCGCCCAGGGTCTCCAGCATCAGGAACTCGAGGTCTTCGACCTCGAGGGCGGTCCCAAGGAGACGCTCGACACGGCGTTCTACATCGGTGCGCCCGCCTGGAGTCCGGATGGCCATGCGCTCGCGTACCGGAAGAGCGAGGATCCGGACGAAGAGTCTCTGCTCCTGCGGCGCCTCGACTCCCCCGACCGGCCGATTCCGCTGCTGTCACACCGCCCACCGGTGAACGTGCAGGTCTCGGGCTGGCCAGCGGCGAACGTTCTCGTAGTGGGGAGCTTGTTGTCGAAGGGGGGAGCCCTGATCGTCGATCCGACCCGCACGCCGGCGACGATCGACTCTCTGAGCCTCCGCGCCTTCTTCGTCTCCGTCTCACCAGACCGGCGGTGGATCGCATACCAAAAGCCCGGCGTGACGGGTGTGTACCTGCAGCCATGGCCCGCGCTCGATCGGCACTACCTCGTCGACGCGGAAGGCACGGAACCGCGCTGGGCGTCCAGCACGGAGCTCGTGTACCTCTCGCAGTACCGCGCGGCAGGGGTGATCGCCGCGTCGGTATACCGGGCGCGCATTGGACCTAACGCGAGCTCGCCGGTCGGGAGCCGGGAGCTGGTCGTCCGCGATCCACGGTTCGCGGATACGCCCGGGTGGTCGCTCGCGACCACGCCCAGCGGGGAGTTGATATATCTCCAGTCGCCATCGGAGAATCTCGGGTTTTACCTGCGAGTGATCCCCGGCTGGGTGGCTCGGATGAAGCGCGCCGTGGACGCGGCCAACCGATGACCGCCGCCACCACGGCACGCCTCGCGGGCGCCCTCGCCGACCGTTACCGGGTCGAGCGGGAGCTCGGGCAGGGCGGTATGGCCACCGTCTACCTGGCGCACGACCTTCGGCACGACCGCGACGTCGCGATCACAGTACTCCACCCCGATCTGGCAGCCGCGTTAGGCGGGGATCGGTTCCTGGCCGAGATCCGCACGACGGCACGGCTCCAGCACCCCCACGTCCTGCCGCTGCTCGATTCCGGCGCGGCCGACGGGCTGCTCTACTACGTCATGCCACTCGCCACCGGCGAGACGTTGCGAAGCAGGCTGGCGCGTGAGCGCCAGCTGCCCATCGACGACGCGCTACGCATCGCGCGCGAGGTGGCCGACGCCCTCGGTCACGCGCATGACCTCGGGATCATCCATCGCGACATCAAGCCCGAGAACATCCTGCTCGGGTACCCCCAGCGAGGCGGAACCTCGACCGCCGGTGTTGGTCATGCGCTCGTCGCCGACTTCGGCATCGCCCTCGCCGTCCAAAGCGCAGGCGGCGAGCGGATGACCCAGACGGGCCTGTCGCTCGGGACGCCGCAATACATGTCGCCCGAGCAGGCGATGGGGGAACGCGGGATCGATGCCCGGAGCGATATCTACGCATTAGGTGCCGTCACCTACGAAATGCTGACGGGCGACCCGTTATTCACCGGCTCGAGCGTGCAGGCCATCGTGGCCAGGGTGTTGAGCGAGAAGCCAACGCCGCTGGAGACGCTGCGTGACACGGTCCCGCCGAGCGTGGCGCAGGCCGTCGTGAAGGCACTGTCGAAGCTGCCCGCCGATCGCTTCGCGACCGCGGCGGAGTTCGCCGGCGCGCTGGCCGCCGGGCAGCACCCGACGGCGCCGACGCTGGTGCCCGGACGGGACCGCGCGCTGGCCCGTTCGCGCCTGACGAGTCGCCTGCTTGCGATCGTCGCGATGCTCGCGATCGCGCTGTCCGCGTGGGGCCTCACGCGCGGAGCTCCGCCGTCCAGCCCCGCGCCCACGACCAGGCTGGAGTTCACGACCGGCGGGAACATCGCGTTCGCCTTCCCCGGCTTCGGCACGACCGCGGGGCTCGCGATCTCGCCTAACGGTGAGTCCGCCGTCTTCACCGCAGAGCGCGCCGGTGGCTGGGCGCTCGCCGTGCGCAGTCTCGACCAGATGAACGCGCGCATCCTGCCGGGGACCGAAGGAGCGACGTGGCCGGCGTTTTCGCCGGACGGCCGCTGGATCGCGTTTTCATCGCTCGACGGGCTCCTCAAGAAGATCGCGGTTGACGGCAGCTCGCTGACCACCATCTGCGAGGTTGGCGTCCCCGGGGCTGCCGGCATCACCTGGCTCTCCGATCGCGAGATCGTCTACGCGCCGGGCGCCCTGAAGGGCGTTGGCATGTACCGCGTGAGCGCCGATGGCGGTGCCCCAGCGCTGTTCTCGCGAGCCGATAGTGCCACGTATGAGCGCTTTCGGCTTGCCCCGATGGCCGTCGACGACGGGCGGCTGGTAGCATACACCAGTGCCTCGTCCGGCGTCGGTGATCCGACCCTGGGCGTCGTCAGGGTGCGCGACGGGACAGCGAAGCGATTCCCCCAGGTGCGCAGCGCCATGGTGCTGGGCCTGGTCGACCACGCGTTGGTCTACGTGCGCGTCGATGGTGCCCTCATGGCCGTGCCGTTCGACGCCGATCGGCTAGAAATCGGCGCACCGATCCAGGTTGGGGACAGCGTCGCCGTTCGCGCCTGGTTCGCCGCGGCAGTCCTGACGTCGGATGGATCGCTGCTCTACCAGCAAGGAGGTACGGCTGGCCGACTCGTTCGCGTGACCCCATCAGGGACGGAAACTCCGCTGGTGGACTCCGTCCGCCAGTACGTGCACCCGAGATTCTCACCAGACGGCCGGCAGTTGGCCTTCGACGTGTTCGCATCGACCGGCGTCGACATCTGGGCGGTCGATCTCGGGTCGGGCGCGTTGCAGCGTCTGACGGGCGACGGCGTCACCGACCGCGCCGAGTGGTCGCTCGATGGTGCGCGCATCCTGTATCCGTCATCGCGCGGCTCGGAGTTCGCCTTGTGGTGGCATCCACTCGACGGCACGAGTCCACCCACCAAGATTCACACGGACTCCAATCCCATCCGGGAAGGCATCGTGACGCCCGATGGCAAGGCCATCGTGTATCGCGTCGATGCGCTGGCCACCAACCGCGACGTCTGGGTCGTCTCGCTGGAGGGAGACCGAACGCCGGTGCCGCTCCTGACCAGCGTGCACGATGAGAAGCAGCCCCGCGTCTCGCCCAACGGCCGATGGCTGGCCGGAGAGCCGTTATGGTCGCCGGACGGCAGTCGCCTCTTTTACCGTGCTGGGATTCGAGTAGTCGAAGCGACGCTCAGCACCTCACCGTCGCTGGGCATCTCGGCGAGACGCACGCGCTTCAGCGGCCACTACGCCAGCGACATCTACCATCCGAACTACGATGTGTCGCCGAACGGCAAGAGCTTCGTCATGGTGAAGCCGGCGCAGGACCATCGCCGCGTCGTGATGGTCGTGAACTGGGCGAGGGAGTTACGCCGGCGCATGGGAGCGACGCGATGAGCACCGACACGTTCCGCGCGACGCCGGCTGGTCGGCGTCGCATCGAGTGCGAGCCCGGCCAGGGTGGCATGGCAATGGTCCATCTCGCGCACGACGCCGGCCACCCATGGAAAATCGCCCTCCACCCTCGAGAGGACTGATATATGTCCGCCACACCACCGTCCCCCGGGCTCGACGCGATCCTCACGGATCGCTACCGCATCGAGCGCCAGATCGGTCAGGGCGGCATGGCGACCGTCTACCTCGCCGAGGACGTGAAGCTCGGCCGAGAGGTCGCGCTGAAGGTGCTTCGCCCCGAGCTCGGTGCCGTGCTCGGCACCGAGCGATTCCTGTCGGAAGTGAAAATTACGGCGCGGCTCGACCACCCACACATCCTCACGCTCATCGATTCGGGAAGTGCAGGCGGGCTGCTCTACTACGTGCTTCCCTACGTTCGCGGCGAGTCGCTGCGTGACCTCCTCGACCGCGAGCAACAACTCGGCGTCGAGCAGGCGCTCGCCATCACGAAGCAGGTCGCGAGCGCACTCGACTACGCCCATCGGAAAGGCGTCGTCCATCGCGATATCAAGCCCGAGAATATCCTGCTGCAGGAGGGAGAGGCGATGCTGGCGGACTTCGGCATCGCACTCGCCGTCCAGGAATCCGGCGGGAGTCGGCTCACCGAGACCGGCCTGTCGTTAGGTACGCCACATTACATGAGCCCGGAGCAGGCCACGGGCGACCGGAACGTGGACGCGCGGAGCGATCTCTACTCGCTCGCGTCGGTGCTGTACGAGATGCTCGTCGGCGAGCCGCCCATCACGGGCAAGACCGTTCAGGCGGTCATCGCGAAGCTGCTCACGGAGCCGGCGATGCACGTCCGGACGGTGCGGCCGACGGTGCCGGAGCACGTCGATGCGGCTGTCGCGAAGGCATTGTCGAAGGTTCCGGCCGACCGCTTCGCGACGGTGGCCGATTTCACCCGCGCGCTCGAGGCGGGGCCGACCATTGTGTCCCAAACCACGCCGGGAATTGCTGCCTCCATGGCGTCCCCGCGACGGTCGCGCCGCGTGCTGGTCGCAGCAGCCGTCGTTGGGCTCGCCGTCGTCGGGGCGGGTGCGGCGTTCGCCGTCACCCGCTTCCGGAAGGTCGATACCTCGGCCACGCTCCGCGACCGCACGCAGCTCACGTTCACGGGGAAGATCAGCGCGCCGACGCTCTCCGCCGACGGCAAGCAGCTCGCCTACTTCACCAAGGAGTGCTCGGGTGCCGACTGCCGCTTCGGCGTCGACGTGCAGGACGTAGGAAACATCACGATCCGGCGCGTGCTCGAGGGTGCGACGGCGGCGTACGAGCTCAAGTGGAGCCCCGACCGACGCAATCTCATCATGCTGGGCACGATCAATAGCCGGTACGGAAGCTATGTCGTATCGGCGTTAGGTGGTCCGCCGCGCTTCCTGACCTCCGGCGCTGCGGCATTCTATGCGGGAGGTGACTCGCTCCTGCTCGGACCGGCGCCAGCGCTCGATTCGAGCTTCGTCGTACGCGTCGCCGGACTGGACGGGACCGTGCGTGACAGCGTCCGCGTGCCGGGGCCGGGCAATGACCTCGCGGCGCTCGTGTCCATCCCAGGTACGACCCGATTCGTGGCGATGGTCGTCCAGCCGCCGCGCGGGTTATGGCAGGTCCTGGAGCGCAACGGCAAGGTGACGGACAAGCTCCTCAACTCCTGCACCTGCGGGGCGGCGGCATCGCAGGATGCGCTCTGGATGACGCGCGCGGGCCCGACGGTCGCGGAGGCGGTAGTGCGCGTGGCGCTCGACCCGGCGACCGGCCGGTTCGCGACGCACCAGGACACCATCTACAGCGGCGCCTTCTCGAACCTCTCGGTCACCGCCGACGGGGCGCAGATGGCGGTGGACGACGGCAGCTACACGTTCTCGGTGATCGCGGCGGACCTGCCTGATCTCTTGAAGGGAACTGTGCCCTCCGGTGCTCCGCTGATGCAGGCGTCGAGTCGCGTCGGCGCAGTCGTCTCACCCGACGGTCAGCGGGTGCTCATGCGGCGAAACGTCGCGAGTCAGGCGGGTGGCGATGAGGTTCGTCTCTCCGTCGCGCCGTTCGGCGGTGGTGCGGAGACGCCACTCAACGCGACGGGGAAGGTGATCGCCGCCGGGTGGGCGAACTCGGCCGAGGTCGCCATTTACTCGCACACGGCGTCCGGCGCCCGCCTCGAGCGGGTCGACGTCCGCTCGGGAGCAACGAGTCAAGCATTGACGTTCCCGGACTCCGCGATCGCGAGCGCCGTCGCCGTGCCTAACGGGTGGGCGTGGATCCCGGCCAGCCGGGATCGGATCACCGTCGAGCAGAACGACAAACGACACGAGATCGCGAAGCCGGCGTGGTACGCGGGCCTCTTTCACGTCGATGCCGCCCCGGACGGAAGCCGACTTCTGATGGTGGGCTGGGCGCCGTCCGGCGACACGCTTGGTCTGGACGTAGTGCCGACGGCGGGCGGCACGCCCGTGACCTGGTCGCGAAGCTTCGGGGAGCAGGCGACGGCGTCCTGGCTTACTGACGGTTCGATCGCGCTCACGGTGTGGAACAGCGTTGACGCGGCAGCGGTGCAACGAGTCGCCGGACCCGGACAGGCAACGCCCGTGGGCTCCATCGCGCACGTGGCGAACGTGGTCAGTGTCTCACGAGACCTGACGCGCGCGACGATCATGTGGCGCGACTACCGTGGCGACGCGATGATGTATCGCGTCGTGAAACGACAATGATGCCGGGCGACTAATGCCGACCGCAACGATCGACGCGCGTAGACAGGCGCTGGCGGACCGGTATGCCATCGAGCGCGAGCTCGGTGCCGGTGGCATGGCGACCGTCTACCTCGCCCGCGACGTCAGGCACGACCGGGAGGTCGCCATCAAGATCCTCAACGCCGAGCTGGCCGAGTCGTTAGGCCGACAGCGGTTCGTGCGTGAGATCCGGATGGCCGCGAAGCTGAACCACCCGCACATCCTCCCACTCTACGACTCCGGGGAATGCGGGTACCCGCGCGACAGCGCGGGTGGGGGGTTCCTCTACTTCGTCATGCCGGTGATGCAGGGGCAGACCCTGCGGAGCCGACTCGACGCCGAGCGCACGTTGCCCATCGATGACGCCGTGCGCATCGCCACCGAGGTCGCCGATGCGCTCGACTACGCGCACCGGCAGGACATCGTCCACCGCGACATCAAGCCCGAGAACATCCTGCTGCACGAGGGACACGCGGTCGTCGCGGACTTCGGCATCGGGAAGGCGATCGTGGCCGCCGCGAGCGAAACGTCCACGTTCACTCAGGTCGGCGTGACCGTCGGGACACCCGCGTACATGAGCCCCGAGCAGGCGACCGGCGAGGAGCTCGACGGACGCAGCGATCTCTTTGCGTTAGGCTGCGTGCTCTACGAGATGCTGACGGGCGAGGTCGCGTTTACGGGAGCCTCCGCGCAGGCCACGATCGCGCGGCGGTTTCTATACACGCCGCCGCCGGTCACCGCGAAACGCGAGGACGTCGCGCCCGAAGTCGCCGAGCTCGTGGCGCGGCTCCTCGAGAAGGCGCCCGCCGATCGCTACGCGACCGGCGCGCAGGTCGTGTCGACACTCCGGACCGCGACCACGTCCGGCCCGCGCGCGGTCACGCCCCGTCCGCGGGAGACCGCCGAGAAGTCGATTGCCGTGATGCCGTTCACGAACATGAGCGCCGACGCCGACAACGAGTTCTTTTCGGATGGGCTCACCGAGGAGCTCATCACCGATCTCTCCGGCGTGAAGGCGCTGCGCGTGACGTCGCGCAACTCGTCCATGCAGTTCAAGGCCACCACGAAAACGCCACCGGAGATCGGGCGCACGCTCGGCGTTCGCTACCTGCTCACCGGCAGCGTCCGCAAGGCGGGCAACGCGCTCCGCATCACCGCCCAGCTCGTGGACGCCGAGAAGGACACGCCGCTCTGGGCCGAGAAGTACAGCGGCACCATGGACGACGTGTTCGACGTGCAGGAGCGCGTCTCGCGCGCCATCGTCGGGGCGCTGCAGATCAAGCTCACATCGTCGGAGGAGGTGCGACTCGCGGCGCGGCCGATTCAGAATGCCGGAGCGTTCGAGCTCTTCCTCCAGGCCCGCGCCGAGATGCGGCGCTACGGCGCGTCGCTCGATCACGCGCGGCTGCTGCTCGAGCGCGCCATCGAGATCGAAGGCGAGTCTCCGCCGCTCCGCGCGCTCCGCGCATTCATGGAATTCTCGAAGGTCCGGGCCGGGACGGCGGTTGACCTGCGGCCGCTCGACGTCGCGGAGACAGAGGCACGCGCGCTCATCGAGCTTGTCCCCGACGCGCCGTATGGCCACGCCCTGCTTGGGTTCGTCGCCTACGAGCGCGGGCAGCTCAAGGAAGCGGCGCGACATCTGACGCGGGCCATGGAGCTCGATCCGGCCGACGGCGACGTGCTCTTCTTTCTCATCATCACGTTCCAGGCCGCGGGGCAGATCGAACCGGGGCAGGAACTCGCGAAGCGATTCCACGAGGTCGATCCACTGTCACCGCTTTCCGGCGCGATGCGGTGCTGCGCCGAGTGGTTCTCCGGCAATCTCGGCAAGCACGTGGACCTGCTGGAGCGCTCGCTCGAGCTGGATCCCGAGAACGCAATCCTCCGCTGGGCCCTGGGTTACACGTACGCGCTGATGGGCCGGTTCGGCGACGCCGCGGTCCAGGCGAAGTGGATGGCGACGCACACGCCCAAGCTTCCGTACACGGCACAACTCTCGGCGCTGGTGGATGCGGCCGAAGGACGCCGCGAGGCAGCGCTCACCTCCCTCGCTCGCGTGGACCGTGCCGCGCTCGATGCACACCACACGTTCCATCTGTCCGAGTCGGTCGCGATGGCTGGCGACACGACGCGCGCGCTCGAGCTGCTGGAGTGGGCGGTGGATCATGGCATGTACCCGTATCGGTTCTATGCCGAGTTCTGCCCGTTCATGGCGCCGCTGCGCGGGATGCCGGAGTTCGACCGCATCATCGCGAAGGCGGCGCGTCGTGTCGCGGAGTTCGGCGAATGAGCGTGGCCGAGCTGCTGTCGGCGACGCTGGCCGAGCGGTACCAGGTCGAGCGCGAGCTCGGTCAGGGTGGGATGGCGACCGTGTACCTCGCGCGCGATCTCAGGCACGGTCGCAAGGTGGCGATCAAGGTCCTCAGACCGGAGCTCGCCGCGGCGTTAGGCGCCGAGCGATTTCTCCGGGAGATCAGGACGACGGCGAACCTCAGGCATCCGCACATCCTGCCGCTCTACGACAGCGGTGAAACGTCGGGACTCGTCTACTACGTGATGCCGTTCGTCGACGGCGGTACGCTCCGCGACCGGCTCGATCGGGACAAGCAGCTCCCGATCGACGAGGCGCTCGGCATCGCGCGCGAGGTCGCCGATGCCCTCGGCTACGCGCACGCCCACGGGGTGGTGCATCGCGACATCAAGCCCGAGAACATCCTGCTCGAGGGTGAGCACGCGGTGGTGAGCGATTTCGGCATCGCCCGCGCCGTGAGCGCGCTAGGTGTGGACCGACTGACCGAGACGGGGACGGCGCTCGGCACTCCACTATACATGAGCCCCGAACAGGCAGCGGGGTCGCACGACGTGGACGGACGGAGCGATCTCTACAGCCTCGGCTGCGTGCTGTACGAGATGCTCGGGGGCCAGCCGCCGTTCACCGGGCCCACCGCACAGAGCGTTGCCCGGCAGCACCTCGTCACGGACGCCGCTCCGGTAACCAACCTCCGACCGACCGTGCCACCGGAGGTCGCCGGGGCACTCGCCCGGACGCTGGCGAAGAACCCCGCGGACCGGTTCAATCCGGCCGCGCAATTCGTGCAGGCGCTCTCCCCCGCTGCGAGCGCCGCCCCTCCGGCGGTTCCGGTCGAACCGGCCCGCCCCGCGTGGCGACCCGCACGATCCCCGTTGTGGGCGGCTGTCGGGGTTGCTGCCGTGGGCCTCGTCGGGTGGGTCGCGACCCGCTCCGCGGGTCGGCCCGCCCCTGCGAGCACAATCGAGCGCATCGCCGTTCTGCCGATGGACAACCAGACGGGGGACACGGCCCAGCGCTTCTTCGCGGACGGGATGACGCGTGAGGTAATCGGCGTGCTTTCCGAGGTCGGCGTCCGGGTGCTGGGCCACCGAGCCATCGCGGGGTATCGCGGCAGCGCTCTGCCAGTCACGCGGATCGCGAAGGAGCTCGGCGTGGATGCCATCGTTGCCGGCGCCGTCACTCGCGCGGGCACCGTGGTGCAGGTGTCCGCGGAGCTGACGGATCCCCGCACCGGCGAAGCGCTCTGGTCGCGTACGTTCTCGCGTCCGGCGACTGACGTCCTCGCCCTGCAGCGCGAGATCGCAGGAGAGATCGCGCGCGGTATCAGCGCGCGGCTGTCCCCTGCGCAGTCGCGAACGCTCGCCGAGTCGCGGCCCGTGAATCCGCGGGCGTACGCGGAGTACCTGCTGGGAGTCGAGCAGACGAACCTCCGCACCGTCGAATCGTTCGGGCGGAGCGTCGCGCACCTCCAGCGCTCGCTGGCACTCGACTCCACCTTTGCTCCGGCGTGGGCGACGATGGCGATGACCCACGCCATTGGCCTCTTCTTTCAGACCATTTCAGCGGACTCGGCCCGAACGGCGATCGGACGCGCCGCGGGTAAGGCCATTGCGCTCGACGAGCGGCTGGGGGATTCGTACATCGCGTTAGGCCTCCTGGCAGCGGCGGCCGATTGGGACTTTGCGGAGGCGGATCGGCAGCTGGCGCTGGGCATGGCGCGGCATCCGTCCACGCAGGCCCAGGCACTGTATAGCTGGGTGCTCTGGGAGACGGGGCGTCACACCGAATCCGTCGCGGTAATCCGCAGGGTCATCGAGGTCGAGCCGACGACGGCACAGTGGCACAGCGATCTGGGCTGGCTGTTGTATGCGATGCCCGATTCGGCCGGCGCACGTGCCGCCGCGAGCCGCGCCATCGCGCTCGACTCCACGTTCTATGAGCCCTACCACCTGCTCGCCTGGCTCGAGATCGCCGAAGGCGACGTGCCGGCCGCTCGTCAGGCACTGGAGCGCGGGCGTGTTGCGGCGGGCGGCGACTTCTGGATTCGGGAGATGATCGAGGGGCATCTGCGTGTGATGTCGGGCGACACCGCCGGGGCGCGGAGAGTGCTGAAATCCATGACGTCCGGTCCGCTCCTCGCGCAGCAGGCGTGGCTGCTCCGCACCGTGGGCGACACCAGTGCCAGCTACGCGATGTTCGAGCGCGCGATCGCGGCACGCGACGCTGACGCGCTCTGGATCCTGAGCTCGAGCCCCGTGCTGTATTCCGCGCACCAGGAGCCGCGCTTTCAGGCACTGCTTGCTCGCGCGAAGCTCGAACCGGAGCCGCCGCGATGACCCACCAACCTTGGAGCTTCCTCCAGTGAGACAATCATGAGCCTCCCGCTACCCGCAGCATTGCTCGTCGTCGCAGCGTTGTTTCAGGAGTCGGTCGCGCCCCCCCCGCCGCGCCTCCCCCTTCCGCGCCCGGTCGCGAACGCGCCGATCGCCCAGGTCAACGACAACCGACAGCCCGCGGGTACGCTGTCCAACGGAGCGCTGACGCTGTCGCTCGACGTCGTGGAATCGGCGTTTCAGGCGGAAGGCGATCACGATCCCGTCGTGCGCGCGCTGGCGTTCGCCGAAACAGGCAAAGCGCCACAGATACCCGGCCCGCTCCTCCGCGCTCCGTTCGGCACCGTCGTGCATCTCACGGTACGCAATCGCTCGGACTCGGCGGTCATGGTGGGCGGCTTGCGTCAATCGCTCCCGGCGGGCCGTGACACGCTCCACGTCGCTGCGGGCGCAACACGCGAGATCACGTTCCGGCTCGACAAGGTTGGGAACTTCTTCTACTGGGCCGTCCTGGAGGGGCTGAAAAGCTTCGAGGATCGGTACTGGCTCGACTCCCAGCTCACGGGCGCGCTCATTGTCGACCCGCCTGGCGCGTCACCGCGCGCGAACGAGCGCGTCTGGCTGATCACCGAGTGGTTCCTCCAGCCCCCGAAGGTCCGCACGTTCGAGTCGGTGTTGGTGTTCAACGGAAAGGCGTGGCCGTACAACGAGCGCCTGACGTTCACGCAGGGCGACTCGGTTCACTTCCGGATCATCAATGCCGCGGCGGTCGTCCATCCGCTGCACCTTCACGGCTTCTACTTCCATGTCACGCGCCACGGCGGCCCGGGTGCGGATACCGTGGTTGCTGCAGCTCGCCAGATGCTGCAGAACATGCGCACGATTCCGATCGGCGGGTCGCTGTCGCTCTCGTTCGTCCCCTCGACCCCAGGTAACTGGGTCTTCCATTGTCACTTCGCAGGACACGTTGGCGACATCGTGAGCCTGCACGACGCGTCGGACGCGCACCACGCGCCTAACGCTGGCGGAGACGCCCCGGCGCACGACAAGCCGGGTGGGCACACAATGCGGGGGTTGGTGATCGGCATGCACATCGCTCCGGCGCCCGGTTACAAGGAACCGGACGTCGCGAACCGCCGCACGCTGAACCTCCTCATCCAGAAGCGGCCGAACGGCCTTGTTGGCGGGCAGACCGCGTACGGGTTCGTACTACAGAAGGGCACCGACGTGCCGGCAAAGGATTCCGTCGTCCTTCCGGCGCCCGTGCTCGAGCTCAAACGCGGCGAGCCGGTGAGCATCGTCGTCAGGAACAACCTCGACGAACCGAGCGGCGTCCACTGGCATGGCCTGGAGATCGAGAGCTTCCCGGACGGCGTTCCGGGATTCAGCGGCATTGGCGACCGCATCATGCCGCCGATTCCACCCGGTGGGACGTTCGCCGCGGAGTTCACTCCGCCCCGGAGCGGCACGTTCCCCTACCATTCGCATCTGCACGAGCTGCGACAGATCGGCTCGGGCATGTATGGCGCGATCATCGTCAGCGATACGCCGCGCGATACCACGCGAGATCACGTCATCGTCGCCGGCGGCGGAGGGCTTCCAGTCTTTCACAAGGAGGCGCCCACATTCCTCCTGGTGAACGGCAGTGTGAGCCCCAAGCCCCTGGTCATGACCGTCGGGGTGCCGCAGCGCCTGCGCATCGTAAGCATTCATGCCGACGAGGTGCTGCACTTCAGGTTCGGCACGAAGGAGAGTGCGACGCAGTGGACTCCGTTGGCGCGGGATGGCGCCGACCTTCCAGTCGCGTTGCGGAAGCGAGCACTTGCCATCACGGAGATGGGGCCGGGCGAGACCGCGGACTTCACGTACGTGCCAACTCGGCCGGGTGAGATGAGCCTCGAGGTGTGGATACCGAACGGCATTCGGATCGTGCTGCCGGTGACCGTTCGCGCCCGACAAGTCGCGGCGAAACCGTGACGAGGGTCACGTGACGATCTCGACCAGGCCGCCGAGCACTCGCTCGACCACGCCCCCGTTCTCGCCATCCTCGGCATCCGTGCCTCCGCCTAACGAGCTGGCGGCACGCGAGACGGCAGGCGCACGGGCCGGGGGCCTCCTGCGCGTGCTGGGGGCGGGGTTCGGCATCGCGGTTCTCGTCGGTAGTAGCATCGGGATGGGCATCCTTCGGACGCCCGGTGAAGTCGCACGACACCTCCCATCGGTACCGCTCTTCCTCGGCGTTTGGGTCGTTGCCGGAGCCTACGCCCTGGTCTGCACGTTGACCCTCGCCGAGCTCGGGGCGATGCGCCCGCGCTCAGGAGGCCCATACCCGATCGTGCACGACGCGCTCGGCCCGTTCCCCGGATTCGTGACAGGGTGGGCAGACTGGTTCGTGACCGCGGGAAGCGCGGCGGCCATCTCGATGGTGCTCGCGCAGTACGTCGGCCCGCTGATTCCGGTACTGGCCGGCCACGAGAGAATGACGGCGTCGGTAGTCGTCGTCGGGCTCGCGCTGCTCCAGTTACGCGGGATACGCCTCGGCGACGTAGTGCAGCAAGGGACTAGTCTCGTGAAGGGGGTCGCGCTCATAGCGCTGGCGTTGGTCGCGCTCGCCATGAGTGGCGATGCGGGACCGGTCACGACTCCGCCACCTCCGACATCGATTCCCGCGGGGACCTCGCTGGCCGTCGCACTCGTCCTGGCCCTCCAATCCGCCATCTATACCTACGACGGATGGACGGGCCCACTCTACTTCGGCGAGGAAGTGAAAAACCCCGGCCGTGACATCCCCCGGTCAATGGTCGGGGGTGTCGTCGTCGTGCTCGCGATCTACCTGATGCTGAACGTCGCCTTCCTCCGAATCATCCCGATCGCGGAGATGGCGGGGGATCCATTCGTCGCCGCGACGGCAGCGAGGCGCCTCTTCGGCCCCCTCGGCGATTCCGTCTTACGTGTCATCGTGGTCCTTTCCATGGTCGCCGCTGTGAACGCGAACATCCTGATCTACTCGCGCATTCCGTACGCGATGAGCCGTGACGCGCTTCTCCCGCCGGTGGTCGCACAGGTGAACACGGGCGGGACGCCGGGCGTGTCGCTCGTGCTCGGTACGTCTCTTTCGCTTGCCTTCATCGTGTCCAATTCGTTCGACGCGGTCCTGGCGATCCTCGCCTTCTTCATGATCGCAACGTATGGGCTGGCGCTCGCGGCGTTCTTCAAGCTGCGCTGGCGCGAACCCGACGCCCCACGCCCGTTTCGTGTGCCGGGTTACCCGATCGTACCGGGACTCGCGCTGGTGGGCGCGGCCGGCTTCCTGGTTGCGGCCAGCGTCGGTGACCCGCGGAATAGCGCCTGGGCCATCGGGCTCGTCGCGCTGAGTTGGCCCGTCTTCGTGATCGTGCGAACGCGTCTCGTGCGTCCGGCAACGCCGTGATTACCTGTATCGCGCCGTGGAGCGTGTAACCGTGCAACGCCATCTGACATCGCTGGTGTTCGCCACGCTGGCGTGCACATCGGCCGAACGCTCCGAGACACCGGCGCAAACCGCGAACGGCGGGCCCTATCTTTACGTCTTCGCCGGCGACGCCGACCACTCGGCCGGCGAAAGCGACTTCCTCGCGGTGATCGACGCCGACTCCGCGAGCGCCACGTATGCGCAGGTGCTCGCGACCGTACCAATCGGCGCCGGCGGCACCATGCCGCACCACACGGAGATGGCGATGCCGGCGAACGGCCGCTCGCTCTTCGCCAACTCGTTCATGAGTGGGCGCACGTACCTCGTCGACTTCGCGAACCCGCTCGCCCCGCGTATCGCCGGGATGCTCGACAGCGTCCCGAGCTTCCGCATGCCGCACAGCTTCGCCCGTCTCCCTGACGGCAACGTGCTCGCGACCATGCAGTTCGGCGACGGCAAGGCGAAAGGAGACCCGGGCGGCCTTGCGCTCTTCACGCCTGAGGGGCGCCTCGTGCGCGCCGTGAGCTCGGCCGACCCCGCATTCCCCGGCGCCGAGATCCGCACGTACTCGCTCGACGTGAGCCCCGCGAGCGACAGGGTCATCACCACCAGCTCACCGATGGACACCACGTCCACCACCGCCGACGTGGTGCAGCTGTGGCGGCTCTCCGACCTGAAGCTCCTGCGCACCATCTCGTTCCCGCAGACGTCGTCCGACTCCGCGTCGCGCTACCCGTTCGAGGTGCGGTTCTTCCCCGACGGCCGCTCGGCATTCCTCAACACGTATAACTGCGGTTTCTACTACCTCTCGGGCCTGGACGGCGCCGCGCCGGCGCTCGAGCGTGTGCTCGTGCTCGACCATCCGCGCAACATCGGGTGCGGCGTCCCGCTTCTCATCGGCAACTGGTGGATCATGCCGATCGCGAACGCGCACGAGTTTGTCGTCTACGACGTGTCGGACCCGCGGAAGCCGCGCCGCGCGAGTGCGCTCGCCACCGATTCCACATTCTTCCCGCACTGGATGTCGCGCGAGGAGGGTAGTAACCGGATTGTGCTCTCGGCGGAGGGAAAGCAGCCGAGCGTGCGCATGGTGCGCTTCGACTCGACGACGGGGACGCTCGTGTGGGACGAGCGGTTTCGTGAGCGGCCAGATGGGCCGTTGGGCGCGAGCTTCGATCGCGCCGAGTGGCCGCATGGGAAGACCGGGGCCGCCCAGCCGCACGGAACGGTGTTCTCGCGACCAGCGGCGGTCGCGCCATGAGCGACACGCTCGGGCGTCTCGACACGGCACTCGCCGGCCGGTACCGGGTCGAGCGCGAGCTGGGGCAGGGTGGGATGGCGACCGTGTACTTGGCGCACGACCTCCGGCACGACCGCGACGTCGCCGTGAAGGTCCTGCACCCCGACCTGGGCGCGGCGTTAGGCGGCGAGCGGTTCCTGAGCGAGATCAAGACGAC
>DAINRQ010000072.1:28224-29889 GCA_036741775.1 Gemmatimonadaceae bacterium | reverse complement strand
CCAAAACGGCGACGCCAGATCCCGTCGCTCAGCAGCACGACACGCGCTCGCTGCACGCCGTCTTCGTCGGCCGCGAAGTGGCGACCCAACTGCGGCTGGACGCCGAGCACCTGGAACAGGTTGGACGACACGCTGGCGCCATTGACTCGCTGGGCTTCGGAGTCTTCGTCGGCGAGCGTGAAACTTCCCCACCCCCAGATACCGATGCCATCGAAGGCGCGATTCCCTTCGCGCCACGACAGGTAGTCCGGGTACGAGATGTTCACGCGGGTCCAGCCGCGCTCCGGGTTCTCGCTGTAGATGGAGACGAGGCGGTCCGCCTCCGGAAACGGCAGCGGCCGCACGAGGATCGCGTAGCCGGCGGACACGATCGCCGCGGTCGCGCCGATTCCGAGCCCGGCGGTGACCACCGCGGTGACGCTGAACGCCAGGCTTCGGCGCAGCGACCGCATCCCGACGCGTGTGTCCCGCGCCACATCGCGCCACCAGTCGGCGCGCTCGGCACGCTCGTGGATGCGCGTGTCGATGCGCGCGACCTCCTCGATGACGTCTTCGGCACTCCCGAACTCCGCCTCGGCGGCGCGTCGCGCGTCGTCGGGCATCATGCCGCGCGCGACGAGGTCGCGGATGCGCATCTCGAGATGGAAGCGCACTTCCTCGGCGGCGTCAGCGCGAGGGTCGCGCCGGAAGAAGCTGAAGTAGCGGAGCCAGGCGCTCATACGGGCTGCTCCGTGGCGTCGAGGACTTTGCCGACGGCGTCGACGAACTGCTTCCAGCTGCCGGATTCGGCGCGGAGCTGCGCGCGTCCTTTCGGCGTCAGGCGGTAGACGCGCGTCCTGCGTTTCGTGTCAGAGAGCTCCCAGCTCGCCGCGACCCATTCCCGCTCCTCGAGCCGGTGGAGCGCGGGATAAAGCGAGCCCTCCCCGACGCGCAACACTTCGCCGGTGAGCTGCTCGATCCACCGGGCGATGGCGTATCCGTGCGCCGGCCCCCAGGTGAGCGTCTTGAGGATGAGAAGGTCGAGCGTGCCTTGGAGGAGATCCAGTGGACGTGGCATACAGGCATTGACATTCGATGTATGGCCCGAGTTTGACCCCAGATACATCGAATGTCAATGGGTATCATGGGCCACTAGTCCGCCCGCATGGCGACCAACGGGCTCACGCGCACGGCCCCGAACGCCGGCGCGAGTCGCGGCCGCATCGTCGCGCAGCTGGTTGGTGAAGCGACGGTGCTCGCCGGTCTGGGCGCCGTCGTCGGCCTGACGTTGATCTCGGTGATCGCGGCGCAAGCAGACACGATCCTGGCGCAGACGGGCGCCAGCGCGGTCATCCCGTTTTGGGTGAAGATCGGCGTTTCGGTAGAGACGGTCGCGTTCCTCGTTGCGCTCACGCACGTCGACTACGAGCGGCCGAAGGCGGTGTGGTACACCGTGACCCGGGCTGTCCAACCCGCGACGCTGGCGATCCAGCCGATCGTCGTGCTCAAGGAGGACTAGCGGGCAGAAGGTGCAGGGTCGTTGCTAGCGTCCGCGTCCGGAGGCGACCTGCTTCGCCAGCTCCGACCGAAACTGCTGCGCCTTCTGCCTAACGAACGCGGCGCAGCCCGACGGGTCCACGAAGGCGTCCACCGCCCCCGCCTTCAAACGCGCGTACTTCGCTTCCA
>DAINRQ010000072.1:0-28124 GCA_036741775.1 Gemmatimonadaceae bacterium | reverse complement strand
TGCACCCCTTCGTGTGACCAGGCGTATGATGTGCCACGAGCACGACGTCGCCCAACCTCACCTGGTCGCCGTCGTGCAGTGTGCGATCGACGCGCGTGGGCGGGTAACGCATTCGCGGATCGCTGCCGTACTGAAAGTCTGTACTCCCGCCCGATTCGACGACGTCGGCATCGCCCTCCATCACCATGTAGGTTGCACCCGTCAGCTCCTTCACTCTCGCGCTGCCAGCGTTGTGATCCCAGTGCGCGTGGCTGATCAACAGGATCTTCACGTCACGGAGCTCGAAGCCCAACCGCGTCACGCTCGCCTGAACCTGTGGTATGCTGGCTTCGAGGTTACTGTTGATGAGGATGTGTCCCTGTGGCGTCGTGATGAGATAGCTCGCGAGCCCCGCGCTGCCGACGTAGTAGAGGTTCTCCGCGATGCGGAATGGCGGGAACGGCTCCGTCCACGTCGGACTCTGCGCCGCCGAGACGACGGCGCTCGTAACCGACGCGAGCGCCGCGAGTACGAGTCGAGCTCGGATCTTCAGAACATTCATGCGCTGAGAGTTCTGCGGCGGGCGGTAGGCCGACGCCGTCACGGGCGACGCGCGCTCGGGTCACCCGTGGGCGGCGGCGCCTGATCCGTTGCCGCGGGAGGGCCGAGAAGCTCGGTCAGCATCGGCCTGAGCGCGTCCGCCCAGACCTGATACCCCTTCAGGCTCAGGTGCAGCTCGTCAACAGTCATTCCCTCGAACAGCTTGCCGTCGGCGTCCGCGAGCTCGGCGTTGATGTCGAGATAGCGGATCGAGCGGCCGTCCGCGAACCGGGCGATGTTCTCGTTGATGCGGCGGATCTCCGGAACGACGGCCATGTTGTCGTTGCGCGGCAGGATCCCCGTGAGGATGATCGTCGCGTCAGGTGCCTTGCGTCTGGAGAGGTCGATGAGCGCCCGGATCCCGCGGGTGATGTCGGCGACCTTCTCGTCGCCGCCGGGGCGCTGTCCCACGTTGTTCGTGCCGGCGAGGATGACGATCACCTTGGGGTTCACGCCATCGAGCTCACCGTTCTCGATACGCCAGAGCATGTGCTCGATGCGATCGGCGCCCCAGCCGAAGTTCGCGGCGTTCCACCCGTGGAAGTTCGCGCGCCAGTTCGCGAGGAAGTCGGGATAATCCGTGGCCCCCCAACGCCGCGTGATCGAGTTCCCCATGAAGTACAGGTCGATCTTCCCCCGCGTGCGCTTCTCGAGCAGCTGGCGGTGCGCGAGCATCGAGGTGGGATCGGTCCGGGGCGTCGGCACATCGGCGCGCCGCTGGCCTTGCTGAGCGGCGGCGGTCGGCTGAGGCGCCTGCGGCACCGGCGGAGCCGGCGTGTAGCGCCGGCCGAAGAAGTGGTCCGCCCACGACAGGAAGTACTTCCAGTTGGGCCCGTCGGTGTGGCCGCCGTCGTGCTGACGCCACGCGAGATGTCCGTCTAGCACGCCGACGTTCACCGGCGGCATCCGCTCCTTCGTGTAGTCATCGGATACCCCGAGGTCCTGCGCACCGAGCAGCCGGAAGACGGGCTGTGCAGCGACGGCCGCCATGAAGCTCCCCTGCTGATCGAGCCATTTCGCGTCCCCGCGTTCGCGTTCGAAGTCCTCGACGATCTCCGCTCGTCGCCGTGCCCAGAGCCGCGGTGTCGTGACGCTGCGCCCATTCTTCAGCGCGAGGATGTCGGGAAACTTCGGGAACGGGTTGGCCTTCGCCTCGTCGTAGTTCGCGTGATTCGGAGCCTGCTCGTTACCGCTTGGTCCGGGGCGCAGCGCCTTGATGCCGAGTTGCTGCATCATGGCTTGGTGGTCCTGCGCCGCCGTCCAGTTCCTGGGCTCAGGTAGCGCAGGTCGGGTCGTTGGAGCTGCCGTACTCTGTTGGGCGTGCGTCCACGACCCCGTGAGTGCAAGGAGCAGCGTGATGGTGTTTGCGCGCGCGATATTCATAATGTCATCAAATGATTGCCCGGCAATGACGAGAAGTCAACGCCGAGCGCTCAACTCGATCAAGCAGTGTCCCGGTTGTGGCCATCGTGCTGCCGCTTGCAGCGTTGCGCCGGCGGCCATCAACGCGCTCTACGACGGCACTGGCGGCGCGATAGACGCCGAGGCGCGACCTGATCGCTGCGTCCCCGTCGTTGGCGAACGCCCGCCCCGCCGGGCGGGCACGAGTACTGGTGAACGGTCGATCAGTCGATTCTCAACTGCTGAATCATCCCGTGCTCGATGTGTGACCGCCCGTCGGGTGCCGTCACCATGCAGAACAACGCGTAATCTCCAGACGTCAGGTTCGCGTCGAAATAGGCATTCATGCCGGGCGCGATGGCCGCGATGCCGCCTCCCACGCTGCCGATGGTTTCCAGCGGTGGGGGCGGTTCCTTTGCGCCCTCGCTTCGCCGCGCGCGTTCCGGATTCAGCCATCGCTGGACGTCTTCGATCGTCGTCCCCGTTGCGAGCTTCAAGAGCGCGACGTCGTGCGGCTCCGATCCAGCGTTCTCCACACGTATCGTGTGCTGGCCCGCTTTGAGTGGCGATTCAATCGTGAATGCATGATCCACGAGACGAATCGTTGCGGTGGCTGCGGGAGCCGCAGCGTGTCCCGCCGCGCCGGGAGCGGCGGCGTAGACCACGAACGACATGACCTCGCCTTTCGCGAAGTGCGGAGTGCCGCTGTCGTCCTCGACGGGACAGATCCAGATGTAGCGTCCCGGCTCGAGATGTTGCGTCACGTTGGACGAATCGCCCGGTGCGGTGCCTCCTGGACCGCCGAACCGCTTCACCCACGCGGGTCGCGGCCCCGACGTGCGGATCGCCTCCAGATACGCGGTAACCAGGTCGTGCTGCGTCCGGCCCGAGTCCAGACTGACGATATGCCCGTAGTGCACCTCTCCGCCGCGGTTCGCGAGACGGAACGTGGTCCATCCGACGGGGATCGAGTCCGGCGCCGAGATCGCGTACTCCGTGGCGGAGACGGACACCACGTTAGGCGCCGCGCCGGCCGTGTCGGCGGAATGCGTGTCCTCCTCGCTCGTGCACGCTGCCACGACAGCGAGACCGGCGATCAGGACAGCAGAACGGGCACCCATAGACTGCCTCCGGCGAATTCGTGTGTGTGTGCGCGCGCGTGTGCGCGGCGACGATGTGTCCGAATGGCTCTGCAGGCGCGGCTGGGCCAGCTGCGAAAACTGCCGCAGGGATCTGCACCGAACCCCCACTCTCCGGTGACCTCGGGGGCGGGGGCGGGGGCGGGTATCGTCGTCAGCCGCCGCGGCCATCTACACCGGGTGCTCGCAGGCCCGCATGAGCAGCCGCAGAGCAATCGCCGTTCAGGGCATGATCAGAATGGTGAATTGAGGGGGCGGAGTGCAGGGCGCAAAGCCAATGTACGTGTCGTTCGACATCATAGCCCTCCCGCTCCTTACGGCACCGGGGAGTTCGCCAGGTTCGTCAGCGCCTGCTGTAGCTTCTGCACCTTCGGCCCGTCGCACGAGCTCCGCACATCGCCCTCGAGCTGCGACGCGAGCCGAGTCAGTGCGTCGTGGCGCGCCGGTCCCGTCGCTCGCTCGGCGCTCGTGATATCCTGGCGAACCGCCGCGATGCGGCTCGCGGAGAGACACTTGTTCCGCTCGAGCTGGTCGACGTACGCCTTTGCCAGGGCGAAGCTGGGGGGCCACACGAACTTCGGTTGTCCCTGCGTGTTGAGGTAATCCAGGTGAACGGTCTTTGCGGCGTCGATCTCGTTCTGCGAGATGTACTGGCTCGGCGTGAGCTCGGCGATGTCGAGTCCGCGTGCGATCTCTGAGCTCACGATCGCTCCGTTATACCAGTACGCCGACCACGATCCACCGCCCGCTTGTCGGAGCGAATCCACGGGACCACGGTCGAAGAACGCGATCTCCTTCGGGTTCTTGGCATCCGTCCAGTCGAAGACCGAGATGCCGCCCTGGTACCACGCCTGCACCATCACATCGCGCCCGGGGATCGGGATCAGCGAGCCGTTATGCGCGACGCAATTCTCCTTGTCGGTTTGCGCGGCGGGGAGCTTGTAGTAGCTCTGGAACTCGAGCTTCCGATTCTCGATCGTGAAGATCGCGTTGGCACCCCATTCCGGCTTGTCGGTCGCGCGGCATTTCGGCGCGCCGCCGCCGCCCCATTCGTCGGAGAACAGCAGCTTCGTGCCGTCGTTGTTGAACGTGGCCGAGTGCCAGTAGGCGAAGTTGGAGTCGGAGACCGCGTCGAGCCTGACGGGGTTCACCGGGTCCTTGATGTCCAGCAGGAATCCGTGCCCCTCGCACGCCCCGCCGGCAAGACCGAGGGCCGGATAGACGGTGATGTCGTGGCACTGGCGGAACGGTGAGATCGCCGACACGCCGGGAACCGGCGCGGGTGCCTGCGCGGCGATCATCCGGTTGACGATCGTCTGAAGGTTGGTGCGCAGGGTGGCGGTGTCGGCCGCCGTCGGCGCGCCGGTCCCGCCACGAGCCTTCACGATGCTGTCGAGCTGTGCGCGCAGGAAAAACGACCCCATGACCATGTCGTTGCCGGTATTGGGATTCCTGGCAACGAACCCTCCGGCCGCACGGACGGAGTCCGCGAAACGTTTCGCGTTGGCCACGTCCTCGGGCGCCGGCGCGTGCGACGCGGTCGCCTTGAGGCCGCTGAAGATGTTCGCCCGGTTCACGACCGCCGCCTGCTCGGGGCGCGCCACGGGCACCTTGATGATCTCGATCCGCATGAGCGACGACGACGCGTCCTTGTCCGGCGTCTCGCGGACACAGCCGGGCAGCTCGTTAGGCGACCTGATGCCGGCCGAGCCCGAGACGTAGATGTAGACGTTCTCGCGGTCGTTGGGATCCTCGAGCACGGTGTGCGTGTGCGACCCGCGACACGTCTGCACGTTGGCGACGAGCTTGGGGTTCCGGATGTCGCTGATGTCGAAGATGCGAATGCCGCGAATGCGCTCCTTGCTCACGGTATCGGGCACGCCACCGGGCTTGCAGTCGATCCGGCCGTTGTTCGCCTCGGCGGACATGAAGAGCAGGTTCTTGTACACCGAGACGTCGTTCTGCGAGGCCGGACACGTGTAGGCCGTGACCATGACCGGCGACGCCGGGTTCGACACGTCCCAGATCACCGGGCCGTTGTAGTTCCCCTGAATGGCGTAGTTGCCGGTGAATGCGAGGTCCGAGTTCGTGATCCCCGCGAACCCCGGCGGCGACACGGCCTTCGCGAGGATCCTGAGATTCGAGACCGCCTCCCCGGCGTTCATGAGTCCGGCCTTGAGGCCGACCCGCGGATCCTGTTCCGGTGCGGGCGGTGTGGCGGGCGGCGTGGCCGTGCCGCAGGCGGCGAGCACCGCGACGGTGGCGAGAGCAAGCCTACGAGGGACAGACGGCATCACGGCCTCCTGGGGGCTGACGGCGAAGTGGAGCCTAACGTGAACAACATCTCGACCATGCGGTTGATCTCGGTCGTCTGGTCGACCTCGACATCCGACGCGAACTTGAAGACGGTTTCGTCCTGACCCGCGCCGCGCGCCGCGAAGAGCTCCCGCACCATCGACACGGCGCCCTTGTGGTGCTGAATCATGAACGTGAGAAAGAGGCGGTCGAAGTCCTCTCCCCGGGCTGCGTCCAGCTCATTCATCTGCGTCTCGGTCAGCATGCCCGGCATGAGCATCACGTGCTCCGCGCCGCCCATCGTCATCTTCATGCCGGTGGGGTTCGGCTCGGGCACCGGCCGCCGGCGCGCGCTGAGCCAGTTGGACATCAAGGTGATCTCGTCCGTCTGGGCGTTGATGATCCGCTCGGTCAGCCGAATCACCGCCGGGCTCGCACCGTGGGTTGGTGCCCACTCGGCCATCTTGATGGCCTGTGCATGATGATGGATCATGCCCGACATGAAGCGGATGTCCGCTTCGGTGTAGGGATAGCGCGCGCTGTCGGCGCTCGCGCGGGCGATCGCCGCCGCCTCACCCATCGGCTCTGCCGGCTGTGGGGGAGAGCCCGCAGGCCCACCGCGGCACGCGCCAAGGACCAGCGTAGCGAGGGTGGCGGCTCTCGCCGCGTACCTAGAGTGGGGGTAGGGAGGCACGACGCATGGCTGACACGCAGGTTGGCGCGAATTCGTGATCAGTGAACTTCATTTCGCGGTCGGCGGATGGCTAGCCCGGGGTGGATCATTCGCCGCCAATGCCCAGCGGGATGACATCCTGGGCGGCGGATCGGGAGCGGAGGCCGGGCCAGTCAGTCGGCTAGACTCTGAGAGCGCATCGGAACCCGCGAGCGGCGTAGTACGACTCGGCGCCATTGTGGTACACGAAGACCGTGTCGTAGCGGCGGTCGCAGAACAGCGCGCCACCGAGCTTTCGGATCTTTGCCGGTGTTTGCACCCAGCTCGAGGTCGTCGTATCGAACTCGCCAAACGTCTGGAGCCGCTGATACTCGTCTACCGTGAGAAGCGTGGCGCCCATGGCAGTTGCCATCTCGACCGCGCTCGCCTTCGGCTTGTGCTCCTTCCGTGCCTCGAGCGCCTCGCGGTCGTAACACACGCTTCGGCGTCCTTTGGGACTCTGGGCCGAACAATCCACGAAAATGCATTCGCCGCTGCTCTTCTCGACGCCAACGACATCCGGTTCGCCGCCGGACTGCTCCATTTCATTGAGCGACCAGAGTTTGGCGCGGTTCGACTCGAGCCGTTTGCGTACGGTGGTCCAAGCGAGATTCGCATGGCGGTGCATGTGTGCGTCGAAGCGGGCTTCCAGTGTCGCGAGCAAGCTGTCGCGTTGCTTCGCGGTCATCTCTTTCGCTTTGGGCATCTGAGCAGGCGCTTTGTGTTTCGTGTCAACGGGTCGTGTCACTCCACCTCACGCGCGCGGGCGGCCGGAGCTCGAAATCGGCGTACGGCGTGCCGCGCACGAGGCGTCGATTGTAGCCAGAAGCGCCATCAGTCCACCAGACCGGTGCACGCTCGGCCTCCGATAACGCCGGCCTCGCTCGCCAAAGTTACGGGCGACGGCAGCCTTCATCGTCGCACGCGGCTCGGCCCCGGGATCGTGCGCGTGAAACAAGCCTCGCAATCGACCGTTCTCCTTGGTAGCTTAGGAGAGGACTCCTAATCCGTCTAGGAGAAGCATGGCCGACAACGCCGACTCGACGCTCTCGGGTCTCATCGCGCGGGTGCGCTCGCTCATCCGCGGTATCAGGAACGACCCCGACGACGACATGCAGGCCGAGTTCGCGCATCACATGGAGTTGCGCGCTCGCGACCTCGTCAGGTCGGGTCTCTCACCGGACGCCGCCAGGCGGCAGGCGCGGGTGGAGTTCGGCGGCACCTACAACTACCAGGAAGCCGGACGAGAGGCCCGCGGCCTCCGCTGGTTCGATGCCACGCGCATCTCGTGGCTCGACATCAAGCTCGGCGCGCGGATGATCCGCCGGTATCCGGGGCTCACCCTCGTCTCCGGCGTCGCGATGGGAGTCGCCATCGCGCTCGGCGCCGGCGTCATGGGCGTCATCGCCGTGATGCGGGATCCCCAGATTCCCCTCGCCGAGGGCGCGCGCATCGTGGGCATCCAGGTGTGGAGCCCGTCGTTCAACGCGGAGCGCCGCATCGCCTTCGATCTGGCGACCTGGAAGGCCGAGTTGAAGACCCTCCGGGACCTCGGCGCATTTCGCACCGCAATACGCGCCGTCGGCGCCAACGATGGACAAGCGGAACCTGGTCGCGGCGCAGAGATGAACGCGTCGGGCTTCCGGGTCGCGCGCGTCAATCCCCTGTTGGGGCGGTATCTGCTCGATGACGACGAGCGGCCCGGAGCGCCGATGGTCGTCGTGCTGGGGCACGATATCTGGAGCGCCCGCTTCGGCGCGGATTCGGCGATCATCGGTACGGCCGTGAAGATCGGCGGCATCCCGCACATCGTCGTCGGCGTGATGCCGGAAGGGTTCGCGTTTCCGATCAACTTCAACATGTGGCTTCCGCTCCGCCTCGACCCGCACATCGAGCCAAGGCAGGGCCCGGTTCTTTACGCGTTCGGGCGCCTTGCACCCGGCGTCACGCTCGAGGAGTCGCGCGCCGAGGTGGCGACGGTCGGCGAGCGCACGGCGAAGCAGTTCCCGAAAACGCACGAGCGGCTCCGTCCGCGTCTCTTGCCGTTCGCGCAGTCGTGGTTTGAGCTCGACAGCCCGGAAACACAGCTCGGCCATCGCGCCGCGCAGGTCGCAGTGACGCTGCTGCTCGCGATCATCTGCGTGAACATCGCGATCCTCGTGTACGCGCGGACGGCGACGCGCCAGCGGGAGATCGCGGTTCGAAGCGCGCTGGGTGCGAGCCGTGCCCGCATCGTCGCGCAGCTGTTGGGCGAAGCGATGGTGCTCGCAGCTATCGGCGCCGCCGTCGGCCTGACGTTGATCTCGCTGATTGCGGCGCAAATGGACCGGATCCTGATCCAGACGGGCGCCAGCGCGGTGATCCCGTTCTGGATGAACGTCGGCATCTCGGCGGAGACAGTCGCGTATCTGGTTGCGCTCGCGTTCCTCGCGGCGCTGATCATCGGGGTGGTGCCAGCACTCCAGGTAACCGGGCGCCGCGTGCAGTCGAGTCTCCAGCGCCTCGCGGGCGGACACGCCAGCGTCGGGATGGGAAGGATCTGGACTTCGCTCATCATTGCGGAGGTTGCCATCACGGTTGCCATCCTCCCGTCGTCCGTGTTCATGGCGTCGGAATCGCTGAAGGCCATGATGACGGGCCCCGGGTTTCCCGCGGAGGAGTACCTCAGCGCGCAGCTCGCCGTGAACCGTGAGCAGAACGAGGCCGGTCCGGTCGAGGAGGATGCGGCGTACACGGCGCGGGCCACGCAGCTGCGCTACGAAGTCATTCGACGACTCGAGGCCGAGCCTAACGTCGCTGGCGTATCGTTTTCCGCCGAGATCCCGGGGTCGGAAAGCAGCGGGCAGATCGAGATCGAGGGCGCACCCGCCAGGTTCGAAACCAGTTCGAGCGGGGGCAGCCGATGGTCGGGTTGGGGTGACAACGCGTTGCGCGTGCGACTCGCCAGTGTGGATGCGGCGTTCTTCGATGCGCTCGCGGTGACGCCGATCGTCGGCCGCACGTTTCGGCCAAGCGATGTCGCGCCCACCACCACGGCGGCGGTGGTCAACCGGACGTTCGCGGATTCGCTGCTCGGGGGGCGGAATCCGATCGGGGCCAAGTTCCGCGAGCTCGGGATGGCCGGTCAAGCGGAGGCGTATCGCGGTCCGTGGCAGGAGATCGTCGGCGTCGTACGGAACCTGCCCGCACACGTCGACTACGAGCGGCCGCGGGCGGTGTGGTATAGCGTGGCGCGGAACATCGAGCCCGCGACGTTGGCGATCCACGTGCGCGGCACGGACCCGACCACCTTCGCGCCGCGATTGCGCGCCATCACCGCCAGCGTGGATCAGGGGATGTTTCTGCGCAACGTCCAGCCGCTGGACGACGTGCTGTGGGGGACGCACCTGCCGCTGCGACTGATCGCGGCGACGCTGGCCGCGGTTACGCTCAGCGTTCTGGTTCTCTCGGCGGCGGGCCTCTACGCGCTGATGTCGGTGATCGTGACGAGGCGTCGCCGCGAGATCGGTATCCGCATGGCGCTCGGCGCGGACCGGCGCCGTGTGCTCACCGGCATCTTCTCGCGCGCGGCGCTGCAGATCGGGGCGGGCATCGCGTTAGGCATTACCATCGCCGCGAGCGTGGTGCGACTCGGCGGCGGGGAGATGCGAGGGTTCAACGCATTCCTGGTGCTGCCGGCGGTCGCGCTGTTCATGCTCGCGGTCGGCGTGGTCGCGTCATTCGGCCCGGCACGCAGGGGCTTGGCGATTCAGCCGAGTGCGGTGCTCAAGGAGGACTGAGACCCGGTGAGCGGTTTCAATGCGCCGCATTGCCACCCGGCAGCGCGGTCGCGATCGCGAAACCTCCCCGCACCGCCGCCGTAGAGCCGAGACCGGCCTGGTGGGGCGTTCGGCCCGGTACGAGGCCGTCCTGCAAGCAACCGCGCACGCGTAGCTCAACCCCGGGGGAGATGGCATGTTCGAGACCTGGACGCGAGACCTGACTCACGCCGCGCGGAGATTGCTCCGGGCGCCGGCGTTCTCCGTCATCGCGACGCTCACGCTCGCGCTCGCCATCGGGGCGAACACCGCGATTTTCAGCGTCGTCAAAGGAGTGCTCCTCGACCCACTCTCGTTCCCCCAGCCGGACCAGCTCGTTGTCGTCAGGGGAACGGCGCCGGGGACAGACCTGGGAGAAGAGTTCGGACTGGGGCCGGAGTTTTACCTGACGTACAAGGACAACGCCCGTGCCCTGAAGGACCTCGCCTTCGCCGGGGGTTCGCAAACGACGGTGCGGTCGGGTGAGCACGTAGAGCGACTCTTCATCGCCACGGGGCCGCCGTCACTGTTCTCGACACTGGGCGTGACTCCGGAGGTCGGCCGCGTGCCGACCATGGAGGACCCGGAAGGTCAGGTCGTCGTGCTGAGCCACAGGCTGTGGAGCGAGTGGTTCGCGCGCGACCCGGGCGTGGTTGGGAAGACAATCGAGGTCTCCGGAGACTTCAAGACCATCGTCGGCGTACTGCCGCCGTCGTTCGAGTTCCCCGACGATAAGACCTCACTCTGGTTGCATGACCTGATCACGCCGCCGGTGCAGCCGGGGAACTTCAACTTGTTTCTGATTGGTCGACTGGCGCCGGGCGCCACGACCGAGTCGCTGGCCGCCGAACTGGCCACACTGACGCCTCGGGTGCTCGAGCAAGCCGGCGGTCCTCCGCCGTACGCCCGCATCCTCGAGAAGTACCGGCCAATCGTTCGCTCGCTGGAGGAGCAGCTCGTCGGCGACTTCGCCACGCCGCTCTGGATCCTCCTGGGGACCATGGGGATCGTCCTGCTCATCGCGTGCGCCAACGTCGCGAACCTGCTCATCGTGCGGGCGGAGGCCCGAGAGCACGAGCTCTCGGTCCGGCAGGCACTGGGCGCCGGGCGTGGACGACTCTTTCGATCGCTCCTGTCCGAGGCGCTGCTCCTCGCGGTGGTCGGGGGGACGGCGGGCGTCGCCATCGCCTGGGCCGGCGTCCCCGTCGTCGTTCAGGCGGCGCCGGAGAGCATCCCCCGCGTTGGCGACGTCGGGATCGACGGCGGAGCGCTGCTGTTCACGGTGGTGATCGTCACAGTGGCCGCGCTCGCCGCCGGCATGCTGCCGGCGATCAGGTTCTCGAAGCCGGACGCGGCAACCGCGCTGCGTAGCTCTCAGCGCACGGGCGTCGCGGCGAGTCCGGTGCTGCGGAACGCGCTCGTGGTGGTCCAGACTGCGGCCGCGCTCGTCCTGCTGGTCGGATCGGGGCTGCTGCTTCAGAGCTTCCGGGCGCTCCGGAGCGTGGACCCCGGCTACGAGACCGAAAACATCCTGTCCTTCCAGATGGCGCCGGACGCGCAGAAGCTCGGGCTGACCGACGCTCCGGCTCTCGCGCGTTTCCACTACGGGTTCATGGACCGACTCAAAGCTCTCCCGGGCGTCGAGTCCGTGGGGCTCGTGAACACGTTGCCCCTCGACGAGGGCGCGGGCGACGCACGCGTGACGACGGCGAACTACACCGGCCCACGCGAGAACGCGCCCCGCGTCCGCCTCACGTTCGCTGACGGCGACTACTTCCCGACGATGGGCATCAGCCTGCTGGCCGGGAAGCTGTTCGAGCGCAGGGCCGAACCAACGAACGACGTGACGGTGATCGTCAGTCGCGCCGCCGCGAATCTCCTCTGGCCGGGCGACAACCCGATCGGCCAGGTGCTCCGCCCCGCCGGCGCCCCCGACGCGATCCCGTGGATCACCGTCAGCGGCGTCGTCGAGGACGTCATCCTCGCCGACTTCCGCGAACAGACCCCCGAGCCGCTCATCTACCTGCCGCTGGTGGGTCCGACGGCGCGCGCCTGGGGCGTCGGCACGCCCGCCTACGTCGTGCGGTCACCACGGGCGGACGGGCTCGCGCCGCAGATCCGCTCCCTCATCCAGGAAATCGCGCCGGGCGCTCCCATGTACCGGGTCTATACCATGGAAGAGCTGGCGAGCCGCTCCATGGCCCGCCTGACGTTCACCATGCTGACACTGTTCATCGCGGCGGGCCTTGCCCTCGTTCTCGGTGCGGTGGGGATCTACGGGACGATCTCGTACGTCGTCTCGCGGCGGACGCGCGAGATCGGGATCCGAATGGCACTCGGCGCTCAGGCGTCGGACGTGCGGCGGATGGTGGTCGCGCAGGGTGGGCGAGTCGCGCTGGTCGGCGTCGTCATCGGCCTCGCGGCCGCGGTGTTCGCGGCGCGGTGGCTGGAGAGTCTGCTGTTCGAGGTCCAGGCGCGCGACCCGATCGTGTTCGCGGCGGTGTCCGTGGCGATGATCGGCGTGGCGCTGCTCGCGAGCTATCTGCCGGCGAGGAGGGCGTCAGCGGTGGATCCGCTGGCGGCGATCCGGGCGGAGTAGGTTATGGAGGGTCGCGAGTCAGGCCTTCTCGTGAGGGTGTGTTCGTACTCCAGGTTTCATGAAGGGAACCGTCTGAATCGCGGTCGCGGCGCAGTCGAGCTGCGCATCCGTCATTTGGGTCTCTGCTCGGCACGCAGCGATCGATAGTCCTCGGACGGGTCCGACAGACGCCACGTGTTCCCGTCCTCCGACACCTCCTCGATGAACCGCAGCGTATCGCCTAACGCGACGACGATCTGGCGCAGTCGAGGGGGCGGCGCGTCGAGCCGGTTGCCCTGCAGGTAGAACGTCCACCGGCTCCCCTCCGGGCGGCCCGCGTACCGCCAGACCTGACCGCCCGACAGGAACACCGTGAGCGTGTATGTGGAATCGCCACCGCGGTAGCTGTAGACCGCCATCTGTTCGGAGACACCGCCCGGACTCACCGCGCGTTGTCGGCACACCATGTGTCGCCGGCCTTCCGCCAGCCACGCGCACGTGTCGATGACAGGTCGTTCAGGCGGCTCACCGATCCGACGCCACGTTCCCTCGAACGCCGTCAGTCGCTCGTGCGCGGGCCTCGGCGTCGATGGCGAACGCGCACGGACGGCGGAGGAGTCCTGCGCCCCCGCCGTCGCAATCGGCGTGAATCCCTGAACGAGGAATCCGAGTGCCAGCGCGAGCCGTCGCGCGCGTGCGTTCATGGAACCGTCACGCTGATCATGGCGGCGAGCGTCGCCAGAAGCGATACGGTGGTGAGCGTCGGCACCGCCGTCGCTAACGGCTGACTCTCTCGAACATGATGCCGCGTGCCCTCCCGTTGCCGGCCTCGAACCCGGTCACCTTGCCGTCCGCATCGCGGCGGAAGACGACCTGGCTCACAGGCAATGTCCCGGAGAACGAGTCCCCACTGGTGTGCGTCAGCGAGACCGGTCCGAAGCGACGGTGCCGGATGACCAGTTTCCCGTCCTCGACACTCAGGTCGTAGAACGTCTCCAGCTCCTCGCTGAAATAGCGACCGACGAACGCGGCGAGGTCCACCGCTTTCTCCACGACGCGTCGGCCCGGGTGCTGCCCGCCCTGATTGAATGTGATCCCTTCTATCGAGCTGTCGGCTGCCACGTTGAACGTGATCTGCGCGGGCGCGCCCACCACTTCGAACGAGGTCATGGACGTCGGCCGCAGCGGGAGCGTCGGTTGACCCGGAACCTCGAGTCGCAGCTGGCCGCCCTGCAGTTCCACGGTCAGGAGCAGGTTGCCGAGCGTCGTCATCTCGTACTTGCCGGCGTAACGCCGCAGCGTCGCGGCAGGCACCTCGACACTCGAGGCTGCGGTCGCGGTCGGGCGCTGGGACGGTGTCATGTGCTGGCCGAAGAAGGCCTCGGCCACGACGTTGGCGATTCCTCCCGGAACGCCCTGGTAGTTGCTGAACACGACGTACCCGGCGTCGAGGTCGGGGTAATAGACGAACGTGGAGCTGTGCGCGACGTCGTTGCCGCCGTGCTGCCACCGCCGCACACCGCGAGTCGAGTCGAGAAACACGCCATACCCGTAGTTCGACGGCTTTCCATCGTTGAGCACGAACGACGTCGTCATCTCCTTGATCACGGCCGGCCCGCCCAGCTCCCCAGTCTTGAAATTGCGGAACCACTTCGCGACATCGCCGGGGGTCGTATAGATGCCGCCCGCGCCGGCTGAGCCGTGGAGATCCCGCACTTCGCGGAAACCGCCCTCGCCCGGGATGTACCCATTCGATCGGCCCGGAATGATCTGACCGGGATTCGCGCGCACCCACGTCTTCGTCATGCCTAACGGCAGGAACACCTCGTCGCGCATCCACTCCGAGAACGGGCGGCCGGTCACTCGCTCCACCACGATGGTCGCCAGGCTGAATGCCGAGTTGTTGTAGTTGAACTCCGCGCCTGGCTCATTCTGCAGCGTCGGCTGCCGGTTGATCACCTTGATGACTTCGTCCGGGGCGATGTAATCGCCCTCCAGCACCTGACGCCCCTCGATGATCAGCGTGTTGATGAACTCGCGGTATCCGGTCGTGTGCGACAGCAGATGACGCACCGTGATCTTCTTACCGAAGTCCTTGAGCTCGGGAATGTGCTTCCGCACGTCATCGTCCAGGGAGAGCTTGCCCCGCGATGCCAGCAGCGCGAGCGCGAACCCGGTGAACTGCTTCGTCGAGGAACCGATGTTGGTCGGCGTCTCCGGTGTGAACGGCATCCCGTACGTCAGATCCGCGGCGCCATAGCCCTTCACGAACGCCAGCTTGCCGCCCTTGATGACTCCGACAACGGCTCCCGGAGTGTCCTTGTACAACTGCGCGGCGGCCTGGTCCACCTTCCCTTCGGGTGTGGTGGCCACTGCCTCTGAACGCGTGAGCTGCACACGTACGGCGCCACCTTTTCCCGCTGTCGCCGGCGCCACCTCGATCACGTAGCGGCCCGCCGAGTCGGTCGCGAACGCGAACGTCTCCGGGCCGCCTCGCCCGACGCGCGCCGCCCGCTGCACACGCCTGCCTGTCGGCCCCGTGATCGTCACCGTGGCGTCGACACCGTCCTGATCCACTCGGCCGGCGACGAAGCGGCTCTTCGGCAAATTCAGCTCGTATCGCAGCGTATCGTCCGCCGCCAGCGTCGCGCGTAAAGGCGTTCCGACCTGCAACCGCGACGCTTGTTGAGCGTGGACGCCGCCTCCGCACAGGAGAAGGAGCGCGAAACTGCCCGAAATGCAGGCTCTCATGACTGATCCCTGGAAGGTGGCGGCCTCCGGTGAGGAGGACTGTGGTGTGGCTTGTATACAATTCTGGTATACCGCATTTCGCCGCGCAACACGGCTGACAAGATCCCCATCGCCCACGATTCCGGGGCGACCTGGGACGCCAGAGCCACGGGCTCGCCGCAACAAAAAACCTTCCGTGTTGTCGTGAAACGGCAGAGGCCGTCGGTCGCGGCGCGCCGGAGCGCGCGCGGCCAGATCGTGATTCGCACGCGACGACGCGATGACGGTCTCACTCCGCCTGGCGGAGACACGTGACCGGCGGCAATCCGATCGCCGGCGTGCGGGCGTAGATGCGAAGTCGGGAGCACAGCGCGCCTGAATCAACCCGCACCATGGTGGTCAATGTCCTCATCGTCTCGTCTTGCAGTCGCGATCATCGTCGCTGCTCTCCCGGCATTCCCCGGCGCGTCGGCGCAGACGCCGCCCGGCCGTGTCAGCGGTGTCGTGCGAGATTCCTTGGGTAATGCGATTGTCGACGCACGCGTCAGCGCCACGCACGAAGTGACGGGCCTCACGCGCAGCGCCAGAACGATCCAGGGAGGTGCCTACACTCTGACAGGCCTCACCGCGGGCACCTATACCGTCTCGGCGATGAAGCTCGGCTTCCGGCGCATCTCGCGCAGCGGCGTGCAGGTCTCGGACGCAGCGAACGTGGACTTCGTTCTCGACCCGCTCCCGCTGCAGTCCGTGGTCGTCACGGCGACGCTGCGCGAGCAGGAACTGGCCGACGTGCCATTCTCGATCGCCGCGCCGACGGCGCGCCAGCTGCGCGAGCGCGGCGTCGAGAACATCGAGTCGATCGCCGCTAACGTGGCGGGCTTCAGCGTGCAGAACCTCGGTCCCGGACAGAGCCAGGTCGCGATCCGTGGCGCGTCCGCCGGACAGATCGCTCGCGATCAGCCCGGGGTGAAGGAACAGGTGGGCGTGTACCTCGACGACTCGCCCGTCTCACTCTCGCTGTTCACGCCGGACCTCGATCTCTTCGACGTGTCGCGCGTCGAGGTGTTGCGGGGACCTCAAGGCACACTGTTCGGATCGGGCTCGCTGTCAGGCACGGTTCGCTACATCACCAACCAGCCCCAGCTCGGCGTAAGGAGCACCTTCGGTGAGATCGGGGGCAGCTCGGTCCAGGGCGGGAACGGCGGCGGCAACGTCAAGCTCGGCGCCAATGTGCCGCTTGGGCGTCGAGCGGCCGGGCGCATCGCCGCCTACCACAACCAGTTCGCCGGATACATGGACGCCGTGCGGCCGACGCTCGCGGTGGATGATGCCGTCAACACCGGACGGCGCAGCGGTGTGCGCGCTGCTCTGCTACTCCAACCGACCGAACAGCTCAGCATCGTCCCGCGCATCGTGCATCAGTCGGTGAAGTTCGACGGATGGAACCGCGCCGACGCGTACAACATTCTCGCCAATCCTTTTACGACCTCACGGCGAGCCGTGACGCTTGGCGAGCGGCGGCACTTCATTCAGATCGATGAGCCTTTCACGGACGACTTCGTGCTCGGCGATCTCAAAGTGGGGTACGATCTCGGCCGCGTGAATCTGTCGTCCATCACGTCGTATGCCGCGCGCGACATCCTGGTCGTTCGTGATGGCGGCGCTTTGACGGCGAGCGTCACGGGTGGGAGCATTGGTCTGCCCGAGAGCGTGTACACGCTCGACTCTCCGCTCAATGATGCGACCACGGCGAACGTGGTCACACAGGAACTTCGTATTGCCGGCAACGCGGGTAGCCGTGCCCGCTGGCTCGTGGGCGGCTTCTTCAGCACCGCCAAGCGCGATTACGGGCAGCAGGTGTTCGTTTCGGGTTTCGAGGCGGCCTCGCAGATCCCGACCACGGGACTCCGTGCACCGCGCGACGTGCTGTTCTTCTCCGACCTGTCGTACGACCTGCGACAGACGGCGCTCTTCGGAGAGGCAACGGTGTCGTTGACGCCGCGCTTCGACGTCACGGCCGGATTGCGGTACTACGACTTCACCGAGGACCGTGACCAGGTGTTTGACGGCATCTTCGCCAACGACAACACGGGGACGTCGGTGGTGTCCATGCCCGGCTCGACGAGCGACGACGGCCTTGCCCCTCGTTTCATCGCGACCTTCCGGGCGAACGACCGGCTCACCTTCAACGCGCAGGCATCGCGCGGGTTCCGGCTCGGCGGGATCAACGATCCCCTCAACGAACCAGTCTGCTCTCAGCAGGACCTCGCCACCTTCAGTGGCCGTGATTCGTGGAAGAGCGAAACGGTATGGAACTATGAGGTCGGCGCAAAGTCGCAGTGGATGGGAGGTCGTGCCTCGCTCAACGCGGCCGCATTCCACATGGACATTCGCGATCTTCAGGTTCCCGTCACGGCCGGCACCTGCTCGTCACGGCTCGTGTTCAACGTGCCGAAGTCCGTCAGCCAGGGGCTCGAGCTGGAGCTCGCGATGGCGCCTAACCAGTTCATCGACTTCGCCGCGTCGGCGACACTCACCGAGGCCGAGCTTCGATCGACGGTGACATCCACCGATACCGCTGGCAGTGTGAGCGTGATATCGGGGATCAGCAATGGGAAACGACTGCCCAGCGTGCCGCAGGTGCAGGCTGCAGCCGCGGTCACGCTGCGCCGGCCGTTGAGAGCAGGTGCGCAGGGGTTCCTCACCGGCACGTTCAACTACGTGGGCTCGCGGTTCACCCAGATCGATGACCATGCCACCAGCTTCGGCACTGTGGATCTGGGCACACTGCCTAACACGATCGGCGGCCCGTTGACCCAGTCCACCTTCCGGTTCGATCCGGAGCTCCCGGCGTACAGCCTGTTCCACCTGCGCGCGGGCATCTCGCGCGCTTCGTGGGACGCAGCGGTCTATGTCAACAACCTCACCGACGAGCGGGCACTGCTCGCGCTCGACCGCGAGCGGGGGACGCTCGCGCGCGTCGGCCACCTGACGAATCCACCGCGAACGGTGGGAGTGACGCTGACGTTCCATCGCTGAGTCGCCACGACGGCGTGGTCGGCCCTGTCTCAGTTCGTGTCGGCAACCGCCGAGCGCAGCACGATTCGCTGGACCGACTCCACGAGCCGCCGCGTCCATACTCCGTCGCGCGTCCCGTTCGTCAGATAGACGATGACATGATGATCGTTGAGATCATCGCCGCGGAAGAGCAGCCGCACGCGCACCCTGACGCCGCCGTCGTGCCCGACCTCGCGAAAGCCGTCGGCCTCGCCATAGTCCCAGCCCGAAGCGAAGGAGGTCAGCTCACCGTTCGCGAGGCGCGAAGGGCGCCACACGCGCGTCAGCATCTCGGGCCGCGCGTATCGGCCGCGCGCGACGGCGGTGAGGAATGTTCCGAGGTCCTCCGGCGTCGTGAACAGTTCGGCATGCGCGATGCTGTAGTCCTGCCATGCGATCATTCGATCGCGTACGATCCGTCCATTTTCGCCGCGATATGGAGAGATGAGGCGATCGCGCGGTGCGCGGGAAAGCCCGAGATAGGTGTTCTTCATCCCGAGCGGCTCGGTGATCCGCGTCCGGACGATCTCACGATAGGGAGCGTCGTGAAGGGCTTCGAGCACGGCCTGCAGCACCAGATAGTTCGTCTGCGTGTAGCGCTGCTCACTTCCGGGGGCGAAGAGCGGCCTGTCGCCGAGCGTGCGGAACACGTCATCGCGCGTCGGCGGAAAGGGGCCGTCAGCGCCATCGAAGAAGTCGGGCAGTCCCGACGTGTGGCTCAGCAACTGATCGATGCGGACGTCGCGCCACGTCGCTGGCAAGCCGGCGACATAGCGGCTTGCCGGATGATCCAGTTCCAATCGATGTTGATCGGCCAGTTCGAAAATGAGTGTGCTGACGAACAGCTTGGCCACTGAATAGACGGGATAGATGTCGTCAGGCCGCACGGCTCTCGACGTTTCGACGTCGGCGAGGCCGGTCTGGTTGCGATAGAGCACCTGGCCGTCGTGCAGCACGAGCACCGCCTGAGCGGGGATGCCGTGCTGCTCCGAATTTTCCACGAGTTGGGCATCGAGCGCCGCACGCGGGTCGCGCGACTGTCCCGGACCGATGCACGCCACAAGCAGCAGAGACCACGCGCCACCGGCGAGTCTTACGAGCTTCACGAGCAACTCTCCTGGCTTCCGTCTCGAGTTCGCCGATCGTTCTCGGCAATGGCCGCGAGTGGACTCCTCTCCCCCGCGGAAGCGTCCCTCACCAAAATAGGATTCAGGAACAGCGAGTTCCCACGAGAGGTCCGTGCCCGGCCGATCAATCGATTGGTGGAAGTGTGAACGGGCGCCAATGAGATCTCGCATTCGCCTACCGCCAAGAGTTCTCCGTAACCCTCGCTACTCACGCCGGAGCGCGTCGACCGGCGCGAGCGCAAGCGCGCGGCGCACGGGTCGCACGAGCGCCGCTGCCGCGGTCGCGACGAGCGCGCCGGCTATGGCCACGTACGTGAGCGCGCCCGCGGGCTGGAAGAACTCCGTCGCCGCAGCGAGCGCGTGCGACAACCCCACCGCGATCACGAGACCGACCGCCACTCCGATTCCGATGAGCTTCGAGCCCTGGCCGATCACGAGGCGTGCGATGTTGCCGCGTGAGGCGCCGAGGGCGACGCGGACCCCGATTTCCCGCGTGCGAGACGCGACCGCAAAGGACACGATGCCGTACAGGCCGACCATCGTCAGCAGCAACGCGCCGACTCCGGCCGCGAAGAAGAGCGCGCCGAACGCGTCCAGCACCTTCTTTTCGGAGTAGATCGCGTCGTAGAGCGACGAAACCTCGAACAGCGGGAGGTCCCGGTCGATCGACGCCACGGCGTCACGCACCACCGGGGTCAGCGCGAGCGGATTGCCCTGAGCGCGCGCGAGCACTCGGACCGCGAACGGACGCGTCTGAAGCATCGAGACGTAAACGCCGTCGCCACGTCGGTCTTCGGGATCCTGTATCTGGAGATCCGGAACGACACCGACCACCTCGAGCATCCGCTCCCCGAGCCAGATCTTGCGGCCGATCGGCTCGCGGTCGGGCGAGAAGCGGCTTACCCAGCTCGCGTTCACCACGGCGGCGAGAGGCCCGCCGGGTTTATCGCTCCACTCGATGCCGCGCCCGCGCAACACACGGGCCCCGACGACGTCGAAGAATCCCGGCGTGATCATAACGAGTCCCGTCGTCGGTTGCTCCGATGCGGTGGCGGTCAACGGTGGTGCGTCGAGCGAGAAGCTCCAGTTGCCGGCGCCGCGTCCAGGCGCGACGCTCACGAGTGCGCTGGCGGCCACGCCTGGCGTCGCGTCGAGCCGTGTCGTGAGATCGCGGGCAAGCCGCTCGCGCGCCTCGACCGAACCGAGCGCCGACTGCGTGAGACCGAGTTGCGCGACGAAGATGTGACGTGCGTCGAACGGGAAGTCGATCGCGCGCAGGGCGACGGCGGTCTTCGTGAACGTCATCGTCATGATGAGAAAGCCGGTCGCGAGCGCCACCTCGGCCAGCACGAGCGCGCGTGCCATTCGACCGACGCGGAGACCAGTCGACCCGCCCGATGCGTCCTTCAGCACCTCGACGACGTTGGTCGCTGACGCCCGGAGGCCGGGAAGTAGCCCCGCCGCGATGCCGGCGACGGCGACTGTGATCGTCGCAAAGACGAGGACGGCCCAGTCGACGCGGAAGTCGATCCAGAAGGCATCGAGGATGTCGGCCGTCGCGGCCGCAAAGAGACGAACCGCGGTATTCGCGACGACGATCCCGAGCAGGCCACCGACCGTCGCGAGCGCCACCGACTCAGTGACGTGAAGGGCGACGATGCGCGCACGGCTCGCGCCTAACGCCGAGCGTACGGCGAGCTCGCGGGTCCGCATCGCTGCGCGCGCGAGGAGCAGGTTGGCGACGTTGGCGCACGCGATGAGCAGCACGAACGACACGACGCCGAGCATCAGATAGAGGATGGCGTTCGTGTTCGGCGCCATCTCGATCTCGGAGAAGGGAAGGACCCGCGCCGATAGGTCCTTGTGCGTAGCCGGATGCTCGCGCGCGAGGCCGGCGGCAATGGTGGCGAGCTCCGTGCGCGCCTGGGTGAACGTCACACCGTCTTTCAATCGACCGAAGACGCGCATTCCTCCGCCCCGCGGCGTCGGCGCGGGCTCCCCCTCGATGACGAGCGGCAGCCACATCGAGCTTCGCACGGGGAAGCCGAATCGCGGCGGCATGATGCCCACCACGGTTCGCGGTGTCCCGTCGACGCGCACGACGCGCCCGATGATGTCTGGATCGCCCGCAAAGCGGGCCTGCCAGAGGTCGTGACCGAGTACGACGACTGGAGGCGCGTCGGGACGCGAGTCCTCGGCCACGATTGCGCGGCCGCGCAGGGGCTGCACGCCGAGCAGCGAGAATGTGGATGCGGTGACCACCGCGCCCGTGCGGCGCTCGGGGCGCGCGTCGTCCCCGCCGAGGTTCATGTTCCGTTCCTCGAAGGCGCCCAATCCGGTGTAACTGCGTTGCACGCGCGACCACGCGAGGTAGTCGAAAGGCGTGGGGTCGATGTCGTACCCGCGGGTCGACGTGCGGGTGAGCGCCACGATCTGGTCGGGGTTCTCGACCGGCAGTGGCCGCGTACCGCCGCGAACGATGCTGAACATCGTCGTGGTGAACCCGACCCCTAAGGCGAGCGCGATGACCGCGCTCAGCGCGAGAACGGGGCTTCGCCGAAAGATGCGAAGGCTCATGCGAGCGTCGGACCAAAGCTGTTCCATGTGCATTCGTCGAGGGGATTCCGGGAACGGGAGGGGGAAATGAGGGTCGGCAGGCTCGGCGGGATCCCAGGGAGGCGCGGTGGGACCAGCGGGGGTCGGTGCGGTCGCCCGAGTCCACGAGTCGGCGTGCCGGGCACGGATGGCGGTGACGATCACGCCGCCGACCTCGCCTAACGCGATGAACGGCCGGCGAGAAGGCGGAGCGTCGCGGAGGCGGTCGCGGAACAGCTCGAGCATCTCGTCGCCCGCGCGCGTGCGGAGGCCCCGAGGCAGGAGGCGCAGCGCGAGTCGGAAGAGGGATTCGGCGATGCGGCTCACCGTTTGTCCTCCGGTCCGAGCCATCGCTTCGCAAGCCCGACGAGCTCGGCGAGTCGTGCCGTCTCGAGCCGGACGACGCGCCGGCCTAGCGGCGTGAGGCGGTAGGTGCGGCGCTGGTCGACGGACTCATTGGGCGGGGGTGATTCCTCGATCAGCCCGCGCTCCTCGAGGCGGGCGATGGCGAGGTAGAGCGAACCGGAGCTGGGGGTGGCGCGCGGCTCGCTCAGCTCCTCGATGCGTTTGACGATCGCCCACCCGTGCCGCGGCTGCTCGGCGATGCTGAGCATGACGAGGTACGGGAGGTTGGGGAGCGGGAGGAATGCCGCCGGGTCGGGGTTGTTCGTCGGCCGTACCGCTTCGCTTCGGCGCCGCATTCGCTATCCGCCTGATGACTGGAATGTCTGATGGACACCCCGAAGGGCCGATAGGTTTAATTTAAGAAATTGTACCGTGGTTGGTGTTCACAACCTGTCTAGCGCTCCGCCGCCAGCTCTCTCGCGCCAGCCACGCCTGCGCGAACCGCGAGTCGCGATTATCGCTCGGGCCGTCTCTCCAGTGAGGTAGCACGACTAACTCGGGTGATTGAGGGTGAGCGCCACGGAGCGCTCGTCCCCCGCGTCACGGAAGAGCCGTCGCGCCTCCTCGAACCCGGGCGCCGCCTCGGTAGGGGCTCCTTGCATGGTCGTCATGACCCCGTGCGACACGAGGAGTCGGGCAGGCGCTTCCGGATTCCGCGCGCAACCGGTTCGCGGCGAGGATGCGATCCATGTGCCCGCGTCCCTCGGTGAGGAAGCCACGCGCGATCCAGAAGCGGACGAGCGCCTCCCCCATCCGACCAGCTTTGTCGACGTGCCCGCGGTCGAGCGCGTACTCCAGCGCGCCGCGGAGGTTGTCGTAGTCCCGCTCGAGCCGATCCCGAAGTCCACGATCTTGGCCACGACGGCCGCGGCGCGTTACCTCCAGGACCTCTACACGACCGACGCCCAGGCTTCGGGGCTGCTCGTGATGGCGTCCTACAACATGGGCGAGACGCGGTTGCTGCGGTTGATCCGGACGCTCCCGCGCTCTCCGTCGAACCGGAATTTCTGGGCGGTGCTGGAGAAGCACCGGAGCGAGATTCCGACGGAGACCTACAACTACGTGTTCCGTGTCGTCGCGGCGGCTGTCATCTGCGCCAATCCGAGGCTGTTCGGGTTCGACTTCGACCCTCCGCTCGCGCCGTTGCCTGACGACGCCACGCTGGCCGGGACGGGAACGTAGAGACGTCACAAGGTGTTGTCATTCCGAGCGGAGGCGCGTAAGCGCCGCAGTCGAGGAATCGCGCACGTCTGGTAGAGAGCCCCTCGGTCGGGATGATCACGATTCCTCGACTTCGCGCCTTCGGCGCTCCGCTCGGAATGACAACCGCGCTCGAGGCACCGGTGCGCTGCCCGCCGCGCGAGGGACGTCACGATCTCCCACCTCGGCCTATTGAAGCGGTACCAGCTGGCTCCCGAGGATGCACTCCCGTTGCCGAAGCGCGTGACATCGCTATTATCGCACACCGATATCGGAACGCGATGGCCCCTGCGTGGTCCTGACAGGAACCGCGATCGCGGGGAACTGCTCTCCACAACTGCATCTCCCATGGACGACCACCGAATCGGTCCCCAGAGCTCATCCAGCCGGCGCGACTTCCTCCGTCGCGCGACGCGGGTGGCCGGCGCCACCGCGCTCGCACCGTCGCTTCAGGGGCTCGTGGCCTGCGCTACCACGCCGGGCGGGCCGGGGGCTCGCAGTGCGCCGGCCCCCCGTCGTGCCGGACGCGGAGAGGGAGGCTACGGCCCAATCCAACCCGCCGGCGCCGAGCTCGCCCTTCCCGCCGGGTTCGCGTATACGGTGCTGAGCACCGCCGGGAAGCCGATGTCGGACGGGAACCCCACGCCGAACGCGTTCGATGGGATGGCCGCGTTCCCGCTGCCTAACGGGAACGTGCGGCTCATCCGCAACCATGAGAATCGCGACAACCCGCTCACCGCCAAGGTGAAGGGCGACGCCTCCCGGGCGTACGACCCGCGCGGCGGCGGCGGCTGCACATCGCTCGAGGTCCGCCTCGCGCCCGATGGGTCGGCGACGCTCGTCCGCGACTTCGTGAGCCTCAACGGCACGATCATCAACTGCGCCGGCGGTCCCACCCCCTGGGGCTCGTGGCTCTCCTGCGAGGAGGTCACCGACGGACCGGTGCAGGGGTGGGGGAAGCAGCACGGCTACATCTTCGAGGTGCCGGCGTCCGCCGAGGACGAGGTCGAGGCGGTGCCGCTCAAGGCGATGGGGCGGTTCGTGCACGAGGCGGTGGCGGTGGACCCCGAGACCGGGATCGTGTACGAGACGGAGGACCGCCTCCTCGCCGGGTTCTACCGCTTCATCCCGGCGCAGCGCGGCGTCCTCCGCGCCGGCGGCCGGCTGCAGATGCTCGCCATCGAGGGGCGGCGCAACGTGGACCTCTCGCAGGGGCAGCGGATGGGCGTTAGGCTCCCAGTGGTGTGGGTGGACATCGATGATCCGGACCGGAACTCCGCGTGGGATTCGATGGGCGTCTTCGCGCAGGGGTACGACCGCGGCGGCGCGCGCTTCGGGCGGCTCGAGGGGTGCTGGTACGGTGACCGCAGCATCTATTTCCACTGCACCAACGGCGGCGACGCGGGGCGTGGCCAGGTGTGGCAATACCGCCCAACGGACGCGGACGGCGGCGAGCTCACGCTCGTCTTCGAGTCGCCGTCGGCGGAGGTGCTCGATGGGCCTGACAACATCACGGTGAGCCCGCGCGGCGGCATCGTCATCTGCGAGGACGGGTCGGGGGAGCAGTACATCCGGGGGCTCACCCGCGACGGGCGGATCTTCGACTTTGCGAAGAACCTCGCGAACAACGACGAGTTCGCGGGCGCGTGCTTCAGCCCCGACGGCCGTTCGCTCTTCCTGAACATCATGGGGTCCACGATCGACGCCGGTGCGTCTCGGGGGATGACGTTCGCGATCTGGGGACCGTGGCAGGACGGCGCGCTCTGACGGCACACGAAGACGATCCAGTGGCCGTCGGTTGACGTGCAGCCGAGGGTCACCGCTCCGCCGCGCGCCGAACCTCCGTGAACCAGTCGAGCACGAGGACGATATCACGCATGGATTCATCCCGCGGGCGGACGAGCGCGATCGTACGACCATTCGGGTGGACGTCGTAGTCATCGTAAAGCGGCGGCCTGAACGGCGCGACGACGAGCCGTCTCTCGAGTACGCGGACGCCGGCTGCCGTATCGATCCGGGCCGCCAGGAGGCGGTCGCCGCTCCGGTAGTAGATCTCGGTGCCGTTCGGTCCCCACGACGGGTCGCGCCCTCCGTCCTCCGATATCAGCCACCGCGCGCGTCCTCCGGGGAACGGAGTCGCGTACACCTGGAAGCGTCCGGACTCCATCGTGTAATACGCCAGCCAGCGGCCGTCCGGCGACAGCCGCCCGCCCCAGACGGACCCGGGCCCCACCACTCGGCTGGTCTGGCCGGCGGTGAGCGAACTGATCGAGGAGACGGAGGTACCGTCCTTCGTAGGCTCCAATGCGCCGAACGCGAGAGTACGGCCGTCGGGGGTCCACCCGATGAGCCAATGAAAATCGTTCACCGCGAGCACGAGCTCCGCATCCCCGCGACCGTCCGTGGCTTTCGTGTAAATGCCCTGCCGCCCGCCCAGCTTCGAGAATGTCACGGCGGCGCCATCCGGCGTCCACACCGGCGCGCGTCCGCCCTCGAACGTGAGTCTCGAGGCCGCGCCGGTCCGGAGCTCATGAATCCAGATGTCGCTGCCCTCGTTGAGCCGGCGACTGGTGGCAACAGCAAGGCGCCCTCCATCGGGAGAGAATTGCGGATTCTGGAACGCGAGCGGTTGGTCGGTCACGAACCGCTCTTTCCCGTTCTCGTCCACGAGCACGAGCGCGTGAGTCGTAGCGCCCGGCAGGTACGCCAGCGTCCCATTCCGGGAGATTGTATAGTGCACCTGCCCGATACCGTCGCTCGCGACACCCTCGACGAGAGGCACGGGCGGGCCGGTGAGCTCGAGGCGCGCTGGATCGAACGGCGCGGCCAGCAGGACCGTGCCGCGGCTGAGGATCAGGTGCCCGGTGGAGGCATAACGCGGCGAGCTGCCCTCCGCCAACACGGCTCGCCGCCCACTCGCGACGTCGAGCGCGTGGATCCGTCCTCGCGATTCGAAGAGGAGGGTGCGCCCGTTAGGCAGGATCTCGGGTTGGCTGTGGCCGGTCTCCTCCGCTTCGACGCGGGTCAACGTGTCGACTTCGCCGCCAGCGGCGTTGACCGCGTACACAGGTCCGTTGAACCCCGTCGTGAACACGATCCGGTCATCCGAACCCCAGCTGGCGCCCCCGAGGTACCCTGACAGTGCGGTGATGTCGGCCGCGGCACCGCCTCCGGCCGGGATGCGCCGCAGCCGCCCATCGGCGAAGAACCCGATCCAGGCGCCGTCCGCCGAGAAGAACGGGCTCGATCCGCCCTCTGTGCCGGCGAGCGGAGTCGCCTCGAGCCGATCGAGCGGGCGCTGGTACAGCAACTGTCCGCTGGCGCTCGTTCCCGCGATCACCAGCGTGCGCCCGTCCGGCGAGAGCGCCACCGACGAGGCATTGTACCCCGGGCCTCGGGTCACGGTCACGTCCGGCGGGAGGGCTCCCGTCATTCGCACGAGTGCCGACGGCTCGGGGATTTCCCGCCCCGGCCACTGGCGTACGGCGAACGTGGCGAGCAGTGCCCCGACCGCCCCCAGCATTACCCACAGCGCCGGCTGCCATCTCCGCGCTCCACCACCAGCGCCCGACTCGCGGCGCTGAGACGGCGCTGTCGCTCCCCTCGGCCGGAGCGCCTCGGCGAATTGCGCCGCCGTGGCGTACCGGTCGGCGGGCACCGGAGCCAGCGCCGTGCGCACTGCGTCTCCGATCGTCGACGGGACGCTGTCGCGGAGCAGCGCGACGTTCGGCGCCGTGTGGCTCAGCTTGCGCGCCGTGATCGCCTGGGCCGTCGGGCCGGTGAACGGTGGCTCGCCTGCCAGCATCTCGTAGAGGACGCACGCGAGCGAGTACACGTCGCTTCGAGCATCGACGTTGGTCTCGCCGCTCGCCTGCTCCGGGCTCATGTACAGCGGGGTGCCTAACGCGATGCCGGACTCCGTGAGACGCGAGCCGCCGGCTGCGGTTACTGCTCGCGCGATCCCGAAGTCGGCCACGAGGGCCTCGCCGCCGGAGAGCAGGATGTTTTCCGGTTTGACGTCCCGGTGCACGATGCCGTTGGCGTGTGCGTACACCAGTGCAGCTGCCGCCTGCCTGGCGATCTCGACCGCGTCGTCCACGGGTAGCTGTTTTTCGCGATCGAGGCGCTGCCGCAGCGATTCGCCTTCGACAAACGGCATCGCGTAGAACAGGAGTCCGTCCGCGGCGCCAGAATCGAGCAGCGGAACAATGCGAGGGTGGCTGAGCTGGGACGCGATGTCGATCTCTCGCAGGAACCGCTCGGGACCCAGCGCTTGCGCCAGCTCGGGCGCGAGCACCTTCAGGGCGACCCGCCGCCCATGCCGGAGGTCGCGCGCGAGATAGACGATCGCCATGCCGCCGCGGCCGATCTGTCGCTCGACGGCGTAGCGGTCAGCGAGTGCGTGCTCGAGGCGTGCGTCGAGGTCGGACATGGGGTCTAAAATGGGGCCGTGCCGAGGCCGAGGCGAGTGAACATAGGGGAGGGAGCAGGGTCAGCTGCGCCTGGACG
>DAINRQ010000071.1:7361-31019 GCA_036741775.1 Gemmatimonadaceae bacterium | reverse complement strand
TTCAATCACGTGATGCTCGTCGTCTCCAACCTGGATTCGTCGATCGCGTTCTACACGACCGCCTTCGATCTCCAGGTCGCGCAGCGCATCACCGAGCTGACCGTGACCGGCGCGAACGCTACGCCGACCCCGCGTCCGGTGAAGATGGCCCTGCTCAAGTTCCCGGGGCAGGAATTCGTGCTCGAGCTGTCCGAGCGGCCGGCATCGGCGACGGCGCCAACGGGCCCGGCACCATACTACCAGCACCTCGGCGTCGACGTCCGCGACATCGAAGCCGCTGCCGAGCGCGTGCGGAAAGCGGGAGGGCGGAATCCCTCCGCGGTTCAGACCGTGAGTACGTCGAGTGGAACGGTCGCGAAGAACATGTTCTTCCGCGGACCCAGCGGAGAGCTGGTCGAGTTGATGCAGGTCGTCTCTGGCGAGTTCTGATCATCGACGCCGCGGCGTCGGCATGAGAAGCCTAGTCGGCCCGGAGCGCCGTCACCGGGTCGACGCGCGTCGCCTGACGTGCGGGGACATACGCCGCCACGAACGCGACGACCATGAGTAGCGCCGCCGCACCCACGAGCGCGATCGGGTCGGTCGCGCTCACCTCGAAGAGCAACCTCCCCAGAAGCCGCGACGTACCGAGCGCCGCCGCCAATCCCACCAGCGCACCGGTCCCCGCAACGCCCAGCGCTTGCCGCAGAACTCCGCGTCGAAGCCGGTCCGGCGACGCGCCAAGCGCCGCGCGGACGCCGAGCTCGCGCGTGGACCCGCGTACCGCCGCGGCCATCACGCCATAGAGCCCGATGGCCGCCAGCGTCAGCGACACCAGAGCGAACGCGGCCAACAGGATCGCGCTCATCCGCGGTTGGGCGAGCGGCTCGCTCAGGAGATCGGTCATCGGCGTCGCTTGCCAGACGGCGACCTCGGGACTGACCTCTCGCGCCGTTCGTCGAAGCGCAGGCAGCACGCTCGCAAGCTCCGCGGTGGTCCGGATGGCGAAGAACCCCTGCCAGTAGGCCTGACGCCAGGGGAGATACACCGTCGCGCTCGACTCGCGCAGTGACCTGAAGCGGATGTCACCGGCGACCGCGACGACCGTGCGCCAGGTGGTCGAATCGGGCCCCCAGAACCGAATCCGCTTGCCCACCGGATCCTCGTTAGGCCAGAGGCGATGCGCGATCGCTTCGCCAACGATCGCGACCATCGGCCCCGTCTCACGATCCGCGTCGGTGAAGGCTCGGCCTCTGCGAATCGGGATGCCGAGCGTGCGGAAGTAGTCCGGCCCGCCGACCTCGACTGGCGCGAACGCGTTCGACTTGATCTCCTCCTCGGTCTGCCCCTCGCGATCGAGTCGGCCGATGAAAACGTTGTTCCCGAGGAACGGAGGGATCAGGATCGGCGAGACGGAGGTTACGCCCGGTACCGTCCCGAGCGCAGACGTGAGCCGCTCACCCAGATCGTTCATCTTCGTCTGGTTGAACTGGCCCGCCGGGTCGCTGTACTCACTCGGCGGAACCGAGACCGCGAGCACAGCCAGTCCCTCGGGCGTGTAGCCAAGGGCGATCCGCTGTAACCGGTCGAGACTGCGCGCGAGCAGGCCGGCGCCCGCGAGCATGACGAGCGCCAGGGCGACCTGTGCTCCAACCAGCGTGTATCGGAGACGGCGGCGGGCTCTCGCTTCGGTGCCAGCGCGCGAGTCGAACCGCAACGGCGTCGCGAGCTGTCCGCGCGATGCCATCAGCGCCGGGATCACGCCAAAGACGAGCACCGCCGCGAACGTCACGGCAAGGGCGATGCCGAGCGGCGTGCCGCCGAGCGCGATGACGTCCGTCCGTGGGAGCCCGGAGGGCGCCACAGCAAGCAGAACTCGGATCAGTGCAACCGCGCACACCAGGCCTAACGCACCGCCGCCCATACCGAGCAGTGTGCTCTCCGCTACGAGCAGCCGCGCCACGTCACCCGGCGTCGCCCCGAGTGCTCGACGAATCGAGAGCTCGCGCGCACGACTCGTGGCACGAAGGAGCAACAGGTTGCCGGCGTTGACAAAAGCGATGAGCAGCAGAAGTCCGACGGCCGCTGACAGCACGACGAGAACGGGACGAACATCGCCGACGACGGCTTGCGTGAACGTCTCGACGTGAGCGCCGTCGAACTCGCGGTCGGGAAACAGCCGCCTCATCGTGCCGAGGAACTCCGTTTGTGCCGCCTGAGGACGCGCGTCAGGCGCCAGGCGGGCAACGGCAATGACCGACAGGTTGGTAGACGGTTGCCACGCTGGGATCCAGAGCCCCGCGCCGGTGGGGTAGTCGAGTCCTGGCGGAGCAACGCCCACGATCTGATAGCTCGTTCGCCCGAAGGCGTCGACGAGTCGTCGGCCGATCACGCTCGAGTCCCCGCCAAAGACTTTGCGCCAGGTCGTGTGGCTCAGCACCATCACCGGCGCGGCGCCCGGGCCCTCGTCGGACGCGCGGAGCATGCGACCGAGCTCGGCACGCGTGCCGAGCACGTCGAAGAAGTTGCCGGTGACGACCGCCCGGTTGAACACGAAGGAGCGCTCGCCGTCCAGGTATGGGCTGCTGGCGGCTCCCCAGTGCGCGACGCCGGCGACGTCACGCATCGTGCGACTCGTGGCGGCAACCTGCGGGAGGTCACCGCGCAGCAGATGGAAGTCGGCGTTAGGGTCCCCGCGGTACGTGTACAACTCGACGATCCGGTCCTGCTCGCGAACCGGAAGCGTGCGGATGAGCACCGCGTCGAAGACGGTGAACATCGCGACCGCCATACCGATCCCGATGCCGAGAATCAGAATGGCGGTGGCGGTGAACGACGGCGCGCGGCGGAAGCCGCGAAGGGCGATGCGAATGTCCTGGCTCACGCGGTCCATCATCGGCACTCTGCGGGGAGACCCAGGGAACGTAGCGTCGAGGCAAGCCGGCCGTGAGCCGGAACACGCGGTCCGAGCATCGTGGTGGTGGGCGCGAGCGACCGTGCCGCCGCGCAGGGCATCCTCGTAATCCTGTTCATCCCGTCCATCCTGTCTTTTGTCTTTTGCCGTTCCTCTGTCGGAGCCTCAGCGCGCGAGTTGGCATCGCGACCGGTCCAGGCGGGGAAACGGCAGGAGGGGGATGGACAAGATGGACAGGATGACGAAGATGACTCGGGCGGCGGCGCGGTCTCTCGCGCCAGCGGGCCGAGGAACAGAGGGGAACCGCCGCCAGGGACGCCACGGCCCCCGAGAGCCGTTCTCGACTCCCGATTCCGATTCGCGACATCCGGCCGTTTCCGCCCCATCCGCGCCCATCGCCGTTCCGACCAGCCCGCACGCATCGGGATGAAGGCGTGCGAGGTGTACCGCGGCCCTTTCCGCGTCTGCCGTTGCCGCGTGCTCCGCGTCCTGCTCGATGGCGCGATGAGATTCGACTATGCGCTACTCGAGACTCTGCCAGCGCGGTACCCGTTCCTACAGCCGAAGGCGGCCGCTTCAGTCTCCTGCGTCTCTGGTAAACCGCCGGATCGATGAGCGGGGTCGCTCCACCGGGAATCGCGGCTCCACGTGGAGGTATCGGTACGCATGTGCCGACGAACGGAACACGCGATACGAGACCGGAACGCCGGCGTGCCGGCGGTCGGCGACGACGAGGTCGCGGCCCAGGGTCGGGCCCGATTCCGACGTCAGCAGGATGGCCCGGCGGTCCGTGCGCCGGCCACTGCCGCAGACGTCGTGTTCCAGGACCAGGAGGTCGAGCAGCTCATCAGCGCTCACGATGGCCGAGGGACGGACGTCCACGAGGCGACGCTCCACGCGGTCCAGATGCGGGTGGGCGCGCAGCTCGTTCGTGTACGTAATCATGTCATCCCGGGAGTACTTGCCGGTGACGACGGTCCGCAGCAGCCCGGAGTTCGGGTCGACGGTGAACGAGATCGGCACGACAGGCGACGGTAGTGGGAGAGACGACGAGCCGTGATGCCTTCAAGATGCGGGGCGGTGATGCGGTGCGCTGTGAGCGAGCGTCGAGCCGCGAAGCGCGGGGATGAGACGAACGTTAGGCGGGATGAGTGGAAACCTGCGTCGAGGCTGGTATCCCGTGGCGAGGTGCCGGCCGGTGGTCCGAACTGCGACTGCCGGAACGGTCCATTGCAACGTGGATCGAAACCGCGGTCGCCTCCGAGCCCTACCTGCGGCGCCTGAACTCCGTATCCTCGACGTAGAGGTACATCACCGCCATCGCCGTTCGATCGACGCCGCTCGTGTTGTTGTAGGCGCTCACGAGCTCGTACTCGTGATCCTTGCGGAGCGTGATGCCTTCCCGGGAAGCGATCTGATCGACGTGCGAGAGTCCGACCCGCGAGCCGTGATTCTGCGCCTTGCTCGCGAGTATCGTGTCACCGGTCGTCGCGTCGCGAAGCATGATCGACTCCGCGAACGGATGCAGGTGTACGCTGGCGAAGTGGATCTTCATGTCCTCTCGGAGCGCGAGCCAGCCGTCGAGCGGCGTGCGGCGGACCTCGCGCCCCGGCTTCACGACCCAGTGCCCCGCGAACGACCGGCCTTTCTTGTCACGGTAGGGCATGGTGTCAGCGGCCATCCCGTCAGCGCCATGGTCATGGGCCGCGTGCTCGTCGACCTCCTCACCGTAGCCGCCCGCCGGGCCGTCGAGCCGAACGAGCGTGTTCACGCCACGCTGGTAGAGTGGCACGAGCGGACGCTCGAGCGCGCGGTCGCGGATGAAGTGCACCGTCACGCGCTGACGGACGCGGACGGGTTCTCCTGTATAGTTGTGATTGAGCACCTGCGCGGTCACCGAGAGTGGCTCGTCGGACCGGAGCGGGATGCCGAACCCGTCGGGGAGGCGAACTTCGGTCTGCCCCTCGGACAACGTGAAGAGACGCCGGCTCGGATACTTCCGCCACCCGAAGATCTGCCTGTGTCGCGCCATGTCGAGGTCGACGTTGGAGTGACACATGAACTCCGAGGACTTCGGCTCGCGCGTGTCGGCGTCCACGATCGCCGCTTCGTACCCGACGACCCAGAGCAGCTCGTGGGACGTGCTGTCGGCGAGCTGCACTTTCATTACCCGATACGGCCCCTGCATCGAGGCGTAGAAGGTGTCGATCGTGAACGCGTCGGAGTACACGACCTGTGATTCGATGGCCGGCTTACGCTCCGAGCTGCAGGCCGCGAGGACGCCCATCAGGATGGCGATGGCCGCTACGCGGAATGCTGAACGGGTGATGGGTGTCGACTGAGATCTCATGTTGCTCGGCTCCGGCTCCGATCCTCGGCTCCGATCTTCCTCGCGAGCCCAGTACTTGACGGAATTTAGCGTCGGCCGGGCGTGGCCGGAGCCCTTCTCCGAGCCTCATCGCGCCTCGTTCGCATCGCGACCGGTCCAAGTGGGGAAAAAGGCAGCAGGGGGATGGACAGGATTGACAGGATGACGAAGATGACCCACGCGGCGCACGGTCGCTCGCGCAAGCGGCCTAGATGAGAGAGGGAACAGCCGCCCGGGACGCCACCGTCCCTGCGACCTGTTCCCCCTCCCTTTCAGGCCGCTGGTGAGACCAACGTTGCTGCCGGCCGAGTCATCTTCGTCATCCTGTCCATCCTGTCCATCCTGTCTCCTGCCGTTTCCCCGCCCGGACCGGTCGCGATGCCCAATCGCGCGATGAGGCTCGGAAGCAGTGTTACGGGTGACCCGCTTCACGTCCATATTGGCCGCCAACTCCACCCGAAACATCGATACCCAAAATCGTCGATGCCGATGACCTGCACACGCTGGCTCTTCCTGATTGGATCCGTTCTAACCCTTGCTGCGGTACCAAGCTCGGCTCCGCTGGCGCAGCATCCCGCGATACCGTCACCCGAGTCGGTGCTCGGCTTCACGGTGGGCGCGGACTTCAAGCTCGCGACGTACGACGAGACCATCGGCTACTTCCGGCGGCTCGCGACGGCCAGCAATCGCGTCCGGCTCATCGACGTCGGCAAGACATCCAACGGCAGGCCGTGGACGCTGGTCCTCATATCTTCCCCCGAGAACCTCGCTCGCATCGAGCGACTACGTGAGATCTCGCAGCGGCTCGCGCACCCGACCGGCCTCACCGACGCTGAAGCGCGAAAACTCGCGGAGGAGGGGAGGGCGTTCGTGGACATCAGCGGCGGACTCCACGCATCCGAGGTGGCCGGAGCGCAGCACACCATTCAGCTCGGCTACGATCTCGCGCGCGCCGACGACGCGAAGACGAAAGTCATCCTCGACAATACCGTGCTGATGCTCTGGCCGTCCATCAACCCCGACGGCCAGAACATCGTCGTCAACTGGTATCGCGAGAACGTCGGGACGCCGTACGAGGTCTCGCCGCTACACGAGCTGTATCAGAAGTACATCGGCCACGACAACAACCGCGACGCGTACATGCTGAACGTCGTCGAGTCGCGGGTCGTGACGCGGATGTGGCGACACTGGGAGCCGCAGATCATCTACGTGCAGCACCAGTCGTCGCCGTTCCCGACGCGTATCTGGCTCCCGCCGTTCGCCGAACCGATCGCGCCGAGGGCGCCCGCGCTCATGTCGCGGCAGGTGAACACCATCGGGATGACGATCGCGCAGGCGCTCGAGTCGAAGGGGCAGGTGGGCGCGACGCACATGGGCACGGGGTTCGACGCGTGGTACCCGGGCTACATCGACTACATGCCCATGCTGCAGAACATCAACTCGTACTGGACCGAGACGGCGCTCTATCGTTATGCGACGCCGCACTTCTATACGCTCTCGGATTTCCCGGCGGGCATGCGTGACTTGCGGCCGCAGTCGCTCTACTCGAGCCCGTGGCGCGGCGGCTGGTGGCGGCTCAAGGACGCGGTGGACTACATGCACACGGCGTCGATGGCGACGCTCGACTACGCGGCGAAGTACCGAGAGGAGCTGCTCTACAACCGTTACCAGGCGGGACGCGACGCGATCCGACGCTATACGTCCGAGCCGCCGTACGCCTACGTGATTCCGCAGACGCAGCGCGATCCCGGCGCCGCGGTCGCCATGCTGCGACGCCTCGCGTTCAACGGTGTACGCGTGCATCAACTCGAGCGCGACCTCACGCTCGAGGGCTCGACGCATCGGCGCGGGAGCTGGGTGATCCTCATGGATCAGGAGTTCAGTGAGCTCGTTCGCCAGCTCTTCGACATCCAGGACTATCCGGATCTCCGTGAGTATCCCGACGGTCCGCCGGAGCAGCCCTACGACGCGGCGGGGTGGACGCTGCCGTTTCAGATGGATGTGAACGTGGTCGAGGTCCGGACGCCGCTCGGCGCGGACGCTCGCGCGGCGATGCGACCGGTGCGCGGCACCGCGTCGGATTGGCGCGCGTCGGATGACGCGCCCTTCACGACCGACTCGGTTGCGGCGGGAATCGTCGCGCCGTCGGCGGCGGTCACGGGATCGGGTGATCGCCTTGCCGTCGATCCCGCGCAGAACGATGCCTTCCGGCTGGTGAACCAGGCGTTGGCGGCGGGAGGCGCGGTGCGCTTCGTTCCCGGAGGGCGAGGGCAGGGCGCGCGCTACGTCGTCTCGGGCATTCCGGTGAGCCGGCTCGAGGGCTGGGCGCGCGACCTCTCCCTCCGCGCCGAGCGAGTGTCGTTTGGCGCGGGCGGGACGCCGGCGGCGCGGCTGCGTATCGGGCTGTTCAAGCCCTGGACTGCGAGCATGGACGAGGGGTGGACGGAGTGGTTGCTCGACCAGTATGGCTTCCGCTACACGACGCTGGCGCCCGCCGACATCCGCGCGGGCGACCTCGCGTCGCGCTTCGACGTGATTCTCATGGCGTCGGACTCGCCGCGGTCCATCATGGACGGGTTCGCGAGTGGGACCGTACCGTCGCGTTATGCAGGGGGCGTCGGCGACGCCGGCGTCCGCGCGATCGACGCATTCGTGCGCGCGGGCGGGACGCTCGTGTGCCTCAACCAGAGCGCGAACTTCGCCATCGATGCCCTCGCGTTGCCGGTTCGGAACGTCGTGGCCGGCGTGGCGCGGCGTGAGTACTTCGCGAGCGGGTCGATCCTCGAAGTCGCGACCGACCCGGCGCACCCGGTGATGGCGGGGATGCCGGAGCGGGCGAAGATCTTCGTGGATGGCAGCCCGGTCTTCACGACGCTCGACGGTTTCGACGGGGCGGTGCTCGCCAAGTTCGCGCCGGCGGGTTCCCCTCGTCTTTCTGGCTACCTGCTCGGCGAGAAGCATCTCCACGGCCAGGCTGCCGCGCTCGATGTGAAGCACGGGCGAGGGCACGTGGTCCTGATCGGCTTCAGACCGCAGTGGCGAGGACAACCATTCGGCACGTTCCGGGTGGTCTTCAACGCGGCGTTGTTCGGGCGAGAGACGGCGGAGGGGGCACGTGGAACGCCGGGCTTCTGGGCACCCCCGAAGCCCGCAACTCCGCCCGAGCCACGTTAGGCATCCATTCGGCGAGAGTGTCATTCCGAGCGGAGCGGCCGAGGGCCGCGGAGTCGAGGAATCGCAGGGGTACGGGTAGAGCGGAATCACGCGGCACGGTCCACACCCGGTCACCGTACGGTCCAGAGGACGACGACGGGTACCCCATCTCCCCTGTCGCCGGACGTCGCGAGAAACTGTCCCGCCAGGGAATAGCTTTCGACCGCCATGGGCACCGTGACCTCGCCGATGTACTGCCCGTTCGCGCCGAAGATGTCGAAGACCGTGGAGTTCCCGATCGCTCGCATGGTGCGTACCCAGAGCCGCCCGGCGTCGTCGTAGCGGAGGCCGTCGGTCGCGGCGTGTGGCCGAAACTCCATCGGGTCGGATTTCGGGAGGACCGGCCGCGACCGACTCGCCTGTTTTCGTTCCTCTCCCGCCTTCGCCGCGCCCACCATCTGCGCTCGCTGGCGCGACGCGGCGATCTCTTCCGGCGTCCTGCGCGGTCGCGGAATGTCGCGGCTCAGCGTGGGCAGCGGTTGGCCGCGTGCCGAAAGCCGCTGGATCTCGTATCGCTCGCCAGTGGGGAGAAAGGCCACGACGCCGTTAGGCGCCACCGCCACCGACGGCGAGAAGATATGCCCGCCGCCTGGCTCCGGTATCTTGAACGACGTGACGCGCACTGGTGCGTCGGCGCCAGGCGCCCAGCGCTCGAGTGTTCCCATTCCGCGAAAGTTGTCGGTGAGAATCACGAGCTCGCCGTGACGCGCTCTCGCGGCAACGCCGGCGGGGAAGAAGGGAATCGTCAATGACTTCATCACAGCCCCGTCGCTCGCGAGCCGCGTGAGCCGGCGCAGCCGCATGTCCACGACGTGCACCGAGCCGCCCGCTCCGAGCGCGGCACGCATCGCGTAGGTGTATTCGCCGGGGCCCGCACCCCGTCGGCCGCGTGACCATGACACCCGGCCCGTCCCGTCGAACATGCGGAGCGTCGGCTCGTCGCGGTCTACCACGAGCACCTCGCCCGCCTCGGTCACGGTCACGTCCCAGATCGATGAGAACTGGCGTGCGTCCCCACAGTCCTCGCACCCGATCTCCCGCGTCCGCTCGAGGCGCGGAACCTGGGCCGCGGCAGTCGATCCGATCGTGACGCCCCCAGGAGTAACGCTGGCGAGTATCGCGACCCACAATCCGCGAGCGAGGGAGCAGGGCATCGATCCTCGGGAGGCTAGGTTGGACGCGAACGTACGGTCGTCGCGACCCCTGGCGAGGCCGCCGATGCCGTTAGTCAACCCGCTGCGCAACCGGGTTGCCTCCCGAGACGCCCGCCAGCCGTGTTGCGCCAACGCCATTCTCGTGACATGCTGTCGGCAGACCGCTCTCCGCCGCGGAGGCTCCATGCCTAGTGTCGTCACCGATGCGCGTGCGCTCGAGAAACCGCTCCCCTCGGAGATCGATGTCTGCGGGCTCACCCACCGCGGGCACGTCCGTAGCGAGAACGCCGATCACTTCCTGATCGCGAGCTTCCATCGCGCGATGCAGGTCCATGCGTCGAGCATCCCGGAAAGCGCGTTCACGGCGCACTCCGCGGACTCGCGCGGCTATGTCTTCCTCGTGGCGGACGGTGTCGGCGCGTTCGCGCAGGCCGCGAACGGAAGTGCGCGAGCCATTCGGTCGGTTGCGCAATACCTCGTCGATATGTCCGAGGTCTCGCTCCCGTCGGACCCGGCGCGCGAGGAAGAGATGGTGAATCGCATTCGCGCCGCGTTCGCCGAGGCGCATGAAACACTCCTTCAACTCGACGAGCAGGGCGAGCCAGGGTCGGCGATCACGACGCTCACCATGCTGATCGCAATCTGGCCGCGCGCGTTCATCGTGCACGCCGGCGATAGCCGCGCGTATCGCCTTCGCAACGGAACCCTGTCGCGCCTCACGACGGATCAGACCATGGCGCAGGCGATGATCGACGCGGGCGCAATGACGCACGATTCGGCCGAGGCGTCGCCGCTCAAACACGTGCTCCTCAGCGCCCTCGGCAGCGCGCAGGTGGACCCTCAGGTCCTGGTGCAGAACCTCGAGCGGCCGGACGTGATGCTCCTCTGTACCGACGGGCTCACGAAGCACGTGAGCGACGATGAGATCCGGGAGCACGTGTCGCGCCCGGTCTCATCGGAGTCGATTTGCCGAACGCTGATCGACCTGGCCCTCGAACGCGGGGGGGAAGACAACGTGACCGTTGTGGTGGGGAAGGCGCGCATTCTCTAAACTCCAGTCCGGTGCGTCGCTTGCGTCATGTCGGTGGGGCGGGCACATTCGCCGCGTAGCTCGCGCGTCCCCCAGTCGCCGGAATGGCACGCCACGCGTCACTTTCCCTGGAGCGGAAGCTACCGCTCCTGATTTCGGTCTTGTTGTCCGCACTGGCAGTCGGCCTCACCTGGGCCGGCTACGTCGAGGTGCGTCGTGCCAGCGAGCTTCGCGGCATAGACCGGCTGCAGCGCCTCGCCGGGCAGATGGCTGAGCTGGCTCAGCGCAGTACCGAGCAGCGCGCGGCGATTCTGCGACGTGTCGCGACCGACGCTGACGTCGTCGCGCAGCTGACGACCCCGACCGCGAGTCGCCAGGGTTCGGTCACGGCAGCACTCATCACGGCGCTCGCGCCCACCAGCCCCGACCAAGCGATCGTCGCCGAGCTCCGCTCCACCGCCGAAGCCGTCCGTGTTGCGACCCATCCAGAGCTCCCCGGGAGCGACGAGCCCGTGAGACGCCTGATCGCCGGCCTGTCACGGAACGGCCCGCCGGTGAGCGATCTCTACAGCCGCGCCGACTCCGTCTACTACTGGGTGGGCGCTCCGGTCAGCGGGAGCGGGCGCGTGCTGGGCTATCTCGTACAACGGCGTGTGATCTCGTCGGGCCCGGACTTCGAACGCCAGCTTCGCGGCTTGATGGGGACCGACAGCGTCTCCGTCTATTTCGCGTCGGACAGCGGATCGGTGTGGGCGAGCCTCGGCGGGCGTCCTGTACCGGTGCCATCGCTGACCACTGACCGGGACGAGGACGTCCCTAACGTGATGCGCTACACGCGCGGTTCCGGTCGGCGGTATGTGGGGGTGATCGCCCGGGTGCCGAACACGCCATTTCGCGTGATCGCGGAGTCGCCGTACGAGACGTTTCTCACCCGGCCGTCGACGTTTCTGCGCCGAAACATGGTCGTGGCGATCGCGATGCTGGTGATCGGGATCATCGCGGCCTGGCTGCTGAGCCGTCACATCACGCGCCCCCTTGGGCACCTGACCGCAGTCGCGGATGCGATGGCGACAGGAGACTACTCGCAGCGCGCGCACGTCGTTCGACGCGACGAGACCGGGCGTCTCGCCGACGCGTTCAATACGATGGCCGAGCAGGTGCAGCGGTCGCACGCAGACCTGGCGCGGCAGAACGAGGAGTCGCGCTCGCTCGCCGCGCGGCTCGAGGACGCGAACCGCGCGAAGGCGGATTTCCTCGCGACCATGTCTCACGAGCTGCGGACGCCCCTCAACGCGATCGGCGGATACGTGGATCTGATCGAGCTCGGCGTCCGTGGTCCGGTGACGGAGGACCAGCGTCGGGATCTCGAGCGGGTGCGCTACAACCAGCGGCATCTGCTGGCGCTCATCGGCAACATCCTGGATTTCACGCGGCTCGACGCGCAGAAGCTGAGCTACGAGATCAGCGACGTGCGCATCGATGCGGTGGTGACCGAGATTCTCACGGGTGTGTCGCCGCTGCTCGACGAGAAGGGGCTGACGCGCGAGTGCATTGGGTGTGATATCCCGGTCGTCGCGCGGGCCGATCGTGCGCGCGTCGAACAGATTCTCCTGAATCTGCTGTCGAACGCCGTGCGGTTCACGCCGGCGGGCGGTCGCATTACCGTCACGGTCCGCGACCGCGGTCCAACGGTGGAGATCGCGGTGACCGATACCGGAATCGGCATTCCACCGGAGAAGCTCGCGTCCGTGTTCGAGCCGTTCGTGCAGCTCGACAGCGGCCTAACGAGGCAGGTCGGCGGGACGGGGCTGGGCCTGACGATCAGTCGCGAGCTCGCCCGCGCGATGGGCGGTGACCTGTCTGGTGAGAGCGACGGGACGAATGGAGCGCGATTCTACCTGTCGCTACCGTCGGCGCTGGTCTTCGCCCTTGGGAAGCAGCCGCCGAGGTCAGACCGGCTCGTGTCGCTCGGCGACCGGTCCTGAACACCGTGAATTGGGGTCAGAGTCGAATAGCATCGTCCCACCGCCGACGGCGGTGGGACGATGCTATTCGACTCTGACCCCAATTCCTTCCTGCTATCCAGCGTTAGGGTTGTTTCTCGTCTCGGCGTCGGGGAGTGGCATGCACAGTTGTGAGCCGTAGTTCCCGCCACCGTGGTACGCGGTGCCGACCGCCGGCGTCGGCGTGATCCCGTAACGAATCAGGTCGCCGAGATGCTGCCCTTCGAGGAAGAACTCGCGCCGCCGCTGATCGATGAGCTCGGCGCGAACCTCGGCCGCAGTCGTGCCTGCGAACGGCGCCTGACCAGCGCGTTCGCGGAAGAAGTTGATGATCGTCGTCGCTGCCGCGAGGTTACCAGCCGCGAGCTCGGCTTCCGCGATGATCATCTGCGCCTCGTCGCCGGTCGCGAACGGGATCGGGGCGGCGGCGTCCAGGTATTTCGTCTGGAAGACGACAGGGATCCCCGTCACCGTGTTGCGCGGCGGATTCGGCTGACTGAACGGAACGCGCGGATCCGTCATGTTGCGGTACGGCTCGGCGACGACCGAGCTGCTCGAGATCGAACTGCTCTCGCTGAACACGCGGTTCTGCCGCCGGGCCGTCGCCGCGGACGCCGAGATGTTTCGCACGAAGTTCGCCGGCACCTGCGCTGCGTCCGCCCTTGCGTCCGCGAGCCGGTTCAGGTTCTGCCGCGCTTTCGCACGGCCAAGCAGTGCCATGTTCGTGATCGACGCGTCGGTCGAGCCGTTGATCGCCTGCGTCAGGCGCGCTTCGGCCAGCTTGAAGACGCTGTCGCGCTCGATCTCGCCGCCGTATTGCAGCGTACCGTCCGGCGTCACGATCGACACCACCATGCTGCAGAATGCTTCACCGAGCAAGAGCAGGCTCCATCCGGAGTAGGCCGACACGGTCGCGATGAGTTGCGCCCGGTTCGGCACCTCGGCGTCCGTCCACCCTTCGAGCAACGTCAGCGTGTTCTCCGCCTGCGTGCGAGCGCTCTGCAGTGGCGAGTACGCCCCGATCGCGGTACACGAGAAGGTCGAGTAGCGGTTGTCGATCGGCGCAACGGTGCGACGATCGTACGGCCACCGGTCGGCCGTCTGGATGCCGTCGGCCAGTTCTTCACCGATCAGGCCCCCGACGACGACGTACGCGTTGTAGGCGCATTCGAAGTCGGCGATCGCACTGTTCACGAGGAGGGTTGCGTTCGCCGGGGTTTGAATCGTTTCGGCCGGAATGCGGCTCGGCGCATCGACCTCGAGCAGCTTGTCGAGCTCGCACGCCGACATGGGCAGTAGACACACCGCGGCCGCGCCCACGCGAACTGCGCGAGTCACCAACCGCCGTGCTGGTTTGCGAGTGGTCAGCATGAGGTCACCCGTATCGCGGTTGAGGAGTCGCATCAGAAGCCGAGGTTGACGGTGACGACCCACTGCGAGAGCTGTGGCATCGTCGTCTGCTCGAACAACGCCTGACCACCGCGAGACCCACTGAGGAAGAACGCTTCCGGGTCCAGCCCGCCGCGCTTTCCGTAGTCCGTCCAGAGTCCCAGGTTCCGCCCCGCGAGCGATACCGACGCGCGAGCAGCGCGCATCATCGCCGCGTAGCGGCTTGGAATCGTGTAGCTCGCCGACACCTCGCGCAGCCGGACGAAATCGCCCTTGTCGAACCAGTAGTCGACGAGGTTGCTGCTCGAGGTGGTCTGAGCAATGATCTCGGGCTCGAACTCTTCAGGGTAGAAATTCTCGCGGCAGCGGAAGAAAATCGAGCAGCGGGCGCGTGCGTTTCCGTCGAGCTTTCGGTAGCCGGCCTTGTAGTCCACGAGCGCGTAGAGCCGAATGTTCTTCCAGAGTGTCAACGTGTTCGAGAGGGATGTCTCGATCTTCGGCACTGTGCGTCCGAGGTACACGTCCGGGGCGTCGTCCGGCGTACCGAACCGGCCATCCGCGCCTGTGCACAGCATCGAGCCGCCGCGGCCGTCGGCGCACTGGACATTGGTCGGCGTCTTGCCATCGGGGCCGAATTCGGCGCTCAGCACCTTCTGCTCGAACCAGCCGCCGACGGGATACCCGACGGCGTGGCGCTGGGCCAGCGTGCCAGCCGGGATCACGTAGCTCAGGCATCCCACGGGAACGTTCGCCACGAGCGGGTCGGCGCAGACCGGTGCGCCTAACGAGAGGATCTTGTTGTCGTTCGTCGCGAACGACACCGACATGTCCCACGTCACCGGACCGCGATTCCACGGCTGCCCGCGCACGAGCAGCTCGATACCGGTGTTCCGGATCGCGCCGGCATTGAACGGCTGGTTGCCGGGGAACCCGAGCGACGGCGCGATCTGGCGGTTCAGGATCGCGTCCTTCGTCTTCTTGTTGTAGTACGTGAACTCGAGACCGAGCCGATCGTTGAACAGCCCGGCGTCGAAGCCGAGCTCGAACTCCTCGCCGCGCTCGGGGCCGAGATCCGGATTGCCGATGTTCTGCGGCGTAGCGGCCGCGGCATCGCTAGGCCCCGTGATCGGGGAGTACGTCCGCAGCGCGTCGAAGTTCACCGGCTGCTGGCCGGACCGCCCGTACGCGGCGCGCAGCTTCAAGGCATCGACGGCGCCGAGCTTCCAGAACGGCTCCTCACTCACGACCCAGCTCCCGCTGAACTTCGGGTAATACACGCGGTCGAAGTTCCGGCCGAACGCGCTGTGATCGTCGCTTCGAAGGCCGACGGTCAGGAAGACACGGTCCTTCCATCCGAACTGCTGCTGCGCGAAGAAACCGAGCGACTTCTCTTCTTCGCGGTCCTCGGTGTTCGTCCGATCGATCGTGGTTGCCGAAACCGACGTCAGTCCGGGCGCCGGGAATATGCTGCCCGAAGCCGAGACGAACGCCGTCTCGGTGTTGTAGAATTGTCCGCCGAACGAGGTCTGCGACCGAAGCGACGGGAGGAGATCGAACGTCGCGGTTGCCGCGTAGTCGACCGTGTTGACGTGCACGTTTCGATCCTGCAGCGTCTTGCCGCCGAGCGCGGCGTTGCCCCACGCCGGCAAGCCAATGAGCGAGTCCACACGCGGGGTGAACGAGACATTGCCTTCCTCGGCGCGATCGGTACCGGCGTTCAAGCGATGGCTGAACCACGAGATCGGCTGGTGCTGGAGCTGAACGCTGCCGGTGAAGCGCGAGATGTTCTGCCAGTTCTGAACGAGGAGGCTGTACTCTTGCGGCGTTCCACTGTGAAACCCGCGCTGGCGCGCGACCGTGCCGACGAGGTTGTTCGGGTTCGCCAGGATGGTGCCCCACACGCGGCCGCCACACCCGGCTTCGCAGGCGAGTCGCGTCTTACCGGTGATGTAACCGGTACTGACGTTCAGCGTCACGGTGCGGTGTGGCGCGAGGGACAGGTTCGCGCGGCCGTTGTGACGGAGGACGGAGTTACTCGGATCGACGCCTTGGTTATTCTCCAGCCCACCCGAGACGAAGTACCGGAACAGGTCAGTTCCGCCGTTCACGCTCAGGTCGTATTCGTTCAGGTCGCCTGTGTCCCAGATTGGGTGCCCGAGCTCCTTCTCGCGCTCGACGATGTCGATCGACTCGATCGGCGCGGTGGCGTTGAGGCGCCCGTAGTTGACCGGGAACCGGCCTTCCGGATCCCGCAGATAATTGCCACCGCGCTTCGCGACGAGGCTCCATTGTGATCGGCCGGCGGCGCCGCGCTTCGTGAGAATCTGAATGACCCCGTTCGCGGCCTCAGTGCCGTACAACGTCGCGGCTGCTGGCCCCTTGATGATCTCGATCGACTCGATCTCGTCGGGGTTGATGTCGTTCATTCGCGAGATCGAAGCGGACCCGAATGCCTGGGCGCCGATCGGCCCAGTGGCAGCCTGGTTGTTCACGCGCACGCCGTCGATGTACAGCAGCGGCTGGTTCGTGAGCGACAAGCTCGACGTGCCGCGCACGCGCACGCGCGCGCCGGTGCCAACCGCGCCGCTCGCGGACATGAGCACGACGCCGGCGGCGCGCGCACCGAGCAGCTCCTGCATGCTGGTGACGGGCGCGACCTGAGTGATTTCCGATGCCTTGATGGTCGACACGGCATTCCCGATCGCGCGCTTTTCCGTCGCGCCGGCCGTGCCGGTCACGACCAGTGCGTCGAGCTCGACGCTCCTCTCGGGCATTGTGATGCGCAGATCCGTTGTTCCGACTCGGCCGGTCACGGTCGTCGGCCGATAGCCGAGCCGGCGGACCTCGATCGACACTTCCGTTCCCGTGAGTCCCGTCAGGCGAAACCGGCCCGCCGCGTCCGTGGTGGTGCCGGTGTTTGTCCCCGTCACGCGCACCTGCGCCTCGGCGATCGGGACCTGACTTCCTTCGGACACCACCGTTCCGGCAATCGTGCCGCTTTGTGCGGAAAGCTGCGTCGCTCCGGCCGCGACGGCGATGATCGCGGTGAGCAACACTCGGCCCGGCCAGCCGGGGGCACGTGCGTGCGCTGCACGCCGCCCGAGGGGAGAGCTTGCGGACGTGATACCCGACATGTGTGAAGCCTCCAGGCGTGATGAGGAAGGCGTATCCGATGCCGATCCTACGCTTCCAGTAGTGTCGCAGCAAGACGCAACGAGCGTCGCGCTCCCTCTTGCGCTCCCGCGCCACGATCCGACACGCGCCCGACCCCTGGTCCGATCCTCCCGTCCCCGAACCACACCAGCCACGCCTTCTGTTCATCCGTACCTCGGCGTAGTCTACGGCATTCCCACTCGCCCAACTCGGGATTACGCCATGTCCGCACACTCGTGGTGGCGCGCCGGCGCTCACGCTGCGTACGCGCTTGCCTGCGCCGCCATCGCTACATCCACGATCGCGCCGCCCGGGCTCTCGGCTCAGGTCGTCTCGGACGTCCGGCCGCCGGCCGCGACGATCGACACCGCGCGCGCCACACCGCTGCCGCGCGACCCGAAAGTCACCGTCGGGACGCTGCCTAACGGGATCCGCTACTACATCCGCCAGAACGCCAAGCCCGAGAAACGCGCCGAGCTGCGCCTCGTGGTCAAAGTCGGTTCCATCGTCGAGGACGGCGACCAGCGTGGGCTCGCACACTTCCTCGAGCACATGGCGTTCAACGGAACCGCGCGCTTCCCGAAAAACCAGCTCGTCAGCTACCTCGAGTCGGTCGGCATGCGCTTCGGGCCCGATATCAACGCGTCCACGAGCTTCGACGAGACGATCTACGAGCTGCAGATCCCCACGGACTCGGCCAGCATCGAAGGGAAAGCGTTCGACATCCTGGAGGATTGGGCGCGCGCGATCACGCTCGACTCGGCCGAGATCGAGAAGGAGCGCGGTGTGGTCATCGAGGAGTGGCGGCTCGGCCGCGGCGCCGATGCGCGCATGATGGACAAACAGTTGCCCATCCTGCTCCAGGGCTCCCGCTACGCCGAGCGACTGCCGATCGGCGACAAGACGACGCTGGAGACGTTCAAGCCAGCGGCGGTGCGGCGGTTCTACGACGACTGGTATCGCCCTGACCTGATGGCCGTCGTGGCCGTCGGGGACTTCGACGTTGGCAAGATCGAACAGCAGATCAGGAGTCACTTCGGCGACGTGCCGGCGAAGCCTAACGGCCGAGCGCGGGAGAAGTACGGGGTCCCGGATCAGGATTCGACCCTCGTTGCCATCGCCACTGACAAGGAAGCGGAGTACACGACGGTTTCGGTCTACTTCAAGATGCCGCGCCGGCAGTCCAGTACCGTCGGCGGCTATCGCGATGACCTCACCGAGTCGTTGTTCAGCCAGATGCTGAACGATCGGCTCGATGAGATCCGTCAGAAGCCGGACGCGCCGTTCATCGGCGCCGGCGGCGGCAAGAGCTCGTTCCTTGGCGATCGCGACGCATTCACACTTACCGCGTTCGTCCCCGAAGGCGGCGTGCTGAAAGGGCTCGACGCCGTGCTCGCCGAAGCCATCCGTGTGCAGAAACACGGATTCACCGCGACGGAGCTCGACCGCGCGAAGCAGAATCTCCTGCGGTCGTACGAGCGCGCCTACGCCGAGCGCGACAAGCGCGAGTCTGCTCCCCTTGCCGCGGAGTACACGCGCGCATTCCTGATCGACGAAGCGTTCCCGGGAATCGAGTACGAGTATGGGCTCGCGCAGCGCCTGGTTCCGGGTATCGCACTCGCGGAGGTCGACCAACTCGCCAGCGAGTGGCTGACCGACAAGAACCGCGTCATCGCCGTGAACGCGCCGGAGAAGGAGGGCGTGTCGGTTCCAACGCCAGGGCAGTTGTTGGCGGTGTTCGACTCCGTCTCCCGCCGAGACCTCGTGGCGTACAGCGACGGCGACGCGTCACGCCCGCTGGTGGAGGGCACGCCTCGCGCGGCGACGATCGTCAACACGTCCACCATTCCCGAAGTCGGGGTGACGCGCTGGACGCTCTCGAACGGCGTTCGCGTCATCCTCAAGCCCACGGACTTCAAGGCCGACGAAGTGCTCATCCTCGGCACGAGCCCTGGCGGCGCATCCATGCTGGCGCAGAACGAGTTCGCGCGTGCGCGAGAGGCGACGACGCTCGTGACCGCCGGCGGTGTCGGGACCTTCAGTCAGGTCGATCTGGACAAGGCGCTCGCGGGAAAGGCTGCCACTGCATCTCCGAGCATCGGCGAGCTTACCGAGTCGATGTTCGGCCGAGCGTCGCCGAAGGATCTCGAGACGGCGTTCCAGCTCATGTACCTCTACTTTACCGCGCCGCGCGCCGACACGACGGCCGTGCTGGCGTGGAAGCAGCGCGTGCGGGCCGCGCTCGCGAACCGCGGGCTCTCGCCGGATGAGGCGTTCGGTGACACGCTGTCGGTGACGCTCTCGAGCCATCATCCACGGACGAAGCCGGTCACGGTCGCCACGGTCGACTCGCTCGATCTCGGCGCATCGTTGCGGTTCTACCGCGATCGATTTGCCGACGCGAGCGACTTCACGTTCACCATCGTCGGCAACTTCACGGTCGACTCCATCCGGCCGCTCGTGCTGACCTGGCTCGGCGGGCTGCCGTCGTCGCAGCGCAAGGAGACGTGGAAGGACATCGGGCTGCGTACGCCGGAGGGGGTCGTGACGCGTGATGTCCATCGCGGGTCCGAGCCCAAGGCGCGGACGGTCATCGTGTTCAACGGGCCGTTCGAGTGGACGCGCGAGAATCGTTATGCGCTCGCCTCGCTCGCCGAGGTGCTGCGCATGCGTTTGCGCGATGTGCTTCGCGAGGAGCTCGGCGCCACCTACGGCGTGTCGGTCAGCCAGTCGAGCGAGCGCGATCCCCGGCCCGAGTATCAGTTCGCGATCGACTTCGGCTCGTCGCCGGACCGCGCGGACACGTTGCGGGCGACCGTCTTCCGCGAGCTCGAGCGGATCAAGCGCGACGGGCCGACGGCGGAGGAGATCGAGAAGGTGCGCGAGATGCAGCGCCGCGGCGAGGAGACCGAGCTCCGGCAGAACGGCTTCTGGCTCAACGCACTCGCGTCCGCGGCGCGCTACGACCACGATCCGCGGCTCATCCTCCGGCGGTCCGAGCTTCGCGCGATGCTGTCGCCGACCCTGGTGCGCGACATCGCACGGCAGTATCTCAACGAGTCGCGCTACGTTCAGGTGCGGCTCCTACCCGAACAGCAACCTGGGCGCTAACGTGACCGACACTCGGAGCGAGGTGATCATGCGCCGGTTCCCAGCTCTCCTCCTGTTCGCGGGCGTGACTGCCTGTGCGTCGTCTCCGTCCCAGGACCCCGGGATCGGGATGCCGACAGAGCGCACGGTGGCGGTCGACGACCAGAACGTCTACCGCACGACGGTGTTGCCGAACGCGAAGGCGCCCATCCCGGCGGCGCCCGGGCGCGCGTTCGAGGCGCTGAAGCAGGTCTTCGCGGAGCTCGAGATTCCGCCGGGCACGCTCGACCCGTCCACGGGTCGCATCGGCAACACCGACTTCTGGAAGTCCCGCCGGCTCGGCGGTCAGGCGATGTCGACGTACCTGAGTTGCGGTGACTCGTTCACGGGCCCGGCGGCGGACAGCTATCGGATCTACATCTCGTTGCTCTCGATGATCCGCCCGGACGGCAAGGGTGCGTCCGAGCTGGAGACGGCGTTCAGCGCCCAGGCGCAGAACATGGAAGGGACGAGCAGCGACCGGATTCCGTGCGGGTCGACGGGTCGGTTGGAGGAGAGGATTCGCAAGGCGCTCTTACTCAAACTCGGCGGAACGGCGAACCCTTAGAGGCGCAAGGCCCTTGAGGGCGCACGGCCCTGCGCCCTTTCAGGCCGTGCGCCGTTTCGTGAAACCCGTCTCGGTATCCTGTCCGTACAGCGGACATGGATACCTTCCTGCACGACGTTCGCTACGCGATCCGCACGCTCGCCCGTAGCCGATCGTTCACGATCATTGCCATCGCCTGCCTGGCGATCGGGATCGGGCTCAACACGACGATCTTCAGCGTCGTCAACGCCATCCTCCTCAGGCCCTTCGACTTCGAGGATCCCGAGCGGCTGGTCGTCCTCCAGGAAGTGAACACGCGGCACGACTGGACGTCTGGCGTGGCGTGGCCGAACCTGGTCGACTGGCGCGAACAGGCCACGGCGTTCCGTGACATCGGCGCGGTGCAGGGACGAAGCCTCACGCTCGCGAGCGGCGACGAACCCGAGCGCCTCGTGGGCGCCGCCGTCACCTGGAACCTGTTCCCCTTGCTCGGCAAGACGCCCGTGCTTGGTCGCGGCATCCGTGCAGAGGAGGACAAGCCCGGCGGTGACCGGGTCGTCATGCTCAGCGATGGGCTCTGGCAGCGCCGGTTCGGGCGCGACCCGCAGATCCTCGGCAAGACTATCACTCTCAACGAGATCGCCCACACGGTCATCGGGGTCATGGAGGTCGGGTTCAAGTTTCCCGACGAAGCCGAGCTCTGGATCCCGCTTCGCGAGCTGGACGGACGGCTTGCACGGAACAACAAGGAGCTCTTCACGTTCGCGCGGCTCGCACCGAACGCCACGCTCGCTCAGGCCCGCTCCGGCTTGAGCCAGATCGCCACGCGGCTGTCGCGCGAGCATCCCGAGAACGCCGACTGGGGCGCGCGCGTCACGCCGCTGCGCGACGAGTTCATCCCCGCCGACATCAAGCTCATTGTGCTCACGATGATGGGCGCGGTGACCTTCGTGCTGCTCATCGCCTGCGCGAACGTCGCCAACCTGATGCTCGCGCGGGCGACGTCGCGCTCCCGTGAGATCGCGATCCGGTCGGCGTTAGGTGCCGGCCGGCATCGGATCGTCAGGCAATTGCTGATCGAGAGCGTGCTGATCGGCATCGTCGGCGGTGTCCTCGGCATTCCACTCGCGGCGTGGGGGCTGCAGTTGCTCGACGGGGCGATCCCGGCGTCAGATGCGTTGCCGTACTACATCGACTGGGCGATCGACAAGCCGACGCTCGCGTACACGGCGATGATCTCGATCCTCACGGGAATCCTGTTCGGGCTCACGCCGGCGCTGCAGGCAGCGCGCGGCAGCCTGCAGGAGGCGCTGCGCGACGGCGCGCGCGGGAGCGGCACCGGCGTCCGCAAGAGTCGCTTCCGCAACACGCTCGTCGTCGCCGAGATCGCCCTGTCGCTCGTCCTGCTCGTGGGCGCAACGCTCTTTGTCCGCAGCTTCTACGGGCTCCAGACGGCGAGCGCTGGCTACGACACGACGCCCCTCATGACGACTCGCTACTACATGCAGGGGTCGCGGTATGACTCGATTCACGCGCGCGCCCGTCGCGCTGAGGACATCGTACAGCGGGTCGAGGCGTTGCCCGGTGTCCAGGCGGCGTTCACGTCGAGCTTGATTCCGGCGGCGGGCGGCGCGAACGGGGGCGGCATCGTGGTCGAAGGACAACCGACCGAAGCGGGCCGGGAACCATTCGGCCTCTACGCCGGCGTGTCGGAGCATTTCTTCACGACGCTCGGCATTCGCCTCGTGAGCGGCCGGGCATTCACGTCCGCCGAGGCGCGCGACAGTACGCCCGTGGCCGTGATCAATGAGACGATGGCACGACGACTGTGGCCGGGTTCCGTCGCGTTAGGCCGCCGCTTCCGCTACGCGAACGATTCCACCGGACCGTGGTTCACGGTCATTGGTATCGCGCCCGATATCGCGAACGAGGACCTCGACGAGCGCGACCCGCAGTCCGCCGCCTACGTGCCGCTGCGCTTCGGCGTGTGGCGCGGGATGGGGCTCGTGGTGCGGACGGCCGGTGACCCGGCCGCGATCACGCCGCTCCTCCGCAAAGCCGTTCGCGACTCCGACCCCTCGGTCGCGCTCTACCAGGTGAACACGATGGAACGTGTGCGCCAGCTCGGGTTCTGGCAGTACGGGCTGTTCGGGTCGATGTTCTCGATCTTCGGCAGCATCGCTCTGCTGCTGGCGTCGATCGGGGTGTACGGTGTCATCTCGTACGGCGTCTCCCAGCGCACGCAGGAGATCGGCGTGCGCGTTGCGCTCGGCGCTCGCGACGGAGACGTGCTGCGACTGGTGATCGGTCAGGGGATGCGGCTGGCTGGCATCGGGCTGGCGATCGGGCTGGTCGGGGCGCTCGCCATCACACCGATCCTCCGAAGCCTGCTCGTTGGTGTGTCACCGACGGACCCAGCGAGCTTCATCGCGATCACGGTGTTCCTGACGGCGGTCGCGGCGGTGGCGAGCTGGCTCCCGGCTCGCCGCGCGACGGCCGTGGATCCCATCATCGCCTTGCGGCGAGATTGAACCGTCGGTCGTTCCGAGCGTTAGCGAAGGATCGCAGGCATCCCGGTCGAGGGGCCAATCCCTCTACCGGCATGCCGTTCGAAGGCCTGACGCTGATTGACGCGGATTTCACCGATCGCAGAACCCCTCTGTAGAGAGGGTTCGGCAGTGCGACAAAAAGCTCCGTTAGGGGTCAGACTCCTAACGGAGCGTTCGAACGCGCCGCGCCCGACTGCCGAGGGCGAGGCATCGGGAGTGCGGCCGCCCCC
>DAINRQ010000071.1:3347-7261 GCA_036741775.1 Gemmatimonadaceae bacterium | reverse complement strand
CTCCGCGTCCGCCCACTGGCGTAACGAAATGATGCGTTAGGACTCTGACTCTGCCCCCGAACGGGAGACCCCGAACGCGAGATTGAGCCGCCCTGTCGTTCCGAACGGAGCGGCCGTAAGGCCGCGCAGTCGAGGAATCGCGGTTGTCCCAATAGAGGGGCCTCTCTACCAACACCGCTACGATTCCTCGACTGCGCGCCTTCGCCGCTCCGCTCGGAATGACACGATCTACTCCCTTCCTTCCGGGGAGAGACGTCGCAACCCCTCTCTCGCCTCCCTGACCGCAGGCCCGAGTGCCGAATCGGCCCGCGCCCACGCCGCCGACACGTACGCGTACGCGTCTACCGCTTCCGGCCGGCGGCCGAGCCGCTCGAACACTCGGCCGCGTTCGAGCATCCACAGCACCCCGCCGGGCCCGAGCGGGATGTACTCCTGCTCCAGCAACCGCTCCGCCTCGCGATCCATGCGCTTCGCGGACATGAGCTGCGCCTTCGCCAGGCGGAACTGGAAGCAGAAGTTGATGTTGCACACCGTGTCCGATACGGCCACCGCGAGCTCGCGCAGCGCGGCCGCCGTGTCCCGTCGCGCGAGGGCGAGGTGCGCCCGGATGGCGGCGACCTCGTTAGGCGTCCGGAGGTTCGCCGGCAAGCGCGCTTCCGCGCGAAGGAGCGGCGCCGTGTCACCCTGCTGTGCCCACCATCGATACGCACTCGGGATCTGCCACAACGTGTTCGGCGGCCCCGCGAGGCCGGACGCGATGAGCGAGTCCACGCGCGCTGCGGGGAGCGCGCCGAGGAGACCGAGCTCGGGCGCAATCGACCACGTCGCGGTGTCCACGCGTGCCGCCGCCTCGGCCAGTCGGCCGCGCATCGCGAGCACACTCACGAGAGTTCCGCTCACCTGACGCCGCGCGACCGCCGGCAACGACCGATCGTTCCTCACGACCGAATCGGCGACGCGCAGCAGGTGAAGCCCGGTTTCCGCGGAGTCCATCAGGAGAACGAGGCCGTTGAGGGCCTGACCGGCCACCTGAAGATCTCCCGCTGGGGCCACCGTATCGAGGCCGCGCGTGTCGGAGTCGAGCAACCGGGCCGTCAGGCGCATTGCCTGTGCGGCGCGGTTGTCCTCAGGGTTCGTTGCGAGGTACGTCCGGATGTAGCGCTTGGCCGCCGCCACATCCTGCGCGCGCAGCGCGAGCTCGGGCATGTGGATGTACGACGGCGCGAACGCCGAGTCGAGCGCGATGGACCGGTCGAAGGCCCGGCGGGCGTCAGCGAACCGCCCGTTAGGCACGAAGTAGAGGTAGTGAAAGCGAAGGTCCCCGAGCCGGTGCCAGATCTCCGGGTCGTTCGGCCACCGGCGCGTCCCCTCCTCGAGCGTGGCGAGCACGCGCCTGGACATCACGTTGACGTTCACCGGTTGCTCGTTGCGCAGGTTCAGCGCGGCGCCCTGGGAGTCGGCAGCGATGAGGAGGCTATCGCGCTCGCCAAACCCGTGATTGCGCTGGCCGGCGAGGAGCGCGTAGCGGTACGCGGCCGTGGCGGCACCGGGTTCACCGTTGCCGAGCGTCCACGCGAGCGCGTTGCTGAGACGACGGAGCGCGGGCGCGAACATCGAGTCCGCGTCGACGGCGCGACGGTAGTACACCGCCGCCGAGTCCCAATCCGATCGGCGATAGTGCTGCTCGCCCTGGAGGAACGCCTTCAATGCCGGGAGCGAGGTCGAGACGAACGACGCCTGCCGGACCGACGCGATCGCGCGGGTCTGGTTCAGTGCGCCGAGAATCCGGACGGTGAGGGAGTCCGCCAGGCGGTCCATGCGCTGCACGCTCTCGCGCAGCTCGATGTCGCCTAACGTGCGGCTGCCACGCACGCCCATCACGGTCGCGGTCAACCGAATGGAATCGGCACCCGCGCCCACGACCCGTCCGAACACGGCCACGCCGGCCCCCATCTGCTCGCCGAGCGCCGTCACGGTGACCTTGTCCGGTCGCCCGCGCCAGCGCCGGACGACGAGCGTCGGCGGAACGGTACGGAGTGGACCGGCACCGTCGAGGTTCGTGGCGAGGATGTCCACCATCCCCTCGCGCCACATCTCGAGCGACGGGTCGAGTACCTCGAACGGCGCGACCGCGACGAGGTTCTCATCGAGATCGGCGCTCCGACTTCGCGACGCTGCCCACACGGCCGCTCCCGCGATCGCGATTCCGACGACGGCTGCAGCCGCGATGAGCTGTGGCCGGCGCCTGCGCACGGTGGACGCGGACGCCTGTTCGCCAGTGAACGAGATGCCGAGGGCATCGCCGAACTCGCGCGCCGTCTGAAAGCGCGCGGCGGGGTCCTTCTCGAGCGCACGTGCCAGCGCCGACGCCAGCGCGGGCGGTGTATCGGGGCGCGCTGCGGTCGCGGCGGGCGCCGGCTCCGTCAGGTGCGCCGTCATCGTCGCGATCGCGGTGGGGCGAACGAACGGTGGACTGGCCGTGAGAAGCTCGTACCCCACCACAGCGAGCGAGTAGATGTCCGACCGGCCATCGATATTCGGGTCGCCCGCGACCTGCTCGGGAGACATGTATCCGGCGGTGCCGACCGACGTCCCGACGGCCGTCAACCTCGTTGCGGCAGGCGCCTGAGCGGCCGACCCGTCCGTCGCCAGCGCCGCCGCGATGCCGAAGTCGGCGAGCACAGCCAACCCGTTCGAGAGCAGAACGTTCTCGGGTTTGATGTCGCGGTGGACGACCCCGCGCTCGTGCGCGTACGCGAGCGCGTTCGAGAGCTCGCTCAGGATGCGTACGACGTCGCGAATGGGGAGCCGCTGTTCCCGCTCGAGTCGATGGCGCAGCGACTCCCCTTCGATGAATGGCGTGACGAAGTACAGGAGTCCGTCTCGCTCGCCCGCGGCGAGCACCGGCAGAATGTGCGGGTGCTGCAGGTGCGCGGTGACCTCGAACTCGCGAATGAACCGCGCGGTCATCACCGGGCTCACGAGCTCGGGCGACAGCACCTTGATCACCACGCGCCGCTTGAGGGCGGTCTCGGTCGCGACGAACACGCGGCTCATGCCGCCGCCACCGAGCTCGCGCTCTACAGCGTAGGTGCCAGCAAAGGCGCGCTCGACGCGCTGGAAGAGATCATCACTCACGGGCGCTGGACTCTGTCGGGGGGCTGGCAGCACGTCGGCCGCCGAGCCTGAAAGATGCAATCGTGGTCACGGAATGTGCTATCGATGGCGCGTCGGAAGCAGGCGTGCTACCTTCGACCGTCCACGACGATCACCCCATCACCTCCGACCGCCATGGGATCCGAGGCGCAGTGCACGGTGCAGTTCGGGGGGAAGCGATCCGACGGAAAGGCGTTGCTGGAGTCGGACCACATTCTCTTCCGCGGCAGCTTTCGCTTGGCGATCCCGCACAAGTCCATCTCGCGGCTCGAGGCCGATGCCGGCACGCTCCACGTCACGTTCCCCGACGGAGTAGCGCACTTCGAGCTCGGCCCGGTTGCGGCGAAATGGGCGGAGAAGATCCGGAATCCGCGCTCGCTGCTCGACAAGCTTGGCGTCAAGCCCGGCATGCGGGTCGCGGTCCTCGGGGTCGCGGACAAATCCTTCCTCGATCAACTCGCCGAGCGCACCGACGACGTGTCGCGCCGGACACCGAAGAAGCACACCGACATCATCTTCTTCGGTGCGAATGAGGTTGGCGACCTCGCGCGACTCGACGCGCTGCGCTCGTCGCTCACGCCTGCGGGCGCCATCTGGGTGGTTCACACGAAGGGGAAGGGCGCGGCGTTCAAGGACACGGACGTCTTTGGCGCGGCCAAGCGCGCCGGGCTCGTGGACGTGAAGGTCGCATCCTTCTCGGCGACGCAGACGGCTGAGAAGCTTGTGATACCGGTTGTGAAGAGAAAGAGCTGAAGGCG
>DAINRQ010000071.1:0-3247 GCA_036741775.1 Gemmatimonadaceae bacterium | reverse complement strand
TCGCACTTCGCCTTTCACGCCCGATTCCCGACCACCATCTTCATTCCGTCCTTCGGCCGCAACGTAATGATCGGCTGAAGCGCGATCGGCTGATCCGGAACCAGCCGCAAGCGCCATCGCTGCGCGATCGTTGCCAGCAGCAGCACCCCTTCCATCCAGGCGAACTGCTCGCCGATGCATACGCGCGGGCCGCCGCCGAAAGGAAAGTAGGAGAACCTGGGTCGCTCGGCCTGACGCTCGGGTGTCCACCGATCGGGGTCGAATCGGGTCGGGTCGGGGAACCAGCGAGCATCCCGATGCACGAGGTACTGGCAGAGCAGGACGAGGGAGCGCGCCGGGATCGCGTATCCGCGGGCCTCGAAGGGCCCAAGCGCGCGCCGGCCGACGATCCACGCCGGTGGGTAGAGCCGCATCGACTCCGTGAGCACCATGCGGGTATACGGCAACCGCGGCATGTCGTCGACCGTCGGCATTCGGCCGCCTAACGCGGCGTCCACCTCGGCGTGGAAGCGCGCTTCCACCTCCGGGTGCCGTGACAGGAGGTACCACGTCCACGTCAGCGCGTTCGCCGTCGTCTCGTGGCCCGCGAGGAAGATCGTCATCGCCTCGTCGCGGAGCTGGAGATCGGTCATGCGGCCGCCGTCCCCCTCGGTGTCCTGGGCGAGGAGGAGCATCGACAGCAGGTCGCCGTGATCCACGCCGCTCTGCCGCCGCTCACCGATCAGCCGATAGATCGTGGCGTCGAGGCGGGCGCGTGCCTTGCGAAAACGAAGCGTCGCGGGGAGCGGGAGCCGCTGGAGCAGCTCGCCAAACGGGAGGTAGAACGCGAAGTTGAACGACTCGAACGTCGTCGTGAGTGCCTCGCCGATCTCCCGCGCTTCATGCTCGACGTCCGCGTCGAAGAGCGTCTTGCCCACGATCGCGAGCGTGAGCGCCATCATCTCCTGATGCGCGTCGATGACCTGCCCCGCACGCCACTGGTCGCGCCGGCGGGCTGCGTAGGACGCCATCGTCGCGCCATACGCCGCAATGCGCTGGCGGTGAAATGCGGGCTGCGCGAGCCGTCGCTGCCGGAGGTGAAATTCCCCTTCGCTCGTCAGCAGCCCTTCGCCGAGGAGCATCTTCGCTCGCTCGAGCCCGCGCCCCTTGTGAAAGTTGCGGTGGTTGGTGACGAGGACGTCGCGGACGAGATCGGGGTGGTTGAAGAGGTAGATGGTCTCGGGACCTAACGAGACGCGCGCGATGTCACCATACTGCTCGGCGAGCGCGGCGAGAAACGCGATCCGGTCGCGTCCCATGCGGAGCGCGTCCAGCAGGGGCAGGCGCCGGCGCGGCCCGGGCGGGTGGGGCCGCGCGACTCGTGTAGCGTCGGGAGAGAACGTCGTATCGCGCGCTGGCACTCGCGAAAGCTACATGCGAGCGCCGGCTCCGTCGGGCACCCCGCGCGAGCGCTATTTCGCCGTCGCGGCGGAAGGCTCCATGGCGAGATTCGGGCAGACGATCGCGCCGCTCTCGACTCCAACGGCCTCTTCGCCCGCCGCAGTGATGCACGGTAAATCCAGCCATTTATGCTTTGCGGCGGCTTTCCATCCGCGGGTCGGATCCTCCGAGACGATCGACACGGTCACGTTGGTCGACGGACGGAACTCGAGCAGGGCGACTACCGTCGCGTACTCCTTGTGTTCGGCGAAGTAGGATTCCTGCGCCGTGCGCATCGCGCCGAGGTCGCTCCGGAGCGTCGCCTGGTACGCACGCTCCTTCATGTTGCGAATGCGAGGGACGCCCACCGCCGCGAGAATGCCGATGACGGCCATGACGACGAGGAGCTCAACGAACGTGAATCCGAGTTTCGCGGACGACCGACGCATGATATTCCGGATGTGCGAGGTGTGAGAGTTCCTGCTTGCGGCGTGACGGAAGGCAGGACGGGTGCCAGGCTCGGCACGAGGCCTAACGTGCGGCAGCACAAGGCGATGTGCTCCGTAACGGCCGATCGCTGTCGTGCTGGAGTGTGGCCCACGGCCCACACGCCACTGGCCGGTGTCGATGCCGTGCGACAGGGCTGGATGAGCAACCGTATGCGTCCGCGGAGGCCTCCCGCAGCGCGGCACTGCGGGGGGTGGGCCGCGTCCGGCGCTCTGGCCAAATCTGGCCAGAGCATCGCCCGGCCGAAGGGTTGGGAGTCCTCAGCGCCCCCGCGGTAACGGCTTACGGAATCGCAACTCGAGCGCGCGTGTCAGGTTACCGTGATGCCGGCCGGTCGAAGGGCCACCACCGGCGGCGGCGGTCGGCGCTCTCGACGGGAGCGGTCAGCGCCGCGCCGAATTCCGCGGCGGTGCGGTGCCGGTTGTCCGGCGCGCGTTCGAGCGCCTTGGCGATGGCGGCGTCGAGACCGGGCGGCACCGTCATGCGAAAGGATCGCGCCGGCCGTGGCGGGACGGTCATGCGCTGCGCGATGACCGACTGCGCCGATGGCCCCGTGAACGGAGGTCGCCCAGTGAGCATCTCGTAGAGCACGCTCGCCAAACTATAGATGTCCGTTCGACCGTCGATCTCGCGCTCGCCGCTCGCCTGTTCGGGGCTCATGTATGCCGGGCTGCCCACGGCCATTCCTGCCGCCGTCGTCCACTCCGCGCCGCTGCGCCGGATCGCGCGCGCGATACCGAAGTCGGCCACGACGGCGTGTCCGTCATGCAGGAGGATATTCTCGGGCTTGATGTCCCGATGTACCACGTCGCGCTGATGGGCGAAGTCGAGCGCATCCGCGACTTCGGTGGTGAGACGAACCGCCTCATCGATAGGTAGCTGCGGCTCACGCCGCAGCCGCTGCCGTAACGATTCGCCTTCGATGAACGGAGTGACGAAGTAGCTCGTTCCGCCCGTGGTCCCGGAGTCGTACAGCGGCAGGATGTGCGGATGCTGCAAGCGCGCGAGCAGTCGAATCTCGCGCTTGAAACGTTCGACGCCGGTGGTGTCACCGACGTCCGAACGGAAGATCTTGATGGCGACCGACCGCTGGTGTCGAACATCCTGCGCGAGCACGACGACAGCCATCCCGCCGCGGCCGAGCTCGCGCTCGAACCGGTAGCGGTCGCTCAGAATGTCCTGCAGCCGCTCGAGAAGATCGTTCACGAGTGACGCTCCGCGACAACGAGTCGAACATGCGGAACCACAGTTGAACACACAAGCGTTGCGGTTGCTGCGATTGCATCGCAGCAACCGCAACGCAGCTACCAGCCATCAGCCA
>DAINRQ010000070.1:6917-31048 GCA_036741775.1 Gemmatimonadaceae bacterium | reverse complement strand
TTCACCCATGGCGGCGACTCGGCGCTCGTCGGGTTCGGTCCGTTGACCCGGCCGGACTGGAAGCTCGTCGGCCTGCGAGGAGCCTCGCCGACGTCGGGACGGACGATTCTGCCGTCGGCAGTGATGCCACATCTGCGGCTCTCACCGGACGGCCGGTGGCTCGCCTACGTGTCCGACCAGTCGGGCACCCGTGAGCTGTACGTCCAGGCCTTTCCTGGACCAGGGGCGCGTATCCAGGTGTCCTCGGGCGGTGGGATCGAGCCTGTCTGGCACCCGAACGGGAGGCAGTTGTTCTACCGGACGGCCACGACGCTCATGTCGGCGTCGCTCACCTTTGCGCCCGGGCCGTCAGTCGTTAGGCGCGACTCGCTGTTCATGATCGGCCTCGCGAGCCCCACGCAGGTGGCGAACTACGACGTGATGCCCGATGGCGAGCATTTCGTCACGATGCGGCCCCGCAGTACCGGGCAGGGCCCGCTGATCGTCGTGAACTGGCTGACGGAATTGCGCGCGGCAATGCGATTCAATCCGCCTTGAGCGCCACGTGCGGTGCCACTCGGCTCGCGCGTCGCGCCGGGACCCAGCACGCGACCAGCGAAACCGCGAGCAGAACCGCAGCCACTCCCGCGATCGTCGCCGGATCGCTCGCCCGAACGCCGAACAGGAGCGCGGACAGCACCCGCGTACTGGGCACCGCGACCACGATGCCGACGACCGCGCCGATAGCCGCCAACGCCATCCCCTTCCGCAGCACGAGCGCGACGACGCTCGTCGAGGCCGCGCCCAGCGCCATGCGGACCGCAATGTCCCGACTGCTCGTCCCGACGACGAACGCCAGCAGGCCATAGATCCCGACCGCCGCGAGTACCATCGCGATGGCCGCAACCAGCGAAAGCATGAGCGACCCGAAACGCGCGGCGGACGTCTGGTTCTCCAGGGCGTCGCTCAGTGCGGCGACCTCGAAGAGCGGAAGCGTAGGGTCGAGCTCCGCTACCACGCGCCGCACGCTCGCCTCGATCGTCGCAACATCCGACTCACTGCGAAGCGCGAGCTCGATTGTCTCGTCCGTCGCTTGGGCGAAAGGGAAATACACATCCACCGGGGAAGACAGACCAAGCGGATCGCTGGTCAGATCGCGATATCGCACGTCGCCGACGACGCCGACCACCTCGACCCCGCGCCCATCGCCTCCGACAAAACCAAATCGCTGCCCGATCGGATCGCGTCCCGGCCACAACCGCCGGGCCATCGTAGCGCTTACCACCGCGACCGGCGGCGCATCGGGACCATCGGCAGCAGTGAGGGCTCGGCCGCGCTGGAGCGGGATGCCCAGCGTCGCGAAATAGTCAACCGACACGCGGTGCTGCGCGTAGCTCACTCCATCACTCGGCCCGCCTTCGTAGGTCAGCTGCCCACCGCTCCGGTTCCCGCGCATGGGAAGGTCAGCACCAACAGCCGACCCGGTGACGCCGGGAAGCGCTCGCGTCCGCTCGACGAGCTGCTCTACGAACCGAACCCGAGCCGGACCCGGATATCGCTCCAGCGGCAACGCAAGCCGCGCGGCCACGACGCCGGCAGCACGAAATCCCGGGTCTACATCGAGCTGACTCCGAAGGCTCCGAACCATCAGCGTCGCCCCCGTGAGAAGCACGAGCGCAAGCGCGACTTCGCCAATGACGAATGCCTGCAGCGAGCGGACTCGGTGGAGCGACCCCAGCCCGGCCGCTGCCGCCGGGGATCCACTCTTGAGCGCGGGGACCAGGTCGGCGTGCGACCGCGACAGCGCGGGCGCCAGGCCGAAGAGGATTCCCGCAGCCACCGCGATGAGCGCCGTGTAGCCGAGCACGACGCCATCAATGCCCACCCGCGCGTAGGCCGGCAGGAGCCCGGCGGGCGCGAACGGGAGTAGCGCGTCGATCCCCCACTGCGCGAGCACCACGCCAGCCGCAGCCCCGGCCAACGCGAGCACTATACCCTCCGCGAGCAACTGCCGGATGATCCGGTACCGCCCAGCGCCAAGCGCCACGCGTAACGCCATCTCGCGACGCCGTGCGGCGCCACGAACGAGCTGCAGGCTCATCACATTCGCGCACGCGATGAGCAACAGAAATCCCGCGGCGCCGAACAGTGCCAGCAGCAGTCTCTCAGTCGAGCCGAGGTAGTACGCGCGCAGACTGGTGACGCGAGCACCGCGGTCCCGGTTGGCTTCGGGATGCGCGCCGGCGAGCTCTTTCGTGACCCGATCCAGATCTCGTTGCGCGTCAGCGAGGGTGACCCCTGCTTTCAACCGGCCAATCGCGCGGAGCCATCGGCTCGAGCGGTCCTCCAAGGTCGTGGCGGGGCGGATCGCCGACACCATCATCGTCGGTATCCAGATCTCGCTGATGAACGACACGCCCCGAAAACCAGGAGGCATCACGCCAACAATCGTGAACCTCCGGGCATTCACCGTGATCTGCTCGCCGACGATCGACTCGATCCCCCCGAACCGGGCCTGCCAGAGGCCGTGACTGATGACCACGACGGGATGCGCGTCGGGGACGCGATCCTCTTCCGGGAGGAACGTTCGTCCGCGCGCCGCGGCCACTCCGAGCACACGAAAGAAGTTGGCGGATACGATCTCCGCCTCGACTCGAAGCGGATTGCCGTCCCGGCCGCCGAGGTTGAGCGAGATATCGTCATAGGCGGCGAGCCCATCGAATGCGTGGGTCATCGAGCCCCAGTCCATCGCTTCCAGATAGGAGATGCCGCGAATGGACTGCTCACGCTCGAGGAATCCACGAGCGAAGAAGAGGCGGTCCGCGTCTGGGAACGGGAGCGGCCGGAGAATCGCCGCGTTCACCACGCTCATCATGGTCGTCGTCGCGCCGATCGCGATGGCGATGGTGATGACGACGACGAGCGCGAAGGTGGGGCGTCGCCTGAGCGATCGCACGGCGAAGCGAAAGTCACCGACCAGCGTGTGCATAGGGCGTCGAGGCGAATGTCCGGGCTCGCGGTCGAGCTACCGCGGGCCCGGCGCGCACCAAAGGCACGCCGTATGCCACCATCGGCCGATCAATAACTCGATATGCAGTATCGAGTTACGCGTTCGCGACGCAACGATGCATCCGCTGCGGCTGTTCGACTCCGAACGACACATCCCACCAGCGAACACGCTGCTTCAGGACATCCAGCGGTTCCCCAAGCTCACTACCGGTCCGTCACGCGATCCACGTAGCTGTCGCCCGTGATCATCCGGACCACGCGCCCGTTCTCCTCGACGAACCGCACGATCTCACCGACCGGGCCACCGCCGTTAGGCGCGACATAACGGAAGCGTCCGTCGCCCAACGGCTCGAGCGCGATCGGGTTGTCGACATTCGGCGCCGTCGGCGAGATGATCACGAGCCGCTGGTTCAGGAGAACGACCTGGCTGTCGCCGAAGCGACCGCGATACAGCCCGGCGAACCGCGCCCACGACGGGTCCCACGCCACCGCCTTCGGCTTCTCGGCCGCCGCCTTTGCCACCGCGGCCCCGACAGTGCTCATCAACTGTCGCGCGACATCGCCCGGATTCGAGTCGTTCGTATTCGTCAGCACGATGACACCGACTTTGTCATCGAGTTGAATGGAAGTCTGGGTGGTGTAGCCGGGATAGCCGCCGCCGTGCCCCACATAGGTCTTGTTCCCGACGCGATTCACCCCGAAGCCGATGCCAGTGCCCGAGGTCCAGTTGTTCTCGAGCGAGCGAACGCGGTGCATCTCGCGAAGCGAGCCGGTGCTCAGGATCTGCCGGCCACCCATCTTCCCCTTCCGGAACTGCGCCGAGACGAACTTCGCCATGTCCTCGACGGTAGAGGTGATGCCGGTGGCGGCGGCCATCCCGCGAGCGTCCACGAACTGCAGCGACTCACGCGTGCCGTCCGGCATCCTCCGGCCGTACCCAACCGCGAGTCCGTCGACGTTCCTGTCCACGCTCGATGACGTCATCCCGAGCGGGTCGAAGATGTGTTGCTGTACGTAGTCCGCCCATCGCTGACCACTCACCTCCTCCACCAACATGCCGGCGATGGTGTAGGCGAGATTCGAGTACTTCCACCGCGTCTGCGGCGCGAACGCTGCTTGCCGGTCGGTGATGAGCTTCTTGACCTCCTCTTCCGTGGGGAATTCATGCGTGGTCCAGTGTGCCCCCGCCTCACGAGGAAGCCCCGAGGCGTGGTTGAGCAGTTGCTCGATGGTGATGGGTCCGTCGTCATCGCCGGCCGGCTTGACCTGGAACCACGCCAGGTACTTCGAGACGGGATCATCGAGCCGGAGCTTGCCCTGCTCGCGGAGCTGCATGATCGCCGTGGCGGTGAACAGCTTGCTGTGCGACGCCATCCGAAATTTCGTCGCGGGCGTCATCGCCTTCTTCGTCTGAACGTCGGCGTAGCCGAACCCCTTCGCCCATACGAGCTCCTGGTCGGAGACGACGCCAACGACGATGCCGGGTAGACCGCGATAAGCCATCTGCCCCTCGAGCCAGGCCGAGAAGAGCCGTTGCGCGCCCTGTACGTCAGGGTCTGCGGCAACCTTCGACGGGGTGGAGACAGTGGACGGGGCGGGCGCGCTCTGCGCGGCGACCGAGGCTGCGATGAAACAGCTGAGGGTCGCCGCGCGAGCCCACGACGCGAAACGGAACATGCAAGCCTCGATGATTCAGGACGGCTCAACCGTCGCGCGCGCGCCCTGAATCGTCAAGGAGGTCAGCGCGACACTCGATGCGTACCCTGGTTTCGTCGCGCAACAGTCGACTCGATGAACCCGTCCGACAACGTTCGAAGGAAGGCAACGATCGCGGCCTCCTCGTCGGGCGAAAGCCTGAGGTTACCCAGCTCCACACGGTTGACGTTCTGTTCCACCTCGGCGGCCGGCCAGCACGACTCGCCCCACGCCGAGCGCGGCGCTCCCGGAGCGCACTCCGGCAGCACATCACGCGTGTTGTAGAATCGAACGACCTCCTCGAGGCTCTTGAAGACGCCGTTGTGCATGTACGCCTTCGTTGCGCCGACATACGGACGCAGATCCACGTTACGTAATGTCGGCACACGCATCGCGCCCAGGTGCGACGGCGCCAGCGCTGCCCACTCCGGGCGCGTCTGAAGGAACCCGCCGAGTCCCAGATCGACGAAATTCGGGTTCGTCTGGTAGAACGGGTTCTGCGGATTCGCTGGCACACCCAGGTTGTCGTACGTGTGATCGGTAAACGCCGGTTGCTGCCCGGCACTCACGTGACATCGGGCGCACTGTCCTTTGCCCTGAAAGAGAGCAAAGCCGCGCTGTTCTTCGGGCGTCAGCGTGTACTGCCCGCGCCGCGCCGCGTCGAACTTCGAGCTGAACAGGTTGTGCGACTCTTCGTACACGGCGATCGCGATCGCGATGTTCGCGTACTCCGCGTTCACCTTCGCTCGATCCGAAGGGCTGAGCGGCACGGTGACCCCTTCAAGGCCGCAGAGTTCGTCGGTGTTTCCCGGGAAGGCGATCGTCAGGATCTGGTTTCCCCACTGACTCACGTAGTCGCTTGCATACGGGGCGATCGATACGCGGTACACGACACACGCAGCGTCGGGGAGCGCCTGTTCCATCGGATTCAGGAACGGGCCCTGTGCCTGGTCGGCCGCGGCGTTTCCGAGTCGCTCACCGGTCGCGCGCCCGTCCCAGAAGCTGCCTCCGACGAACATGCCGCCAGCCTGGCGTACGTAGCTCAGGACGGGACTCAGCGTCGAGTAGGCGGAGCTCGGCGGCTTGCGATCGCCAAACCGCGTCGGGATCGACCCTGGGTACACGGCGCCAGCGGCGTTGATCGCGGCGTCGGGTCCCGTAAATCCCCACTCTGCGAGATGGCAGCTGTTGCACGCCTGGTTCTTTCTCAGCGAGAGATTCCTGTCGTCGAAGATCTGGTCGCCAAGCTCGGCGAGCGCTTCGCTGAAGGGAAGCCCGCTCTGGACTGCAAGTGAGGGCGATTGGGGCGTTTGCCCTACCCGTTCAACGGCCGTGGGCGCGTCCCGACACGCCACCGTGGCGAGACCGAGGACAGCGACGACCGTCGAGATGCGAAGGCAGGATCCCATTGAATCACCCTCTTGCCGATCGCGCAGAGGAGTGCGGGTTCTCGCTCGGCAGCGTCGTCGAACGGATCGGCCCTGACGCTTGCCGCGGGATCGGCCGTGCGCGCTGGTCAGGACGATGGATCTACGATATGCGTGACGGCCGGCACGCCTATCAGGTGATCTCGGACACGCGGTGGGAGAAACGTCTGAAGTTGGCCGCGACCTGTGGCCCACCTGCGAGCCGAGGTTGGTCGGTGCAGGGTGAACGGCCCCAGCGTCTCGCATCCAGTTCGCCCGGGCCGGTCGGAACGACGATGGCGCGGATGACGCGGAAACGGCCGGATCCCCAGCATCGCCCTCATCCGTTCTCCCCTAATCGCCGCGGTCGACACACGGATCTTGACCGGGACACGTTCTACTATCAGGATAGTAGACAACGATGTCTGCTCTCCGCCTTCTCGCCCTCGGCAGCCTCGCGTTCAGCCTGGGCTGCGCGTCAGCCAGGATCAACCGCGAGAACGCCCGTGCTCTCGCGGGTGCCGACGCACGCGTTCGCGACGGGTGCTACGACTGCCTGCTCGAGGCGCGGGCCGCCTACGCGCAACTCGCCGACGCGAAGACCATCAAGAACACGAAGAAGGCCAGAACTCGGGACTCCGTCCTCGTTCGGCTATTCGAGACTGAAATCCTGCTAGCCCTTCGCGAGAAGGAGCTCGCCCTCGATTCACGAGCCACGCTCGAACGTGCTCGCGCCCTCGTCCCACGCCTTCCCGCTGCGATCGACGCGAACCGCATCATCACTATGGTCGACGCCGTCCTTCCGGATCCGCACGGTGTTCCGCCGCGCAAGATGGACGTACTGCGCGCGAAGCACCGGCCGTTCCTCCGGAAGGTCGAGGACGAACTCGACTGGCTCGGGAAGGCGCCGCTTACGCCGGCGGTCCGCGACTACGTGACTCTCGCGCTCGATTGTTCGTACTGGACCCGGCCGCGCCCGAGGGGGGGCACGAACCCGGGCACCCCACGCGAGCGCCCGCAGGTGCCGCCCGGCGCGCCGCCGCTCATCGCGTATCGCACCGCCATCTGCGCGGGGCAGGACACCGCCGTGCTGACACGCGTCCGTGCCGCGGTCCCCGCATTTCACGAAGCAGCGTACTACGCGGCGCAGCTCACCGCCTTCACGTCCGGTGAGACGGGCGATGGCGAGGCACCGCTGCTGCTCGAACGGGCCTACACGAGATTTCCCCGTGCCCCCGGCATCACGTTCATCTCGGGCTGGTTCAACACGGCGATCGGCGACTGTCCGCCCGCTGTTCGGTACTTCGACGAGACGATCGCCATCGAGCCCGAGCACGAGCGCGCATACCTCGAGCGCACCGTCTGCCTCACGCAGATGCACCAGGACTCCGCCGCCATCGCGTCGGCGACGCGTCTCATCGCGCTCGACACGCGAAGTACCGCGCAAGCGTACTACTGGCGCGCAGTGAACCGCCTGCGCCGCAAGGAGCTGCCCCTCGCGCGGAGCGACATCGACGAGGCCAAGCGGCGCGCCGAGTCGGACAACATTCTCACACTCGCTGGCATCATCGAGCACGATCAGGACGATCTCGACATCGCCGAGCGTGACCTGCGAGCCGCGCGCGCCTCGTGGCGAGGCCACAAGAATTGCACCGCGGCCTGGTACCTGGCGTCGGTGCTCCGCAAGCGATCTCAGTGGCGCGAATCCGCGAGCAACTTCGAGACGGCCATGGCATGCTACGACACGGCCGTGATCGAGATCGGCGCGTCGATCGCGAAGATCCAGGCTCACCCGAAGATGACGGCGGCGTTGAAGGCGAAGCGGATCGAGAAGCTCGTGGCCGACAGCGTGGACAAGAGAAGCCGGTACTACGCGGCGGCATTCAACGGCGCGAACCTCAACGCGCGGGACGGTGACTTCGCGCGCGCCGAAGAGCTGCTCGCGGTCGCGGCGCGTGATGCGGCACTCGCTGATCCGGTGGGGATGCTCCGCGAGGAACTGAAGCGTGCTGGGCCGCAGGCCACGCCAACGAAAAGGCGGTAGCGGGCGACTCCGTGGCAGCCGGCGATTGCGCTCGCAGGTCTCCGTAGCGCAACATCAACCGCGCACTCGCTAACGGGACGGTCCCCATGAGACTGACGTCGCTCCTTCGTCTGGGTGCGGTTGCCGCACCCGTGATCGTCGCCACTGCGTCGTTCCGCACGCCTGCCGCGCAGCGCGAAGCGTTCCGAGCGGCCGAGCACGACATCGCCGGCACGGTCACTGGACCGAGCGGACCGGAGGCCGGCGTGTGGGTCATCGCCGAGACGTCGGATCTGCCCACGAAATTCGCGAAGATCGTGGTGACCGACGACCGGGGGCGCTACGTCATCCCCGAGCTGCCGAAGGCGAGCTACAGCGTCTGGGTGCGCGGCTACGGGCTCGTGGACTCGCCGAAGCGACCGGCGACGCCTGGCACCACGCTGAACCTGCGCGCCGTACCGGCGCCGAACGCGCGAGACGCGGCGCAGTACTACCCCGCGGGCTACTGGTACTCGCTCATGCGTATCCCGGAGAAGGGCGAGTTTCCCGGCACCGGCCCGGAAGGCAACGGCCTCTCGACCAACCTCACGCATCAGGCGCAGCTGCTCCGGCAGCTCAAGTCGGGCAACTGCACCGCATGCCACGCGTTAGGCAGCATCGGCACGCGACAGTTCCCGCCGTCGTTAGGTAAGTTCAACAGCTCGGTCGACGCGTGGGACCGCCGCGTGAAGTCCGGGCAGGCGGGCGGCGGCATGAGCAACTCGCTCGACCAGCTCGGCCGCCAGCGCATGCTCACCATGTTCGCCGACTGGACCGACCGCATCGCGAACGGCGAGGTGCCCGCTGCCCCGCCACGCCCGCAGGGGATCGAGCGCAACGTGGTCATCACCCAGTGGGACTGGGCCGACCCGAAGGCGTACCTCCACGACGTCGTCTCCACCGACCGGCGCAAGCCGACCGTCAACGCGAACGGGAAACTCTACGGGGCCCTCGAGGCGAGCGCCGATTACCTGCCCGTCCTCGACCCGGTGCGTCACGATTCCAGCCGCGTCCCGCTCACGGTTCGCGACCCCAACACGCCGGTCGCGTCTCCGCCGCGTATGCCGGCGCCGTCGCCGTACTGGGGCGATGAGCCGATCTGGACGAGCAAGAACAACGTCCACAACCCGATGCTCGATGAGCGCGGCCGCGTGTGGATCACGTCAGCGGTTCGCCCGTTCGACAATCCGGACTGGTGCAAGGCGGGGTCCGACCATCCGTCGGCCAAGCTCTTCCCACTCAACCGCTCGGGGCGCCACCTCGCGGTGTGGGATCCGAAGACGGAGAAGCTCACGCACATCAGCACCTGCTTCGGCACGCACCACCTCATGTTCGCCGAAGACGCGAACAACACACTCTGGACGAGTGGTGGCGGGCAGGCGGTCGGGTGGCTGAACACGAAGATGTTCGACGAGACCGGCGACGAGGCGAAATCGCAGGGGTGGACGGCACTCATCCTCGACACGAACGGCAACGGCAAACGCGACGAGTATGTGGAGCCGAACCAGCCGGTCGATCCCACGAAGGACAAGCGGATCGCGGCAGGCTTCTACTCGGTCGCGCCGGCGCCCGACGGCTCCGTGTGGGGAACGTCGCTCGGCTTCCCCGGCGGCATCGTCCGGCTCGTGCCGGGCGCCAACCCGCCCGAGACGGCGCTCGCGGAGTACTACGAGCCTCCGTTCAACAACCCGAAGGCGCGGGACCAGGGATTCTCGCCACGTGGTGGTGACGTCGACCGCGACGGCGTCATGTGGGTCGCATTGGCGAGCGGGCATCTCGCGAGCTTCGATCGACGGAAATGCACCAGTCCGCTGAACGGACCTAACGCGACTGGACAGCACTGCCCCGAGGGCTGGACGCTGTACCAGGAGCCCGGGCCGCAGTTCAAGGGCGTAACGGATCCGGGAAGCGTCGAAGCGAGTTACTACACGTGGGTGGACCAGTTCGACACGTTTGGCCTTGGCAACAACACCCCGATCAACACGGGGAACGCGAACGAGGGGCTGCTCGCGCTCAAGGACGGGAAGTGGGTGACGCTTCGCGTCCCGTACCCGATGGGCTTCTACACCAAGTGGCTCGATGGACGGATCGACGACCCGAACGCCGGGTGGAAAGGCAAAGGGCTGTGGGCGACGATCAGCACGCGCGCGCCGTTCCACATGGAGGGTGGGAAAGGCACGACGAGCAAGGTCATGAAGTTCCAGCTGCGTCCGGATCCGCTCGCGCGTTAGCGGCGATCTCATTGCTGCCGAGGCCAGTTGCCGCTACGTTCTCAGCCCGCGCTGTAGATGGCCTACGCCAACTCGAGGAAGCCATGCGTGCCACCGCCGTTCTGTCTTGCGCCGTTCTCCTGGTCGCTTGTGGAGGCGCCGAAGAGACACCAGTAGTCGATACCGCTGCGCCAGCGCCCGCCCCTGCTCCGGCAGCCACTGTCTCGCTCGCGGATCTCGCCGGCAAGTGGACACAGGTGGTGCGCCCCGAGACGGGCGACAGCGTGCTCGTAACCATGGAGCTCAATGCGACGGCCGACACGAGCGGGTGGACGGTGACGTTCCCCGGACGAGAGCCGCTGCCGGCCCGCGTCCGCGTGGATGGGGACAGCATCATGACGTCGATTGGCCCGTATGAGAGCGTGTTGCGCAAGGGCGTCCAGGTGACCACGGAGACCGTCGCCCGCCTGCAGGACGGCAAGATGGTCGGCACCGCCGTCGCTCGGTACCAGGGCGCGGGCGCGGATTCAGTGGTACGGCTGCGCACGGAAGCGACGAAGGGAAGCTAGCAGCTATCAGCTATCAGCAAAGCAAACCCTCGGGACGCTTCTCTTTGGTGAGAGGGGCATCCCGAGGGTTCTCGCTTTGCTGTTAGCTGTTAGCTGTTAGCTGTTAGCTGTTAGCTGTTAGCTGTTAGCTGTTAGCTCCCTCTCAGCACCGGCACCGCGAACCAGTACGCCGCGATCGACACCAGCACGATCATCATCAGGTCGATCAGGAACCCCGCGCGCGCCATCTGCGGAATCGTTATGCGCCCCGCCCCGAAGACGATCGCGTTCGGCGGCGTCCCGACCGGCAGCATGAATCCACAGCTCGCGGCGAGCGTGGCGGCCACCGTGAGCTGCAACGAGTCGGCGCCGATCGCCACGGCAAGCGACGACACGAGCGGCAGAAACGCCGCCGCCGTCGCGGTGTTGCTCGCCAGCTCCGAGATGACGACGATGAGGGTCGTAACGAGCAGAACCACCAGAAACACGGGGACGGCACGCAATCCCTCCAGCGCGCCCCCGAGCCAAAGCGCGAGCCCCGTTCGCTGAATCGCATCGGCCAGCGACAATCCACCGCCGAACAGCAGCAACACTCCCCACGGCAGCGCCTCGGCGGATGCCCAGTCCAGCGCCGGGCGCTCACGCTCGAGAGGTAGCAGAAAGAGCAGGACGGCAGCCGTCATCGCGATGCCGGCGTCCGAGACGGCCGGTACGACGCGAGCGAGCAGCGGCTGCGTGATCCACGCGATCGCGGCGAGAAGGACGACCGTGCCGACGATCTTCTCGCCGCGCGACACCGGCCCAAGCGCCTGGCGCTGGGCGCGCACCGTCTCCGCGGTCGCGTCGTTCGGTGCGCGTCCGACGCGATGAACGACCCGCGTGAGGATCAGCCACGCGATCGGCACCGAGATGACCACGAGCGGGATGCCGAGCAGCATCCACCGCACGAAGCTCACGCGAACCCCATGCGTCTCGGCCATGAACCCCGCGAAGAGCGCGTTAGGTGGCGTGCCGATCAGCGTGCCGATGCCGCCGAGGCTCGCCCCGTACGCGAGCGCGAGCAGGAGTGCCGGCTCGAACGGGTCGTCCTTCCGCTGCTCGCCCTCCCCGCACACGAGCGCGATGACCGGCATGGCGAGCGGGAGCAGCATGACCACCGTCGCCGTGTTGCTCACCCAGAGGCTCATGCCCGCGGTTGCCGTCAGGAACCCGAGAACGAGGCGGTCGGGACGCGTCCCCACCGATGCGACGATCGCGAGCGCGACACGCCGGTGAAGCCCCGAGCGTTGGAACGCGGCCGCGAGGAGGAACCCACCGAGGAAGAGGAAGATGACCGGGTTCGCGTAGGGGGTCGCCGCCGCGTTCATGGACGCGATGCCGAGGAGTGGAAAGAGCACGAGCGGTACGAGCGCCGTCGCGGCGATGGGGATCGCTTCGGTCACCCACCAGATCGCCATGAGCGCCGCGACTGCAGCGGTGCGCCACGCCTCGACTTTCATCCCGGCGGGCGGGGGCACGACCAGCAGCAGAAGGCACGCAGCGATTCCAGCGAAGAGCCCGATGTGCTTCGCGCGGATGGTTCGCGCGACACGCTCGTCACCCTCGGGCACCGCGGCGCGCGGAGGAGAGGTAGGGGTAGTCACGGCGCGCAATTGAAGGGGTTGGGCCGGGAGGCGCCAGCCCCTGGCGCGCGCTGAGGCGCCGGCGCAACATGACCCGGAATGACGATGGAGAACTCAGGTGGCCCGACGCACCGGACCAACGACCAAACTCGACGCCGCTGACGGCGTGCTCTTCTTCGCGACGCCGGAGAAGTGGCGTCAGTGGCTCGAGAGGAACCACGCGCGTGCCGACGAGGTGTGGGTCGGCTTCCACCGAAAGAGCACGGGCATCCCGAGCATCACGTGGCCCGAGGCGGTGGACGAGGCGCTCTGCTACGGGTGGATCGACGGCATTCGGAAGTCGATCGACGCGACCCGCTACAAGAACCGGTTCACGCCCCGGAGGAAGGGGAGCAACTGGAGTAAGGTGAACATCGCGAAGGTGGCCGAGCTGACGAGGCAGGGGCGAATGCGTCCGGCGGGGCTGGCGGCGTTCGAGGCGCGCCTGCCCGAGAAGTCCGGGGTGTACTCGTACGAGCAACCGTACGACGTCACGTTAGGCGAGGAGTACGTGCGCCGCCTCAAGGCGAACAAGAAGGCATGGGCGTGGTTCGAGTCGCAGGCACCGTACTACCGCCGGCAGGCGGCGCGCTGGATCATGAGCGCCAAGCAGGAGGCCACGCGGGAGCGCCGGCTCGATCTGCTCATCAAGGACTCGGCGGCGGGAAGGCGGATAGGCCCCATGCGCCGCCCGGGTGAATGAGTCCGGGGACCTGATTGGTCCCCGGCGTTGGGCTCAATGAAGACCTCGGGACACAAACCCCGAGGCCTTCCGCTTCGCAAGCAACGGTGAGTGTCAGGATGACGGTCGCTCTCAGAAGTAGCCTGCTTGCGTGCCGGCGATCACCCGACTCGCCCCCAACAACAGCGCGTCGGCCTGGGCGGCCGTGAGATGCTTGCTGGCTTGTGCGCGAACGTAGTTGATGAATGCATTCAGCTGGCTCTGCGCGTCATCCACCTCGCCGGCCTCCAGATACGCGATCGCCTGATTGAGGATACCGACGTACGAGCTCGCGGAGTTGCCGCGCAGACCCATCGTACCGACGCGATTGATCAACCCGCGCAACGCAGCGAGAGCTGAATACGAACAATCGATCCGAGGGAACGAGAGCCCGTTCGTCGGATCCGTCACGGTGAACGGACTCGTCTCGAGCCGCGTTTCGATCGCGGCGGGAGTAAGCGCTTCGCCCGAATCGATGAGCAGCGCCGCACATCCGGTAGCGTGCGGTGAAGCGGCACTCGTGCCGCCCGAGGTCGTGAACGTGCCTCCGGAGAGAAAATCTGAAGTGATCGATACGCCCGGCGCGAAGATATCCGTCGTGGCATTGCTGTTCGAGAACGGCGCGACCGCGTCGAGGTCGTCCGACGCGCCGACCGACACGACGTTGCTGAGACACGCGGGGGCCGGCATCATCGTCCCGGAGCCGCTGTTGCCCGCCGCGGCAAACGCGATGACGCCCATCGAGCGAAGGGTGTTGATGGCAGCGGCGCCGGCCATTGTGAACGCCGCGGCGTTGTCGCACGCGCCGGCGAAGAGATCGGTCGTGCCAAAGCTCATGTTGATCGCTCGCACCTGGAGCGTCGCGTTGTTCGTGATGAGGTAGTCCAGGGCGGCAACGATCTCACTGAACGCGTAGAAGCAGCCGGAGAGGGTGCAGTTGTCCGTCACCTTGATCGCGACGATGCTGGCGGCCGGCGCGACGCCCGGCGCGCTCACGACACCATTCGACGCGACGATACCCGACACGAAGGTGCCGTGGCCCGCGTCGTCCTCCGCGGCCCCGGGGCCAACGCGACGGTCGCTGCCTCCCGGACAGAATCCCACCCCGTCGATCAGTCCGCCGTCGTCTCCGAAACACGCCTGGTGAACGACAGCGTCAGCGAGGTCCGGGTGGTCGGTGTCGATTCCGCTATCGAGGATTGCGACTACCACCCCCTGCCCTCGATTCCCGACCTGGTGCCTCTCGGTCGCGGCAATGACGGCGACGCTCGTCGACAGCTGCCCGGTGCCACCGACATCGAGATCGATGCGGCGAACGCCCCGGTCACTCGCCAGCGCGCGCACAGCGTCCTCCGAGCGAACGTTCGCGGAGAACGCAGGCACGGTCTCGTATCGGCGAAGCGCCACGAGTGCTCCGGGTCTGGCGCGCCCGATCGCGGAACGCTGTGCGGCCGCCACATCGCTCTTGAGGCGAGCCAGGCCGGGTGGAGCGCCGAGTCCGGCGGCTGGTGGCGTCTGATCCGCCGTTGGTGTCACGATTTCCGGGACGTCCAACGCGACGACGATGCGCGGGTTGCCGCCGGCACGGATCGCTTCGAGCACCCCCGGACCAATCCGTTCTTCCGGCGCAAGCGAGGCGTTCGGAGAACCCGGTGGAGTGGGTGCGGCGGCGTCGGGAACCCCGTCGCAGGCGGCGAGGGCGATGACCGCGAGAAAGCCAGCGAGAAAGCGTGGGGAGCGGTTCATTGGACGGAGTTCCATGGCAGGTGTGGTGAGACCGGCGTCGTCGCTGGCTGCTGGGGAGGCGTCCCCTTCGGACGCCGTCGCGCGATCACACTGCGGCACTACCGTCACCGGCTTGAGTCCGCGAGGCGTTATCCCGTAGTAACGGCGGTCATACGGGTCCGAATGGTCATCTCGTCCGCCTCAGCTATTGCCCCAACGCGCCGGACCCCATCGATCGCAGAAGACGCGGATTACTTTCCCCTGAAGCACGAAGCCCCAGCACGCTCATACAGGCGAGTATGCTCGTCCGAGCGGTTCACGACACCACGCTGTCAGCTCGCGTCGTTCGCCGCGTGGCCATGCGTTATGCGGAAGGCGCCGACCCCACGCTCGACCGGCCTGCCTATGTCCGCGCGGCCTCGGGGCTCGCGTGGTTCGGGTCGGAGCTGGCGGTCATCCAGGACGACGCGAACTTCGTCGCGCTCGTCGATCCGGTCACAGGGCTGGCACGATCGATCGCGCTACCCGCCGGGCCGGCGGGACGTCGCCTGTTCGATGACAGCCGCGGGAACAAGGCCGAGAAGTCCGACCACGAGGCGCTCGTCGCCGTCGCCGATGCCGCTGACGTTCTGCTCGTCGCGTTAGGCTCCGGCTCGACCCCGCGTCGGGAGACCATCGCGCTCATCGAGGGGCCCGGCGCTTCGCACCGCGTGGCTCGCGCGGTCGCCGCTCCACGGTTCTACGCCGGCCTGCGCGCCACGACGCTCTTCGCCGGCAGCGAGCTCAACGTCGAAGGCGTGATCTACCTCGACGGCCGCCTGCGGCTGTTCGGGCGCGGCAATGGCGCCGTGACCGGTTCCACCCGTCCAGTCAACGCAACCTGTGACGTGGACTGGGCGCGCCTCCGTGCACACCTGGAGGAAGAAGCGCTGATGCCACCCGTTCCAACGAGTGTCGTTCAGTACGACCTCGGCTCGCTCGATGGCATTGGGCTTTCCTTCACAGACGCTGCGATCGGCCGGGCCGAGTCCCCTGCCTCGCACACGGTCTTCTACACGGCAGCGGCCGAAGCCTCGCCCGACGTGACGCGCGACGGCGTGGTTGCAGGCTCGGCGATCGGGGTCATCGAGGCGATCGACGGCACGCTGACAGCGAGGTGGACCGAGTTGCGCGACGCCGACGGCAGCCGATTCGCGCTCAAGGCGGAAGGCATCGCGCTCGCATCGACGACCGGGCGGATCTTCGTCGTCGCGGACGATGACGCCCACGACCGTCCGTCGGAACTACTCGAGGTGGAGATCGGTGAGCCTTGCCCGCGCCGGGTATGCCAGGTACCATGAAAAGTCCTCTTAGCTCATGAGCTACTGTCATGACCCGCAAGAAAGTTCGCGAGGCCGCTCCGATCCAGGTTTACCTGATCAGCGACGAGCGCGAACGGCTCGAGCGGCTGGCGGAACAGCTCGACGCCAGCAAGTCCGACGTCGTTCGCCGCGGCCTGCTGGCGCTCGAGCGCGAGTTGCTGTCACCGACCACTCATCCAGCGCTCCGGCTCATCGGGATCGCCCAAGTTGACGGGTCCGAGCGCGAGTCGCTCGATGTCGCACGCGAGCACGATCGCGCCCTCGCGGAAACCGAGGAGGCCTCGTGGACAAACCCGGACAAGCGCGCCCCGGCTCGCCCACCCCGCCGCACTGGAACGAAGCGGCGTGCCCACTGAGTTCTTCGTCGACACGAGCGCGTGGTATCCGCTCCTCGTCGCGACGCACCCTGACCACGCCCCTTTCGCCTCGACCCTTCGAGCGCTGATTCGTGACCGGCGCCGGCTCGTGACGACGAACCTCGTCATTGCCGAGACGCACGCGCTGCTGCTGCGCCGCGTGGGACGCCCGACCGCGCTGACGTTCGTACAGACCGTGGACGAAGCGCCGAACCTCGTGGTACGCAGCACGCGCGACCTCGAGCGGGCCGCCGAGCGAGACTGGCTCGCCCGCTACGCGGACCAGGACTTCTCCTTCACTGACGCCGTGAGCTTCGCGGTGATGACGGATCGCCGGATCCGTGACGCACTCGCCCTCGACCACCATTTCGCGGTCGCCGGGTTCTCCGTCAGTCCGCCTGGAATCGAGTGAGCCCGGCTCGTCCGGCGAGTGCTCGCCGCGCGCCGCGCCGGTGTCTACATTGGCTCCACCTTCGAGCCACCCCGTGACGACCGACCTCCGCGAACGGCTGCAACGCGCGCTCGGCACCGCCTACACGCTCGAGCGTGAGCTGGGCGGTGGAGGGATGTCGCGCGTCTTCGTGGCCACCGAGACCGCACTCGGCCGCAGTGTCGTCGTGAAGGTGTTGCCCCCCGACATCGCGGCGGGCGTTCGCACCGATCGCTTCAAGCGCGAGATCGCGCTCGCCGCTCGGTTGCAGCACCCACACATCGTTCCACTGCTCTCGGCGGGCGAGATGGACGGCGTTCCGTATTTCACGATGCCGTTCATCACCGGGGAGTCGCTACGCGCCTACCTGTCGCGTCATGGCGAGATGTCCGTCAGCGAGGGCGTCCGACTCCTGCGCGAGATCGCGAGCGCACTGGCGTATGCGCATCGGAACGGCGTCGTACACCGCGACATCAAGCCAGACAACGTGCTGCTTGCCGGCGGACCACGCGATGGCGTAGGGGCGCCCGGGCACGCTCGCATGGCGACGGCGATGGTCGCCGACTTCGGCGTGGCAAAGGCGCTCGTCGCCGCCGAACACGAGGCCGTCGAGCACAATCACGCCGCCGCGCATGTGCATCACGCGACGTCGCTCGGTGTCGCTTTAGGCACGCCGGCGTACATGTCGCCTGAGCAGGCCACAGCCGACCCGAACACCGACCATCGCGCCGACCTCTACGCATTCGGCGTGCTGGCGTACGAGATTCTCACCGGCCAGACGCCATTCGGCCGGCGACGTCCACCCGAACTGCTCGCGGCCCACGTAGCCGAGCGGCCCCGGCCGGTCAACGAGCTCCGGCCGTCGCTGCCACCGGCGCTCGCCGCGCTCATCATGCGCTGTCTCGAGAAGCGCCCCGGCGACCGCCCGCAGAGCGCCGGAGAGATCCTGCACGCGCTCGATGAGATCACGACACCGAGTGCGGGAACGACACCGATGAGCGCATTCCCGGCGGCAACGGCCACGCCAGACGCGACCCCATCGGCGTTGACGGCGCCAGTGGCAGCACGAGCCCCAGCGGCAATGACGACCCCATCGGCGGCGACGGCAACTCCCACGAGACCTCGCACCGTCCGCTACGTCGTCGGCGCCGCCGTGCTGGCCCTCGTGTTAGGCACCGCGGGAGTCGCAATCTGGAGAGCCAGGACGACTACCCCACCCGCCACCGCCGCAGACGAGCGTGAGCAACGAATCGCCGTCCTCCCGTTCGAGAACCTCGGTGATTCGGCCAACGTGTACTTCGCCGAAGGCATCACCGATGCCGTCCGCGGCAAGCTGACAGGCCTCTCGTCGGTCGAGGTGATCGCGCGCGCGTCCTCGGTGCAATATCGCGGGACCTCGAAGTCGCCAGCGGAGATCGCGCGCGAACTCGGCGTCCGGTATCTCCTCACCGGCACCGTGCGGTGGGCGAAGACCGCCGAGGGGGCGAGCCGCGTGCAGGTGAGCCCGGAGCTCGTCGAAGTGGAGCCCGACGGCTCGGCGGCGAGCCGCTGGGCGCAGCCATTCGACGCCGAGATGGCGGACGTCTTCCGCGTGCAGGGCGAGATCGCCGGCAAGGTCGCCGAAGCGATGCGGCTTACGCTCGGCGTCGCCGACCAGGCACGGCTCGTCGAGGTGCCGACTGGTGACCCCATCGCGTACGACGCGTTCCTCCGGGCGGAAGCGATGTTCACGTCGGGCGCTACGTCAGCCGCCGAGCTGCGGCGCACCGTCGCCGAGTACGAGCGTGCGGTGCGTCTGGATACCGCCTTCGCGGACGCGTGGGCAAGGCTCGCGGGTGCGCGGGCGCTGCTCTACGCGAACGGCGTTCCGACTCCCGAGCTGGGCAAGCAGGCACGTGATGCGGCTGAGCGTGCACTCGCGCTCGCCCCGAATCGGGCGTTAGGCCACCGCGCGCTGGCGTCGTACTACATGAACGTCGAGCGCGACCCACGGCGCGCGCTCGCGGAAGCAGAGGCAGCTCGCGCGGAGACACCGAACGATGCTACCGTGTTGTCCGTGCTCGCGGGGGTGTACTCGGCGATCGGGAGGTTCGATGACGCCGTGCGGAGCGCGCGCGCCGCGGCGCGGCTCGACCCGCGAGCGATGCTTCCACTGCAGCAGCTCCGCGGCGCGCTTTCCGCACTGCGGCGTCACCGCGAGGCGCGCGAGGTCGCGGACCGCCTGATGGCGCTCTCGCCGAACCTGTCGAGTATCCTTGATCGTGTCATCGTGACGCTCGCCGAAGGTGACCTCGCCGGCGCACGCCGCTTCATCGACAGTGTGTCGGCGCGGGTGGGCCAGGATGAGCTGGTGACGTACCTCGCGATCTATTACGACCTGGGGTGGGTGCTCGACGACACTCGACAGCGCCACCTGCTGAGCCTCGGCCCGGAGCACTTCGACAATGATCGCGCGACGTGGGCCATCGTGCGCGCGCAGGTGTATGGGTGGCGCGGGGATTCCACGCAGGCGAGAGTCTGGGGCGATACGGCGCGCCGTGAGTTCGCTGAGCAGGTCCGCGCGAACCCGACCGATGCTCAGCGTCGCGCGTTCCATGGCCTATCGCTCGCGTACGCGGGCGGACGCGCCGAAGCGATAGCCGAGGGGGAGCGCGGCGTCGCGCTGCTGCCGGTGGAGCGGGATGCGGTGAACGGACCGTACCAGCTCCACCTGCTCGCGCGGATCCACCTGCTCGCCGGTGAGCGCGACAAGGCGATCGGCATCCTGGAGCAGCTCCTTGCGCGGCCCTACTACGTCTCGCCCGCGTGGCTCAGGATCGACCCGACTTTCGCGTCACTCCGAGGCAATCCGCGGTTCGATGAGCTGCTCGATTGAGCAGAAAACCGGGTGCTGGCAATCAAACACCGTGGTTTCGAGAGGCGTGGGATCACGGGATCTCGAGCGGCGGCTATCAACACAGTCACACACGCTCCACTTGCCTGGCAGCCAGCACCCAGCCGCTGTCAGTAGCGTTCCAGCGGGAGCTGCAGCCAGCAACCTGCCAGCAACCAGCTGGCCTTCCAGCTCGCAGCTGGGCTCCTCGCTGGGCCTCCGTGGTCGGAATAGCGCACGACGGTACCCGGGGGTAGTGTACGCGTATGGGTACCGTCCTCCCCCGTGCCGCCTTGCTCACGGGGCTCGTTGCGGTATTGGCGTCGACGAGCCCCGCGCAGTCGAACGACGCCGCCGGCACCGGATCGATCACGCTCGCCGATTCGCTGTTCCAGCCGATCCAGCTGCCGCCCGTGCTCGCGTACGGGTATCCACCTAACGACATCCACGTCCCGCGGTTCGTCGAGATGATCCGGAACCGGGATTTCGACGGACTCGAGCGCGAGCTCGGCGCGTTGCACGCGCAAGTCAGGCGCGACGTCAAGCACGAGATCCGGTTCGCGGACGCGTTCCAGGCCGCCTACCGGAACGACTCCACGGTTCTCGCCGGCATCGAGGCCTGGATTGCCGCAAAGCCGCAATCCGCCCACGCCCGCGTCGCGAGAGCGAACTATTACTACGCGTCCGCGTGGCGCCGGCGCGGCACCGACTACATTCGCAGCACCCCGGCCGCGAACATCCAGGCCATGACGGACGCCGCGACTCGCGCGATCGAGGACGCAGCCGCCGCGCTGCAGCTCGACAGCACACATCTGGTCGCGTACGAGATCGCGATCGGCGTGACGCGGCTCGCGGGACGACACGACGACGCGTCGCGCATACTCCAGCGCGGGCTCGCCATCCATCGCGGCAGCTTCAGCCTCTACCGGGCATTCATGCTCATGCTGTGGCCGCGCTGGGGCGGATCGGAGCAGCTTATGGTCCAGCTCGGCGAGCAGGCCGCGCGGAACGCCGACATCAACCCTCGCCTTCAGGCGCTGCAGGGCGCGGTCTTCCAGAGTCGAGCGTTCGATTCTACGCTCGCCGGCAATCACGCCGGCGCCGTCCGCGAGCTCAACAACGCGCTCCGCTACGGTTACGAGCGCGGGTACCTGCGCGACCGTGGTAAGGCGTACTTCCGTCTCGCGGCCTACGAATACGCGTTCAACGACCTTCGCGCGGCTGTCGTGGAGCGGTCGCAGGATCCGGAAATCCTCGAGTACTATGGACGCACACTCGTCGAGCTCGCGACTCGCGCGCGCGACGCAATCCGCCCGACGATCCTCGCGCGCGCCATCGAGGTGCTGCGACTGGCAGTGTATCTCGAGCCTGACAACACGCGCTCTCGGGCGGCACTCACCCGGGCCGAACGGATGTCCGGACCATAAGGTGCAATTGACAATGAGTGTTACAACACCTATTATAAGGTGTTCAAACACTCATACGGTGAGTAGCGAGCATGAAAGTCGAGATCTATTCGGACATCGTCTGTCCGTGGTGCTACATCGGAGAGCGCCGGTTCGCGCGAGCGCTCGCTGCATTCCCGGGCGGCGACGCGATCGACGTGATCTTCCGCCCGTTTCAGCTCGACCCTGGCGCGCCTGAGACCGCAGTGCCCCACAAGGAGTACCTAACGAAGCGGTTCGGCGGGGGGCCAGTTGACGGCATGCTGTCACGCGTGACCGAGGCCGCGGCAGGCGAAGGCATCACGATGGATTGGGATCGCGCGATCGCGGTGAATACGCGTACCGCGCATCGCCTGCTCCGGCTCGCCGAGCATGAGTACGGTCCGGCAATGCAGCGCGCGCTCATCGAGAAGCTCTTCGACGCACACTTCAGTCAGGGCGGCAACGTCGCGGACCACACGCAGATCACCGAGCTCGCGGCGTCGGTCCGCATGGATGCCGAGCGGGTGCGTGCGTACCTCGACTCGAACGAGGGCGCCGAGGAGCTTGCCGCAGAGTTCGATGCCGCGCGGCAGCTCGGCGTGCGGGCTGTGCCGACGTTCGTGTTCGACGGGCAGTACGTCGTCGAAGGTGGGCATCCGGCGTCCGTTTTCCTCGGCGTGCTGGAGGAGGTGAAGCAGCGCGCCGCGTCGAGCGCATCCGAGAGCGAGGCGAGCGAAGATGCGTGTGCGGACGGAACCTGCGCCGTCAGTGCGGGTGAAGCGTAATGTTGGACTCGGATGAGATAGTCTGTGGCAGTGTGTCGAGGCGAACCGCGGATCCCTGTCGGACCCGCGGTACGCATCACACTTTATGGTCGTCCTGTCGAGATCGCCGTCCCGTCGAGGTCGACCATGAACGTTTTCCGTCGGTGGAAGCTCGTCCCGCTCGCCCTGTCGCTCGCCTGCTCCGGCGCCGCGTTCACGCTCGTTCCTGCGGACGCTGACGCGCAAACCCGGACGGTCATCCGAGCCGGCCGGCTCATCGATGGAAAGGGCGGCGTTCGTGACAGCGTCATCGTCGTGGTCGAGGGATCGCGCATCGCACGGATCACGACCGCGAACGACAGCACGGTCGGCGCCGTCACCTACGACCTGTCGCGCTTCACGCTCCTCCCCGGGCTGATCGACACGCACGTCCACATCGATTCGCATTTCGGACGTGACGGTCGCATCGCGACGGGGATGGTGTCGCAGCTCGACCGGACCATCGCCGCGGGGCAGAATGCAGAGCGGACGCTTCGCGCCGGGGTCACGACGGTGCAGAGCCTCGGTGCCCCGCCCGACATCGAGCTTCGCTACGGCATCGGGCACGGCGACTTCCTCGGGCCCCGCCTCCTGACGTCGGTCTCGCAGCTCACCGATGCGAAGATGCCGCCGGCGCAGATTCGCCAGTGGGTGCGAACGATGGCCTCGCGCGGGGCGGACGTGATCAAGATCTTCGCCTCGAAGAGCATTCGCGAAGGCGGCGCGCAGACGTTGAGCGACGCGCAGATCCGTGCCGCGTGTGACGAGGCGAAGCTGGCAGGCAAGCGAAGCTGGGTCCACGCGCACAGCCCGTCGGCCGCGCGTGCCGCCGTCCTCGCCGGGTGTACCGCCATTTCTCACGGAAGTCAGCTCGGTGACCGTGAGTTCGCGCTCATGGCGAAGCACGGGACCTACTTCGAGCCGAATATCGGGCTCGTCTCGCAGAACTACCTCGAGAACAAGGACCGCTTCCTCGGCGCCGGGAACTACACGGAAGACGGGTTCAGGAAGACCGAAGAAGGAATCCCGCTCAAGCTCGAGATGTTCAAGCGTGCGCTCCGACACCCGACGCTCAAGATCATCCTGGGGACCGACGCGACGGCCGGAGCACACGGGCAGAACGTCCGCGAGATCATCTACCGGGTCCAGGCAGGCGGCCAGCGCGCGATGGACGCGATCATCTCGGCCACGTCGCTCAACGCTGAGGCGTTAGGCATGAGCGACCGGGTCGGGTCGGTGGTACCCGGCCTCGAGGCCGACCTGATCGCGGTCGAGGGGAATCCACTCGAAGACATCACGGCGCTGCAGCAGGTGCACTTCGTCATGAAGGCCGGGCGAGTCTACCGCAACGGGCGTGATGGGCGTCGGCTGATGGAAAGCCGGCAGGGAGTGTTCACGATCATATCCCCGGGCATTCGGACGCTCCCCAGTGTGACCGACACCACTCGCGTACCTGTGTCGGTGACGGTCGTTCAGCGCGACTCGGCGGACGTCCCCATCGCTCGCTACGCGGAGATCGCGCCGCGCATCGCTCGGCTGCGCGTGGCACCCGCCGAAATTCGGATCAGGTCTGGTGACACGCTGTCGGTCGCGGATCGCGTCAAGGTCTACGCGATAGACACGGCGGGCGTCACGCTCGGATCGCTCTCGACGTACGACTTCTCGCTGACGACGGGGGCGGTCTCGCCCATTCTCGCCGGCGGGAGAAAGGTCGTCGGCGAGCGACCTGGCGAGTCGTACATCGTCGTCTCGTTCCCTCGCGCGCTCTGGACTGGCCGCGGCGAGCCGCCGATGGGGCAGGTCAAGGTCATTGTCGACTGAGGATTCGACGGGTCGAGGTCGGGAGGAGGCCGAGTCGTGAGTGTC
>DAINRQ010000070.1:0-6817 GCA_036741775.1 Gemmatimonadaceae bacterium | reverse complement strand
GTGAGTGTCACTCAGGACTCATGACTGGACGACTGGGAACGGATGACTCCGGCCGTCACGTTGCCGGTGCAGCAACGTCCTCCGGTGTCTATTCTGCCCGCAGTGCAGTGACCGGATCGACCCGCGTGGCTCGGCGGGCCGGGATGATCGTCGCGACGACCGCGACCGCGAGAATCGTCCCCATCGCCGCTATGAAGGCGAGTGGGTCGCGAGCGGGGGTGTTGAACAGCAGCGTCTCGACATAGCGCACGGCCACGAACGCGAGCACGCCGCCTAGCGCGGCCCCCAACGCCGCGACACGAACGCCCTGCCAGAGGACCAGACGCTGGATGTCCGCGGACTGGGCACCGAGCGCAACGCGCACGCCCATCTCGCGCATGCGCTGCGCGATGTCGTACGCGATCACGCCGTAGAGACCCACGGCCGCGAGCACGAGCGCGAGCACGCCGAATATCGCGAACATCGTGGCGCCGAGATCCCATTGGCGCGTCACGGGATCGAGCACGCTTGCCATCGTCCGGATGTTCGCGTAGCCAGTTCCCGGCAGCATCGACTGAACCTCGCGCCGAATCGGCTCGGCGAGCGCTCGTGCGTCACCCGCGGTTCGAATCAGAAATCGCGCGCTGGGGGCGCGATACTGCGTCACCGGGACATAGAACTGAAGCGACTCGTCATCTTTCAGATCGCCAAATACCATGTCCTCCGCGACGCCAACGACTTCGCGGCACGGTGTCGTATCGGCGCCGACGCGGATGCACTGGCCGATCGGATCACGCCCCTTCCACAGGAGCCGACCCATCGACTCGCTCACCACGACGACGAGCGGGCCTCCGGCGGGGTCGGATGAGCCGACCGCGCGGCCACGAAGCACGCGCGTCCCCATGGTCTTGAAGTAGTCGTCGCTCACCGGGTTCAGGACAAACGATTTGAGGCGGAGCGACGAGTCCATGCCGGCGACGAAGACGTCCTCGGTCCACGTGGTGTAGAACGGGATGCTGAAGGCTGTCGCTGCGCTCGTGACGCCGGGGAGGCTCCGGATGCGGTCGAGCACACGAGCGTCGAGCGCGCGCCGCTGCTCGGGCGTCATCTCGATCCCCTGGAGGTCGAGCCGCATGTGAAGCGAGCGGTCGGGTTCCCAGCCAAACTGCATCGTCTGAACGTTCCTGAGGCTCTGCACGAAGAGGGCGGCGCCAACCAGCAGGACGACTGACAGCGCTGCCTGCGCGAGCAGAAGCGCGGTCCGAAGCCGCGCGCGCTGCCCTCCTCCCTCACGCTCCCCCGCCTTGAGCGCACCGTTCACATCAGCCCTGAGCGCATGCACCGCCGGCGCGAGCCCGGTCAACAATCCCGTGACGACGGCCGCAACCCCTGTGAAGAGCAGGACCCTGCCATCGAACACCGGTACCAGCGACCAATCGACGTTGGGAAGGAGAAGCCGACGCAGCACGCCGCCGCCCCAGTGCGCGAGGGCGAGCCCCAGTACCGCCCCGAGTACCGCAATGACCACGCTCTCCGTGAGCAGTTGGGCGACGAGGCGTCCTCGACCGACGCCTAACGCGACGCGCACCGCGATCTCGCGTCGCCGCCGAATGCCGCGGGCAATGAGGAGATTCGCGACGTTCGCGCACGCAATGAGCAGCACGATCACCGCGACGCCCGCGAGCCACGTCGCGACCTTGGAGCTGGCAGTCGCCTTGGGGCCGCGGTCGAACAGCAGCGGAGCGAACTCGCCGCTCGTCCGCGCAAGATCGTCCGGCCGAATGGTCTGCTGCGCAGTCGCCGCCGCTTGCGTGCGACTCTGCCGGTAGACTCGCGTGAGCTCGGCGTTGGCGGCTGCCGGAGTCACGCCCGGACGAAGGTGCGCCATCATCTCGAGCCACGACGCGTTGTGCTCCATGTAGTAGCGCTCGTTACCGAACATCTCGAACGCGGCAGCAGTGATGGGCACGTACGCAGCCGTGGTCGCCGTCCAGACCCCGTGAAACCCTTTCGGAGCGACGCCGATGATCGTGTACTGCTTCCCGCCGATTCGAAGCTGTTTTCCGAGCGCCTCTCGTTCGCCGCCAAACCGTGACATCCAGAAGCCGTAGCCGAGCACGGCCACCGCCGTCCCGCTCGGAGTTCGATCCTCATCCGCCGTGAAATACCGGCCAATGACGGGAGGCGCGCCGAACATCGGCCAGAAGCTCGCGCTCACGAGTCCGACCTTATGCAAGCGCGCGTCAGTCCCGGTGCCGATGACACGCTCGTCCTGATAGATCCCTGCCGCGGCGTCGAACGCTCGCGCGTTATCGCGGAGCTCGGCGTAGCGCAGATAGCTGATGTTGTTGTCGATGCGCTCCGTACCGTCGGGATTCGGCCGCCGGAGATAGATGCGGCCCACGCGATCGGAGTCCTCGAGAAACGCGGGCGGTCGGAAGAGCAGACGATCGACGATCTCGAACATGGTCGCGTTCGCCCCGATGCCGAGCGCGAAGGTGAGTGCGAGCGCGGCGCTGAATCCGGGTGAGCGACGGAGCTGACGAAAGGCGTAGCGCAGGTCATCGCGCAGCGCATCGAAGCGCTCGAACATGGACAGCGTCTCCTGGCGGTGCTTTGCCGCCGCGAGCAGTTGAGGGCGAACTTCTTCGAGCGCGCCGAAGCGTCGCAGCGCCTCGGCCTCCGCGACATCGCGGCTCATTCCCTGGGCGACGAGCGCGTCGACTCGCATCGCGAGATGAAACCGAATCTCGTCGTCGGTTTCCGCTTCGACCCGGCGGCGCGGAGCGATCGGGATGTTCAGTGCGCGGCGGATCCGCGGCGGCAGCATGCCCGGGACCCGTTAGGCCGGCTGCGGTGTGGTAAGGATACCGGTGACTGTCTCGGCGTAACGCAACCAGCGGGCGGTCTCGTTGCGGAGCTCGGCGCGGCCGGCGGGCGTAATACTATAGTAGCGCGCCTTGCGGTTGTTCTCGGTCACGCCCCACGTGGCGGTGATCGCGCGACGCCCTTCGAGGCGATAGAGCGACTGGTAGAGCGCGCTGTCCACGACATCGAGGTTGCCAGTGGCACGCCCTTCGATCCAGGCGGTGATCTCGAAACCGTGCATCGGACCCCAGGTGAGGGCCTTGAGGACAAGGACGTCGAGCGTTCCTCTGAGCACGGCGAGCGCCTCTGGCATCGATCACTCCTTACAGGTTCTGTATAGAGTGGATGGCAGGACGGTGCCGTGTCAAGCTCTTCGTCTCAGGAACTACGCTGGTCGCTGTTAGCTGGAACTGGTTGCTGCAGGGTGAACGGCCTGCGCGTGTAGGGCTCGGCGCGCCGCGGTCGGTCGGAACTGCGATGACGCGGAAAAGGCCGAAACGGCCGGATGTCGGGAATCGGGAATCAGTGGACCATCGCGCTGCGACGGTGGCGTCCCGGACAGCCGTTCCCTCCTCTTCTCTCAGGCCGCTTGCGCGAGCGACCCTGCTGCCGCGTTGGTCATCTTCGTCATCCTGTTCATCCTGTCCATCCCCCTCGTGCCGTTTCCCGATTGGACCGGTCGCGATGCGTACAGCGTGCGATAGTGCTCGGAGCAGGCCCATTGACGCCCCGCCATCACACCGGGAAGTTCCGGCACCTCTGTCCGCGAACCCCTGCCAGTGGCGGCCAGCCTCCCCGCGCGCGGAGTCTGACTTTTGCCGGACCGAGGGCGTCATCCGGGCAGGTCGCATCCAAAGACGCTGTACGAGACAGCAGGGCTCATCACCCCGAAATGGTAGCAGGAGACATGGTCGTCACTCTCGGTTCGCCGGCGGCGCGCACAGCGTTGTTCGCTCTCGCCCTCACGTCCGCGGCATGCGGTCGTCCAACCCCCACCGCCGCTCCGGCTCCGGATCCATCCCGAATCGCGCATGCCGTCGTGCCGGTTCCGGCATCGATTCAGGTGTCGACTGCGGACACATTTCGCATCGACTCCACGACACAGGTCGCGATCGCGGCCAGCGGCAACGCGGATGCGCAGCGTGTGGCGGCATCCCTCGTGTACATGCTCCATGGTCCGCTCGGCGCGCCGGCGCAGGCGCTCGCGCCGGGCCAGGCGGCACCTGCCCGCGGTATCGCGCTGCGACTCGATGCATCCAAGGCGAATCTCGGGGTGGAGGGGTACGAGCTGACCGTCACGCGGGACTCCGTGACGCTCACCGCCGCTCAGCCTAACGGCCTGTTCTACGGAATGCAGACGATCCGGCAACTGCTTCCGCCGTCGGTCGAGCATCGGGCAGCACTGAATCGGCGGCTGTGGATGCCGGGCGTGCGAATTACCGACACGCCACGGTTCGCGTGGCGCGGGGCGATGCTCGATGTGTCGCGCCATTTCATCGGCGCCGAGGACGTGAAGCGCTACATCGACCTGATGGCGCTCTACAAGCTGAATCGCCTGCATCTGCACCTCGCCGACGACCAGGGGTGGCGTATCGTGATCGGATCGCGACCGAACCTGACGGAGCGTGGCGGAAGCACGCAGGTTGGCGGTGGGCCAGGCGGCTACTATACCAAGGCGCAGTTCGCGGATATCGTCGCCCATGCGACGAGCCGGTTCATCACGATCGTGCCCGAGATCGACATGCCGGGCCACACGAATGCCGCGCTCGCGTCGATCGCGGAGCTCAACTGCGACGGCGTCGCGCCGCCGCTCTACACGGGGATTCGCGTGGGCTTCAGCGCGCTGTGCGTCACGAAGGAGGAGACGTACATCTTCGTGAACGACGTCGTGCGCGAGATCGCGGCCCTCGTGCCGACACCGTATTTCCATATGGGCGGCGACGAGGTGGAGAAGCTCACCCCCGATCAGTACCGCCGGTTCGTGGAGCGCGTCGAGAAGATCATCCATTCGCATGGGAAGACGATGGTCGGGTGGGGAGAGGTCGCGCCGGCGAACATCTCACCCGCGAGCATCGTCCAACACTGGCGGCGGGACTCGTCGTCGCTGCACGCCGCACGTGGCGGGAAGGTCATCATGTCGCCCGGACCCAAGGCGTACCTCGACATGAAGTACGACAGCGCTACGGTGCTTGGTCTCCGGTGGGCCGGTTTGATCGAGGTCCGCGACGCATATGACTGGAATCCCGGCGCGCTCCTGCCGGAGATTCCGGAGAGCGCCGTGCTCGGTGTCGAAGCGCCGCTCTGGGCCGAGACGCTCGTCAAGTTCCAGGACTACGAGTTCATGGCGTTCCCGCGTCTCATCGGGACCGCGGAGGTTGGCTGGTCCAGTTCGGCGAATCATGGTTGGGAGGGCTTCCGCCTGCGGTTGGCGCGGCACGGCCCGCGACTCACAGCGTTAGGTGTCAACTTCTACCGATCGCCACAGATCCCGTGGGTTCATTGAAAGCGTTCAGCGCGCTCGCGCTCGCGTCGCTCGCCATCCTCGAGCCGCCGCGATTCGAGTCGGTTCAGCCGGAACTATTGGCGTCTGGCGGGAGCCTCGTGAATGCGTGGGCTGATTATGACCGCGATGGAGATGTCGACCTGTTCGTCGGGTTCAATGGCGCCGCGAACCGGCTGTATCGGAACGACGGCGGGAGTCTGGTCGAGGTAGCTGCGGCGGTCGGGATCGCGGAGTCTCGTGCGACGCGCGCGGCGGCGTGGGGCGACTACGACGCGGACGGGGATCCCGATCTCCTCGTGGGCTTCGCGCCGGGGCCGACATCGGTATTGAAGCTCTACCGCAACGACCGCGGCATCTTCCGCGATGCGACGGGTGATCTGGGGCTGGCTCGGGATTCCGGTGCCGTTCGGCAACTCTCGTGGATCGACGCCGATGGCGACACCGACCTCGATCTGTTCGTCGCCTTTCGCGATCGGCCGAATGCGTTGTTCTGGAATGAAGCCGGGCGCTTTCTCGATGCCGCGGCGCGGATCGGGCTCGCGGACCGCCGGCGGAGTGTCGGCGCCGTCTGGTTCGACTTCGACGAGGACGGTGACCTCGACGTCTACGTTGGGAACATGGACGGCGACGCGAACGGGTTGTTCCGGAACGACGGCGGCTCGTTCGTGGACGTCGCCGCCGAGCACGGGGTCGCGTGGGGCGGCCGCACGCCTAACGAGGCGGCGAACGGGACGGTCCGCCCCTGCGCGGCCGACGTGAACGGCGACGGACGGCTCGATATCATCACCGCGAATTACGGCAAGAACGGCGTCTTCCTGAACCGCGGCAGCGGGCGGTTCGAGGACGCGTCGGCGGCGTGGGGCGTGGACACCGATGCTCGCTACGATGCGTGCGCGCTCGATGACTTCGACAACGACGGACGAATCGACCTCTACGTGAACGGGACGGTCACGGGTGGCGTGAGTTATCGCGACCACCTGTTCCGCAACACGGGCACGCGATTCGAGGACGTCACGCCGGACAACGTGAAGGCGTTGCAGGCGGATCACGGCGTGCAGTGGGCGGACTACGATCGCGACGGCGACGTCGATCTCGCGCTGACCGGCGCGCGTCCGGATGGGATGCACTCACTGCTGCGGAACGAGCTGGACTCGGCAGTGGCAGGCCGATCGCTCTCGGTATCGGTGCTGGACGAGCAGGGGCGCGCGACTCTCGCTGGCGCCGAGGTGCGCGTGTATGCGGCGGGGACGCGCCGGCTGCTCGCGATGCGACTCGTGGATACAGGGTCGGGCTACGACGCCCAGAGCGCGATGCCGGTACACGTGGGGCTGCCGTCGTTCGATCGCGTGGACGTCGAGGTCATCGTCCCGCGCGCGGGGCGCCGTGTGGTGACGAGGACGACCGGCGTCGACCCGCGGGCGTACCGTGGCCGTTCGCTGGGCGTTCGTTTGGTTCGTTAGGGGTCAG
>DAINRQ010000069.1:0-31166 GCA_036741775.1 Gemmatimonadaceae bacterium | reverse complement strand
TCGAGTCGAAGCTGTAGCCGCCCCACAACCCGTGGTCCGAGCCCTCGATGCGGTTCGCGAGGAAGACGTTCCGGCTGAACGTCGCCTCCATCCCGTTCGTCGGCGCGTAGCTGAAGTCGTTCCCGACGAAGACGTTGTCGTTCGCCCCGCCCCGCCCCGTGTCCATCGTGCTCTGGCCGGCCCAGAGAAAGAGTCCGTCGCCGCTGTGCGTCATCGAGTTGTACGCGACGACGTTTCGGCAGCTCTGCTCGTACATGAGGAGCGCCGCGGAGTCCTGTCCTCGGCGATAGAAGCCATGACTGTAGCCACGCACGTTGTAGTCGGCGTGGTTGTGCGCGATCAGATTATCGCTCGATCGATACAGCCCGAAGCCGAGCCCGGAATTGAACGTGATGACGTTGTTCCAGATCCGCAGGCTGTCGCTTCGCACGAGCAGCACGCCATTCATGCCACGATGGACGCGATTCCCGCGAATCTCTCCGCCCTTCACATCCGCGAGATACGCCGCCGCACCAAAGCGCAGCCACTCGTCCTTCTCGTTGCGATGGTAGGACAGCCAGTCCACCAGGCTCTCGTGCTCGACGAGGCTGAACAGGCGCGGATTCCAGTTGTCACTCAGATCGTTGTCGGCGAGGGTGAGGCCGCGCGTGCCGCGGGCGAGGATGCCCACCTTGTAACCGCGGATGCGCGCGTTCGTGATGCGCACGTTCCCACCGCCTTCCACACGGACGGCCACGCCTGCACTGGCGTCGGGATCAGTGCCGTCGGGAACGCCAACCAGCGTCGCCCCATCGAAGTCGACCGCGATGTTATCCCCGCGCACGACGATGACCGCCGAATCGAGCGAGGCCGGCGCCGGCAACCGGTACGTTCCGGGCGCCACCCGAACGGAGCGTGTGATGACGAGGCCGGGCCTGAGCTCCACGGTCGGCACCTGCGCCGGTAGGTTGGCGGCACACAAGCACACGAGGAGACCCACAGGGCGCATGGTTCAGTAGAATTGGGGGAGAGCCGATCGGCGTCGGTTTGCTTCGTAACGGGTCAGCACGAATGTCGCGAACCGCGCTAAATTGTGTCAGGCTCGAGCAGATGGAATGAATGGCGGCCAGCCCGTTGGCTAGACTGCGAAAGCTGTGTCTCGCGCTCCCCGAGGCGCACGAGGTCGAGGCGTGGGGCGAGCCCACCTTTCGGGTGCGCAACAAGCTCTTCGCCATGTACGCTCACAGCGAGAATCACCACGGCGGCGGCCGCCCCGCCGTCTGGGCGAAGGCCGCGCCTGGGAATCAGGCTGTCATGGTCCGCGCCGACCCCGATCGATTCTTCGTCCCGCCCTACGTGGGACCCAGCGGCTGGGTCGGGATCCGACTCGATCGGAACCCGGACTGGAAGGAGGTCGGCGAGCTCATGCGCGATGCCTACCGGCTCGTCGCACCAAAGAAGCTCGTCGCGACCCTCGATCCCCGGTGACGTGTACCACAAATCGTCCCGCGACCACAGCGCTCGACGCTCGTCTATCCGATGTGAGCCGCCAGATCGGCTGGTTGGCTCGTGACTCACCGACCGTTGGAGGCATCCCCGTGGACGACAAGCAGCTCGCGAAGCTGATCCGCAAGAACGTCGCGAAGGTGGAAAAAGCCGCGAAGGCCAAGCAGAACAGGACGTATGACCCCACGCTCGCCGCCACCCGAGGCATCACCGAAGAGGATGGCGACGTCGAAGTGGAGCGCACCCAGTTCTTCAAGGAGATGAAGCGCCGCGAGTTCTGAGCGAGCTGCTACACTCGAGCCCGCAAGCGGTCGGAGCTCGATGGCTGATCCCGCCAGAGCATGAATGGCTCTGGTCATCCCCTGGCATCGCACCAATCGTCTCGAAATGGCCCTGTCGCCGCGATCCACGCGGCGTTAGGTGCCATTCCCCCAGGGTCGGAGGTGCCTATGCCCCAGCAGCCGTTCGAGTCCCGGTTGTCCACTGCCACAGCCCCGGATCCGGGTCACGGACCCGTTCTGGAGTACTCGCCGCCGAGCGCTGATACGGCTGGCCAACGCCTGCGCATCCGCGCGCGGCGCGTGTTCGCCGCGCCCCGCGAAGACGTGTTCGCCGCCTGGACCAGCCGCATCGCGTGGGATAACTGGCTGCGCCTGCGGGCGCGGTCCCGCGCGGCCGTCGCGCCTTACCCCGGAGGGGCCTTCCGCCTCGAGCTCGCCGAGGGCCCAACCATCCACGTCGTGACGGGCGTGTTCGTCGAATTTCACGCGCCCGACCATCTGCGTCTCGTCTGGCAACATCACAATGCATCCGACGATGCGTCCACGATCGACGTAGCCATCCGGTCGCGACTGAACGGGACCGAGCTTACCATCACCCACGCCGACATCGGCAGCCGGCGCGAGGCCGCGTGGCTCATGCGTATGTGGACAACGGTGCTACGCCGGCTCGAGGCATACCTCGCCATTCGCGAGGCTCGGCACCCGCTGCGTCCGCGACGGGCTCTTCGACTCGTGGGCGCGAGCGTCGCTTCCGGGCGAATGGCCCCGGAGCCATCATCCCGGGCATGATGCGGCGGCGCGCCCCCGAAGGGCTCCCGATCCTCATTGCGCTCGACCCGGCTCGACGCGAGTCACTGACCCGGCAGATCTATCGCGCCATCCGCGACGGCATCCTCGCGGGGCGGCTCGCCGCCGGGTTGCGTCTCCCGTCCACGCGGGCGCTGGCCAACGACCTTAGTGTGTCACGCAACACGGTCGTCAGCGCGTTCGATCAGCTCCTGGCCGAGGGATATGTCGAGAGCCGGGTTGGCCGCGGGACACGGGTAAGTCAGACGATGCCGGACCACCTGCTTCACGCGCGCGCGCGACCGCGCGTGCGGCAGGTGCCACCCGCCGGTGCAGGCGAGCCGTCCGCTCGCGGGGCGGTCCTGGTGGAGCACGCGAAGCGCAAGTCGTCCGTCGACGGCCCGGTCCTGCCGTTTGCGCCGGGAGTACCCGCGCTCGATCTCTTCCCATGGCAGATATGGGCTCGCCTGGTGGCCGGGCGCGCCCGAGACCTCGGTCCCGGCTCTTCCGGGTACGCCGATGCGCTCGGGCTCCCCGCGCTCCGCGACGCGGTCGCGCGCTACGTCGCCGTCGCCCGTGGCGTGATGTGCACGGCCGATCAGGTCGTGATTGTCGGTGGCTCACAGCAGGGGCTGGACCTCGTGGCCCGCGCGGTCACCGATCCAGGGGACTCGGCATGGATCGAGGACCCCGGCTACCACGGTGCGGCAGGCGCGTTCGTCGCGGCCGGACTCCAGGTGACCGGGGTGCCGGTCGACGCCGACGGCATGAGCATCGCCGCGGGACGGGTCGGCGCGCCCGGCGCGCGCCTCATCTACGTCACACCGTCGCACCAGTTCCCGTTAGGCGTGACGATGTCGCTGTCGCGCCGGCTCGAGCTGCTCGCCGCCGCGGCCGAGATGCGCGCGTGGATCGTGGAGGACGACTACGACAGCGAGTTCCGGTACGTGAGCCGCCCGCTCACGGCGCTGCACGGGCTCGACACCGAAGGACGCGTGATCTACGTCGGCACGTTCAGCAAGGTGATGTTCCCCGCGCTCCGTATCGGGTTCGTCGTCGCACCACCGTCGCTCGTCGCCGCAATCGCCGCCGCGCGCCAGTTCGCAGGCACGCAGCAGCCGACGCTCGAGCAGATGGTGCTCGCCGATTTCATTGGCGAGGGGCATTTCGAGCGCCATGTCCGGCGGATGCGGAACGTCTACGCGGAACGGCAACAGGACCTCATCGACGCGCTCCGCGCCGAGTGCGACGGCCTCGTCGAGGCGTCGCCCGCAGGGTCGGGGATGCATCTCGTCGGGTGGCTCCCGCCGGAGCTCGATGACCGCGACGTCTCGCGTCGAGCTGCCACGCGAAACGTCGATGCCATCCCCCTCTCGGCGTTCGCGATCGCCCGAGGCGCCGGGCGTCCGGGTCTCCTCCTGGGCTACGCGCACGTCGACCGCGCCGAGATATTCTCGGCGTGCCAGCGCCTTGCTGGCGCTGTTCGCGAGAGCACGACGCAGCCGACGATCGCGCGAGCGCGAGTCGTCCCGATTCGCTGACACCCCTAATTGGGGTCAGAGTCGAATATCATCGTTCAATTGCGGCTCCGATCACCACCGTCCGGCCGACATCGCCTGGACCTGTGTTTCGGTGACCTGGCTGCGTCTCGTCAGCACAGTCGCTACCGGAACGCCAGGAAGACGGGATGGACTGGCGGGCGGGATGGCTCCTCGCGAGCAAGAGCTCCTCGCTCGAATGAAGGAGGGGAACGGCCGCCCGGGACACCACCGTCCCTGAGAAGTCGTTCCCCGTCGTATTCTCAGGCCGCTGGCGCGAGCGACGGTGCCGCCGCCCGGGTCATCCTGGTCATCCTGTCCATCCTGTTAATCCTGTCTCCTGCCGTTCCCGGACCGGTCGCGATGCCGACGCGCGCGATGATGCTCGGAGGGAGAACGGCAAAAGACAAAAGACAGGATGGACAGGATCAACAGGATTACGAAGATGCCCTGCGCGGCGGCACGGTCGCTCGCGCCAGCGGCCTGAAAGCAAGAGGGGAACGGCCTGCGGGTACGCTGGCGTCTCAGAACGGGAACGCCGCCTTGAACACCGGCCGATTCGCGGTGAGGTGCTTGGCGACCCCCTTCCACGCGTCGCCCGTGTTCACGTCGCGCTTCCACTCCAGGAGCGACACCCTGATGCTCGACCGCCGAGCCGCGGTCAGCGTCTTCTGCAATGTGTCTCCGGTGCCGAACGGGATCTCGGTGAAGAGCGCTTTCTGCGGCTTCTTCATGCCGATGAGGTAGTATCCGCCGTCGAACGACGGGCCGATCACGACGTCGGCCTGGTCGAGCCGCGCGAACGCCTCATCGATGACGGCCTCGGTCACGCCGGGACAGTCGACACCGATCAGGATCACCCGGTCGGCCCCGTCGGAGAACGCGCGCTCGAGCGCGGCGAGCATGCGCCGACCGAGGTCACCGTCGCCCTGGGCACGGTAATCGAACAGGTCGCCGAACCATTCGCGCATGGCATCGCCCTTCCCGTTAGGCGCGTACGCGATGGTTTTCCGACACCACTCCACGTGCGACGCCGCGGCGACGGCGTGCTCCGCGAGCGTGCGGTACGCGGTCAGCGCGACCTCGGCGCCGAGATCAGCGGCAATGCGCGACTTCACCCCCCGTTCGGGGGCGTTCGCGAAGATGACGAGGGAACGAGATGAAGCAATCACGACGAACGGCAGTCGAATTCAGAGCGCGTCGAGCGGACGTCGGTCTATCCTAACGGCTAGACGACTCTGGCGCACTGACGTTGCCGTCACACGCCGTGCACCCGCCAATGTGAGTGACGCGCGGCGCACCTGGAGTGCAACGCGCGTCACCCCCACCACTCGGGTCGCAGGCTATTGGGTGACCTTGCCGTCCAGCTCCTGGATGGTCTTGGTGGAGGGCGGCCGCTCCCGCTTCAGCCGAGCGGCGACGGTCTCGGCCTGCTTGAGCACACGCAGGACGTTTTCGCCCGCGAGCTTCTTGAGGTCCGCCTCGCTCCATCCGCGTCGCGACAGCTCGGCGAACAAGGCCGGGTACGTCGACACGTCCTCGAGTCCCACGATCACGTCGTCGATCCCGTCGAAGTCGCCGCCGATGCCGACGTGATTGACGCCGGCCACTTTCTTCACGTGGTCGATGTGGTCAGCCACCTCGGTCAGCATTACCTTGGGCTGCGGATTCGCGCGGACCCACTCCTGCTGCGCCTGGCGCAGCGCCGCCGTATCACTGCCGAGTCGGCGCCGAGCCTCCGCGACGGCCTGCGCTTGCCCGTCGCTCCACGCCTTCGCCTGCGGCGACACGAACGACGTCACGAACGTCACCATCACGACTCCGCCGTTCTTCGGCAGCCTGGCGAGGATGGAGTCGGGCACGTTGCGCGGATGGTCCACGATCGCGCGCGCCGAGGAATGCGAGAAGATCACTGGCGCTTCCGTGACGTCGAGCGCATCGCTCATCGTGCCGGGCGAGGTGTGCGAGAGGTCCACGAGCATCCCGAGGCGGTTCATCTCGCGCACGACCTCCTTGCCGAAGTTCGTCAGCCCGCCGTGCCGTGCCGAATCCATCGCCGCGTCCGCCCAGTCGAGCGTGACGTTATGCGTGAGCGTCATGTACCGCCCGCCAAGATCGTAGTAGGCCCGCAACGCGCCCAGCGAATTTTCAATGGCGTGACCACCCTCGAGCCCGAGGAGCGAGCCGATCTTGCCGCCGCGGAAGGACGCGCGGATCGCGTCAGCCGTGAGCGCCCACTGGAATCGCTCCGGGTATTTGTTGATCACGCGGCGAGCGATGTCGATCTGCTCGAGCTGCACGCGGGCGTAGCCCGAGTCGCGAATCTCGCCCGGGATGTAGACGGACCAGAACTGCCCGCCCACCATTCCCTGTTTCAGTCGCGCGAGGTCGGTGTGCCCCGGAGTCTTCTTGCGGAGATCGTACGCCTCGACGTCGTGCGGGGCGTTCGTGGCCAGACGGATTGCCCAGGGGAGGTCGTTGTGCCCATCGATGAGGGGCGTCGAGCTCAGCACCCGGCGCGCGCGCGCCATGTGCGGGTCGGTCTGAGCATCCAGGGGCGCGAACGATGGCGCGACGGCGGTCATGAGAGCGAGAACGGTAAGGCAGCGCATGGCCAGGACATGAGGAGTGCGGGAACCGGCGAACGACGGACCCTGATAGGATACTCGACGGACCGCGCGCGCGCACGAGGCCCGGCCCCACAGCCGACGCTCCGTGGGGCCGGGCCTCGTGCGCGACTGCCTCGCGCTCTCGCTGCCTAACGCCGTTCGGGCCGATCGTCTCGGCGCGCGCGGCTACGGTCGTCCACGTCCACGCGCTCGCGACGGAGATCCGCTTCCACCTCCTCCGTGTCCTCGACCGCGCGCGTTCGCAGCACCACTTCTTCCTTCACCACGGGCCGCTTCTCGACCACGACCTCTTCCTCGGTCACGGGGACCACGATCCGGTCCTCCCCGATCTCCGGCGCCGTGCGATCGGAAGCCTCCACGGGGCGCCGCTCGACCGTCACTTCCTCCCGCGTCACGGGAACGCGCTCCGTCACGCGCTCCGTGTCCACCGTCTTCCGAACGGTGACTTCGCCAGCCTGCACCTGCCGCTTGCCGATCGCGAGTTCTTCTTCGACGCGCGTGATTCTCGTGTCGCGATCAGCCCCGTAGCCTTCGCTCACGTAGCCACGAACGGCCGACCAATCGCCATACCGGCGGCTCAACTCGGGGGACCAGCCTCGACGCAGCTCCGGCTCGACCTCCTCGAATGCGCGCCCGCCGTAGTCGGGATTCCGCCGGGCAATCGACCCGAACGCGTAGAGCGGCCGGGCATCGTCGTAGGAGCGAACGCTGCCACTCGGATCGCCCGCACGCTCGAACGCCGAGCGGTAGTAGCGATCGTCGTCGTCCGTGAAGTCGAACGTGCTCGCGGCCACCTCCTTCCCTGCCCACCACCCACCCGCCGCGCCCGCGACCGCACCGATGATCGCGCCCACCGGGCCGGCGATGGCGCCAAGGGCTGCGCCGCCGACAGCGCCACCCACGCCACCAACAGCGCCGCCTGCGACCTCACGCCCGCTGTCCGCAGCGTCCGTGAGTCCCGGGCCTGGCGTGCTTACGGTGTCCCGGACGTCGCGCCCGGTATCCCGAGTCGCGTCGCCACTCGAGGATCTTTTCTTCCTGTTTGCCATCTCTCCTCCGTCTCCTGCCATCGACATATCGGACTACCGTGCGTCGCGCTCGGGTCCGCTATCACGCTCGGTCGTGATGTCACCACGCGCGCCACGATCCCGATGCACGCTCGAATCGTCCACGTCGATGCGCTCTCGGCGAACGTCGGCCTCGACGGTCCGCTCGTCGGCGACGGCGCGCTTCTTCACCACGATCTCCTCCTTCACGACCGGCCGTTTTTCGACGACCAGCTCTTCCTCGACCACGGGCACGCGGATCTCGTCGTCGCCAATCTCGACGTCGCCGGCGTGATGCCCTTCGACCGCGTGACGCTCGATCGTGACCTCCTCGCGCATCCGGGTGACTGGCTCGCGGACGCGTTCGGTCTCCACCGTCTTGCGAATCTCGACGTCGCCAGCGTGCACCTGACGCTTGCCGATGTCGAGCTCTTCCTCCGAGCGCGTCACGCGTGCTTCACCTGGGCCTCGACGGGTGCCATAGAAGTTCGAGTCGTCGAAATATCGACTGGCGTAGAGCTCGTCCCGTTCGCGACTCGTGAGCTCCGAGCCCGCCGTCTCCGCGTTCACGTCGCGGTCGCGATCGTAGTTGGAGAGCAGCGCCGTTTCATACTCCCTGTCGAACGCCTCGCGCCGGTACTCGGGGAGCGTCGCGAACTGATCCGGCGAGATTCCGACGACGAGCACCCGATCCTGTTCATCGTCGAGTTGCGCCGCGCCAATGGGAACGAGAACCGTGCGGTCCGATCCCGCCACGCGCTCGTCGAGATCCACCGCGATGTAGCGCACCTTCATGGCCGTCGTATCGACGATCAGATCGTCGACCTCACCTACCTTGTCTCCGCGCTCTGTCGTCACGTCCCACCCCCGAATGTCGGGGTCGCCGTCCGCGACCTTGAAGTCATTGAGCTCGCTCAACGGAGCGACCTGGTTGATCTCCTCGTTAGCCATTCTGCCTCCTTCTGCTTCGGTGACGATTCGGGCCGTGTGTGCGGCCGAGTCTATCCACGCCGTGAATTACGGCCTTCGTCCGGGAACGCTGTCGCCCGCGACGGTGCCGGTCGACGTATTCGTGATGACGGTGTCGGCCCGCATGTCTGCCGCAGTCACGTCGTCACCGCGATTGCGCATGAGTACGAACAGCAGCGCCAGCACGGCGAGCCCGAGCACCCATGGCCAGATCGAGCGTCCCTTCTTTCGTTCGATGTTGATTTCCGTCACGCCTCACCTCGCTGCCGCTGCCTAACGAATGCGGCGAGAGAGTCCCGCCGCGGAAATGTGGCCTAGGGCAAGGGTCGGGCCGAACCACCTCTGCTCGACCCGATCCCTCGCCGCGCGCATCGCCGATTCGCATATTGCCATCTCCCAGTTGCCCCGACTCCAACCGCTGAGGATGCGCACCGTCCTGATTACCCGTCCCGTCCGCGTCGCGACGCTCATCGGCATTGCCGCGCTCGCCCTCGCGGGCTGCCGCCGGTCCGAAGGCAGTTATCAGGGGTACGCCGATCGCACGGCTGCTGTCGGCGACAGCGCGCTCACGACCGCGCTCTCGTATCTCACGCTCGACGCGACTACCCCGGTTCGCTACGACGCGGAGGCCGCGCGGGCGCTCGAGCGGCTCGCGACGCAGTTCGGCGGCATCATGCGGCCCGATACCGTCGCGCTACTGCACCGCCAAATGCTCGAAGGGCTCGACTCGCTCGTGGTCGCGATGCGCGTGCTCGGTGAGCGCGAAGCGAACTGCACGCGTGAGCGGACGATCGACTGCGTGGACGAGCGCGATTTCCCCTTGATCCTCGGCTCTATGCGGGCGGGGGCACGGACGTACCTCGACGCGCGCCGCCGCATGCGCGAGACGCTCGCGACGCTCGGGACGCGGTTCCCCGACCCGCCCGCCGTCTCCGCCGCGGTTCTCGCGCCGCGCTCGCCCTCCTGACGTGGCACCGTCCAGCGAGCGGTGCGACGTCGTAGTGGTCGGCGCCGGCGTCGCCGGCCTCGCCGCCGCGAGGCGACTCGCCGAGCGAGGCGTGAGCGTCCTCGTGCTCGAGGCGCGCGACCGCATCGGCGGACGGATCCTCACGGTCCGGGATGAACGATTGCCCGTGCCGGTCGAGCTTGGCGCCGAATTCATTCACGGCTCCGCGGACGAAGTCGCCGAGATCGCCCGCAACGAACGGCTCACTGTATGCGACGTTCATGGCGAGCGCTGGCGCGCCAACCAGGGCACGCTCGCGCCGATGGATGACGACGACTTCTGGACCCGGCTGAACCGCGTTATGCGCTACCTCGACGCGAGACGGACGCCCGATCGCTCGTTCGCCGACTTCCTGGCCGCGAAGCCGGGAGGCCGTGCACGCGCGCACGACAGGCGCCTGGCGCTCGAGTTCGTCCAGGGATTTCACGCCGCGGACGCCACGCGTCTGAGCGAGCGCTCCATCGCGAACGGGGGCGTCCCCGAGGAGCGCCAGGAACAGCGACAGGCCCGCGTGCTCGACGGGTATGATCGCATCCCCGAGGCGCTCGCAACGAGCGTGCGCGACCGTATTCGACTCTCGTGCACGGTACACGAGATCGCCTGGGAGCCGGGAGAGGCGGAAGTCCGCTATCGCGTTGTGGCGTCATCCGCCGGCATGCCGCGGGCAGCTGGCCGGAACGGTACCATCAGCGCGCGCGCCGTGATCGTGACCGTGCCGCTCGCGGTCGTGCAGCAGACGAGCGGTGAAGCCGCGATCTCGTTCACGCCCGATGTCGGCGACGCGCGTCGCGCCGCGAGCCGGCTCGCGATGGGCGCCGTCGTGCGCGTCGCCCTCGCGTTCGCCGAGCCGTTCTGGGAATCACGCTCGGTTCGCCGACGGGCGGGTATGCGCTCGCTCGCGGAGCTGGCGTTTCTGCATTCCACGGACGCCGACATCCCCGTGTGGTGGACGGCGTCGCCGGTGCGCGCGCCGCTCCTCGTTGGCTGGGCCGGCGGCCCGCAGGCGAGCCGCGTCGGGTCGCTCGCGCGCGGCGATCTGGAAGACCGGGCCGTGCGTGCGCTCGCGCGCCAGTTCGGCATCGGTCGCGCGAGGATCGCGTCCCTCCTCACCCAGTGCTGGCACCACGACTGGATCGGTGACCCATTCACGTTAGGTGCCTACAGCTACGCGCTCGTGAATGGCGACCGGGCTGCCCGTCGCCTGGGGCGGCCGATCGCGGACACCGTGTTCTTTGCCGGCGAGGCCGCCGACACGGAAGGACGAACGGGGACGGTGCACGGTGCCATCGGCACCGGATACCGTGTCGCCGCGCGTATCTGCCGTCTAACGAATCGTCCATCGCTCCGCCATGCGAATCGAATCGGAAAATCGTCCACGGTTTCATGACCGCGCCGACGCCGGCCGCGCGCTAGCCGCCGACCTCGCACCGTACGCCGGGCGCCCCGACCTGCTCGTACTGGCCCTGCCTCGCGGTGGCGTCCCCGTCGCCCACGAAGTCGCCCGCGCCCTCGGCGCCCCGCTCGACGTGTTCCTCGTGCGCAAACTGGGCCTTCCGGGACACGAGGAGTTCGCGATGGGCGCGATCGCCAGCGGAGGCATCCGTCTCATCAACGAGGACGTCGTTCGCGAGTTCGGTGTCACCGACGCGGAGATCGCCGCCGTCTCGGCCGCCGAGGAGCAGGAGTTGGAGCGACGCGAGCGTCAGTATCGGCGCGATCGGCCAACACCCAGGATCGCGGGGCGTACCGTCATCCTCGTGGACGACGGCCTGGCGACCGGCTCCACGATGCACGCGGCTGTCCTCGCGCTCCGCCAGGAAGACCCCGCGCACATCATCATTGCCGTCCCGGTTGCGGCGGCGGAGACGTGCGACGAGTTTCGGGACCTGGTGGACGACATCGTGTGCGCCGAAACTCCGTCGCCCTTCTACGCGGTGGGACTCTGGTATGAGGACTTCTCGCAGACGACCGACGAGGAAGTGCAGGAGTTGTTGAATAGGAGCAGCTAACGGCTATCAGCTATCAGCTCCTGCCGCCAGCTCCCAGCGGCGAGCACCCAGCCCCAATCACCGATTCCCGACATTGCGATTCACCATCATTGGCGCCGGCGGCGTGGGCGGGTGTTTCGGCGCCGCGCTCGCTGACGCGGGGCATGACGTCGCGCTGTTCGCGCGAGGCGCGCACCTCGACGCCATACGCCGCGACGGGCTCACCATCCGCGCACCCGAAGGAACACGGAGCGTTCGGCTCGCGGCCTCCGATCAGGTCGACGGGTTGCCCGCCGCCGACGTTGCGGTCGTCGCCGTGAAGAGCTACTCGCTCGCGGACGTACTGCCTGTCGCGCGTGCGGCCGCCGAGCGTGGTGCGCTCGTCCTGCCGCTATTGAACGGCGTGACCGCGGCCGACGAGCTCGTGGAAGGTGGCATTCCGCGCGCGAACGTGCTCGGTGGCATCGCGCGCATCAGCGCCGCCCGGACCGGGCCGGGAGTCGTCGAGCGACGCAGCAACTTTCAGAGTATGGTCGTGGGCGAGCTCGGAGGTGGGCTGAGCGAACGTGCGACCGCGATCGCGGACGCGTTCCGTGGCGCCGGCATCGATGCGCGCGCGGCGGATGCGATCGACGTGGAGCTGTGGCAGAAATTCGTCTTCATTACCGCCCTCGCGGCGGTCTGTGGGATGGCTCGTGCTCCCATCGGGCCGGTGCGCGATGCGCCGGGCGGCCGTCGGCTCATCGAGCGCGCGGTTGGTGAGGTCGTCGCCGTCGCACGAGCACGCGGCATCGCGCTCCCCGCCGACGAAGCCGAGCGCACGACTGCGTACATCGGCACGCTGCCGCCCGCGATGAAGCCAAGCTTCCTCGTCGACCTCGAGAGTGGCGGGGCGACGGAGCTCGACACGCTGAGCGGCGCCGTCGCTCGCTTCGGGGCTGCAGCCGGAATCGAGTGCCCGGTGCACGAGACGGCAACGACGGTCCTTGGCGTCGTTAGGTAGCATCCGTGGGAGCCGGGCCCCGCGAAGCAATCGCGAGGAATCGGTCGATCGGGCCAGTCGTCAGGCGTGGAGTCAGGAGTACGAGTGCTCAGGCATCAGTCGACTGCCGCGTGCGCCACTGATGCCTGACGACTCGGACTGGCGGCTCCACGCCTGAGCACCGGCCCGACGTACCGGGAGCCGACCCGGGCTCGGCGAGGTGACGGTGCACCATCCGGCGCCCCTCGAGCGAGAGCGGAATGAGAGGAGTCGCAGAGTGCTCCGAACAGCGTTACATTGGCGCGCTGCCCGTTTCCGTCATTGTCTCACCCGTGGTCATTCGCAATAAACAGATGGTTGGATTCGGCGACGCGCTGACTCCCGTTGCCGGTGACGGCCCCAGTCTCGATGATGCGCGGCGGTTCGCGCTCATCTTCGCGACCATCCAGGACGCGGTTGTCGTAACGAACGCTCACGCGCGCGTCATCGACTGGAACCCAGGGGCCGAACGACTGTTCGGCTATGCACGCGCCGAGATGCTCGGTCGCAACCCCGCGGACCGCGACCTCGGCGTCGTCGACGCGGCCCTCGACGCAGAGGTCCGCGCAATCACGCTGCGCGACGGACGCTGGGAGGGCGAGCTCCCGTTCACCCGCCGCGACGGCCAGCACGGCACGCTCCACACCATCACCGTCACGAGCCGCGACGAGTCGGGCCGCGTCATCGGGCTGGTCGGGGTCCACCGCGACATCACGGAGCGCAAACGCGCTGATGAAGCGCTCCGCGAGAGCGAGAAACGCCTTCGCCTGGCGCTCGAGGGCGCGAGCGAAGGACTGTGGGACTGGAACATCGAAACCGGCGACGTCTACTTCAGCCCAGCCGCGGAGCGCATGCTGGGCTACGAACCGGGCGAGATGGAGCCGCGCGCGGGCGGAACGTGGGACCGGCGCGTCCATCCCGACGACATGCCCGCGGTCCAGCGCGCAATCGACGAACACGTCGCCGGCCACACGCCAGCCTACGAAGCGGAGTATCGCTTTCGCACGAAGCAGGGCGGGTGGCTCTGGATCCTCGGGCGCGGCAAGGTCGTCGAGCGCAATGCCGCGGGCCTTCCGCGCCGGATGACGGGTGTCCACATCGACATCACGGAACGGAAGGCAGCGGAAGCGCGCGCCGACGCGGCCGTGCGCGAGAGCGAGGAGCGCCACCGTCTCCTCTTCGAGGAGAATCCGATTCCCTTGCTCGTCATCGACGCCGAGACGCTCGGGTTCCTGGCGGTCAATGCGGCTGCGGTGCGCCAGTACGGGTACTCCCACGAGGAGTTCCTGGGCATGACGATCATCGATATTCGCCCAGCGGAGGACGCCGCCGCCGCGCTCGAGCGTGCGGCTGCCCCACCCGAGGTGCGATCGAGGCGCTCCGGCCCGTATCGGCATCGGCGAAAGGACGGCTCGATCCTGCTCGCCGACGTCGTGTCTCGCGACTTCGTCTTCGGCACTCGGCCCGCGCGACTCGTGCTCGCGATCGACGTCACAGAACAACGCCACCTCGAGGACCAGCTGCGACAATCCCAGAAGATCGAGGCCGTGGGACAGCTCGCTGGCGGGATCGCGCACGACTTCAACAACCTGCTCACCATCATCAAAGGGAACATCGAGCTGGCACTGCATCAGCTCCCGTCGGGGGTTCCGCTTCGCGCCGACCTCGAGCAGGTGGCGACCGCGGCGTCGCGCGCGGCTCTGCTCACGCGGCAGCTGCTCGCGTTCAGTCGGAAACAGGTCCTCAGCCCGGCGGTGCTCGACCTCAACGACATCGTCGCCGAAGCGGAGCGCATGCTGCGTCGCGTCATCGGCGAGGATATCACGTTCGTCAGCGAGTTGGCGCCGGCCGTGTCGCGGGTCACCGCGGACCGCGGGCAGATCGAGCAGGTGCTCGTGAACCTCGTGGTCAACGCGCGCGACGCGATGCCTAACGGGGGTGTCCTGACGGTCGCGACCGCGGATGTCGACCTTACACCGGCCGACGCCGCCGCGCGCGGCATCCCGCCGGGCGCGTACGTCACGCTGCGGGTGCGGGACACGGGGGTCGGCATGGATGCGGCGACGCGTTCGCGCATCTTCGAACCGTTCTTCACCACGAAACCGGTTGGACGCGGCACGGGGCTCGGGCTCGCGACGGTCCACGGTGTGGTCCATCAGTCGGGCGGCTTCGTCACGGTCGAGAGCGAGCCGGGTGACGGGTCGACGTTCACCGTCTTTCTCCCGCGCACGACACACATTCCGATTCCCGGCGCCACGGTCCAGCCGACGGCGATCCAGCGCGGCTCGGAAACCGTGCTGCTGGTCGAGGATGAAGACGACGTGCGCGCCGTCGCGCGGCGGGTGCTGGTCGAAGCCGGATACACCGTGCTCGAGGCGGCAAATGCCGCGGCGGCCGTCGAGGTGTTCGACAATGCGCGGCACCCGATCGCGATTCTCGTGTCGGATGTCGTGATGCCGGGCCTGAACGGCCACGAGCTCAGTCAGATGCTGCGCGTCCGTGCGCCGGGGCTCAGAACGCTGTTCGTGTCCGGCTACAGCTTCGACGCCCGCGGTGCCACGTCCGGGCTCGACGACGAAACGTTCTTGCCCAAACCGTACGATCCCGCGGAGCTCGCGCGCCGCGTCCGCGCCGTTCTCGATGCGCCGCAGCCTCGCCAGCGCGCGACCGCGCCAGCCTAACCCCGGTCTGTCATTCGGAGCGGAGCGCCGTCGCCGGATCCGCTCGGCTCGCGACGGTTGCCGGAATCCACGTGGCGGCGACCGCCGTGAGAACGAGCAGGAGCGGCACGGACACGAACGTCACCGGATCCTTCGGCGCCACGCCGTACAGCATCGCCGACATTGCGCGCGTCGCCACGAGCGCGGTGGCCACGCCGAGCGCGAGGCCGGTGACCACGACGCGGAGGCCGTTCCGGACGACCAGCCATCGCACGTCATTGGTCTGCGCGCCGAGGGCGAGTCGGATTCCCATCTCGCGCACCCGCCGACGTGCCATCTGTGCCATCACGCCGTACACGCCCACCACCGCGAGCGCCAATCCCACTCCGGCAAAGACCATCAACAGCGTGGTGAGAAAGCGTTCGCGTGCGAGTGAGGCAGTCCGCACCTCTTGCATCGTGCGAATGGACTCCACGGCGAGGTTGGCGTCCAACTCGGCGACCGTGCGGCGGACGGCCGGGCCTAACGACGCCGGGTTTCCACCGGTTCTGAGGACCATGGTGAGCGTATTCGTCGCGGACTGCGATGTCGGCTCGAATACTTCGATCGCCGGGGCGACGCTGAGCTTCGTCTGGTGCTCGCTGCCCACGACACCAATGATCGTGTTCCAGTTCGACGTGGAATCCGGGACGCGCTCGAATGCGATGCGCTTGCCGACCGGATCCTGGCCCTGGAAGTACTTGCGGGCGAACGCCTCGTTGATGATGACGACGGACGGCACACTCGGACCATCGGCGGCGGTGAAGGTGCGACCACGAGTGACCGGGATCCGCATCACGCGGAAGTAATCCGGCGTGATCCGCCGGTGTGCGACCTCGCTGCCGTACGTGCCGGCCGCCCACCCTTCCACGGTGAAGTCACTCGTATACCCCGTGCCAGTCAGCGCGAGGGGGGACACCCCAGCAACGCCCTCCACACCGGGGAGCGCGCGAAGACGCTCCTCGAGTCGCTCGAAGAAGGCGTTCGCTTTCCCGTCGGTGTCATACGTTCCGTCGGGAAGCGAGAGGCGCGCCGTCAGGACACCATTGGGGTCGAAGCCGGGGTCCACGGTCTGCAGCCGCAGGAGACTCCGGACGAGAAGTCCGGCGCCGATGCTGAGCACCAGCGCGAGCGCGACTTCGGCGACCACGAGCCGTTCACCCCATCGTCGTATGCGCCGGCTGTCGCTCCCACCTCGGCCCCCATCCTTCAGGGCATCCACCGGGAGGCGGCGGCTCGACCAGAGTGCAGGCGCGATCCCGAAGGCGAGCCCACTCACCGTCGTGATCGCGAGCACGTAGGCGAGCACGGTCCAGTCGAAGTCGAACGTCGACACCCGCAGCATCCCCGTCGGCTGGAGCGCCTGGAGGGCGCGCGTGCCCCACCAGCCTAACGCCACGCCGGCGGCGCCGCCGACGACGGACATGACCAGACTCTCGGTCAACGCCTGCCGGACGAGCCGTCCGCGCCCTGCACCCAGGGCGAGGCGAAGCGCAGCTTCACGCTCGCGTCCCGTTGCCTTCACCAGCATCAGGTTGCCGACGTTCGCGCACGCGATGAGCAGCAGCAGCGCCACGGCCCCGAGCAGCACCAGCAACGGGCGTCGTGTATCGCCGACGAGGAACTCATGGAGCGGCGTCATTCCGGCGCCCATGTGGACGTTCGTCGCGGGATAGTCGCGCTCGAGTCGCGCCGCCACCGCCTGGAGTTGGGCGTTCGCAACGTCGTGCGTGACACCGGGCTTCACGCGGGCGACCACGCTGAGCCAGTGGGCACGCCGGAAGAACACCTGCTGCCGGCTATCGGGGTTCCACCCCCACGGTTGCCAGAGATCGACCCGTTCGTTCGGGAAGGCGAACCCCTCGGGCATGACCCCCACGATCTGCACCGGATTGCCGTCGAGCTCGATCGTGCGGCCAATGACACGGGGGTCGCTGCCGAAGCGGTCTCGCCAGAGGCGATGCGACAGCACCGTGACGCTCTGCCCTGTTCGCCACGTCTCGGCGTCCGTGAATCCCCGGCCTAACGCCGGCCGCACGCCGAGGACCGAGAAGAAGTTGCCGGTCGTGAACGTCGGCTGCACGACGAGCGGGTCGCCGGCCTTCGATAGCGTCGATGTGCCGAACGTGTCCGTGTAGCCCATGACGTCGGCGAACGCGGCCACCTGCTCGCGCCAGTCGAGCATGTTGGCTGGGGCGGCGACCTGCTTGTACCACCCTTTCTCGGGGTTTTCCTCCCAGAGCATGTACAACTGGTCCGGCTTGGGGTACGGCAGCGGCTGCAGCACGACGGCGTTCACGGCGGAAAAGATGGCCGTGTTCGCGCCTACACCGAGGGCGAGCGTGAGGATCGCGGCGGCGGTGATCGCGGGCGTACGCCGCATCGTGCGCCAGGTGTATCGAGCGTCGGCGACGGCGTCCTCGACCGGGCGCGCCGCGTACACGTCGTGGTGTGCCTCGCGTGCCTGCGAGAGACCGCCGAACTGCACGAGTGCCTGCCGCCGTGCCTCGTCTGGCGCCATCCCGAGCCGTACGTTCTTCGCCGTTTCCTGCTCGAGATGAAAGCCGATCTCCTCATCCAGCGCCTGCTCGGTTGCGCGCCGGAATAGCAGCGCGCGGGCGCGAGCGGCTAGCCCTTTCACCATGCTCATGGTCACTCCGCGGATGTCGAGCGGCCAACGCGGCCACTCCCATCGAGTAGGTCGTCAGGTCGTCTGGAGAATGAACTCGACGGCCTCGACATAGCGTCGCCAGCTCGCGGCTTCCGTCCCCAGCGCACGGCGGCCGGCAGCAGTCAGGCGGTAGTACTTCGCGCGCCGATTGTTCTCAGTGGTCCGCCACTCGCTGTCGATCCAGCCCTTCTGCTCCAGGCGCTGAAACGCCGGGTACAGCGAGCCCTGATTTGCGTCGAGCACGCCGCGCGAGAGCTGCTGGATGCGCTGCCCGATGCCCCACCCGTGCATGGGCTCGAGCGTCAGCGTCTTGAGGATGAGGAGGTCGAGCGTACCACGGAGAACGTCGGTGTGCGGAGGCTGCATGCCGAGTGGGATTGGTCGTCGCCGGTCTTCTGTCGGGTTCCAAGAGAAGATAGGCATGGCTTCTCTCGGAAGTCAAGAGGAGTGAAGGTTATGCGTTCCTTCAATCCGACGCGCGCAATTCGGGTGTCGGCGTCCGGCAAGCTCGGCACGACATTGAAGCGCAGAGTACGCAGAGCACGCGGAGAGGATCAACCATCATCGCCCTCAGCCATGCACATCAACTCAGTGACCCGGGAAATCATCGCCGGGGGGATCACAGTTCACTCCAGACTCGCCCCGGATTGCTCGAGAGCGCCTACAAGGCGTGTCTCGCCTATGAGCTCCGCAAACGTGGTCTCAAAGTCGAGTGCGAAGTACCGCTGCCTGTCGAGGATCCTCGACGTCCACGACGCCCCGCTGCTATCGCACCTCGTCCTCAGCAATCACCGCGTCGGACTGCGCATCGACTTCCATGTCCTTCGTCTCAAGGACGGCATTCGCCGCATGGTGAACCGCCTTTGACCGCGCGATGCTTTGCCTCCCGCACCTCTGCGCTCACGGCGTCCTCTGCGGTTCAATGTCGTTCTGAGGCGGCCCGTCAGAGGGGCCGACCAAGCCGTGACGAAGAATGATCGGCTAGCGCGATCCGATGACTCCGTCCCGCTAGTCACCGGACGTCCGCGGCTGCCCGAATCCCGGGATCGGATCCTCTATCACTCGCCTCACACTCGACAGGTTCCTGATGAACCATCGACCGCGCGACGAGCTCAGGTCGTCGTACCGCACGCGCCGGCTGCCGGCGCTCGCGTGAACGATGCGCCCGTCGCCGACATAGATCGCCACGTGCGTTGCGCGACCACGCCTCGTGTCGAAGAAGAGGAGGTCGCCCGTTCGCAGTGAGTCGAGCCCGCCGGCCACCGTACGGCCGACTGCCGACTGCTCTCGCGCTGTGCGCGGAAGCGAGATGCCGTGACGCGCGAAGACGTAGCGCACGAACCCCGAGCAGTCGAAGGCGCCTGGACGCGCGCCACCGAACTGATAGCGTGTGCCGAGGTACCGCGCCGCCGTCGTGAGCACACCGCGCGTGAGCTCCGCACTCGAGGCGGCCGGCATGCCTGACGAGTGCGGCGCCGCTGCCACCGCATCCGCCGAACCCGCCACCGGGCGTGCCGTCGCCGCGAGCGATCGCGCCTTCACACTATCGGTGCCCGCGCTGGACACGGCCGCGAGCGAAGCGATCGAAATGACCGAAAGAGCTGCGAACATTGGAGTCGCCTCAGGTTGACTGCGGCCCCACACTAGGCAGCCCTCGCACCGGACATGGGTCACGTTTGGCACAGCGATCCGCAACCGAACTCGTGGTGACCCATCTTACCGCCGAGACGACGCAACACCGATCGTTGCCGCCGCGCGGCGTACCACGCGCGCGCAAGCGGTGACGGGTGCCTAGTTTCGCGACGCTTTCGGGCTCGTTTCGAGGCAGCTATCGGCTATCAGCTATCAGCTATCGGCAAAGCGAGAACCCTCGGGATGCTTCCGTTGGTAGAGAGGCTTCCCGAGGGTTCTGCTACAGCGATTGGTATCGGAGCGCGTGGCAGGACCGATCGAGCACCCGCGTTGCCCCCTGCGGTGCTGGGAGCGCCAACGTGGACAACGCGGTGAGCGACAGGAGAATCCGTTGGATCGACATCGGGACATCCACCTCACCACGACGTTAGGCCGCTATCTACTAGCACTCTAGTAGATGCCAGACTAGGCCGCGGTTCGTGCCTCGTCAACTGGTCCACAAACCTGGGACGGAACGGCCTTGGATTCCCGTCTCACACGGCGTTACGTTGCGTCGCCGGCGACGCCGTCGCGCGTTACAACTCCTCTTTCCTCCGAATGGTGATGTCCTTGCGTTCGATTCGGTTCGCGCTCGGAGTTGTGCTTCCGCTCGCCATTGCGTGCAACGCTCCGCGCGCGACGCTTGGTCGCACCGCCAGCGGCGGGCTGCGTGAGACACTCGTGTCCATCGAGCGCGAGGCATGGGAGGCATGGAAGCGGAAGGACGCCGAGTTCTTTCGGAAGACGCTGCTCCCCAACGCCGCTTACGTCAGCGCCGGTGGCGTCAATACGCGGGACGAGCTCGCTCGTCAGGTCGAGAGCTCGTCATGCCGCGTCGAGGGCTACACGCTGCGGAGTCAGGAGGCGAGGTCGCTCTCGGAAAACGTGGCGCTCCTCACCCTTCGAGCGACGTCCGACCTCACCTGCGGCTCGCGCATGATCCACTCCGACGCCTGGGTGTCCACCGTCTTCGTCCATGACGGCAACGAGTGGAGGATCAGCTTCCATCAGGAGACCGACGTTCCGCCTCGCGATCGATGATCGCGCGCGAACGGCCACGCGTGTCGATGCTCGCTTGCGTCAGTCCATGCGCATCGCGGCCAGCGGATCGATTCGCGTCGCGCGCCGTGCCGGGATGACGCTCGCGACCACGGCGACCGTCATGAGTCCGAGGGTGACGCTCACGTAGGTCACCGGATCCGTGGCGCGGACGCCGTACAGGAAGGTCGTCATCAGCCGCGTGACGAGCAGGGCGCCCGCGACTCCCACCGCGGCGCCTAACGTCACGACGGTCAGCCCCTCACCGACGATCAGGCCGATGACCGTCCTCGGCGTGGCGCCGAGCGCCATGCGCACGCCGATCTCGTGGGTGCGGCGCGACACGGCGTAACTCACCACGCCATAAATGCCGACCGCCGCGAGCACGAGCGCCACGGCCGCGAACGTGGCCAGCAGGGCCAGCGTGAGGCGCGGCCGCGCGGTCGCGCCGCCGATGACGTCCGTCAGCGTCTGTACCTCCGTGACCGGCACGCCGCGGTTGATCGACCCCACCGCATCGCGCACGGCCGGCGCGAGCGCGGCAGGATCGCACCGCCGATCGGTGGGGCATGACGCACGCACCACGAGCGTCATGTACGCGACGTGGCCACCGTCCCCCTCGAGGTATTGCCGTGTCTGGAGGTACGGCAGATACATCTCCTCCTCGGGCGGCGCTGCCCAGTCGGACCGAACGGCGTTCTTGACGACACCGATGACGGTCACCCACGACGGATCGGTCGAGCCGGGATCGAGCGTGATGCGCTTCCCGACGGGATTGTCGTTAGGCCAGTGCCGCCGCGCGAACCAGTCGTTCACGACCACGACCGGCGTCGCTCCCAGCCGGTCGCGGTCGTCGATCGCGCGCCCGCGCAGGACTGGAAGCCGCATGACGTCGAAGTAGCCCGGGAACACCACGCGATACACCGCACGCGGCTCCTCACCAGGGCGTGGCGTCGGCCGTCCTTCGACGCCGAACCCGAACCCCCAGTTGTCACCGCCGATCGGCAGATGATTGATGAAGCTCGCGGACTCCACGGTCGGAAGCTGGCGCACGCGGTCGAGCGTTGCCATGTAGAAGTTCGTTCGCCGCTCCGGGGCCGCTTCGGCCGTGCCACGGACCGTGACCGTCGCGGACAGGATCCCACTCGGTTCGAATCCAGGATCGATGGCCCGAAGCGCCATGAAGCTTCGGATCGCGAGCCCGGCTGCTGCGAGCAGTACGAGCGCCAGCGCGACCTCGGAGCCCATGAGCATCGCGCGCAGCCTGCCGCGATGGACTCCGTCGGTCGAACCCCGCGCGCCGTCGCGCAGAGCATCGGCGACTCCGGCGCGCGAGACGCGCACGGCCGGGATCAATCCGAACGCGACACCGGTCGCGATCGATACGAAGCCGGTGAATGCGAGGACGCCTCCGTCCAGCGTGATGTTGTCCGCTCGCGGGATGCTGCCCGCGCTCAATGTCAGGAGCGCGCGGAGCCCAACATGGGCCAGCAGCAGGCCGACCAGGCCACCAGCCAGGCCGAGCACGGTGCTTTCCGTCAGCATCTGGCGCAGCAGTCTCCCGCGACTCGCGCCCAGGGCGAGCCGAACGTGCATCTCGCGCTGGCGGGCCGACGCGCGCGCGAGCAGCATGTGTGCGACATTCGCGCACGCGATGAGCAGGACGAAGCCGACCGCGCCGAGCAGTACGAGGAGCGCCGCCCGGACGTCGCCCACCACCATCGTCTCGAGCGGCGTCACTACCACGTCGCGATTCGTGCCGGGAAACGCCCGCTCGAGGTTGCCCGTGATCGCCGCCATCTGCGAGCGAGCGGCGTCGAGTGTGGCGTTAGGCGCCAGCCGCGCGAACACACGCAGGCTCTGGCCGCGGCGGCTCGTGGCCCGCTCGCCGAACGTAATCGGCGTCCAGATCTGCACGCCGGTCGCCCAGAACATTGGGAAGTCGAACCCCCGCGGCATCACGCCGACGACGCGGTACGTAACGCCGTCCACCAGGAGCTCTTGGCCGAGCACGTCGCTCCTCGCGGCGAACCGGCGCTGCCAGTATCCCCACGCCAGGACGGCCGGTCGCTCGGCGCTCGCCGCCTCGTCCTCGGAACCGAAGATGCGGCCGAGGATCGGCCGCACGCCGGTCATCTGCAGGATGTCCGCGGTGACCCGGAGTCCCTGAACCCGCTCGGTGATATCCCCAACGATGTTGCCGCTCCAGTACTCGGCCGCCCCCATGGACGCGAACACCGTGCTCTGCCGCTTCCAGTCCAGATAATTCGCCGGCGCGACCGGGTCCTGACCGTGGTGCAGTAGCGTGACCAGTCGATCGGGATCGGCGTACGGCAGCGGCCGGAGCAACACGCCGTTCACGACGCTGAAGATCGCCGTCGTGGCGCCTATCCCGAGGCCGAGCGCCGCGATCGCGACGATGGTGAAGGATGGCCGCTTGATGAGGGTCCGCGCGGCGTACCGGATGTCGTGCGCGATGGTCTCGAGGAGGACGCCGGCGCGCACGTCACGCACGTCGTCCTTCACGCGCGCGACGCCGCCGAGCTCCACGAGTGCGAGGCGCCGGGCTTCGTCGGCATTCGCGCCGGAGCGCTGCTTCTCCTCGGCGAGGAGCGCTGCGTAGGCACCAATCTCGGCGTCGAGCTCGCGTTCGACCCGCTGCTTCCTCAGGATGTTGCGCCAGAGCGCGCGTACACGCGTGAAGAACATCGATGACCGTTGCCTGACGAAAATGAACGGCTAGCGTGCCACATATAGACATTCGATATGAGAATACACGTGGCGCTATCGAACGTCTATAGGACACGGGCTGGCTCAAGAGCGTTGCGTCTCCCAGCCTCGCGACCTCCGAGCATCGAGACCGGTCCGGGAACGGCAGGAAGACAGGATGGACAGGATTAACAGGATGACGAAGGATGCCAACGCGGCAGCGGCGTTGCTCGCAGACGGCCAAAAAGAAAAGGGGGAACAGCTTTCAGCGGCGGTGGCGTCCTGGGCGGCCGTTCCCCTCTCTCTTTCGGGCCGCTCGAGCGACCAACGCTGCTGCCGCCCGAATCATCTTCGTCATCCTGTCCATCCTGTCCATCCCCCTCCTGCCGTTCAAAGAATGGTCGCGATGCTCGGAGTCGCTGAACCATTCGCTCGGAGCATCTGTCAAAGCCCGCTGGATCCACCTCGCGGTTCCGTCAATGGACACGCTCCTCACCGACATCCGGTTCGCTGTCCGCAGTCTCGTTCGCGCGCCGACGTTCGCGCTCACGGCCATCCTTGCGCTCGGTCTCGGGGTCGGCGCTACAGCCGGCGTGTTCAGTCTTCTCGAGGGCGTCGTCCTGCGACCGCTTCCGTACAAGGAACCCGATCGGCTCGTCACCATCTGGGACACGAACCGCGAGAAAGGACTCACGCACGAGCCCATCTCGCCAGTCAACTTTGGTGACTATCGCGCGCTCGACGCCGTGTTCGAGAGCGCTGCCGCGTGGTGGCGCCCCGAGCTCAACCTCACGGATGAGGTCGGCGATCCGGTCCGGGTGTCGGCGGTCGAGACGTCGGAGAACCTGTTCGACGTCCTGGGCATCACGCCGCTCATCGGTCGAACGTTCCCGGTTCATCCGCTCCTGTTCGGGCCAGAGACCGAAGCCATCATCAGCCATCGGCTCTGGCAGACGCGGTTCGGGGGCGACCCCGCTGTGCTGGGACGTGCCGTTCGCCTGAACGGGTACCCGTACACGATCGTTGGGGTCATGCCGGCCGGGTTCGCGTTTCCTGGCGACACGGACCTGTGGCAACAACTGCGGTGGGACCTTCGCCGTCACAGTCGCGGCGCACACTTCATGGAGTCAGTGGCGCGCCTTCGGCCGGGTGTCACGGCGGAGCAAGCCAACCAGGCGCTCGCCGCGCTCGGAGCCCGGCTCGGAAACGAGTTCAAAGCGACGAACGCCGGGTGGACACCACGCGCGATCCCGCTCGATCACGACACGGCCGGCCTCTTTCGTCCCGGGCTGTTTGCGCTGTTCGGGGCGTCGGCGCTGTTGCTCTTCATCGCGTGCATCAACGTCGCGAACCTGCTGCTCGCGCGGGCGACCGCTCGGCGACGCGAAGTCGCGCTCCGCGCCGCCATCGGTGCGAGCCGGCAGAGGCTCGTGCGGCTCTTTCTCACCGAAAGCGCCGTCCTCGCGGTTGCCGGCTCGGTGGTTGGCGTCGGGATCGCCGTCCTGAGTGTGAAGGCGCTCCTCGCCGCGTCACCCGTAAGCATCCCGCGCGTGGACGGCGTCGGCGTCGACGCGACCGTGCTCGTGTTCGCGTCGGCTGTCACTGCGCTCACGGCGCTTGCCTTCGGGCTCGTGCCCGCGCTCCTCATGTCCCGCGCCGAGTTGCAGGACGCGCTCAAGGACGGTAGCAGAGGCACTGGCTCACACGGCCGCACCATGCGCAGCACCCTCGTCGTCGCGGAAGTGGCGCTCGCGGTGATGCTGCTCGCCGGCGCCGGCCTCCTGGTGCGGAGCGTTGCCGAGATGCTGCGTGTCGACACGGGGGTAGACCCGGAATCGGTCATCACCGCTGACCTGCAGTTGCCCGACGTCTCGTACGGCGAATGGGAACGCGCCGAGCAGTTCTATAGCTCGCTCACGCGCGCGCTCGCCGAGCGGCCCGAGGTGGTCGCGGCCGGATCCACGACGTTCCTTCCGCTCGCGTCAGGGTGGCGACTCCCGTACGTCACCGCAGGCTCGGCGCCCGTGCCCGCTGGCGATGAGCCCACGGCGCAGGTTCACTCGACGGACGCAGGGTACTTCGCCGCGCTACGCGCTCCCATCCTGAGTGGGCGTACGTTCGACGCGCACGACGATGCGACATCCGTCCCGGTGGTGATCGTGAACGAGACGCTCGCGACACAGGTCTGGCCGGGGGAGAACCCTGTCGGCAAGCGTCTCGTCATCACGGTGCGTCAGATCGGCCCACTCGGACGCCGTATCGTGCAGGGCGACGAGCACGAGGTGATCGGCGTCGTCGGCGACGTTCGCAACACGTCGCTGCGGAACGCCACCGAGCCGGCGATCTACTTCACGCACCGCCAGTTCCCGTCGCGGAAGATGCAGGTCGTCATTCGCGGGCGTGGCGATGTCGCGACGCTCACATCGCTCGTGCGCGAGGAGGTGCGTCGGCTCGACCCGTCGTTGCCGGTTGGCGAGGTAAAGACGATGAACCGCGTGCTGTCCGCGGTCGTGGACCCGCCGCGATTCGTCATGATGCTCATGGCCGCATTCGCGGCGCTGGCGCTCGTGCTGGCCGCCGTCGGCATCTACGGGATGTTGAGCTACGCGGTCAGCCACAGGCGGCGCGAGTTCGGCATCCGCCTGGCCCTCGGAGCGCATCCCTCGGGCGTGCTCGCGCTCATCGTTCGCGAGGGGCTGACGCTGGTGATCGTGGGCTGCGCCATTGGCCTGGCGGGGACGTATGTGGCAGGTCGGTCGCTCGCAGGGTTCCTGTTCGAGGTGCGTCCCTGGGATCCGGTCACGCTCGGTGCGGTGCTCGCGGTGGTGCTCGGGGTGGCGACGCTCGCGTGCCTCATTCCGGGCCGGAGAGCGGCGGCCGAGGACCCCGCGGGAGCGCTGCGAGCGGATTGAGCTTGGGGGTGCGCTCGGTTCGTCACAGCGCATCAAACTGCCATCGAAGACCAGGTGTCCAACGGGCGCCCGCCTCTCGCGCGGGCGCTTCGTGCTTTCACGGAACCACCCTCCGAAAGGCCACACGCGCTCATGTCGATCGTCACCGAGCTCCTCAGCGCCGCGCGCTCGCTCAGGCGGGCGCCGCTCGTCTCTGCATCGGCCATCCTCTGCGTTGCCCTTGGGATCGGCGCAACGGCTGCCCTCTCGAGCGCCATCAGCCGCGCGCTGCTCCAACCACTGCCCTTCCGGGACCCCGAGCGGCTCGTGACGGTGTACCGCACGACCCCGCACTTCAATACCGGCCCATTTTCGCCCGCGAACTACCTGGATCTCGCGCGCGATACGAGGCAGCTCGAGGCCCTCGCCGTGATGACGCCGACGTCGATGCTACTTCAGCTTCCGGACGACGCGGTCCAGGTGAGCGTGAGGAGGGTGACCGGGAACCTCTTCCCCATGCTTGGCGTCCGCGCGCTGCGCGGCCGTCTCCTGGCAGTCGCCGACGATCAGCCGGACGCGCCGAACGCGGTCGTCATTGGCGAGGCGCTCTGGAACGAGCGGTTCGGTAGCGACCCGGCGCTGGTCGGGAAGACGTTACGGCTCGATGGCGAATCGTTCACCGTCGTCGGCATCGCGCCGCGCGAGCTCGGCATCCCGCACGGCGCGCAGGTCGTCCGGTCACAGGTGTGGGTGCCGGCGCGTTTCTCGCCCAACGAGCTCGCCCAACGCCGCAGCAACTACCTTCTCGCGTTAGGCAGGCTCGCGCCCGGCGCTACCGTGCAGTCGGCGCACGCCGAGCTCGTGCGTCTCTTCGACGGCATCGCGGCCGCGAACCCGCAGCTGCGCGGCGAGCAAGTCCGCGCCCTGTCACTCGTGGGTGAAGGCGTCCGTAGCGTGAAGAAGCCCCTCCTCCTCATGTTCGGGGCGGTTTCGATGGTCCTGCTCATCGCCGCGACGAACGTCGCGAGCCTCTTGCTCGCCCGCGCCGTCCAGCGCCGCCGCGAGCTCGCGATCCGTTCGGCGTTAGGCGGAAGCCGAAATCAGCTCATGCGGCCGGTGCTCGCCGAGAGTCTCATCATGACCGGCACCGGTTTCGTGCTGGGCCTCGCGCTCGCCTGGGCAGGCGTGAAGACCATCGGGGCGCTTGCGGCTGCGCGCTTGCCGCAGCTCGTTGGACTCTCCGTGGACTACCGGGTGATTGCGTTCGCGGTCGTGCTGGCCGCGATCGTCGCGCTCGTGTGCGGCGGTCTCCCAGCCTGGCGCGGCGCCGCCGTGGATCCGCAGGACGCGCTCCGAGACGGCCGCGGCGGCGGAACGAGCCGGGCGCATCACCGGGTGCTCCGCTCGCTCGTGGTCGCGGAGGTCGCCCTCTCGCTCATGTTGCTCCTGGGCGCCGGCCTGATGCTGAAAGGCTTCACCCAGCTGATGTCGCGCGATCCGGGCTTCGACCCCGCGCCGATCCTCACGCTGCAGACCACGATCTCACCCGAGCGCTATCCCGACGGCACTTCGGTGGACCGATTCCTCGGGCCCGTGATCGAGAAGATCGAGGCGATCCCGGGCGTGGACGCCGCCGGATCGATCTCGCTGATCCCGTACGACAACTGGGGCTGGAACTTCAACATCCGGTACGAGGGACAGCCCGGGAACGACCCGACACGGCTGCCGTTGACCGAGAACCGCGTCGCGACTCCCGAATTCTTCGACGTCACGAAACAACGCCTCCTCGCTGGACGGTTGATCGGTCCGCAGGATGCCCAACCACAGTCACCCGCGGTGGTCGTCGTGAACGAGGCGCTCGTCAAGCGCGACTTTCAGGGGAAGAACCCGATCGGAGCGCGGATCCACACGAGCGACACGACGTTCACCACCATTGTCGGAGTCGTGAGCAACATCCGGAACTTCGGCCCCATCGAGGAACCGCGCGCCGAGGTCTACCGGCCCTTCGCGCAGTTCGGCCGCGGGAGCTCCGGCTTCGCGATCATGGTGCGGGCGAATCGCGGCAATCCGCTCGAGCTCGTGCCCGCGGTTCGCTCGGCCATTCGGACGATCGACCCGCTGGTCGCCATCACCGAGGTGCGATCGATGCCGCAGGTTATGGCGGAGAGTACTGGGCGGGAGCGCTTCTATCTGGCGCTGCTCGGGACGTTCGCGGCCGTTGCGGTCGCCCTCGCCATTGCGGGCATCTACGGCGTGCTCAGCTACGTCGTGGCGCAGCGGACTCGCGAGTTCGGGATCCGGAGCGCTCTCGGAAGCACGTCCACCAACACGCTCGCGCTCGTGACGCGTGAAGGGTTCACCCTCATTGCGCTGGGGGTTGCGATCGGGATCGTTGGCGGGCTCGCGGCGACGCGGCTGCTCGCGGCGATGCTGCACGGCGTGAGTCCACTCGATCGTCCCACATGGGTCATGGCGACGGTCGGGCTCGTCCTGGTCGGGCTACTGGCGACGCTGCTCCCCGCCCTGCGTGCGACGCGGGCCGATCCTCTGCTCGCGATTCGGTCGGAATGACCGGAACCATTCCAATGTTGAGCTCGCTAACGCCGTTTTGTTGCGTGGGTCACAGATAGACCCGGCATCGTGCCCCACCTTTCTGGGTCACAATGTAAGGAACCGTGTATGAGCGAGCTCAACACTGAACGCATAGCCCACGAGATCGGCGCGGATGAAACGCTCGTGTCGGAGGTGCTCACGCGCCTTCAGCTCGTTCGGGGGAATCTGTCCGACGATGGGTTTGCCGCACTGGTACGAGACGTCGTGAAAACGAAACTCAGCTTTGCCGAGCGTGATGCGCGGGAAGACCTGTCGGTTATCCGCAGTCGGCCGCGGGACGATTGAATCCCGTGAACCACCTGCGTCACGGATGAGCCTCGATTTGCTCACAGACACGAACGGGACCGGTCTTTGCTCTTACCTTCGGGTGTTCTCACCCGAGAGCCCATGGACCAGACCAACCGCCGCGCATTCGCGGCTCGACATACCGAACCAAGCGGTCGGCGGTGGGTGGCGGAGGAGGTCGCGCGCCTCGAGACGGTTTTGCCGTCGATAGACGGCCCCGCGCCGAGGCTGGTTCTTCGCTTCACCAGCGAAGACTCGGTTCGCGAGCAGCGCTTCACCCGGTGCGGCCCCCTCAACTGGACGAGTCCGGAAATCATTGAAGCGCTGTTCCTGAGCGCCCGTCCCATTCGGGCCTTCACAGAAACCACACCTCCCGCGACACCACGGCGGCGAGCCGACAGGCGGAATCCGAAACGAAAAGGCCCCTGAAGAGGGGCCTCGTCATTTTGGAGTGACAAAGTCGCGTCTCACGTCCTGACACACGCGGCTCATCCACGGCCCATTGTTTCTTGTCGCGCCGCCAGGCCGATTCAACCCAACTGGACCGCGAGCGATAGCTGGCGCCGCCGCTTGGCCTCGCTCACCGAGTCGGACTCGTTGGATTCGATGGAGGCCACCCCGTGATCGCGTCGTCTCGTCGTGCGCCGCTGACCGTCGCAGGTATGGCAGCTATCGCGGGTATCGCAACGTTCTCCCCCGCGCTCGCCGCCGGACAGACCGTTCGTGGCGGCTTCATCGCTCGGCTCGGCACGGACACGGTGCATATCGAGCGATTCGAGCGCGCGGGAAATACGTACACGGGAACGATCCTCCAGCGTACGCCGAGCTTCCGGAAAATCGACTGGACGCTGACGCTCGACACGAAGGGGATGCCGACGCGATACGAGGCAAAGGCGGCGGACGCCACCGGGAATCCGTTTCTCAACGGCGCAACCGGCACCATGGCGTGGGAGCGCGACTCCATCGTTCGGACGGCGTATCGAAACGGGCAGGCCGAGACGCAGTCGATCCCGGCGGCGGCGGGCACGTTCCCGTCACCCGGGCTGCCGTACGTCGGCGTGTCGTATCTCTCGTACGAGTGGGGGTTCGACGCGCTTCGCAAGCGCCTCGCATCGGGCGGCGCGACCGACACGTCGCTCAATCAGCTCACACTGTTCACAACACAGCGCGCACCGGCGAAGACCCGCGCGTGGGTGGTCGGCCCTGATTCGGCGGAGCTCAGCTACTTCGGTGTCGCGAAGAGCGGGTACCGATTCGATTCGGGGGGCCGCCTGCTCCGGTCCGACTGGACGGGGACGACGTATCGGTATCGCGTCGATCGACTCGCCGACGTGGATCTCGACCCCATCGTACGTGCGTGGGCCGAGGCAGAGCGGCGGCAGCACGGGTTTGGGGCACTCTCGCCACGCGATTCCACGAAGGCGACGCTCGGCAACGCGATGCTGTCGATCGATTACTCACGCCCGTCGGTGCGCGGGCGGCGCGTCTGGGGCGAGGTCGTGCCGTGGGATCGCGTGTGGCGCCTTGGCGCCGACATGGCGACGCATTTCGCGACGGACGTGGACCTGGTGATCGGCGGTGTGACGGTACCGGCGGGGCGCTACACGCTCTGGATGCTGCCGTCGGAGGCCTCGCCGCAGCTCATCGTGAGCCGGCTCGTGAACGTGTTCGGCACGAACTACAACCCGTCGCAGGACCTCGCGCGGGTGCCGCTCACGCGGCGCGCGGCGCCTGAGTCCGCCGAGCGCCTAACGCTGGACGTGGCGGACGGCGCGCTCAACGTGCGCTGGGCGGACGTGGTCTGGTCGGTGCCGGTCGCGGTGAAGAACTAACCGAGCT
>DAINRQ010000068.1:0-31304 GCA_036741775.1 Gemmatimonadaceae bacterium | reverse complement strand
ATGCCTCTCTCACCCAGAAGAAGCGTCCCGAGGGTTCATGCTTTGCTGATAGCTGTTAGCTGATAGCTGATGGCTGTTAGCTGATGGCTGTTAGCTGATGGCTGTTAGCTTCTCATATTTTCCACCATCGCTGTCGCGAATCCGCTCGTCGACACGAGCGTTGCGCCCTCCATGAGGCGCTCGAAGTCGTACGTCACGCGCTTCTGCGCGATCGCCTTCTCGAGGCTCGCGATGATGAGGTCGGCCGCTTCGTTCCACCCCATGTATCGGAACATCATCTCGCCCGAGAGGATGACCGAGCCCGGGTTGACCTTGTCCTGGTTCGCGTATTTCGGGGCGGTGCCATGTGTCGCTTCGAATATGGCGTGGCCGGTGACGTAATTGATGTTCGCTCCCGGCGCAATGCCGATGCCGCCGACCTGCGCCGCGAGGGCATCCGAGATGTAGTCGCCGTTGAGGTTCGGCGTCGCAATCACGTCGTATTCGGTGGGACGCGTCAGAATCTGCTGCAGGAAGGCGTCCGCGATGGCGTCCTTGATGACCATGCCGTTAGGCAGGCGCTGCCACGGACCGCCATCGAGATCCACCGCGCCGAACTCGTTCCGCGCGAGCTCGTAGCCCCAGTCACGGAAGCTGCCCTCCGTGAACTTCATGATGTTTCCCTTGTGCACGAGGGTCACGCTCTTCGCTTTCCGCGCCAGCGCATACTCGATCGCGGAGCGCACCAGGCGATGGGTCCCCTCCTGACTGATCGGCTTGATGCCGATGCCGCTCGTGTTGGGGAAGCGGATCGCCTTCGCACCCATCTCCTCCTGAAGGAACTTGATGAGCTTTCGCGCATCGTCCGACTGTGCCTTGTACTCGATGCCGGCGTAGATGTCCTCGGTGTTCTCGCGGAAGATCACCATGTCGACATCCTGCGGCCGCTTCACCGGCGACGGCACGCCCGTGAAGTAGCGCACCGGGCGCACGCACGCGTACAGGTCGAGCTGCTGCCGCAGCGTGACGTTCAGCGAGCGGAACCCGCCACCGACCGGCGTGCCCAATGGGCCCTTGATCGCAACGAGGTGCCGATCGATTGCGCTGAGTGTGTCCTCCGGGAGGTAGGTGTCGAGCTTCGCCTTCGCCTTTTCGCCGGCCAGGACCTCGAACCACGCGATGCGTCGCTCCTCCCCGTAGGCCTTCGCGACCGCCGCGTCGAACACGTGCTGCGCGGCACGCCAGATGTCGGGCCCTGTCCCGTCGCCCTCGATGAATGGGATGATCGGCTCGTTCGGCACCTCGAGCTTCCCGCCACGCATCGTGATGGCGTCGCCGGTGGGTGGTGGGGCGAGGTCCCTGGAGGAGGAGGAGGCGTTGGCTGTGCCCATGAGTCGCGGACGAGAGTTGGAAGCAATGGTGGATCGCGGTCTGAATCTAAGTCGCGCGGTCGGGGACGGTCGAGTCGCGTCTGGCGTGGTCATGTGTCTCGATTCGACGCCCACGATTGTCCCGCGCCACGGACGCCTAACGGCGGCACCAAAGACCGGCCCCGTCGTGTATCCTCTTGGTTGGCAACTACTTACGATATTTGAAATCACGCGACCTCGTGGCATCGCCCATGCTCTATTGCCAGGTGCCCATCACACGTTGAGGGGCACTTCGACGAGGAGCCAACGATGAGATCGATGACAGTCATGCTATCCCTCGCGGCGGTGGTGGCGGCGACCGCGCCCGCCGACGCGCAGGGTCGCGGTAGAGGAAAAGGCAGCAAGGAGATTCCGCCGGGCCATCGGCCGCCGGCGGGCATGTGTCGCATCTGGATCGACGGCGTACCGCCGGGACGACAGCCAGCACCTACCGACTGCCGCACAGCGGTGAGGAATCAGCCGCCGAACTCACGCATCATCTGGGGCGACAATACCGGGCGGAATCGCAACGTCGTCGACGACGACCGTCGCGACCGTCGGGACGGGGACCGACGCGATCGTGACGACCGGACTCGTGACCGTGATGACAGAACCGGGTCGGTCGACCGCGACCGGTATCCGTCGCAGCTCCCCGCGATGACGGGTGCTGTCCTGATTCGCGTCGGCGTTCGCACGACAGACGTCCAGAACTGGCTTGGTACGGGCACACTCCGATCGGAGAACGTCGACTCGAACGGCGACGGCGTCCCGGAGCAGGCGACGTGGTATGACGGTAGCGGGAACGTCGTTCAGGTCTGGCGCGACGAGGACCGCGATGGCCGAGCGGACTCCGTCGACATATACCGCAACGGTCGGCGCGTACAGGTCATCCGCTGATCGCGCTCTGGTAGCTGTACCGACGCGGCCGGCGCGAGCATCTCGCGCCGGCCGCATCATTTCGGCATCAGCACACTCGCGGTGAGGGCCGCTTGGCATCACCTTCATCGCGCCCGGCACCACTCACGCTTTCCCTGCGCGCATGAAGCCCGCATCTCGCTTCGATCTCTCCGGCAAGGTCACCGTCATCACGGGAGCGACGCGCGGCATCGGCCGGGCCATCGCGTTCGAGCTCGGTCGGGCGGGCTCCGCCCTCGTCGTCAGTAGCCGCAAGCCGGACGCGGTTCAGGCGACGTGCGACGCGCTGCGCGCGGAGGGAATTATGGCGCACGGGTGTCCCGCGAACGTGAGCCGTCTCGACGAGGCGCGGGCCGTGATGGAGTTCGCGGCGTCAGAGCTTGGGGGCGTCGATATACTCGTGAACAACGCTGGTGCCAGTCCGATCCATGGCCCGCTCACCGAGATGACGGAGGCCGCGTTCGACAAGATCATGGCTGTCAACGTGAAGGCCGCCTGGGAGCTCGGCTGCCGAGCCTTGCCGCTCATGGCAGCGCGCGGTGGCGGGTCGATCATCAACATGGCGAGCGTCGACGGGATTCGACCCGACACGGGGCTCGGCATCTACAGCGCGAGCAAGGCGGCGCTGATCAACCTCACGAAAGCCATGGCGCTGGAATGGGGCGCGCAGAACGTCCGGGCGAACGCGATCTGCCCTGGCCTCATCAAGACGGACTTCAGCGCGACGATGTGGGCCAACGACGACGCCGTCGCTGCCCAGCTCGCGCGCCAGCCGCTGCCGCGCCTGGGCACGCCGGAGGATGTCGCGGGGCTCGCGCTCTTTCTCGCTGCGGATGCCGGCAGCTACTGCACGGGCGGCGTATATCTCGTGGACGGCGGGTGGATGGCGTAGGCGACCAGCTATCGGCTATCGGCTATCGGCTATCAGCTATCAGCAGGGCACACGGGCCGGGCCCACAGTCGCGCGTGCGGATCCGGTGCACGGCTGGCATCCAGGGGGCCGTGCGGATTTGACGGATGGAACGGATGGGGCGGATCGTCCATCGCGAGGGCGAGGCGGTCGCGCAACGGCCATGGAGATGAGGGGAACGGCCGCCCGGCACGCCACGCTGCGTCGCGGGCTGTTCCCTTTCTTCTCGGCTCGTTGGGTGCGGGCGCGACCCGGTCGCGGAGCGATCCGTTTCCATCCGTTCGATCCGCTGCATCCGTATCCCCAGCACGGAACCCGGCCCAGGCGAGCGGGGCGCCGCGCGCCGCGAACCGTTAGGCTGGCATCGGCTACCGATTTCCGATTCCCGACGTCTAGCCAGCGACCTCGAAGATCCCGGCGGCGCCCATACCGCCGCCCACGCACATCGTCACGAGTCCTCGACCGCCACCGCGGCGGCGGAGCTCGTGAATGAGCTGCGTCGTGAGCTTCGCACCGGTCGCACCTAGCGGGTGCCCGAGGGCGATGGCGCCGCCGTTGACATTCACGCGGTCCTCCGGCATACCGAGCTCTCGGACCGACGCGAGCACCTGCGCGGCGAACGCCTCGTTGAACTCGATGAGGTCGATGTCCGCGAGTGACATCCCGGCCAGCTTGAGGGCCTTGGGTACCGCCTTGATCGGACCGACCCCCATCACGTCGGGCTCGACGCCAGCCGCGGCGAAGGTCACGAACCGTGCGAGCGGCTTCAGGCCTAACGATTCTGCCCGATCGCGGCGCATGAGGACGAGCGCGGCGGCACCGTCCGAGTACGGGCTCGCGTTGCCCGCGGTCACCGTTCCTCCCGCCTTGAACGCAGGCTGCAGCTTCGCGAGCTTCTCCGTCGTCGTGTCCGCGCGCACCAACTCATCGCGAGCGAACGTGACGCGCTCCGCCCCGTTGCCGGTGGCCCGCTCCGCTTCGATGGGGACGATCTGATCAGCGAATCTGTCTGCCTGCCAGGCCCGCGCCGCTTTTTCGTGGCTGCACAGTGCCCACGCATCCTGATCGGCGCGACTCACACCCCATCGCTCGGCGACGCGCTCGGCCGTGAAGCCCATGCCGATATACGACTCGGTGAGCTCGGGGTGGAGGCGCGTATGATAGCCGGACATTGGAACCTGACTCATCATCTCGACGCCGCCCGCGACCACCGTCTCGGCCATCCCGCTCATGATGGCCTGAGCGCCCATCGCGATCGATTGCAGTCCCGACGAGCAGAATCGGTTCACGGTCGTCGCGGGGACCTCGACAGGAAATCCGGCGCGCAGCACGGAGAGCCGAGCGACGTTCAATCCCTGCGACGCCTCGGGCATAGCGCAGCCCCAGATGACGTCGTCGACGTCGCCGGGTGATACACGGGCGCGCGTGGTCGCCTCCTTCAGAACGGCAGCGGAGAGGTCGATCGGATGAACGTTGGCGAGCGAGCCGTCCTTCTTACCTCGACCAACGGCGGTCCGGACGGCCGAGACGATGACGGCATCGTGAGCAGACATGGGGATGACTCCGAGATCCTGGGCTTACGAAAAGTAAACCGCTATCTCGCAGCTATCAGCCATCGGCTATCAGCTATCAGCAAAGCGAGAACCCTCGCGAGGCCCCTCTATCGTCGAGAGGCATCCCGAGGGTTTCGTCTTGCTGATAGCTGATAGCCGATAGCCGATAGCTTAATTCCTCAACGGTTTGCCCGCCTTGAGCATATGCTCAATCCTCTGTTGCGTCTCCTTCGTGCCGAGTAGCGACAGGAACGCCTCGCGCTCGAGCTCGAGGATGTCGTTCTCGGAGACCTCGCGCGGTGGGCCGTCGCCGCCGGCGAGGACCCGAGCGAGCGCACGGCCGATGCGTACGTCGTGATCCGTCGCCTGGCCGGCCTCGCGCATGGCCCACACTGCGTACTCGAGATTCCCGACGGCTTCACGGCCGAGCGCGCGGATGCGACGTGGCGGGGGTGGTGTGTAGTCTCGCGCCAGCTCGAGCACGCGTGCCTTCGCGTCGCCGAGCAGATGATCGCGGTTCATCGACACGCGATCACCGTCGCGGAGGAAGCCCAGCTTCCGTGCGTCGAGCGCGCTCGTGCTCGTGGTCGCGGTCGCGATTACCTTGAACGCCCGTCGAACCGCCTCGAATGGGTCAGCTTCATCGTAGGCCGCGAGCTCCTCGGCGTAGCGGAAGAGCAGCTCCTTCGTTCCGCCGCCCGCGGGGATGAGCCCCACGCCCACCTCGACGAGTCCGACGTACAACTCGGCGTGGGCCTGCACGCGTGACGCGTGGAGCGTGAGCTCGGCCCCGCCGCCCAGCGTCAATCCGAACGGTGCAACCACGACGGGGTAGGGCGTGCGCCGCAGCGAGGTGACGAGCCGCTGAAATGCCGCGACGCCCTCCTCCAGTGTCTTCCACTCCCCGGCCGCGATCCTCCGCAGCACGAGGGAGAGGTCCGCGCCCGCCGTGAAGGTGCGAGGATCGTCATTGCCAATGATGATGCCGGTGTGCTTCCCTCGGTCGGCGCGGTCGAGCGCCGCCTCGAGCGTGCGCATCACTCCTTCACCGAGCGAATTCATCTTGCTCCGGAACTCGACGAGCAGGACGCCCTCGCCGACGTCGTAGATGGCGGCATCGGGCGTCGCCTCCATCACGCGGTTACGCAGCCGTAGCGCGTCGAGGCTGAGATGGCCGGCCAACTCGTCCACGGGCGAATACTGCCCCGAGAACGTGAGATATCGCTCGCCGTTGCCAGGGCGCCGATAAAAGCTTTCCTGCGCGGTTCTGAGCAAGGGTGGCTCGTCGAGACCCAAGACGCCGAACCCGCCGCGCATGAACTCGAGGCCCATGGCGTCCATCTGCTTGAACGGGCCGCGGTCCCACGCGTACCCCCACTCCATCGCGCGATCTACCGACACGATGTCCGGTGCGATGTCCGGCGTTCGCGTTAGGGTGTAGTGGCTTTCCAGAAGGAGCAGCTTCCTGAGAAACTCTGCGTGACGTCCCCCCGCCGTCGTGAGGGCGTGGAGGCGATCGTCCACGGGCATGGCCTGCAGGTAGTCGAGCTCCTTGAGCTGCGGCTTCGATGCGGGCGCGTAGTCGCCGGTCTTCCAGTTCAGCGTGTGAATGTCCTTGCCGACCTTTCGGTAGAAACCCGCACCCGTTTTCTCGCCCAACCGGTTCTCGGCGACGAGCTTTCGCACCCAGTCGGGGAGCTTGAACTCCTCGCCAGTCGTTGCCGACAAGCCGCTCGCGACGTGGCTCAGAATGTCTATGCCGGAGATGTCACCGGTACGGAACGTCGCTGACTTCGCGCGTCCGATGAGGGGGCCGGTGAGCGCATCGACCTCATCGATGGTCAGCTCGAACTCCTCCATGAGCCGAATGGCCTGGAGGAATCCGTGGATGCCGAGGCGATTGGCGATGAACCCGGGCACGTCGCGCGCGACCACGATCCCTTTGCCGAGCAGTCGCTCACCGAAGGCGCGGATTGCCGCGACGACATCGGGTGCCGTTCGCTCGGTAGGAATCACCTCGAGGAGATGGAGGTACCGCGGCGGATTGAAGAAGTGGGTGCCGAGGAACCGGCGCCGGAACCCGTCGGAGCGCGTCTCGACGAGCGAGCGGATGGGAATGGCGGACGTGTTGGTCGAGACGATCGCGGTCGGCTTCACGATGGGCTCGAGCTGCTCGAAGAGCTGCCGCTTCGGGCCCGGCTGCTCGATGATCGCCTCGATGACCCAGTCGCACTCGGCGAGAGCGGCCAGATCGTCGGCGGTGTTGCCGATGTCGATGAGCCCCGCGCGGTCCGGGGACATGAACTGCGGCGGCCGGGCCTTGAGTGCACGCTGTACGCCGGCGCGAGCCGCGGCGTCGCGATCGCCGTCGCCCGGGACATCGAGCAGGGTTACGGGAAACCCTGCGGACGCGGCGAGCGCTGCAATGCCACTGCCCATGGCGCCCGCACCAATCACTCCCACTCTGGCGATCCGCATGCGTTCTCCACTGCACGTAATCGTCGGAGCGAGCACGCGGTGTCATCGGTGCTGGACGTGCGACATGCTCCGGCGTCGTTGGTTGTCGCGAGGCTGGCAACGAGGGTGTCGCCGCTCAAAGATCAGCGGGCACGCCCAGTGATGGAAGGTCGTCCACGCGCATGATTTCCACCGTGCTGGCCGCGACCTCGGCCTTGTGCGGTGGCGTACAGCCGGGGATACTGCGGCGGGTGCTTCGATGTCCACAATCCTGACGTCATGATCGTTTCGACGGCTGTTCTTCTTGCACTCGCCGCCACGGTGAGCAGCGCATCGGTGCTCTCGGACTCGGTCATGGGTCCGGGAGTGTCGCGAGCGCTCGCGACGGCCCGCGCTGCGCAGATTCGCGATGTGCGCTACACGCTCGCGTTGGACGTCACGCCACTCGACTCGGCGCTTGGCGAGGTGACAGCCACCTTCCGCCTCGCTCGCGCGGCTGACGTGGTCCTCGACTTCCGCGGCCAGCGGCTCGGTCTCGTCTCCGTGAACGGGAAGACCCTTCCGGCACCGGAGTTCAACGGGGCGCACATACGTCTTCCGTCCGCAGCAATGCGTGCCGGTGAGAACACGGTCCGCATCGAGTTCGTCGCGCGCATCGCGGCCGCGGGGGCGAGTATCATCCGCTATCGTGACGCAACGGACGGGGCGCAATACCTCTACACACTGCTCGTGCCGGCGGACGCGAATCAGCTCTTTCCGTGCTTCGACCAGCCCGACCTGAAGGCGCGCGTGACGCTGGCGGTGAAGGCGCCGCAGGGATGGCGTGTGGTCGCGAACAGCCCGGCCACCTCGGGGACGGTTTTCTCGCCCGCATCCTCCGCGACGCACCGGTTCGTCGAGACAGAGCCAATCAGCACGTACCTCATTGCATTCGCGGCGGGTCCATGGGCGACCGTGACCGCGAAGTCGAGCGAGCGGCCGATAACGATGTACGTGCGCGCTTCCCGCGTGGCCGAGGCCGAAGCGGACTCGATCATCCTCGCGAACGACGTGGCCGCGAAATGGCTCGAGCGTTATTTCGGCCGACCGTACCCATTCCGAAAGCTGGACCTCGTGCTCGCGCCCGCGTTCCCGTTCGGCGGTATGGAGCACCCGGGCGCGATCTTCTACAGCGAGGACCGCTTCATCTTCCGCGAGCGGCCGACCCTGACGCAGCGGCTCGGACGGACGGCGACGATCTACCACGAGGTCGCCCATCAGTGGTTCGGGGACCTCGTGACGATGCGCTGGTTCGACGACCTGTGGCTCAAGGAAGGGTTCGCGACCTACATCGCCGCGAAGATGCAGGCGTCGCTCGACACATCGTCGGGCGTGTGGAAGACGTTCTACCTGCGGAACAAGCCGACGGCGTACGCCGTGGATGTCACCCGCGGGACGACGCCCGTCTGGCAGGAGCTGGGGAATCTCGACCAGGCAAAGAGCAACTACGGTGCGATCGTGTACAACAAGGCGCCGTCGGTGCTCAAGCAACTCGATTACCTGGTGGGCCCTGATGCCTTTCGCCGAGGCGTGCGCCGGTTCCTGCAGACGCACGCGTACGGAAACGCGACGTGGCGCGAACTGCTCGCGGCGATCAGCGCGGAAAGCGGACGCACACTCGAGGACTGGGGGAAACACTACATCCTGCGCGCCGGCATTCCCGTCATCGATCAGGAGTTGCGGGCCGGCGCGAACGGGCAGACACAGCTCGTGCTGCGCCAACGGCCGGCGCAGGAGCTCTCGGGCCAGGGGGCGTGGCCCATCCGGACGAACGTCGCGGTTGGCGTCGCCGGCGGAACGATCGTTAGGCTCGCCGTGACGCTCGAGGGGGACAGCACGGTCATCACGCTCCCGCGAACCGCCGACCGCCCCGCGTTCGTGTACGCGAACGCGGACGACTTCGCGTACGCCCTGGTGCTGCCTGACGAGCGCACGGTGACGTGGCTCGAACAGAACATCGGGGACGTCGGTGACCCGTTCCTGCGCGCGATGATGTGGGGCTCGCTCTGGGACCTGGTTCGCGAGGCGCGGCTCGACCCCGCGCGGTACATCGCGATCGCGATGCGCGAGTTGCCACGCGAGCGCGACGAACAGATCGTGACGGGCGTGCTGAGCCGAGTCGGACGGGCGACACTCGCCTACCTGCCCCGTGCGCGCCGTGACTCTGTGCTCGCGGAGCTCGAGCCGGCGCTCCAGGCGGGAGCGGACGACACTACACGTTCATACGGCTTCCGGAAGCCCTACCTGGACACGTACGTGCGCGTGGCCAGCACGCCGATGGCGCTCGAAAACCTCGATGCGCTGCTCGACAGCACGCAGGCGGCCGGCGCCCCGCTCCGCGCCCCGACGCGATGGGCGATCGTCACGGCGCTCCTGGAGCGGAGTGCCCCGACCGCGGACGAACGCTTCGCGAACGAGGTGCGCGCAGACTCGGGATCCGAAGGGAAGCGCCGTGCCTTCGTCGCCGGCGCCGCGCGGCCCGAGGCGGCCACCAAACTCGAATACTTCACGCGCTACTTCTCGGACAGCACCCTCAACGAGGACTGGGTAACCGCGAGCCTCGACCCGTTCAACTCCGTACGGCACTCCGAGCTCGCACGCCCGTACCTGGTGCCCGCGCTCGACTCGCTGCGATGGATCCAGGCGAACCGGCGCATCTTTTTCCTCGGCGCCTGGCTCTCCTCATTCCTCGAGGGGCAGACGAGCGTCGAGGCTTTGCTCGCCGTCGAGCGGTTCCTGAAGGACCATCCGGAGCTGCCCAGGGATCTGCGCGAGAAGATCCTGCAGGCGCAGGACGAGCTGACGCGAACGGTGCGCGTGCGAGGCGCGACGCCGCCCTAACGCGCGCTGTAGCTGTCGCGCCGCCATCCGATCTGGCGGTCGGCGCGCAGACGATCGGGCATTGGCAGCGGCCCCGCCTGGCCGTCCGTGATCGACAGTACGGCGATGTCCGCGATGTCGCTTCGCACGTCAGCGAGCACCGCCATTGGTGCGACGCGATTGCCGTACGCCGCGTGCACCCAGTTCGACAGCACGATCACGAACACCTGCGACTCGGGGTCGATCCAGAGCGACGTGCCGGTGTAGCCCGTGTGACCGAACGCGCGAGCGCCGAGGTAATGGCCGCAGCTTCCGCCGCCACTGCACATGTCCCAGCCGAGCGCGCGCGAGCCGCGCGTCCGCTCGGTGAAGCGCGCGACGGTCGTGTCGCTCACGATGCGAACGCCGTTGTAGATACCGCCGTTCAGCATCATCTGCGCGAAGACGGAGAGGTCCGCCGCGGTGGCGAAGAGTCCCGCGTGTCCCGCGACCCCGCCCAGCTTGAACGCACTCTCGTCGTGCACCTCGCCGCGCAGCGGATAGCCGCGCGGCGGGTTCTTCTCGGTCGGCGCGATGCGCGAGCGCTGCTCGCGTCCCGGACGGAACAACGTGTTCCGCAGTCCGAGCCGGCGGTACACGGTTCGCGTCACGAACCGGTCGAGTCGTTCGTCCGCGATCTTCTCGATCACGAACCCCAGAACATCGGCGCCGACGTCCGAATACTCGGTGCGCGTCCCCGGCGCCGCCACGAGCGGCGTCTCGAGCACGAGACGCCGCGCCGCGCGCGCGTCGCGTGCCTTCCGCAGGTCACGCCCGGCCGGCAATCCCGACCGGTGGGTGAGCAGGTCGCGCACGGTCACGCGCGCCTTGTCGCCCGTGCGAAACTCGGGAAGGTACCGGCCAATCGGTGTGTCGAGACGAAGCTTGCCGCGATCGTACAGTACCATCGCCGCGGCCGTGGTCGCGACGACTTTGGTCAGCGATGCGAGGTCATACATCGTCGCTCGCGCGCTCACCGTTGGCAGGCCAAACCCCCACTCGGCGGACCCATACCCCTTCTCCCAGACGATCGCGCCATTCCGACCCACCACCACGGCCGCTCCCGGAAATCCACCGGCCGCGAGCCCTTGCTTCATCGCGTGGTCGATCAGCGCGAGCCGCCCAGCGTCCATCCCGACGTCTGCGGGGGGACGGTGACGCAGCACCGTGGTGTCGCCTAGCGTGAGAAGAGCGGCGAAGGCAGTGAGGAGCATCGATGTTGGAGACGATCGAGCCGATCGGGACGTCGCAGGGTCACCGGATCGCGCGTACGGCCGGGGTTGCCAGCGTCACACGCGCCTGATTCAATTGAGCCACCTGTACGCCACATCCGCAATGCATTCACTCGAGATCCGCATCACGAACCCCGACTGGATACGCTCGGCCGTGGCGTTCGACCGTCCGTACCCCGATGACGAATCGAGGGTTCGTCTGGCGATTGCGCTCGCGCGCGAGAACGTCGTGCGCGAAACGGGCGGCCCGTTCGGTGCGGCGGTCTTCGAGGCGGGCACCGGGCGCCTCGTCGGTGTGGGTACGAACGGCGTCGTGCGGCTCAACAATTCGAGCGCGCACGCCGAGGTCGTCGCGCTCATGATGGCGCAGGCGCGCTTGGGGAGCTTCACGCTTCGCGATGACGGGCAGGCTCGGCACGAGCTCTTCTCGTCGTGCGAGCCGTGCGCGATGTGTCTGGGCGCGACTTTGTGGAGCGGCGTGAGTCGCCTCGTATTCGCGGCGACGCGCGAGGACGCGACGCGGCTGGACTTCGACGAGGGGCCGGTCTTCCCCGAGTCGTACGAGTACCTGACCCGACGCGGCATCGCGATCGAGCGTGGACGACTGCGTGACGAGGCAAACGCGGTCTTTGATCTCTACCAACAACGCGGCGGACCGATCTACAACCGATGAGCTCGTACGGGGAACAGCTCTTGCCCGTTACGGGTCCCGACTCGGACGGAGCAGGAATGCGGTTGGGATCTGTTCTGCGTGTGGTTCTGACTTCGACGGCTCTCGTGGGAGCGGCGATCGCGTGCACTGTCGATGAGGAGCAGGAGAAGGCTCTCGGTGCCGACGCCGCGGCGCAGATCGATCGTGAGCTGCCGTTCGTGTCCGACCCGGATGTTGCCGCATTCATCACGGCGTTTGGGAACGCGCTCGCGCAGGGTAGCGACGATCGATCTCGCGAGTGGCGGTTCCGCGTCGTGAACGCCGACCAGGTGAACGCGTTCGCACTGCCCGGAGGGTTCGTCTACGTCAACCGCGGCCTGATCGAGCGTGCCGGGAATGCGTCGGAGCTCGCGGGCGTCATGGGGCACGAGATTGCGCACGTCGTCCTCCGTCATTCCGCGGAGCGGCTCGAGAAGACGCAGAACACCAACATCGGTGTGACGATCGTCTGCACGCTCACGAGTCTCTGCTCGAGCGATGCCGCGCGCGTGGTGATCAACGTGGGCGGCGCGGCGCTGTTCGCGCGGTTCAGCCGCCAGGACGAGTTCGAGGCCGACTCGGCGGCAGTCGGCATAACGAGCCGCGCCGGATTCAACCCGGACGGGATCGCGACGATGTTCACGAAGCTGCTCAGTGATCGAGCGCGCCAGCCGGCGTCCGTCGAGGGGTGGTTCTCGTCACACCCGCTGGAAGAGGACAGGATCGGGGCGGTAAAGCGAGTGATCGAGTCGATGCCCGCGAAGGGCGCATCGAGTCTCGCGAACGATGATCCGGCGTTCCGCGCGTTTCAGGACCGGCTACGATCGCTCCCTCCGCCTCCGGCGTCTCCGGCCGGCCTGCCTCAGTAGATTCGCCCGGCGGAGGCCGGCCCACATTCGGCAGGCGCTTCGCGGCCCTATCGCGTCTTACATCGCTGGACGACGGCGGGCCGGTTCTGGCAGGCGATCGATTCATTCATCCCCGACGTCACCGGTCCGCATGCAGTCATGTGGGCGGTCTGGAGCGCCTCCTTCTCCGACGGCCCCGACGCCACTGCGCAGTTACGACGCCCGTTGAACTCGACGCATGCCTCGCATTCGACCCGCTGCGTGGACAACGTGGACCAGAGCAGGAAAGCGCCGAAGGCGGCGACGATCGCGAGCGTGATGAGCGTTCCGCGCTTCATGAGATAGTGTCAGGGCGTTGGTTGTCCGCTCGTTTCACCGAGCGGGTGGGGCGGGCCGCCAATCCCGCGACTGACCTCGCGGAATGCTCAGAGTCTTCCAATCCGCGGAGCGGAAGTGCTTGGCGAGCATCACGACCTGACCAACGTGCTGGGCGACATGTGCCAGGGCGCGGTGCAGGGCGCCGATGACCTGCACGGGCTCTCCGCGAATGAAGACGGTGCGCTCGAGATCCTCCGATCTGAGTGAGCCGAGCGCCCCGAACAGGGCGCCCCAGCCCGACTCCCAGCGCGCCATGATTTCCGATCGCCCCGTTCCCGGCGGGGTCTCGAACTCGCCGTCGCGATCGCGGTCGGGTTTTTCGCCATCCGAGTCGAGGAAGTCGGTGAAGCGGGAACGGAGGTTGCCGCCAATGTGCTTCACGATGATCGCGATGCTGTTGGACTCGTCATCGATCGTCCGGAAGAACTCGTCGTTATCGACCTGTGCCACGGCGCGCTCGGCCAGCTCTTTCTGTCGCTGGAACGTGGCTGTCGTGTCATCGAGGAATACGGCGGCGAGCGAGGCGGAGCGGTCGGTCATTGTCCGAGGGAGAGCTGGGACGGCCGGCGCGGCGAACGACCTGTCCGGGCCGGCCGCACCATCGCCGGCAATGATAACGTCGCCGATGTCCTGTCGCGATATCGTGTTGGAAGTCTAGACGTCACGTAAGCTGTGCAGTACTCGGCCGCGTGCGTGGCTGGACGGAGCCTGGGTCCGGACGTTGGAGTCACCGCTCGGGCGTTCGAGGAGTCTGTAGGTAGTGTCCCCGCGAAGGGTCAAGTTTCACGGGGGGAGTGGTCGATACTGTTCCGCTGACTCGCGTCGCTCGTCAGCTTTTTGCGATATCGATCACGGGGTAAGTGTTTCGCCTGGTACATGAATCGTCACGCGACGGGTAAGCGGCGGGGGCTCTGTCCTTGTGCGAACCCGTGCGCCGTTCAATCTTAGCACCGCGCCTTCCCCATCCACGGCAACGAATGCTCCCACTCCAGTCGCCGCTCGAGGCATACCGTTCGGATCTGAGTCGCCATCCGAGTCGAACCGACTTCGGGCGGTCCGACACGGTCTGGCTGCTCGTCGCGCACTGTCTGCATCGGCTCTCGCGATCGCAGACCGATGCCCGCCGTTCGATTGCGGAGAACTGTGCGGCGGCGTTGATGGATCTTGCCGCGACGGTGTCTCCGGACACGTCGGAGGAAGCGTCGATGCTGCACGAGCTCGACCGACTCCGCCGCGGGCTCACGACGCTGGATACGGCGGGCGGCGCGACTGCCGTCGTCGGGGCGGCGCGCGTGCTTGCGGATCAGATGGCGGAGGCGGGCGCGCTGTGGCTCGCATTCAGCACGTTAGGGCATGCTCGGCTGGCGACGACGGTTGCTGCCGTGCGTGAGGCTGGCCTCGCGATGGCTGACCAGGCGTGGGTGGCGCGCTCGCTTGGCGACCTGGATACGGCGGATGAGCTCTACGAGGGCGTCGCTGCGGTGGGCGAGAAGTACGGTGAGCCCGAGCTGCAGGCGCGCGCGTTACTTGGTCGCGGCGTGAACTTTCGCGTGCGCGGGAACTATCCCAAAGCGCGCACAGCGTTCTGCCGTGGGCTCGCCTGCGCCGAAAATGCTGGCTTAGCGGATCTGCAGGCGATCGCCCACCAGGGATTGTTGATCGCCGCGATTACGGCGGGGGATTCGGACACTGCACTGGTCCATGGGTGGGCAGCGTACGAGCTCGCTCGAGGCAACACGGATCGTGAGGCGGAGCTTCTGATCAACCTGTCGCACGTGAGTATGGTCGCCGGGTATCCGGAAGCCGCGCTTCGGGGATTTCTCAGTTGCCTCCGGCGCGCAACGGGCGCCCGTTTCCGCCTCCCATCGCTTGGCGGAGCCGCGGTCGCGGCAGCCCGGCTTGGCAACAGTGAGCTCGTCGGTACCATGGCGCGTGCGGCCGAGGAGTCCCTTGTAACGGTCGCCCTGCCATTCGAGAGTGCGAGCGCCCTGCGATCGCTATCCGAGGCGTTCGAGTCGATCGGTCAAGGCTCGCGCGCGGAGGACTATCGGCTCCGCGCGCGCTCTCTGGCGCGAAAGAACGGCTTCTTCGAGATCGTGTTGGCGACGGAGCCCAAGGAGGCGGCGAGACCGTCGGCTCCGGAGCGGAGACCGCTCGAACGTGCATCGCTTCAGGTGATCGAGTCGCTCGAAGCGATGGACGCCGAAGTCGACGCTACGCAGTTGGCCCTTACACCTTAGGATTAATCAGGTCCAACGAAACGCAGGACTGAGTCGCACCATTCTGCGCATTGGTGCAGTTCGGAGCGGCCGTCGGCTCGGTGACCGAGCTCGAGCAGGCGGCAGTCGCAACGGCGAGGGCAAGGACGGCGTAACGAATCGTGCGGGACATGGATCGCTCCGGTAGTGGGTGGTTCGGGCGCGATACATTTACCACGATGCGCGGTGGCCGACCGACATCGTATGGGCAATCCCCATACGCTATGTAACCCAAGTCCGATTTTTTTGCGGTGATCGTCGCAGTGTTGGTTCGCGAGCTGGCAGCGCGGGCGCGCATTCAGGACGCGCTCCGCGGTTACGCCGCCGTTCGAACCTGTGATCAGCAGGACGAGTTGATCGCCCTCGTCACCGAAGGGCTCGTCGGCGTCGTGGTCGTCGACGTGCGTGACCGAGCCGGCAACCCCACGCTGGCAATGGTCCGGACGATTCGCGATGGGTTCCCAAGCGTCCCGGTCGTCGCGTATTGCGCCCTCACGCCCGACTCGTCGCGCGACATTCTCGCGCTCGCGCGCGCAGGTGTGAATGATCTAATCCTCCGCGGTGTGGACGACGTCGGTGTCGCGCTTCGGTCCGTCATGACGACGGCGCAGGAGCACTGCGGCGCCAGGCACGTCCTCGAAACGATCGGACCGCTCGTTCCACAGAGCGTCGTACCATTCCTCCGCTATTCGCTGGAGCACGCTCGTCAGGCAGTGACGGTCGCCGATGCGGCGGCAGCCCTCGGCGTTCATCGAAAGACTCTCGTCGACCGCCTCGCGGCGGCAGGGCTGCCGACCCCGAGCAACATGATCGCGTGGTGCCGCCTCACGCTCGCGGCGCAGATGCTCGAAGACCCGGCGCGGTCGGTCGAGCAGATCGCTCTCCTCCTCGATTTCTCGTCGGCGACATCGCTCCGGAACATGCTGAAGCGCTACACTGGCCTGTCGCCTCGCGAGGTACGAGAAAACGGGGGGCTGCGGTGTGTGCTTCACGTCTTTCGGCAGGCGCTCATCCCTCCATCGCGCAGCGCCGCAGCGTCGTAACGACGTTCCGGTTCGTCGCACATCGAACGGCAGAGGACGCTCGCGGCCCGCGGGTTGCGTTGACGATGGGCATCCAGCACCCATCGCCCACTCAACATCGTTAGCGGATTCTCACCGTGGCTCGGACCGTCTCCGATCTGCACGGCAACGCACCCGACACCTCGCCGGTCGTGCTGTTGCTCATCGACACGATCAATGATCTCGAGTTCGCCGACGGCGCGCGCCTTCTGCGCGCCGCGCTGCCGATGGCGAAGCGGATCGCCGCGCTGAAGAAGCGGACGGAACGCGCAGGCATCCCCGCCATCTACGTCAACGACAACTTCGGTCGATGGCGGTCAGACTTCCGGCGCCTCGTCGCGCACTGTCTCGAGGACGACGTGCGCGGGAGACCGGTCGTCGAGCTCCTGGTGCCTGACGAGAACGACTACTTCGTGCTCAAACCGAAGCACTCCGGCTTCTACAACACCACGCTCGACTTGCTGCTACACCATCTCCAGGCGGAGACGCTCATCGTTACCGGCATGGCCACGGACGTCTGCGTACTGTTCACGGCGGCCGACGCGTACATGCGTGACTACCGGCTCATCGCGCCGCGCGACTGCGTCGCGGCGCTCTCACCCCCGTTGCATCGCGCCGCGTTGAAGCAGATGCAGCACGTCCTCAAGGCGGAAGTCGTGGCATCGACGTCCATTGACCTCGCCCGCCTGACGAGACGGCGTCGCTCGACGGCGAAGCGGAAGTCGACTAGCTTGCGCCGCTGACCTCACCACAACGCGTTATGCCTTTCTCTTCGTTCGGGCTGCACCCCGATCTTCTCCGCGGCGTGAAAGAAGTCGGGTTCACGCGTCCCACACCCATCCAGGCCGATGCGATTCCGCCGGCCCTCGAGGGGCGCGACATTCTCGCGTGCGCCATGACGGGGAGTGGAAAGACCGCGGCGTTCATTCTGCCCATTCTGCACCGCCTCATCGGGCGCCCGCGCGGGCGCACGCGGGCGCTCGTGCTCACCCCCACGCGCGAGCTCGCGGCCCAGATCGAGCAGCACCTCTCGGAGCTCGCGGTTCACACGCCGATCTCGGGGGCGGCGATCTTCGGCGGCGTCGCGATGGGTCCGCAGGAGCATGCGTTCCGCTCGGGCGTCGACGTGGTGATCGCCACGCCGGGCCGCCTGCTCGATCACTTCCGTCGTGACTACGCGCGCCTGGATGGCCTCGAGGTGCTCGTGCTCGACGAAGCGGACCGCATGCTCGACATGGGTTTCCTCCCGGACATCCGCAAGATCCTGAAGCATCTCCCGGCGAAGCGGCAGACCATGTTGTTCTCGGCGACGATGCCGGGTCCGATCCTCGAGCTCGCGCGGGAGCTGCAGCGTAGTCCGGCTACGGTGAACCTCGAGCGCAAGGCTGCGCCGGCAGTGGGAATCACGCAGGCCATCTACCCGGTTGCCGAAGGGCTCAAGCCGGCGCTGTTCCTCGAGCTCATCCGACGCGGCGACCTCAAGGACGTCATCGTGTTCACGCGCACGAAGCATCGCGCGAATCGACTCGCCGAGGTGCTGGAACGCGCCGGCGTCTCGGTCGCGCGCATTCACGGCAACCGATCGCAGGCACAGCGGACCCTCGCCCTCGACGGTTTCAAGCGCGGGAAGTTCCAGGTGCTCGTCGCGACCGACATCGTGGCGCGCGGCATTGACGTGGAGGAGCTGAGCCACGTCGTGAACTTCGACGTGCCGAACGTGCCCGAGGACTACATCCATCGCGTGGGGCGTACCGCCCGGGCAGAGGCAACTGGTGATGCGTTCACGTTCGTGTCGCCGGAGGAGGAGCCGGACCTGCGCGCGATCGAGCGCGCTGTCGGCCGCTCGTTGCCGCGCATCGTGGTCTCCGACTTCGACTACAAGGCCGCGCCGCCGGAGCGCTTCGAGGTGCCGATCGGCGAGCGCATTGCGGCCATTCGCGCTCGTCGCGCGGAGGAGCGGAAGCGCGCGAAGGAAAAGGCCGAGCGACGCAGCGGTCAGGACACCGGACGCGGCGGGTCAGGCGACCGCAGTGGCGGGACGCCACGCGGACCGCGCCGCGACGCCGAGCCTGCCGCTCGCCGGCCCGCACAGACCGAGCCTGCTCCCCGGAGCGGTACTGTGCGCCCGAGCGCCCCTTCGAAGAGCGCCGGCAGCGACCGCGAGCGGATTCGCGGTGCCTGGTCTCCCGCGCGTCCGCGCGACGAGAGCTCGGGACGTCCGCGTGCGCGCGACGAGCGCCGTGGCCCGCGCGACGCCAGCGACGGTCGGCGGCCGAGCGGGGCAGGGGCGAATCGAACACGGCGAGGCGGGCCGCCGCGCGGGCAGCCGGGCCGCGACCGCGGTCGCGGCCCGGGGCGCGGACCGAGCGCCTAACGGCTCTCGCCGCTATTGTCGCGCGCCGGCGGTTGCCGGAACGGGCCCAGCCAGCGCGATCCGTCCCACTCCCAGACATCGGCGTGCGAGTCGTACGGCGGCACTCCGCCCGGCCCGGCGCCGCCAAAGAGCACGACACGTTGACGTCCGGCGTCGTACGCCATTGCGCTCACCACGCGCTGTGATGGGCCGGTCGTGGCCACGCGCCGCCACTCGGTTCCGTCCCAGCTCCACGTTTCCGTGTCCGCGAACAGCAGCGTGACGCCGCGGGCGGCGTCGAACGCCATCCGGTGCCGCGTCACCCGCGGCCCCGGCATATTCGGCGCAACCCGCCACCACCGGGTGCCGTCCCACTCCCAGACGTCGCCGAACACCTCGCGTGATGCGCTCGTGCCGCCGTAGAGCACCACGCGCTGGCGCCTCGCGTCATAGGCCATGGCGTGATGCCCAGCGCCGTTCGGCGGACCGGTCGTCGAATCGGCACGCTTCCAGCCCGTTCCGTCATACGTCCAGGTGTCGTTAGGCCAGCCGCGCGCCGCGTCCTGGCCGCCGAACATGACCATCACACCGCGCGCCTCGTCGAACGCCATCGCGTGATGGTCACGCGGGCCCGGGGAATCCACCGCCCGTTCGGTCCACGACGCGCCGTCCCACTCCCACGTGTCGCCGTAGGCGTTCCTGTTGAACAGGCCGGCGCCACCAAAGACGACGAGGACGTTGCGCCGCGAATCGAGCGCGGCAGCGGGAAGGGTGCGGTAACGCGGCCCGTTGCTCGAGATCACCCGCCACCCGACGCCATTCCACTGCCAGAGCGTGTCGAGCGTCCTTCGCTCCCGGCCGATCTGCCCGGCGGTGAGGAACACACCCCCGAGTGGCCCGCCGGTTGCCATCACGTGGCCGGCCCGCGGTGCCGGCCAGACACCGGGGACGACCTGCGTCCACTCTGCGCCGTCCCATTCCCACGTTCCGTACGTACGGCCGCCGTAGAGGACGAGTCGACCGCGTCGATCATCGTACGCGAGCCCCGCGATCGCGACGCGTTGCGGCGGCCCGTGCTCCGCGAGCCGCGACCATCGCGAACCGTCCCACTCCCACAGGTCCGACAACCAGGCGTTAGGCGATGCGTACGTGCCGACACCCGTTGGCTGACCACCGCCGCCGAACACCATGACGCGCCCGCGACGGCTGTCGTACGTCATGGAGTGGTGATCCCGCGGCGGCAGTCCGCCGGTCGCCACCTTCGTCCAGTGCTCCCCGTTCCACTCCCACGTCTCGGCGCCGCCGCCGCGCCCGCCGAACGCGACGACGCGACCGCGCCGGGCGTCGTATGCCATGCGCGTGAACGCGGCCCCGCTTGGCCCGGGAGTGGCGACCCGAGTCCATCGCACTCCGTCCCATTCCCAGGTGTCGCGGTCCGCGGGGATGCCGGCGTCGACTCCCCCGCCGTACAGCACCGTCTTTTCCCGCGCGCTGTCGTATGCCATCCCGAAGCCGCCGCGGGGACCTGGTCCAGTCGTCGCCTTCTGCTCCCAGCGCGCCCCGTCATACTCCCAGGTGTCGCCGTAGGGGAGCGAGTTGTACGGGCCGCCGCCGAACAACACGACACGCCCGCGGCGCGAATCGTAAACCATGTTGTGACTGAAGCGCGGTGGCGGGCCCGTGATATCGCGCTTCGCCCAGCGCGTGCCGTCCCACTCCCATGTCTCGCCCGACGTCGCGCGCCCGTTGTCCCCGCCGCCGAAGTGAACGACGACCCCCCGGCGGCTGTCGTAGACCATGGCCGGACGGTCGTACCCGACTGGACCGGTCGGTGTTGGCTGCGCGGCCGTCGCCTGCACGAGCAGGGAGATGATCCACGGGAGCGGCGAAACGAATGACGGCACCAGGCGACACTCGGCAAGTAAGAGTTGCGCGCAACGCTTCGTGTCCGACTGCTCTGGAGCAATCCGCCGGGGACCGTCGGATCGATCCCAGGGACGAGTCACCTCGGCACGGGACGGCGCGCCAGCGGCGCCCTAACGAGCGGTGGCCGCGCGGCTGCGTGTCTGTGCCGGGAAGGGACCGTCGGCTGTCACGCTCTCGCGCGCGGTCTGGGCGAACGCCGTTACAACGGCACCCGCGGGCATCTCCTCGGTGATCGACGCGACGCTCTTCCCGGCCTGCCAGTAGTCAGCCGACTCGTCGCCGCGCCCGAGGCCGCGTTTGAGCTGCCAGAGCGACCGAAGCGCGTAGATGGTTCGCATGAGATGCTTGGTGCGCCGCCCCCGCAGCATGCGCCGACCGAGCCACCCGGCGCGCGTCCCGATGCGGCGCACGTACGGGGTCTCGATCACCGCGACGGGAACACCCGTCAGGCGTTCGGTGAGCACGATGTCCGATTCCTCAGCGTCGAGGATCGCCTGCTTGTACCGCGCGTGCGCACGACACTCGGGCGTCGCGATGAATCGCGTCCCCATCTGAACCGCCGCGTACCCCATCCGCAGCGCGGCAACGAACTCCTCGGGCGATCCGACGCCGCCGGCACACACGACCGGCAACCCCAGGTCGGCCACCTCGTCCAGCAGGCGTGCGGCGTCGCGGGGACCGGCATGACCGCCGGCTCGGTCGTTGACGGCGATCAGCCCGGACACGCCCGCCTCGACGCCCTTCTCGGCCCACTTGCGCTCGGTCACGTCGTGATAGACCACGCCGCCCGCCTGCCTAACGCGATCCACGACCCAGCGCGGCTTGCCCAGCGACGTCACGAAGAAGCGGACACCTTCCTCGAGAGCGATCTCGACCCACCGGATCATCCGCTCGTGATACGCGCGAGACGACTGCTCGATGAGCGCGTTGAATCCAATGGGCCGGTCCGTAAGGCGCCGCATGTAGCGCAATCCGTTACGGAAATCATGCCCGTGGACGTACGTGAGCGAGATGGGCTGAACGATGCCAATGCCGCCCGCGGTCGAGACGGCGGCGACGAGCTCCGGGTTGCTGCACGGATACATCGCCCCGCAGATGATCGGGACGGCGACCCCTGCGTCTCGGGTGAACGGTGTCGTGAGCGAGGCGCCGGCTGGATCGCCGTGGGTCGGGCCGAGGTCCGCCGCGCTCACGTTGGAATGGGCCCGACGCGCCAGCGCACGGTCGCGCGTGCCACTTCGTCGTTCGCGCGATCGCGGATGATCGCCTGGACGTGGATCTCGCGCGACTCCGCGATGGGCGGCAGGTCCACCGTGGACTCGGCGACGAGTGTCCCACGTGCTTTCTTGGTGTATTCGATCGAGAGCCCGACCACGATGGCGCGCAGTGTCGGCGGCAGTGCGGTGAGCATCGCGAGCCCGCTCGTCACCTCGCCCAGATTCACGAGGGCGACCGCATGGACCGACGCGAGGTGATTTCGGACGATGCGTCGGTCTCGCATCTCGATGCGCGCGTACCCCGGGCGCAACTCGACGACCCGCGGGCGGATGGTCCCCGTGTACGGCACCATGCGACCGAGGATGTAGCTGAAGAGCCACCGCCCGCCCGGAAACGGGCTGAGCGTGCGCCACAGCGAGAGCAGTCTCGGGCCTGGGGATGTAGGCATGGGGGCGGACCCAGCTAGCAGCTATCAGCTATCAGCAAAGCGAGAACCCTCGGGACGCTTCTCTCGGTGAGCGAGACATCCCGAGGGCCTTGTCTTGCTGATAGCTGATAGCTGATAGCTACAGGTGTCTGATGAATGTATCCGGCGCATTCAGAAAATCCCGCGTCAGCCGCACGTGCTCGAGATCCTCATACTCAACGCGATGCAGCGGCGGCGCGTCGAACGTGTAGATCGCTGCCCCGGGAAACGCGAGCAGGATCGGCGAGTGCGTCGCAACAATGAACTGCGAATCCTCGGCCATCTCCTTCAGCATGGCGATGAGCGCGAGTTGGCTCTGCGGCGAGAGCGGCGCCTCGGGCTCATCGAGCAGATAAAGTCCCCCGGGCACGAAGCGCGATCGAAACAGCCGCAAGAAACTTTCGCCGTGTGAATTCGCGTCGAGGTCCGCGCCGTAGCGCTGCTCGAGCTCGGCGAGCGACGCGGCGACGGGCCCGGTCGCGAGTCCGCGCGCGTACGCCGAGCGATCCGCGTATTGCACGTCGATCTCGCGAAGGCGCTCCCGGAGCTCGGCGCGAAGCCGGGCGAGGTATTTCGTGAATCCGAAGAAGTCCTCGGCCCGTAGAAAGAACCCCTTGTGGGTGCGGCGAGTCCACGCCAGCCGCAGCGTCGCGCCAAGGGCGCGCTGAGCGACGAGGCTCGCGTCATCTCGCACCGACTCATTCCCGATCGTTGGAAGGCCGACGGCCGTCGCGATCCCCTCGAGGAGCGTGGATTTGCCCGAGCCGTTCTCTCCGACGAAAAACGTCACCGGCTCCTCGAACCGAAGTTCCGAGAGCTGGCGGATCGCCGGAACCGAGAACGGGAATCCGGCTGCCTCATCGGCGAGGGGACCCTTCGGCGCGATCGAGCGAAGAAAGACCATTCCGAGCGGATCGGGGTGCCGATGCGTACTCCGAGGCGAGGGCGAGCCGCTGGGCGGGGGCGGATGCCACTCGCCAACGGATTTTCGCCCGGTAACTTCCCAGACCGGTACCGCGCCCTACCACCGCACAGCACTCGTGGAGCTAACATCGATGCGTTCGTCAGCCTTGGCAATCGCGGCGCTGCTCGCGCCCGTGTTTGCCACCTCGGCGCAGCAGCGCCCTGCGCCGGCAAATCCTGCGGCGTCGACCCAAACCACCGCCGCGACCACGCGACGCGCGTTCACTCCGGCCGACTGGTACAAAGTCACGACGCTCGCCTCGCCGGCGGTTTCGCCCGACGGCAAGCTGGTCGCGTTCACCGTCACTACCGTGCGGGAGAGCGAGAACAAGCGCCACAGCGAGGTCTGGGTCGTGCCGACGAGCGGGGGTGAGGCGACTCGCTACACATCGCCGAGCACGGAAAGCTCCAACCCGCGGTTCTCGCCAGACGGGAAATACCTCCTCTTCACCTCCACGCGCCCTGGCTCCCGCGCGCGCACGTGGGGGCTCCGCATGGATCAGCCCGCCGGCGAAGCGGTCGAGATGCAGGATTACCCCAACGGGTCGGTACCGCGGGACAAGAGCTTCGCCGTGTGGAGCGACCCGGTTCCACGCGACTCGAGCGCCTCGGACTCGACGCGACGTGATCCCTGGTCGAGCATGCAGCCTATGGCGCGACCACCGTACGGCGCGATCACGCAGCCGCTCGACCCCAAGCGGTTCGACGGCCGGCACGTCTACGAGATGCGATACAAGGCGAACGGGCAGGGCTTCCTGCCCGGGCCGCGTGAGGCACGTCTGTACCGCCCCGCGCAGATCTGGGTGCAGCGCTTCGACGGATCGCCGAAGCGGCAGCTCGACACGACGCTCTACTCACGCCGAAACGCGACCGTCTCGCCCGACGGCAAGTGGGTCGCGTTCGTGGCCGACCCGGCACTGCGTCCGGACTCGGTGGTGGAAGGCGAGCGGGACTCGATCGCGCGGTTGCCCTACGACGCCGCGCGCGACGAGGCACCGCGGAACGACGCCGATGTCTTCGTCGTCGCGATCACGGGCGGGACGCCGCGGCGCGTCACGACGGGAAGCGGCAACGAGCGCGACCTGGCGTGGTCGCCGGACAGCCGGCGGTTGTCGTTCATCTCGGCGCCGACGCGCACGTCGTCCCAGCGGATCTGGGTCGTGGACCTCGCCGGCGGCGAGCCGGCGAACTTGTTAGGCACGTGGCAGTACGAGCCCGACAGCTACGAGTGGCTGCCGAACGGCGAGATCGCGTTCTCGGCGTCGGTGGGCGGTCGATCGGCGCTCTTCCGGCTCGATCCGCGCACGAAACAGGTGCGTGAGGTGATCGGCGGGCGGCGGCGTCTCACAGGCTTCGCGATGGATGGCGCGAAGCGCACAGTCGCGTACGTCTCGACGAGCGTCGACGCCCCGACCGAGCTCTACATCGCGAACGCCGACGGGTCGAACGAGCGCAAGCTCACAACGTTCAACGAGAAGCTGAACCAGCAGATCGCCTGGTCGCCCGCAGAACGGTTCACGTACCCGTCCGTCGGCGGGCTCGAGGTCGAGGGGTGGCTCATGAAGCCGGCTGGCTACGAGCCAGGGAAGAAGTACCCGCTCGTCCTCTACATCCACGGTGGCCCGCACTCGCAGTACAACGAGGGGTGGTTCGACGAATTCCAGAGCCTCGCCGGAGCCGGGTTCTGGGTACTGTATACGAACCCGCGCGGGTCGAGCGGATACGGCGCCGACTTCACCTACGCAACACGCGGTCGCTGGTTCAACGAAGACTACGAGGACCTGATGAAGGCCGTGGACATCGTATCCAGGCGTCCCGACGTCGACTCGACGCGCATGGGCGTCACCGGCGGGTCGTACGGCGGCGTCATGGCCGCGTGGGTGACGGTGAAGACGAATCGGTTCAAGGCCGCACAGACCGACCGCATGATCAGCAACTGGTGGTCCTGGTACGGCACATCGGATGCGCAGGGGCTCACGGAGTTCGAGTTCTACGGTAAGCCGTGGGACAATCCGGCCATGTACGACACGCTCTCGCCCATTCGCTACATCCGAAACGTCAAAACGCCAACGCTCATCGTGCAGTCCGAAGAGGATCACCGCACGCCGATGACGGACGCCGAGCAGTGGTTCATCGCTCTCCGGAAGCATGGGGTGCCGGTGGAGCTCGTGCGCTATCCGCGTTCCACGCACGATCTGTCTCGCACGGGCGAGCCGTGGTTGCTCGTCGATCGCCTCGGCCGGCTGCGACAGTGGTTCGGCTACTGGCTCAAGGATGAGAAGCGCCAGGTGGCCGGCGCTGCGGACGGCACAACGCGTTGATCTCGGACGACACCGTTGGGCCCCGGAGGGCGCGGACTCGACGCGCTTTCCGGGGCCGTGTTGTTTGCGTGCCCCGCGGAATGGCCGCGTGAGCGCGCTCGTGGTGCTTGTAATTGCACAGGTGGCCGCGCTCCTCGTGCTGATCGGGAGGTTGCGGGGCGGGCGAAATCGTGCGCCCCCGGTCGAACCGTTGCCGGCGGGGCTCGCCGATACGAGCGTGTCCGTGCTCCTGCCCACGCTCAACGAGGGGCATCGGATTGCGCCGTGTCTCGAGGGGCTGCACGTCCAGGGGCCGCCGCTGTCCGAGGTCATCGTCATCGACAGCGGCTCTACCGACGACACGGTCCGACGGGTAGAGGACGTGCGAGCGCGCGATGGGCGCTTTCGCGTCGTTGACGACCGGCCGCTTCCGCGCGGGTGGATCGGGAAAGTGTGGGCGCTCGAGCGAGGCCGCGCCCTCGCGAATGGCGAGTGGGTCCTCGGCGTCGATGCCGACATTCAGCCACTGCCCGGACTCGTTGCGGGTGTCGTGAACGCGGCGCGTCGGTACCAGCTGGACGTCGTATCGTTCTCACCACAGTTCGCCGGCATGACGCCGGCGGAGCAGTGGGTGCAGCCGGCAATCCTCACCACGCTCGTCTACCGCACCGGCGCAGCCGGTGGGCAGGGCACCGCTCCCGATCGCGTGCTGGCCAACGGGCAGTGTTTTCTCGCGCGCCGGGCCGCGCTCGACGCCGCCGGCGGCTACGCGCCCGCCCGCTCCTCGTTCAGCGATGACGTGACGCTCGCGCGCCACTACGCCACGCAGGGGTATCGCGTGGGCTTTCTCGATGGCTCGCGCCTCTACCGCGTGCGGTCCTACGAGTCGCTGCGCCAGATGTGGCGCGAGTGGGGTCGGTCGATCGACCTGCGCGATTCGACCACGCGCTGGGGGCTCGTGCTCGATATCGCGTTCCTGACGCTCGTCCAGGCGATCCCGCTCCCGATCGTCGTTGCGCTGGCGCTTGGCCGTTCCGGGGCCATGCCTAACGTGATCACCGTCATGGGCGTCGTGAACGCGTGTCTGCTCCTGATCCGCGTGCTCGTGCTGGCGGCGTTGCGGCACTCGTATGACCGCCCGGGCCTGACGTTCTGGCTTTCCCCCCTCGCCGATCCGCTAGCCGTGCTTCGCGTCGCGATCTCGGCCCTGCGCCGTCCGACGCGTTGGCGGGGACGGGAGTACTCGGTCCCCGCCTCAGAGTGAGGGTACGATCGTCGTCGTGGTGTCGCTGGTCGATGCACCCGTCGGCGTCCCGCGGCCGTGGCGCGTCGTACCCGGCATCAGGCCAAACACGGATTCGGACTGGAGCGCTGCGGACACCGCGCCGAGCGCCTGGCGCATCTCGTCCTCGGCCTTCCGGAGAACGCCGGGATAGTACTTCCGGTAGATGTACAGACAACCGCCTGCCACGACCAATGCGGTGGCAGCCGCGGGCCCCAGCACACCGGCGCTCAGTGCCACTTCCGCGCCCTTCGCGAGGATGCCCCCGGCGAAAAAGCCGCTGCCACCGCCGACGGCCCCGGCAATCCACTGCGACGCGCGCACGTTCCGGAGCACGCCGGGTCGCAGGTCCGCCACCATTGTAACCTCGGTTCGCTCCGGCTGCCCCGGCTGTCCGGGAACACCGCGCAGTGTGACCTGGACCTGACGCGCCTCGAGCTGTTGCTGCAGCGCCATCCACGATCGATTCACAGTGGCGGCGCTCGCGCCACTCAAGCCGACGATCTTCCCGGTGAGGTCGAATACGACGATCCCGCCGTCGAGCGGGTGCGGGCCGACCGTCTCGCGCAGCTGCAACTCGTAGGGTGACTGCTGGAGTACGATGCCTAACGCGCGCAACGTTCGCGCCGGCGAGGCCGCGATGACGACCGAGACGCCGATGCTGCGGACGTCGGTACCGAGGTATCGCGTGGCCGTCCGCTCGCTCATGCCCAGCTTCGAGGCCTTCGCCGGCAACGTCCCCCGAGGGAGCTCGGCGAGCGCCATGGCCACATACTGGCGGGAGATCCCCGCCTCGGCCGCCGCACCAACGACGTCCGTCAACCGATAGCCGAGCGTCGCGGCGTCGTCCGCTGGCGACCCTGGCTCGCGCGCGGCCGCGGAATTGAGCGTCAGGGACTGGCGCGCTTCGAGTCGGTGCAGGGCGTCAGCCTGGAGCTGCGCGGCGCGTTTCCAGATCGCGGCGGCTTGCTCCGCGTCGATCCGCTCGGGTAGTCCGGGTGCGAACGGCGTGTGATGCGCTCGCACGGCGGGTGGGCCCTCCTCCACCGCACGGTCGAGCGCTTCGGCGAGGTCCTCACCAGTCGCGAAGCGATCTTCGGGTCGCTTCATGAGACAGCGATCCACGACCGCCGCAAGCGCCGACGGAACGCCAGGCGCGACCGACATGAGCGGCGGTGCTTCCCGCGTGGCGTGCGCCACGAGTACGGCGGACGGCGCGAGCCCCTCGAACGGGAGTCGTCCGCTCAGGACGTAAAAGGCGACGACGCCGAGCGCATAGAGGTCGCTCCGGCCATCGAGCGGAGCGTCGTTCACCTGTTCGGGACTCATGTAATGCAGCGTTCCCAACACGTGCCCATCCTGCGTGAGGCGGGCAGCTTCCTCCGTCAGCGACTGGCGCGCGATCCCGAAGTCCGTCACGAGCGTCCGCCCGGTGGCGCGGTCGATGAGGATGTTCTCCGGCTTCACGTCGCGGTGCACGACGCCCCGCGCGTGGGCATACGCGAGCGCCCACGCAACCGAGCGGAGGATCGGGACGGCATCCGCCGGGGGCAACGGCCCGCGGTCACGCACGCGGTCGGCGAGCGACTCACCTTCCACGAACGCCATCGCGAAGAAGGCAGTGCCAGCGGCCTCGTCAGCGCGATACACTGGCACCACGTTAGGGTGCGCGAGGTGCGCGGCAGTCCGAGCCTCTCGAAGAAACCGCTCGAGTGTCGCGGGATCCTTCGCGAGCGCCGCCGGCAGGACCTTCAGCGCGACGAGCCGGTCGAGCTTCAGCTCGCGCGCGAGGTACACGACACCCATCCCTCCGCGCCCGAGATCACGCTCGACGCGGAACTGTCCCGAGAGCGCCTGCGCGAGCTCTGGAAACTCACGAGCGAACGAAGACTCGGGCACGACACTCGTCACGGTGCGGCGCTCACGGCGTGCGAGGCTGCCCCTGGTGAACGATGCACATCGGCCCCGCGATCTCGTCGCTCAGGTCGATGGCGATCGCGCCGTCCTTCATGAGATGCTGCAACAGCGTCAGGACGTTGCGGCCGAACATCTGGCTCGCGTGCGTGGGCACCGTGCTCGCGATGTCGAGCGCCCCGTGAATGAGGACGCCGTTCGACGAGACCGTCTCGCCTGGCGTCGTCAGCTCGCAGTTCCCGCCGCTCTCCGCGGCGAGATCGACGATGACTGCGCCCGGGCGCATGTCGGCGACCATGGCTTCCGTGATGAGACGCGGCGCCGGACGACCGGGAATCTGTGCCGTCGTGATGACCAGGTCCATCTGCTTCAGGTGCCCGTGCAGCATCTCGGCGGTGCGCCGCTGTTGCTCCGCCGTCTGCTCGCGCGCGTACCCACCTTTGTCCTCCGCGTCCGCGGAGATGGCCTCGGCGGCAACGAAAGTCGCGCCGAGGCTCTGCACTTGCTCCTTCACCGCGGGGCGCACGTCGAACGCGGACACGATGGCCCCGAGACGTCGAGCAGTCGCAATGGCCTGTAGCCCGGCAACCCCCGCGCCCAGGACAAACGCTTTCGCCGGGGCAATGTTGCCCGCGGCGGTGGTGAGCATGGGTAGAAACTTCGGCATGAGCGACGCGCCCACCAGCACGGCCTTGTACCCGGCGACGGTGCTCTGCGACGAGAGCACGTCCATCGACTGCGCCCTCGTTATGCGCGGCACGCGCTCGAGGCTGAGTGCCGTGACGCGCCGCTCTGCGAGAACGGGCAGGAGGTCCGCGCTCGCGGCTGGCTGGAGGAGGCTGATGAGCAGCGCGTCGGCCTTGAGTCCGCGCGCTTCGGCCGCCGAGGGCGGCTGGACCTTCGTGACGACATCGGCCGCGAACACGTCGGCGGAGGACGGGGCGATGGTCGCGCCGGCGGCGGCGTACGCGTCGTCGGAGAACGCCGCTTCGCTCCCCGCGCTGCGCTCGACGATCACCTGCGCTCCCGCCTTGACGAGCCGAGCGACACTATCGGGCGTGAGCGCGACTCGCCGCTCGCGCGGAGCGGTTTCCTTGGGCACTCCTATCTGCATTCGGGATTCCTCGGGTCCGAGCTGATTACCGGAACACCGAAGGTAACAATAGCTGAGACCCTGCTTCCACCCTCGGGCGGATTCTCGAACGCCGATGTGTGTCGGCGCGCGGAGTTGGACGGATGCATCTGCCCGGCGAGCACCGCGACCGGTCCTGGGAAGGCAGGAGGCAGGATGGATGGGAGCTCGTCGGCCGAGAGAATTTTGTCGCGCCACGAGCCGGATGAGATCAGGGGGAACGGCCGCCGGCGGATGGTAGCGTGCTCGCCGGCCGTCCGTTCGGCGTTCCCCGCGCGCGGCGCCCCGCTCGGCCCGGCCGGGGCCCAGACGGCGGATGCGGATCTGACGAATGGGGCCGATGATGCGGATCGCTCCGTGCCGGGGACGCGCCCTCGCCCAACGAGCCGCTATGAGATGGGAACGGCCGCCCGGCACGCCACCGTCCCCGAGGGTCGTTGCTCGAATCCCGAATCCCGATTCCCGCCATCCGGCCGTTTCCGCACCATCCGCGTCATCGCCGTTCCGACCGCGCGAGCTGGTTTCTGCGGCCCTTTCCGCGTCCGCTGTTGCCGCGTCCTCCGCGTTCTGCCCGATGGCGCGATGCGATGAATCGATGCGTTAGGAGTCTGACCCCTAACGCACCTTAACGCACCCCTGACGCACCGATTCCCTATCTGTAGCCGATCGCCTGCATGCCGAACAGCTCCGCGTAGAGGCCGTTGCCCGCCACCAGCTCCTCGTGCGTCCCGTCCTCCACCAACTCGCCGCCCTTCAGGACGATAATGCGGTCGGCCATGCGGACCGTCGAGAACCGGTGCGAGATCAGCACGCCCATGCGGTCGGCCATGAGCTCGGAGAAGCGCAGAAACACCTCGTATTCCGCGCGCGCATCGAGTGCCGCGGTCGGCTCGTCGAGGATCAGCAGTTGCGCGTCACGCATGTAGGCGCGCGCCAGCGCGATCTTCTGCCACTCGCCGCCGGAAAGGTCAATGCCTTCCTCGAATCGTCGGCCAAGCATCTGTCGATAACCGGCGGGGAGACGTGGCAGCAGTGCAGACGCGAGCGACTGGTTCGCTGCGTCCACGAGCTCGATCGGTGTGTCGCCACCGGCACCGTTGTCGAGGTAGCTCCGCACCGACTCGATCTCGCCCACCCCGACGTTCTCGTCGAAGCGCATGT
>DAINRQ010000067.1:0-31401 GCA_036741775.1 Gemmatimonadaceae bacterium | reverse complement strand
GGATGAGGGGATGAGGGGATGAGGGGATGCTGGGGATCGCTCCTCAGCACTCACGCGCCCTCATCCGGCCGTTTCCGCAATGCAAACCGTCAAAGTTTGCGTCGTGCGTCATCCGCGTCATCGCCGTTCCGATCGGCCCGGGCGCGCCGGACTGGAAGCGGAGTTCGTTCTCCGCGGCCCTTCCCGCGTCCGCGGTTGCCGCGTCCTCCGCGTCCGCCCGATGGCGCGACGCGATGAAACGATGCGTTAGGACTCTGACCCCAAATGCACAGCTAACAGCTACCACCGCTGTTCTTGTAGTTTCGAGTCAGCCTGGCTGTTCGGCGCCAGCAGCAGGAGTATTCCGACGCTCCATTTCGTCGGGCAGGCGCGGCCAGTCACCGCTCCTGGCGACAACGCGCACCGAGATCAATTCCTGATCCGCGCGATCCACCGTGCGCTCGAATCGCTCCCCGGATTGCCGCACTGCCCAGCCGAGTGAGAAAGCCACCGGAGACCCGCGAGCGGCTGCGCGCTGCAGGCGCGCCGCGATCTGTTCCGTGCGCGCCGCGTTCTCGCCGGTGAGCACGATCAGGAACTCGTCGCCGCCCAGCCGCACCACCGGCTCCTCGGCGCGCACCTGCCGCATGAGGAAGCGACTCATCTGCACCAGCACCTTGTCGCCCTTCTTGTGGCCGTGCAGGTCGTTGTACGCCTTGAAGTGGTCGATGTCGATGTAGATGCAGCCCCACTGCGCGACCTTGTCCTCGGTCATCCGGTCGCCAAGCGCCAGCAAGTACCGGCGGTTGTAGCAACCCGTGAGCGCATCGCGCACGCTCTGCTCGCGAAGCTGGTTCTCGAGCTCCTTGCGCCGCGTGATGTCGATCAGGATGCCGTGATAGAACACCTGGCCCGACTCCGGATCGCGGACGGCGTACGTGGTGTCGAGCACGGTGCGACGTTGCCCGTCGGGGCGCACGATCGCGAGCTCGAAGTCGCGCACGGCGCCATCACGTTCGAGGAGCGCCATCTCCAATGCGCGGCGGTTCGGGTCCGCGATGAGATCGCCCGCGCGGAACCGCGAGAGCTCGCCGACGGCCGACACCCCGAACATGCGGAGGAACGCGGGGTTGGCGTCGAGAATCTCGCCGTCCGCGTTCGTGATGTAGATGCCCTCCTCGATGTTCTGGACGATCAGGAGGAGCGTTTCGGGGTCGTCGAGGCTGCGAAAGCGCTGGCCGTCCGCCACGGCGTCGCTCTCGGGGGCGCTCACGCCGCTGCCCGTGAGAGGTCCGCGACAGCGAGTCGCGGCTCCCACTTCGCCATCATCGCAATGAACGCGCGCGCCACGTCGGGGTCGAACTCCGTCCCGATACCGCGCTCGATGTACGCGAGCGTCGCGCCCGGTTCCCAGGCGTCGCGGTATGGGCGCTTGGTCCGAAGCGCGTCGTAAACATCACACACGTGGACCAGTGCACTCGCCTTGTGGCAATCGCAGCGGTAGTGCCGATCGGGGTATCCACCGCCGTTGATCATGATGTGGTGCTCGAATGCCACGAGCGCCGCCACATCGAGGTTCTGATCGCTCTGCAGGATGAGCCGCGCGCCTTCGACGGTGTGCGATCGCATGAGCGCCCATTCCTCCGGGGTGAGCTTGCCGGGCTTCGTCAGGATGTCCTTGGGGACGCGCACTTTTCCGAGGTCGTGCAACATACCAGCAACCCCGTACGAGCGCACCTCCCTCGCCGACAATCCCATGAATTCGGCGAGCCCCATCGACAGTACCGAGACGTTGAGCGCGTGCGTCGTCGTGTACTGATCGAACTCCTTCAACGTCAGCAGGGGCAGCAGCATCTGACTATCGCCGTGCATCGCCACCGACAACGATCGAACGATCGACTCCGCTTCGAGCAGCGGGATTTTCTCCCGCGTATCGACCTCGTCGTGGACCCAGCGAAGCGCGTCCACTTCCTCGTTGAGGTCGAGGATCGATGCGTCGTCAACCGGCGCGACCTCAGCTGGTTTGTAGTCCACCGTGCCGCGCACACCGACAGCGCCGAAGCGAATGGGCGTAGGCCCGCTCGCGCGCGGAGGGGGAACGCTCGGGGCCGACGCCGCCGCAAGCGCCGAGAACGCCGACACGCGCGCCAGCACGTCCTCGAGGAACGCGACGTAATCCTCGCGCGCGACGATGTCCGCGAACTCCAATCGTTGCACACCCACATTCGCGAGTCGAGTGGCCCATTCCCAGTCACTGAGGCCGCGAATGGCCTGCTGTCCGTAGACGACGTCGCTTCCGAGAAACGAGAAGCTCGGCCGTGGGTCCGCGTCCTGCAGCTCGCGCAGAATGTCGAAGGACTGCACGGCCGCCCGCGCCCGTGCCGGGTGCCCCTCGGCGTAGAGCGACATCGTGGCGAGCGCCTGCGCCATCGAGGTGAGAAACTTGATGGCGTGTCCCGTGCGGTCGCTCATGCAGCTCCCGCGCGCGCGGCGGCGCTCTTCAGGTCGGCGTCCTTCGACTTCGCGACGAGGGCGAGGACCTCGGCCGCCTCCGGCGCGGAGCTCCAGTGCGTCGCGAGTCCGGCAATGGACGAGATGAGCTGCGGCGACTTCTCGCGAAGCACGGGCGTGCGGAGCAACCAGTGTTTTTTCACCGCGCGGTATGCGATCCACCGCATTGCCTCGAGCGAGCCCGACGCCGCGAGCGCGCGGATGGCGCGCGCCCTGAGCTCGGTGCTGAGCGCTGGACTGTCGGCGCGGCGCATGAGGATGGGCACCGCCGCGACGGGACAGCGCTTCAGCGCGGCGGCGAGCGCGATGCCCATGGTCCGCTCGTCGCCATCGGCGAGCCCGATCGTGATTGCCTCGTCCCGCATCTCGTCACGACGCAACATCAGCTTTACGGCTTCACGGCGGACGCTCGCGTCGGGGCTCGCGGTGAACGGCGCGGGGGCAAAACCCGCCGGCCACTCATCCAGGCGGTCGATGATGTGGAGGAGCTGGCGCTGCGCCTGGACCGGCGCGCCGGGGAGCCGCTCGACGATTCTCGGGCCGGAGACGTCGGCGAGCCGAACGAGCATATCAGCCGCCCACGCCTGGAGGCGCTCCTCCTCACTTTCCAACAGGTCGATGATCGGATCGACGGCGTCGGCGCGGAGGCGCATGGCCAGCCGGTCGGCGAGGCGCACGTTAGGCGTCTCGCCCCGGAGCAATGCGACGAGCCGCTCCGGGGTCACCACGCGCGCGAGTAGCGTATCGCGCACGTCGCCGGCGGGTGCCGGCTCGAGGAGGTCGAGCAGCGGCGTGACATCCGGCCGCGCGAGCAGTTCCGCGAATGTGCGCTCGACGATGGGGCCAATCGTCGACACTTCGAGCGCGAGCTGCAACACGCGCTCGGGGTCCACGTGGCCCGAGCCATCGACGTCGAGCGTCGTTGCATGCCGCGAGATCGAGTCGAGAGCCGTCGTGTAGTCGTCGGGGTTCGGGTCCGCGAGCTCCCAGCTGGAGATGAGTCGCCGCACCTGAGCGCGCAGCTCGACGTCCGAGCGCGTCTGCACGGGACTGCCGGCGGGACGCTGCGCGTGCGCGGCCAGCTTGGAGAGCATGCGCACGAGCGACGACGAGATCGTCTGTCCGGAGACATCCGCCGCCGCGCGAACGACGTCGATCACGGCGTCGACCGTCAGCCCGTGCGTCGCGTTGAGGGCGAATTGCGCCCGCTGCGCCATGTCGCCGCCCATCTCGAGCAGCCGCTGCAACGTTCGCGGGTCCATCTGCCGCACGAGTCTCGACACCCGGTCGCGAAGCGGCGCCGATGCTCGCTTCTCGTCGGTGTTCAGCTCGTCGGCAATTTGCAGCATGTAGCCGACCACGATCTGGTCGTACGCCGAATCGCCCTGATGTGCCTCGATCGCACGGGCGACCGCTTCGGGCTCGGTCGACGGCAGGTCGGCGGTCGCTTCGCGCGCGAGCGCTGCTCGCGCGAGGCCAATCCAGAGCTGGGCGGCGCGCGTCCGCGCCTCGCGTGCGTCCTCGCCTTCGCCCGCACCGTCATCACGTCCGTCGTCCACGAGCTCCAGCTGGTCGAACGTGAGCGGGAAGAGCCGCGCGTTCCGCCAGCGCTGGAGTACTTCCGGTCCCATCAGCCCGAGGGGTTGCTCGACGCGTCCGGCATCGATCGCGATGGTCGCGAGCACCTCGGCCAGCTCTTCCTTCTCGAGTCCACGCGTGAAGCGGAGCGCGCCCACCTGGTGTCGATGCAGTCGGGCCGCGAAATCGCGCAGGATCGGATGATCCTCATCGGTCGCGACGCCCTCGAAGATCAGCTGGCGGCGCGCGACGCCGAGCGACAGGGTTGGCGTCTGCTCGAGTGCAGCCGTGAGTCGGCGCGCGAGGCTATCCACAGCCGCTACGAGCAGCGGGTGCGTTCCGGGATAGATCGCGTTCTTGTGCACCGCGACGGCCAACTCGACCAGCAGATCTGCGTGGTCCTGTGGCAGGGCGGCGTCCGCCGAACCGGTGAGGATCGAGCTCATTCCGTAGGTGGTGCTCCGGGCACTGCGAACGCGGTGTACTGGCGCGAGAAGTGCTTCCCCGTGAAGGGGATCGCTGTCAAAAGACGACCGGCGGTCACCGAGGATACGGCCGACCTCGCCTGCACGACACCAGGCGCGGTGAACGTTCACTTGGTGTCGCAACTGTATGCGGAGGGAGTATGGATCGGGACACGAGCGGAAGCAGGCGCGGCGAAGAGCAGAGTCGTGGCGCACGACCCGACGGTGGGTTTGGCGACGAAGGCGGGACGCGCGTCGGGCGCCCGGATGAGGGCGCGAAGGCCGCACCGAGCACCGGCACAGACGTCCCTTCGGGCGTGGAAGGGTCGATTCTCGAGGGCGAGGAGAGTCGTCGCGGGATGACGCCGTCCGATCGCAGCACGGGCGCGGGAGCCGAGGCGGCGGAGGGCGTTCACGGGGCGCAGGAAGATCGCGACCCGCAGGAACGCTCGGGCGTGGAGCGAGCGCACGGCGAGCCAGGTCGCGGCGAAGGTGCCGGTCTTTCGGGATCCGAACCACTGCGTCACCGTGAGACGGAGCACAAGAGCGGGTACGGAGGCGAGGGCGCAGAGCCGAAGACAAGTTCGGAAGACAGATAGCTATCAGCTAGCAGCTAGCAGCTAGCAGCTATCAGCAAAGCCAACCCTCGGGATGCCTCTCTACGATAGAGGGGCCTCCCGAGGGTTCTCGCTTTGCTGATAGCTGATAGCCGATAGCTGCTAGCTTTGTTTTCATGTCCTCCCCCGCCCACCGCACCGTGCTCGAGGCCGTCGCGCGTCGAGTGGTGCCGCATGCATTCGCGGAGGGGCGGCGGGTGGACATCCTGGGCCGCATCGAGGAACGGCTTCGGGAGGCACCACCCGAGACGCAGCGCGATCTCGAACGCGCACTGACCGCACTCGGGAGCCGCGCCGCCGGGATCATCCTCTCGCGAGAGCTCGCGCCGTTCGCGCGGCTGTCGCCCGAACGGCAAGACCGCGTACTCGCACGCTGGTCCACCTCGCCATTCCTGACGGCGCGCGCCGTCTATCACGGACTGCGCCGGTTGATTCTCGCGGTGTACTACTCGCTCCCCGAGTCGTGGGACGAGATCGGGTATCTCGGACCGTACTACCTCCGCGGCCCGGCGTTCCCGTGGGAAGGGCCGGCGGCGCCCCGGATGCCTAACGGGACGTCGGACGACGACGAGCCGGTCGCCCGAGGCGTCGCGGTGCGTACGGCAGCGGCGGAGTCGGTCACTGTGGTTCGTAGCACCCCTGCGCCCGACTCGACGGTGACCCCCTCCGATGCTTGGCCCACGGCGGACGTCATCGTCATCGGAAGCGGCGCCGGCGGCGCCGTGGTTGCCGCCCGGTTGGCAGAAGCGGGCCGCGACGTGCTGCTCATCGAGGCGGGAAGTCAGGTGGCACCCGAGGAGCTCACCGAGCTCGAAGGCGACATGACCGCGCGTCTCTACGCCGACGGCGGCGCACGTACGACGGACGACCTCTCGATCGTGTTGCTCCAGGGCGCGGCCGTTGGCGGAGGGACGCTCGTCAACTGGATGATCACGTTTCGCGCACCGGACTTCGTGCTCGACGAGTGGGAGGCGCGGTTCGGCATCAGCGGCCTCTCGCCCGCGCTTCTGGCGCCCGTGTTCGAGCGCGTCGAGCGAGAGATCCACGCGACGCTGGTCCCCGACGACGCGCACTCCCCGGCGAATCGGCTACTCCTCGAGGGGGCGCGTCGGCTCGGGTGGCGCGCGGGCGCCGGACGGATCAACGCGCGCGGATGTCTCCGCACCGGGTTCTGCGGGCAGGGGTGTCGGTACGGCGCCAAGCAGAGCGTGGACCGCGTGTACGTCACGCGCGCCGTCGCCGCAGGCGCTCGGCTGCTGCCGGACGCGCGGGTGGAACGCATCGAGATCATCGAGCGTGACGGCTCGGCGACGACTGCCACGCGCGACACTCGCCGCACGTCGCCACCACTCAAGCGGGTGCACGCAACCCGCGTCGATCGGCAAACACGTCGAGTCACCGGCACTATCGTTGCGCAGGCACCCGTCGTCGTGCTCGCAGCCGGTGCCATCTCGACCCCGGTGATTCTCCAGCGGTCCGGGTTGGGCGGCGGCGGTGTGGGCCGATACCTCCGCCTGCATCCGACGACCGCCACGCTCGGCGAGCACGCGTCGGATGTCTATGCCGCCGGGGGCATCCCTCAATCCGCCGTGTGCGACGAGTTCATTCGCCGCGATGATCGCGGCTACGGGTTCTGGATCGAGTGCGCGCCGACGCATCCCTCGCTCGCCGCGATCGCGGTGCCAGGGATCGGTGAGGCTCATCGCGCCCTCATGCGCCGCGCGCGGCGCACGACGAACCTCATCTCGCTCGTGAGGGATGGCTCGGACCTCGACGCGTCGAACGGTTCTTCGGTGACCGCGACATCGCGCGGGCGTCGGCGGATCTCATATCGCGTAGGGCCGCGCGACCGTGAGAATCTCATCGCGGGCGTACAGGCCGCGGCGCGCATCCTTCTCGCGGCTGGCGCAAGCGACGTGCGAACGCTGCACACGCGTGGTGAGCCGATCCGCCATGAACGCGACGTCGTCGCGCTGCGCGATCGCGCCTGGGGACCACACGACCTCACGATGTTCTCGGCACACGTGAACGGCACGTGCCGGCTCGGGACCGATCCTCGCATATCGGGTGTGGACCCGAGTGGCGAGCGATTCGGCGCCCGAGGGATCTACGTCGCCGACGGATCGCTCTTCCCGACGGGGCTGGGCGTCAATCCGCATCTCACCATCATGGCGCTCGCCACGGTCATCGCGGAGCGGATGGTCGAGACCGGCGCGGTCTGACCACGGAGCATGGAGAGGGCGTGATGCCCGGATGGCGCGATTTCCGCCATGAGCCCGCTGGTCGATCCGTCCGGGCCACGGCTACCTTTCTTCCACCTTCCCTCCCAGCCCGGAGTTCTGCCACGTGTCGGAATCTGCCGTGACTACCGCGACCGCGCTCGACGAGCTGTGCATCAACACCATCCGCACGCTCTCCATGGACGCCGTGCAGAAGGCCGAATCGGGGCATCCCGGGACGCCGATGGCGCTCGCACCGCTCGCGTACGTGCTGTTCACACGGCACATGCGGCACAACCCGGCCGATCCAGCGTGGCCGAATCGCGACCGCTTCGTGCTCTCGGCGGGACACGCGTCGATGCTTCTCTACAGCGCGCTCTACCTGAGCGGCTATGACGTCACGCTCGAGGACCTGAAGCAGTTCCGGCAATGGCAGAGTCGCACTCCCGGCCATCCGGAATACGGCCACACCCCAGGTGTCGAAACGACCACGGGACCTCTCGGGCAGGGCGTCGCGAACTCGGTCGGCATGGCGATGGCGGAGTCGCACCTCGCGGCGGTGTTCAATCGCGACGGGCACGACATCGTCGATCACTACACCTACTTCATCTGCAGCGACGGCGACCTCATGGAGGGGATCTCCCACGAGGCATGCTCGTTCGCCGGACACTTCAAGTTCGGAAAGCTGATCGGGTTCTACGACGATAACCGAATCACGATCGACGGCTCCACGGAGCTGACGTACTCGGACGATGCGGGCGCGCGCTTCGAGGCGTACGGGTGGCACGTCCAGCACATCGCTGACGTCAACGACCTCGACGCGATCGACGCGGCCATCGAGGCGGCCAAGGCGGAATCGGGGCGCCCGTCGATGATCGTCTGCCGGACGCACATCGGCTACGGCAGCCCGCACAAGCAGGACACGGCGAAGGCGCATGGTGAACCGTTAGGCGAGGAGGAGATCAAGCTCACGAAGCGGAATCTCGGCTGGCCGACGGAGGACGCGTTCCACGTGCCCGAGGAAGCGCTCGCCCACTGGCGGAAGGCGAGAGACCGGGGTGCGGCATTCCACGAGGGGTGGCGCCGCCAGCTCATCGCGTACGCGAAGGCGCATCCGGACCTCGCGAAGGAGTTTGGCCGCCGCGTGCAGGGTGACCTCCCCACGGGGTGGGAGAGCGTCATCCCGACGTTCACGAAGGAGAACGGCAACGTCGCGTCGCGCGCGGCGTCGGGGGCGGTGCTCGCTGCGCTCGTGGAGAAAGTCCCCGAGCTCGTGGGTGGGTCGGCCGATCTCACGCCGTCGAACAACACGCAGCCGAAGTCGTTCAGCCCGTTCGCGCCGAACGATCACGCCGGCCGCTACGTCCACTACGGCATTCGCGAGCACGGCATGGCCGGCATCATGAACGGGCTCGCGCTCCACGGCGGCATCATCCCCTACGGCGGGACGTTCCTGATCTTCTCGGACTACATGCGCCCGTCGCAGCGGCTCGCGTCGCTCATGCACCAGCGCGTGATCTACGTGTTCACACACGACTCGATCGGTCTCGGAGAAGACGGTCCGACACACCAGCCGATCGAGCAGCTGACGGCGTTGCGCGCGATTCCGGGCTTCACGATGATCCGCCCCGCCGACGCGAACGAGACGGCGGAAGCGTGGCGTGTCGCGTTGAAGCACACGACCGGACCCGTGGCGATCGCCCTCACGCGGCAGAAACTCGGGTTCATCGATCGCGAGAAGTACGGCGCGGCGGCCGGCCTCGCAAAGGGCGCGTACGTCCTGGCCGACGCACCCGACGGTGCGCCGGAGGTGGTCCTCATCTCGAGCGGATCCGAGGTCGCGCTGGTGCTGGACGCGCAGACGAAGCTTCTCGCGAACGGCGTTCGCGCGCGCGCGGTGAGCATGCCGAGTCACGAGCTCTTCGCGGCGCAACCGGCGGAGTATCAGGAGTCGGTGCTGCCGCCCGGCGCAAAGCGCGTGGCCATCGAGGCAGCGCACCCAATGTCATGGTACCGGTGGGTCGGTGCCGACGGCGTGATTCTCGGCATCGATCGATTCGGTGCGTCGGCACCGTATGCCGACATCTACAAGGGGCTCGGGCTCACGGTCGACAAGCTTGTCGAGGCGGCAAGGCGGTTGGTCGGTACGTAACTCGCAGCCCCGCGAAGCCGCGAGCAGCCCCGTTTCCGGTTCCCGGTTCCCGCTGTGCAGGACATCGCCGAGGCATACGTTAGGCTGACGCTCGCTGCCGGGAAGCATGATCCCGATTACGTCGACGCCTACTACGGCCCGCCGGACTGGAAGGCCGAGTCGGAGGCGACGGCGATTCCGCTGCCGGAAATCGAGCGGCGTGCGCACATGCTTCTGTCCGAGCTCGGGGAGCGGTGCGGGACCGACGCGCCATCCCTCGACGAGCTACGCCACGGCTACCTCCGCAAACAGCTTGGCGCCATGGTCGCGCGGATGCGGATGCTCCAGGGCGTGACGCTCTCGTTCGACGACGAAGCGCGCGCACTCTACGACGCGAGCCCGCCTATGATCGCCGAGGAGCAGTTTCAATCGGTGCTCGCGCGACTCGACCGGCACCTTCCCGGTGCCGGTCCCATCCCTGGACGGTACGTCGAGTATCGCAGTCGCTTCAGCATCCCGCCCGAGCGATTGGCGAGCGTGTTCGAGGCAGCGATTGCCGCGGGCAGGACACGAACATCCGAGCACATCGCGCTCCCGCCTGACGAAAGCTTCGTCGTCGAATACGTGACCGACAAGCCCTGGAGCGGCTACAACTGGTACAAGGGCGGCTACCACAGCGTCATTCAGGTCAACACGAGTCTGCCGATCTACATCGATCGCGCGGTCGATCTCGCGTGTCACGAGGGGTATCCGGGCCATCACGTCTACAATGCCCTGCTCGAGCAGCATCTCGTTCGCGAACGCGGGTGGCCCGAGTTCGCGGTGTACGCGCTGTTCAGCCCTCAATCGCTGATCGCGGAAGGCACGGCGAATTACGGCATCGAGATCGTCTTTCCCGCCGCCGATCGGGTTGCGTTCGAGCGCGCCACGCTGTTCCCGCTCGCCGGGTTGCCTCCCGATGAGGCCGATGACTACTATCACGTTCAGCGCCTCGTGCACGAGCTCTCGTACGCCGGCAATGAGGCCGCGCGGCGCTACCTGAATGGCGAGGTCGACGCCGACGCGGCGTGTGCCTGGCTCGAGCGATACGCACTGATGGCGCCCGCCGCGGCACGGCAGCGCATCCGCTTCTTCGACAGGTATCGGAGCTACGTGATCAACTACAACGTCGGGCAGGATCTCGTGAAGGCGCACGTCGTGCGTCACGCCGGGCCTAGCGCGAGCGCCGCCGATCGGTGGCGCGTGTTCAGCGCGCTGTTGTCGTCGCCGAGGGTGCCGTCGGAGCTCTAGACGGCGAACGGCGAGTCCGGCAACACGATCGCCGGCTTGCGGCCGCGAAGCGCTCCGTCCAGCCGCAGCATCGCGAGCCCGACCCCTGCCGCACCCTGCATGAGCCCCGTCTGCGCGAGGAGGTCGTTCGGGCTCACCCGATTCTCCGCCTGGACCCACTTCACCCCGTCGTCTTCCACAGTCGCGCGGGCGAGCGTGTCGTCGGCGACGCGGCGCGCAAACGCCAGATGCGACGCGTCGCCGCGCAGACGGTAGAGGTCCACGAAGAAGTCGGACACGCCGCAGTTCCCGCAACACTGACTGATGTTGTTCCAGAACCCCGGGCTTCGCTCGGGGACGCCGCTCGCGATGGTGCCGCGGGCAAGCTGCGATACGTAGTCGGTCCACCGCGCGTCGCGGGTCGCCGCGCCAAGGCGATGGAACAGACGCGCGGTCCCGGCCGGGCCGTGGCACCAGCTCAGATAATAGAGCTCGCGGCCATCGGGGTCGTTGTGGAAGATGCGCCGGCCATCGTTCGTCGTGGGCGTGGCGATGGACTGCAGGTATCGCCCGCCCCGCGACGCCGCCTCGATGAACGTCGCCTCACCCGACTCGGCGCCTAACGTGGTGAGGAAGTAGGCCACGCCCGCCGTGCCGTGCGAGAAGTTCGGCATGTTGCGCGTGAACGACGGCGACATCATCCAGAGTGAACGGTCGCCGGTCCGATGCTCCCGCTCGATCAGCCGGAGGCCCACTCGTCTCGCGAGCTCGCGCACGGCGTCATCCCCGTGCCCGCGGGCGGCGTGGAGCAGGTACAGGCCCGTTCCCGCGTTCCCGCTGATGACGTCCGTCGTCTCACTCCACTCGGCGCCGGCCCCGGCATCGCGAGCCGCGGCGCGAATGACGCCTAACGCCTTGCGGGACGCGGAACGGTAGCGCGCCTCACCGGTGGCGCGCGCCGCCTCGTCCAGTGTGAACGCCACGCCCGCGAGCCCCGTATAGAGCCCCGCCGCTCCCGGGCTCGTCGCCTCGTCCGGCACGGTCTCGGCCAGATGATCGGCGCCCGCGGCGGCGAGATCGAGCCAGGCGCGATCGCGAGTCGCGCGATACAGCTCGATGAGGAAGAGGACGACACCGGGGCTGCCCGTATACAGCGTTCGTCCGGCCGTCTTCGCGTCCGGCGGCACGGCAGGCCAGGTGGTGCCCCCCTCGCCGGCAATCGCCGTTGCCCTCAGCCACCGCGCCGCCCTGAGCGCAGCGTCCAGGTACCGGCCATCCGGCGCTGCGCCCCGACGGATGAGCGCACGATCGCGGACGGGCGACGGGATCGCGGCCATCATCGCCGCTCCCACACCCATCCGAATGATGTCACGCCGAGAGGGGCGTGGCTCGTGGCCGGCCTCGCCGTCGACCTCGCACATGCGCAGCCTCCGTTCCCTGTCGCACATCGCCGCGGTACCTGTCCCGACCCGACGGCGCTAGGACACAGTGAAAGTGGCGAGCACTCCGCGCTCGTGGTCGTGAGAACGAGCGTGAGCATCCCGCATTGGACAGAAAACGACATGCGTCCCCGCCTGGAATACGAGGCGGGTCTGCGCCGTCATCCCCGACGACATTGGCGTGAGCCCGCCGACGTACACGAACGGCGCGTCGGCGTCGCGCTCGCGATTCCAGCGCCGCACGTCATCCACCGTCTTGCCCGGCTTGAGTCGCGCGATCATCACCTCGTGCGGGCGGCCCCCCGCGTTCTCCACCTGAATCGCGCGCCGGCCGCGCCGCACCGTGCCCGCGACATCGATGCGCGCGTCCTTGACCCTCACCGTGAGATCAGCATCGCCGAACCGCGCCGCGATGAGCACCGAGACGGCAACCGCAGTGAGTTCGCGCCACAGGTACTGGTCGCCGCGTGGCCGACCTGCCGCGTCCACCTCGTACGACACGAGGACGTAGCGACCCGGTCGGAGGTCGATCGTCGCTCGGGACGAGGCAACCGAATCAGCCGGAGCGGCGGGCCCGCCAAAGCTCCAGCGCTCGAACCAGCTCGTGGGCCGGCCAGCCGCCGCGCGTGCGATCTTTTCGGGCCCCGAGCCCGCCGGGACGCGGTGCACCACGAGCTCCCGCCGCGTCTTGCCCTGAAGGGTCAACTCGACGGTGACGAGCCCCGCGGGTATGGTTGGCGACACCGCGAGCGCCGTGTCGCTCGCGATCACCGCCAGCACGCGCTGCGCCATTGCGGGCGACGTTGCCGCACTGAACGTTACCGCGATGATTGCGGCGCGAGACGCGAGCCGCGCGATCTTCAGGCTCGCAAGCGAAATTTGCCGGTGCAGCTGAGTCACGACGCCGTGTCGGCGAAAGACGAATGGCGGCACCAGAGTGCCGGGAGCCGGGCCACGTTGCGAAGTTAGTGGCCGGTCACGGCGTACGGGAGCAGTCGATCGTGATATGTTTGACACGCTCCGCCGCCGCAGTCACCTCTCGGAGAACGACCATGGCCCGCCCACGCGCTGGGATCGTCTACATCGGCCTCAAGGCAATGGTTGTCGCCCTCGATCGCCGGACGGGCACCGAGATATGGCGCACCAAGCTCACGGTAGGCGTCGGACGAAGCTCGGCGTTCGTCACGCTCTATCGAGACGATGACATCCTGTTCGCCGGCGTCGGCGGTGAGCTGTTCGCGCTCGATCCGAAATCCGGGATGGTACTCTGGCACAACCCGCTCAAGGGCTTCGGGTACGGCATCTCGAGCATCGCCGGCGACACCACGGCCGCGGGCTACAGCGGCCCGCCACCATCCGTGGCCGAGATCAAGCGCCAGCGGGACGCCGCGGCCTCCGGCTGACGCCAGGTCGCCGCCCTCGGCTCACTCGTCGCGCAAGGCGATCACCGGGTCTACGCGAGCGGCGCGCCACGCCGGTCCGATGCTCGCCGCGGCGGCAACAACGAGGAGCGTGACCGAGACGAGAGCGAAAACCGCGGGGTCGCGCGCGGTCACGTCGAACAGCAGCGCCTCGACGATCCCGCCGAGCCCGATCGAAAGCAGGACACCGATGCCCGCGCCGACCGCCGTGACCCTGACACCCTGACCGAGCACCAGCCCCACAACGTCGCCCGACCGAGCCCCGAGCGCTGTCCTGATTCCGATCTCGCGCGTGCGGCGGGCGACATCGAACGAGATCACGGCGTACAGGCCGACCCCGGCGAGCAGCAACGCGATCAGGCCGAACACCCCGAACATTGTGGCGCCGAGTCGGAATGGCCGGATGTCGGGCTCGAGAAGGTCGGTCATCGGACGCACCCGCAATCCCTCGAGGTCGGGCCGGGCCCCACGCAGTGCGTTACGAATCGCCGCGGATACCACCCGCAGGTCGGAGGCGCCGCGTGTGGCGCGGACGACGAGATACCGCGGGGGCCATTGCGCCGCTCGAACCTGCGACCTCGGCGCATAGAACTGCGCGGGCGGGCGGTCGCGCAGATTCAGAAACCCGATGTCCGCTACCACGCCGACGACCGTTGTGCAGGGCGCCGTGTCGGCGCCGATCTTCACGCATCTGCCTAACGGCGATTCCGCCGGCCAGAGGCGTCCCGCCAGCGTTTCGTTCACGATGGTCACCGGAGACGTGTCCGCGCGATCGTCGTCGGTGAAGCCGCGCCCCGCAACCAGCCGAATGCCCGCCGTCGAAAGAAACGCCGCGTCGACCGGGTTGAAGAACGGCGAACGGATATCGCTCGGCAGCGAGTCGCGCCCGGGGAGCGAGATTCGCTCGAAGCTGAACGTTCCGAACGGCGCCGTGCCCGACACACTCACGGCCGACACGCCCGCGACCGGCCGAACGCGCGCGGCGAGCGTCTCGTACACGGCGTCCGCATCGCCCGGCGAGACGGCACCGTCCACGAACTGAATCTCGGCGAGGATGATCCGATCGAGCGCGAACCCGAGGTTTATGGTGCGCGCGTTATGGAGGCTGCGCACGAACAGTCCCGCGCCGACGAGCAGAATGACTGTGAAGGCAGCTTGCACGAGGATGAGGCCGGACCGAACGAGCGAGCGCCCTCCCGCGGCGTCGCGCCACCCGGCCTTGAGTGAACCGACGAGATCCTGCCGCGTCATCTGAAGCGCTGGTACGACGCCGGCCACCAGCCCGACTCCGCACGCGATCACGGCGGTGAACGCGAGGACGCGGAAGTCCACCGCCGGTGTCGACCACGAGACGTCGGGCGTGATGAGCGTTCGCAGCGCCACCCCGCCCCAGACCGCGACGAGGAGCGCGCCGCTCCCGGCCATCAGCGAGAGCAGCAGGCTCTCCGTGATTAGATGGACCGCAAGTCGCGCGCGACCGACGCCGAGCGCCAGCCGAACCGCGAGCTCGCGACGGCGCGACATCGCCCGAGCGAGCAGGAGGTTCGCCACGTTCGCGCACGCAATGAGCAGGACGATGGCCGCGGCGCCCACGAGCCGCGTCGCAACCGAGAGGCCGGCATCGACTCCGTCGAGTCGACGGCCCGGGATCACAGAGCCCAGCTGCACGGCGGTTGGCAAGTCCGCGAAGAACGTCCCCTCGTGTGCCGATTTGATGAGCCGTCCCGCTTCGGCCGCGGCGCGCTGGTCGGTTACTCCGGAATCGAGACGCGCAATGATGTGCAGGCCGAACGCGAGCTTGCGCGACCTCCACTTCGGGCCGTCGTCCCCGGCCAGCGCCGGGGCGAGCGGCACCCAGACGTCCGGCGCATCGACATCGGCGCCAGAGAATCCTCTCGGCGCGACGCCAACGATCACGTGCGGCCGTCCATCGAGCACCAGTTGCTCCCCGACGATGTCGGTCCTGCCGCTGAACTGCCGCTGCCACATCCCATAGCCGAGCACAGCCGCCGGGCTCGATACGGCATCGTCATCGTCGTCGGCGACGAAGAAGCGGCCGAGATGCGGCTTGACGCCGAGGACACGGAAGAACTCTGCGGAGGCGCCCGCGCGCTCGATGCGCGGGGCGTCTACGCCGCGGCCGAGCGCCACGGACATGGGGTAGTTGAATGCGCCGACAACGCTGAACCCCTCGACCTTCCGGAGGGCATCGAACTCCGCATACGACATGGGCCCGCGCACGTCACGACGACCATTCTTGAAGGTCGCGTCCACGTACACACGCCGGAGCGTGCCGGCATCGACGATGTGCGGCGGCGGGCGCAGCAGCAATCGGTCGATGAGCGAGAATACGGCGGCATTGGCCCCGATGCCAAGCGCCAGCGTGATAACGACGCCGACGGTAAAGCCGAGGTTGCGTCGCAACCCGCGGGCGGCGTAGCGCGTATCCTGGCCGAACGCGCTCCACCAGTCGGCTCGTCGCTCGTCACCGAGCCGCTCCTCGTCGAGACGAGTGAGCCGATCGCGCACGACGGACACGTTGCCAAATCGGCGCTCTGCCTCTCGCTCGGCGTCCTCGCGTGTGAATCCGCGGGCTTGGAGCTCTTCGACCGCCATCGCGAAGTGGAAGGCGAGCTCAGCGTCAACATCGCGACGGACACGCGCGGCGCCCTGCCCCGTGCGAAGGTATCGCCTCAGCCCCGGAATCCTGGCCATGTGCGCTTTCCCTGAAACGTTGAGGGGAATCTCGGGCAGAGCCCCGGTGTAGTCAAGAGCGTCCGTCGTGGGTCGCCCCCATCACCGTGATCGCTCGCGATCACCCGCACTCACCCACACTCGCCCCTTGACCTGGCGCCTGCGTTAGGCTCCGTTCCTCGAAATGCACCGCGTCCTTCTCACCCTGGTTGTCATCGCATGCATCAACGGGTGCGACCGCCGTCTCGAAATCGATGCGGCCGGTGGGAGCGTCGAGACGACGCCGCGCGTTCTCATCAATGAGATCATGGCGAATCCGCGCGCGACAGCCGACGAGCGCGGCGAGTGGTTCGAGGTCGTGAATCTCGAGTCCACGAGCATCGACCTCCGCGGGTGGACCATCGCGTCGGAGAATGACGCCGGAACCACGATCGACGAGAACGTTGTCGTCCCGGCCAACGGATTCGCCGTGCTCGCGCGTGACGGCGACACGAGCACGAATGGCGGCGTCCCCGCGAGCTACGAGTACGGAGCGAGCGTGGCGCTCGGCAATGGCGCCGACTGGCTCGCGATCAAGACGCCTGACGGTCGGACCGCGGACTCGGTGGCGTGGACTGCCGCGGTTGCCGGCGCGAGCCGGGTCCGCACGACAACCGAGTTGGTCGTCGCCGACATCGCCGGGCAGGGGTGGGCGACGTCCACGTCGCGGTTCGGAGGCGGTGACCTCGGCACCCCGAACGCCGCGAACGACGCCGCCGTTGCCGCATCCCCGACATCGGACGTGCCCAGCGATACGGTCGTGTCGAGTCCGGCACGGACTAGCGAGGGATCGGCGGGAGGGGCCACGCCGGCCGGGAGCGGCGCTCCTCGACTCGGGGATCCGGCGCGCGACTCGACGCTCACGGTTCGCATACTGGACGTGGGCCAGGGCGACGCCATTCTCGTGGAGAATGGCGGCAGTCGCGTGCTCATCGACGGCGGCCCCGATGTCGGACGTTTCGGCCAACTGATCGAGGGCCTGGGCCTCGAAGGAACGACGATCGACGCCGTGATCCTCACGCACCAGCACTACGATCACTACTCGGGGCTGCGTGAGCTCTTTCGCACGCGGCGTCGGATTGCGGTTCGCTACTTCTTCGAGAATCGCGATCCAAACGCGAACACGTCGCTCGCGGACCTTCGCGACTCCATTGGCGCGCGCGCGCGCCAAGGTAGCCTCGAGGTTCGTGACACGGACGATCCGTGCGGCACCGGCGCGCCGGCCTGCACCATCACGATGCGCGGCGGCGCGCGGGTCCACGTCCTGCGTCCCGACCCGCGAGGCGACGGGCCCAACAACCGATCAGCGGCCGTGAAGCTACTGGCGCCCGACTCGGCGTCATTCGTGATGTGGCTTGCGGGCGACGCCGAGCACTCGGCGATCCGCTGGTTCGATCGGGAGGACTACGACCGGTCTCCGGGAATGGAAGCCCACGTTCTCAAGGCGGACCATCACGGCAGCTGCGACGGGATCTCGGCGCGCTACCTCGATCTCGTGCGGCCGGAGATCGTGACCATGTCACTCGCGAGCGACAACGACTACGGGTACGTCCACTCGCAGACGCTCAACCTGCTCGCGGGCCGGCGGATTCCGTGGTACCGAACGGACCAGAACGGAACGATCACGATCACGGTGCCAACGCATCGGACGGGAACCGCCGGTCGTGCTTACTCGGTGTCAGTCGAACGAGGGGGGCCGGGCATGCGCGGCCCGAGCGATCGTCGCGCGCGGAGTTGCGGGGAGCGCTAGTCAGAGATCCACGTCCCCGCGCCCCGAGACCGGAATATCGCCTAGCTGCTCCGCCGAGCGCTCGAGTGCCTCGCGCTTCGCTTCCTCATCGGCCTCGATCGAGAGCGTGGAGCGGCGTCGCGAGCGCACGTGTGTCACTCGAAGCACATCGCCCTCCTTGGCGTCCGTGGGCAAGAGCCATCGTGGCATCGGAGTGATCTGGCGCCCGTCGACCTCCACGGCTGCCGAGTCTTCGTCGATCACGTCAATGACCCAGGTGTGACGTGACCGACGGGGCTGGGCGCTCTCATCCTCCAGACGACCGATCGGGCGTTCGTCGGTCAGTGAGAGTTGAACGTCGCCGGCGAGCGGCGGTCCGAGGATGGCGTCCTCGCGCCGCTCTTCCGCGATCTCGGCGAGGTCGACCTCACCGACGCGGCGGCTCACGAATTCGTCGCGGACGTGCCGGTCGAAAACCTCGTCGGGCGTCGGCGAACGGAGCAGCTCCTCGTAGATTCGCTCGGGGACATCGGCGAAGTCGTAGACTGCGCCTGTCCCGAATGCGATACGCAGCGTATGCGTTGCGCGGTCGAATTCCACCGAGCCCACGCCCGACATCTCGTTCCAGTGTCTCGTCATCTTCGCTCCGTGGCGCGACGGTCGAAGCAGTGCTCGCAGGGGATGTGCCGCGTCCTGCGATCGGGGTCGGGCCCGTGGCTCCGCCGTTGCGCCACGCGCCGGTCGCTACCTGTCCGTCAATTTGAAGCTGAATGGCTGCTCGACAAGCTGTCGCACCTTGCGGCCGCGCGCCTCCGCGGGCACGAAGCGCGCGCGTGAGAGCGCATCGCGAACGGCCTGCGAGAAGCTTTCGTGCGTCGATTCGAGAATACGCACGCTGCCCGTCTCGACACGTCCGAGTGTATCGACGACGAACTGCGCGCGAACATCGCCCTCGATGCCGGCGCTCCGGAGCATGCTCGGGTAACGCGGTGCGACCGTGCCGGGTATCGCCATCACGGCCCGGTCCACATGGCGCTCTTCGAGCGGTTGCCCCCCCGTACCGATAGGCGCGGCCCCCTCGCCTCCGCCACTGATATCCGGCACAGGCGGACGGTCGAAACCGTGCTCCAGTAGGGACGACATCGAACCTGGTTCGGGGATCGTGATGGGAATCTCCGTCGGTAGCGCTACCGGTTCAGGCAGTGCGGACGGGAGCGCAGGTGCCCCGCTGATCCGTGGTTGGCCGGACGGCGGTGACGATCTCGGCGCGGGTGGCGCCTCAGGCGGGACGATGAAGATCGGGGGCACCACCTCTTTTTCCGGCGGTTTCGCGGTCAACGCTGTCGCGCGCACGGCGGACACGATGAGCACCACGTGAACCGCCGCACTGAGAATGAGACCGCCGCCTCGCTTCTGACGCTGCGCATTCGATTCGGGAAGCCGGCTGAACATGCATCCTCCATCGTGGAGAGTGATCGCGCCGCCTTGCGCGGCGAGCTCTCGAGAGGATGCAATGCGCCCATGAGCGCCCCGTGACGGCGTGGTTAGGCGCGCATGAATCGAACGTGACGTTTCCCGCAGCGGCGGATTACGATTCCGTGAACGTCAGAACGCGAGGCCGAGGCTCGCGCGCACCGTGGGATAGGTGAGCTGCGCGGCCGAGACGTCGTACCCTCCATACCGGACGATCCGCTTGAGCCCACCGCCGAGGGAGAACGCAAGGTTGTGTCGCTTGCCGGTGAGCCAGGTGTAGCTCGCCTCGGTCCCGAGAACGACGCCGGACCCCTGCGAGCCGGCGGAGAAGAGCCCTCCCTCGTCCGCGGACAGCCAGATCGCACCGCCCGAGAGGCCGACGGCGAAGCCCTCGAGTGCGCGCTCCGCGGGGTAGAACCTGACTTTCGCGTCGACCGACTTGTAGCCGAACGGACCGAGTTCGAAGGCGCTGCCGCTCACTCCAAGGGTCGTATTGGTCGTCACCCGCCGCTCGAACTCGCCCGTGAGGAAACCGAGCATGGCGAACAGGGGGCTGACCGACACGACCTGCCCGTGTCGCGGGAGGGAATCGTCGGCGGGCACGATCCCGGGTTGCTGGGCATGAACCGACGCGGTGCTCACGAGGAGGAGGCTCGCGCCGAGAAGAACACGAGTGAATGGCATGGTTTGGGGGTGAAAACGGCAGCGTATCCTACCCCGCTTGGGTCAGATAGATCGGCCGGGGCCCGAGGGCCCCGGCCGATGGTCACCCCAGGTGGTGAGCCCTCACGGGTCGCGGTTGGCGCACCCTGTGTAGTCCGGGTTGTTTCGCTCGGCCTGCGAGGGAACGAGGTTCTGCTCGTCGCCGTACGCGCCGCCCTTGAAGTAGGGACCCGTCGGCCAGACCGACTCGGGAGCCCGGCCGTACTGCCTAACGAGACGACGAAGGTCACCGACCCGGTGCGCCGTTCCCCAGAACCAGAACCCCCGCTCGCGGAAGAGCTGGTCCAGTCGAGCGGCCTCCGTCCCCGGGTCCGAGAGCGGGTCGAGTCCGGCCACGCCCGCGTTCGCGCGTGCGTCGTTCAGCTTCTCCAGGTACGCCGCCGAGTTGCCCGCCTCGAGCGCCGCCTCGGCCTCGATGAGGCGTGCCTCCACGCCGGTGGCAAGCGGAATGGGCTGCTCGCCCCGCGTGAACACCGACTGCACGTAGTGCGGCAGGCCATCCTGCCCGTTCCGGCGTGTCGCGTTCCCCGCAGCGTCTCGCACGACCGTCACGCGCGGGTCCTGGGCCGACACGAAGTCGAGCCCGTTGCCGCCTTCGCGATCCGCCGGCGCGTAGTTCAACGTCCCGAACATCCAGTTGTACAGCGAGTTCACGATCGACGTCGCGGAGTACGTGACGTCGTAGGAGAAGTCCGTCGGCACCGCGGCAACCTCCGCCGCGGCGTCCGCGTAACGGTCGAGATCCACGAGTGCGCGGCCGCGGCCCACCGCGATCAGGTTGCGAATCGGTTGGTCCGCGGTCGTGTTCCCCGCGATCGCGGCCGCGCTGTCGAACAGGGTGAGCGCGGCCTCGAAGAGCTCGGCGTTCGTATAGAGCGTCGTTGCCGGATCGAGGTCGTTTGCGTTGCCTAACGGCACGCCGTTGCAGTAGCTCTCGCCGACGAGCACGTAGAGCATCCCCCGAAGCGCGTATAACTGGGCGATCTGTGTGGCTTTCGTCGCGGCCTCGGCCGCGGTGCCTTCGGGCGCGAACTCGTCGAGCGCCTTGATGGCCCGAATGAGCTGGGTATGCGCCTGGCCGACGAACGACCACGTGTTGTTGAGCGGCTGCACGGCCTCGTTCAGCGCCCGGCTGTCGACGTGCTCCGTTCCGCCGCGCGCCGATTCGATCTCGTCGGCGAGCAGCCCGCTCGTGATCGCGAGTCCGTGAAACGAGCCACCCACATCGCCAGCGTAGAATGTCGCGAAGTTCCCGATCGCCGCAACGCGCAACGCGGCTGCGCCAGCCGGGCTGTTCGCCTGGTCCGGCGTGATCTGATCGGGCGTCTCGACCTCGAGAAGCGTATCGCGGGAACAGGCAGCCATTCCAACCGCCACGCCGATGACGGCCAGCGTGCGTCGAGCGCGCGTCCCCATGCCGTGAATGATCATAAGAGTCATCGCCTCTGGTATCGCGTAGGAAACCGTCAGAACGCCACGTTGACACGCGCGATCCAGTACCGGATCGGCGGCTGCGCCGTGAGCTCGGAGTTCCCGCCACCGGTGTTCTGGATGGCGTTGTTCGACTCCGGATCGATCCCCGGATACTTGTTCATGATGTAGCCCAGGTTCCGGCCGCTCAGCACGAGCGTCGTCGAACGCGCGCCCGCGAACCGCGCCGTCAGTCGCTCGGGCACGTTGTAGGCGATCGAGAACTCGCGGAACTTCACGAAGTCGTTCGGGACGAAGTAGCCCCAGATCGTCCGTTTGGTCGAGCTATTCGCCGCGACGGCCGCAGCCTGGTCATCGATCGTGGCGGCCGGGTCGTTCACCGCGCGACAGTTGCTGCTCGACACGCAGCGCCACTGCTCCAGCTGCCAGTACTTGTAGAAGCCGCCGCGGTAGTCGAAGAGGGCGTTGAGCTGCAGCGAGTTGTTGAACAGGCCGACGGTCGTACCGAAGCCGGCCTCTCTCGTCGGCAGCGTCGGGCCACGGTACTCGATGTTGTTCGACACAGTGATCTCGGCGTCGGAGATGACGCCGTCGTTGTTCGCATCACTCCACCCCGTGATGCGCCGATCCCAGAGGCCGAACAGCGGGTAGCCGACCTCGTTGCGGGCACCCGGCGTCGTGGGGAGCGGGACGTCGCCCGCATCGACGAGCTTGTTCTTGAGGAGTGATCCGTTCAGCCGGACGGACCACGTGACGGGGTTCGTCCTGACGAGTTGCACGTCCGTCGTGAGCTCGACACCCTTGTTCTCGACCTTCGCCAGGTTCTCCCACTGTGTCGGGAACGCCGAGCCGATGCTGCTGCCGACCGACGGTGGCAGTGGCCGCTGAAAGAGCGCGTCCTCACTCAACTTCCGAAACACCGTCGCCTCGACGACGACGCGTTCGTTGAACAGGCCGAAATCGAGCCCGCCTTCGATCTCCGTCGTCACTTCCGGTTTGAGCCGCTGGTTGCCGATGGAGGAGAGACGCAACCCCGGCTCGTCGGCGTTCGTGCCCGCGGGATATGCGGCGGCGCCGAGGAACTGGAGCGCAGCAATCGTGCTGGGCTGCACACCCGCCTTGCCGTACGCGGCACGCAGTCGCAGGCGGTCCAGGCCACGCAGTTGCGGGAACCACCCCTCTTCGGAGATGACGTACGAGAGCGACGCGCGCGGATAGAACGTGTTTCCCGCGCTCCGGCCGAACGCGCTCGTCTGATCGGTCCGGAACCCTGCGGTCGCGTAGAGGATGTCCCGCCAACCGACCTGTTCCTCGAGAAACGCGCCGTACGTCGCTTCCTCGGTCGTGAACTCGAGGCTGCGGACCTGATTCGCCGCCGAGTTCGGTGACGTCGCACCGGGCGGCAGCGCGAACCCCTGACCCTGACTCTGGTACAGCGCGTCGAGGAACCATTGCCCTCCGATCGAAGTGCGCGTCGAAATCGTCGGGCTGAAATCCCAGGTGGCCGTCGCACCGAGGTCGACGGTGTAGCGCGAGGCGTTGGACCGGTCGAAGCTCTTGCCACCTTCCTGCCCCGTCGGTCCCCACGACTGCCCGACCTTCGTCCCTTCGCCGCGCCGCTGTTGCCGATACCCGAACGAGTTGTCCTGATCGATGCCGGCCACCGCACGCCCCTGCAACCACGTGAAGGGCTGCCAGTTGAGCGATGCGCTGCCGGTGAAGCGGTCATCGCGGAGGAGGTTCTCGATGCCGAAGATGTCGCCGACGAACTCGCGCTGCAGGCCGTTCGTGGAGGTCTTGTACCCCGCCGCCGTCAGGTACTGGAACGTCATCCCGGCGAAGAACGTCCCCTCGAAGGCCGTGTAGAGATCGCGGCGGACGTACCCCGTGCTGACGTCGAGGTTGAGCTTCGGGGTGATGCCCACCGAGAAGTTTCCGCGCAGCGCGTTCTGCGTGAGCTCGTTAGGGTTGATCTCACGACTGCGCGGCTTGCTTCCGCGCTCCGCCGCGATGCGATCGATCTCGAATTCCGGCATCTCGTACGGCCCGACCTCGTTCTCGTGCTCGCCGGACACGAAGTATCGGAACCGGTCTCCGCCGCCGGACGTTTGCAGGCCCACCAGGTAGCGCGCCTGCGTGTCGAACGGGTCCGTCTCCGGCGCCGTCCACGGATTGTACGTCGTTAGGCTGTCCCGGACGCACGAGTTCGCGGCCGCCTGGAACACACGACATTGAATCGGATTGCCGGTCGGCTGCCCCTGCGCGTTCAGGTTGCGGCCCCAGCTCCAATAGTTCTGCTCCCAGTCGGCGGGCTGCTCCACCCGCCCCCCTTCGAGATACACGTTCCAACGCGCCGGCCCGACCTGGCCGCGCTTCGTCTTGATCACGACAACGCCGTTGGCGGCCGCCGTTCCGTACAGCGCCGCGGCCGACGGACCCTTGATGATGTCCATCGACTCGATCTCTTCGGCGTTGAGCGTTCCCATCCGGTTCACGCGCGCCGTCGTGAAGTTGCTCGACGTCGGCGAGTTGTCGTACCGGATGCCGTCGATGATCACGAGCGGCTCGTTCGTGAGCGAGAGCGAGCTCGTGCCACGAATGCGGATCGACGACGATGCGCCGGTCTGACCGGTCCCCTGAATCACCTGGACGCCAGCCGTGCGCGCCTGAAGCAGCTCGTGAACGTTCGTCACCGGCGCCTTCCCGACGACGGAATCGGCGTTCACCGTCGCGACGACGTTGCCGAACGAGCGACGCTCCTGGTCACCCGTCGCCGTCGTGACCACCTCGGCCAATCGCGTCGCGGCGCGCTGTAGCTGGACGTCCAGGGTAGCCTCGGCCCCTGCCGCGACTGCGACGGTACGCTCGACCGGCGAATAGCCGATCCGCACGACCCGCACGGTCTGGTTGCCCGCCGGCACGCCCGCAATCACGTATTCGCCCGACGGACGGGTCTGCGTGCCGAGGCGAGTGCCAACGACGACGACTTGTGCGGATGCGACGGGGCCGTTGCCGTCACTATCGGTAACCGTTCCACGGATCGAGCCGGTCGTCGCCTGGCTCATCGCGGTGGCCGGGAGAGCGAGACTCCCGAGAATCGAGAGAAGGATTTTGACACGCGCCGATGCCACGGTGCCTCCTGTCCAAGGGTGTTGGTGACGTGAACGTCATAACGCCAATGGCAGTGTGGCTGGGTGGCGCACGCGCGCGCGGAAGGCGCGCAGCGGTACGACCACCACACGCTCTCATCGCGGGACATCTGTCCCCGCACGTGCTCATTCGAACGAACCGTCTCGCGAATGGCACCCGCGTCACCCTTCCGCGTCGTAGCCGTTCTGGCCTACGGACTGTCACCCATCGATCGTCCGGTGCGATACACGGATCGTTCCATCATGTCCGGCGTCCAACCACGCGTGCGCGTATCGCGTGACGAGACGCATCGGTTACGCCCCGAAGCGCACCATCCCTGTGACGGAAGGTGCCGGCGCTCCGGCAGTCGTTAGGGTGGGGCGATCCGGACGCGCCCGTTAGGCGACGCTTCGGAACCGAAGTGTTCGGTCACGCTGCAGAAACGCCCCCACGGTCAACCGTGGGGGCGCTGTGGACCCGCCTATCGTCGCGTGCGAGAGTTACACGCGAACCGCGCGGCGAGCGCTAGCGTGACCGCTTCCCGCGGCACCAACGAACTCGCGGAACAACGGCGCGGTATTCGGGTCGCTCGTGTCGAACACTTCCGGATGCCATTGCACCCCGACGATGAAGGTGCCGTTCGGCGACTCGGCGGCTTCGATGAGCCCATCGGGCGCCGTCGCCGTCGGCGCGAGCGGCGTCGCCAGGACCTTGATCCCCTGATGGTGCATGCTGTTCACGGGAATCCGGTCGGACTCGAGCGCACGACGGAGCCTGGAGCCGAGCGCGAGCGTGACGTCGTGCGCGAGGTGGTTGCGCGCGAAGCCGAACGTCGGGTAGTAGTCGTGCTTGATGGCGTTCGGGTACTCGGCGTCGAGATCCTGATAGAGGGTGCCGCCGAGCGCCACGTTGATCACCTGCAGGCCGCGGCAGAGACCGAGCACTGGCTTTCCTTCGCTCGCGGCCCACTTCACGAGCTGGATCTCGACCCGATCGCGTGCGGGGTCGATGCGCCCAAGCCGTTCGTGCGGCTTTTCACCGAACTGCGTCGGATCGATGTCCACGCCGCCGGGGATGAGCACGCCGTCGATGCGCTCGTAGATCGCCCTGAGCGTTTCGAGGTCATCGACGAGGGGGATGAGCACCGGCGCGGCCCCAGCGGCCGCTATCGCGTGATAGTACCGCTGGTTCATCACCACCGAGTGCGGCAATCCGTCGGGAATGCCATCGATGGCTTGAAGGGTCTGCGTCGTAACTCCGATCAGCGGGCGAGTGGGCATTTGGTGGAAACTGGTTTCATGACAGGCTCGAGCGCGATCGGAGGCAGACTGTTCCAGTGAGACCTACGTCACAGAGCTTGTCGGTGAAGCACCCGTCGTGCCCGAAACTTCGGCCGGCGTCTCTTCGCGCACCACGCCTTCGCGCGTTTCGGCGATCAGATGGTCGACGACTGCCTTGATGTCGCCTCCCGTCTTTTCATACACCGCGATCTGGCGGTCGGCGCTCGAGCCCTCTTCGAGGATCTTGTAGGCGTACTCGACGTCCTTGCGGCTACCAAGCTCATCCACGACATCACCAATGAACCAATCGATGAGCTCGCGGATCAGCTCCCGGGCCGGAAGCTCTCGATGCTTTCCGAAATCGATGAGCTTTCCGTCGAGCCCGTAACGTACTGCCCGCCATTTGTTCTCCTCGATGAGCTCCGACGAGTACACGCGGAACGTGATGTTGTCGCGGCGCATCTTCCACAGCTTTGCAACGATCGCCTGAAGAATGGCGGCGACGCAGACCGCTTCGTCGACGCGCGTAAAGACGTCACAGACGCGGAACTCGAGGGTCGGGTATTTCCAGTGTGGTCGCACATCCCACCAGACCTTCGAGCCATCGGGGATACAGCCGGTGGCGATGAGCGTGTCGAGGTACCCCTCGTAGTCGCTCCACGAGCGAAGGATCGGAGTGACGCCCGAGCGCGGGAAGGCGCGGAAGACGACGCTGCGGTACGACTTGAGCCCGGTTTTCCTCCCGATCCAGAACGGCGAGCTGGTCGAGAGACAGAGAATGTGCGGGAGGAAGTAGCGCGCGACGTTCGCCGCGTCGATCAGGAAATCGCGGTCCTCGATTCCGATGTGAACGTGGGTTCCGAAGATCAGGAGCTGGTGGGCGAGGTCCTGCATCGCCTCCTTCGTTCCGATGTAGCGCTCGAGTTGCGTGATCTCCTGGTCGACCCAGTGGGAGAAGGGGTGCGTGCCGGCGGCGGCGATCGAGAGGTTCTTGAGCGCGGCGAGCTCCATGACGCCGCGCCGGAGCCGCACGAGCTCTTCGCGGACTTCCTGCGGCGTGCGACACACCGTGGTGCCAACCTCGACGATCGACTGATGCAGCTCGGGCTTCACCTGCCCGAGGAACCGGTGGTCGTACTCGAGCAGCTGCGTGATGTACGACTGTAACTCACGCGTCTCGGGGTCGATGATCTGGTACTCTTCTTCGACGCCGATCGTTAAGGACGGAGGTTTCATCGACTCTCTCTTCGCTTGGGCGAACGACTGCGGCTCACCGTGCCTCGACGAGGAATGAAGGCACCGTCGACCCGCCGCCCGCGGTCACGTTCAGGAGCGCCGCCGTCGAGAGCCGGCTCAGGTAGCCTTCCATGTACTCACCGTAGCTCACAAACGGTGCCGTGTCGAGCATGCGATCCACGACGTGCACCGTTCCGTCCACCACACTCGGGTACGGCTCGTACGGGATGCGCACCCGTTCCTGCACGATGTGCGGCGCTTCGAGCGCACGTGTCACCGCGTCGCGCCACGTGGCGTCGTCCACGGTCCACCCCAGCGTGATCCCGGCGCCGCCGTAGTCGTCGTTCGGCTTGAGCACGAGCTGGTCTCGGTGCTCGATCATGAACGGGAGCAGGTCGATCTCGCCTCCCGCGAACCGAGTCTGCCGCTCGACGACCGTGCGCGTCCACGGGATGTGGTCGTCGATCGCCGCGCGCTCCTCGGCGTCGTACAGGTGAGCGTTCTGCTCGTCGCTCAGGACGGCGAGGCTCGCTTTCTTGTGCAGCATCTTGCAGCGGAACCCGTTCGCCATGCACACGGCGCGGTCGCGGACCGCTCGGACCATCGGGCTGTCGATGCCACACTGGTCGACGAGCTCGTGAATGAGCACGCGCTTGTAGATGAGGTCCACGGGGTCATCGTCGCCGAACGACAGGCGGCCGTTCGTGTACTCCGCCTCACGCGGGTCCGCGATCACGCAGTCGATGCCACGCGAGTGAAAGTAGTCGCGGTACATGTCGAACTCGCTGACGGTCGGAACGTCGGGCCAGTCGACGATCGCGATGCGCGGCAGCTCACGACGGCCGAGCCATTCCTCATAGGCGGCGAGCAGCACGTGGAGGACGCCGTGCCGCGCGGGGATCGGTGACACGCCATGGCGCCGTGCGAAGGCGCGCATCACCGGGAGGTCGATGAACGCGTCCGCGAGGGCGTCTCCGTACGCCGCGCCGGCGGGGGTCTCCGCGTTGTACTCGGTGAGCTTCATCGTCGGGCGACCGTCGTCGTCGGCCGCGATGAAGGTGTCGAGGCGCGACGTGGGACTCGGGTTGCGCATCCCCGGATCGTCGTGCAGCAGCATCTCCTCCCAGTCGGCGAGCATGAACTGCCGGCGGAACTCGGCGCTCGCGATCGCGGCGTCGTACGTCTTGGCGAAGACGCGCATGAGGAGGCGCACGCGGTGCTGAAGCCAGTCGTGACGCGCGCGATCGGTGAATCGCGGTCGGAGCACGGTACACAATGCGCGGCCACCGAAGACGAGCCCGTGGCGCTGGAGCTGCTCGTCGAGCATCCCCTGGGAGTCGGCCGCCAGCTGCTCGTCCGTCAGCAGGTCATGGTATTCGCTGATCGCGTCCAATCGCTCACCCTACTCGACTTGCCGTGAACACCGTACTCCACTTCATCTCCTTCGCGACTCGGCGCGGCCTTTTCGCGAGCCCGATCGCGAGGTCGGCCATGCGCGTGACGACCCACTGGAAATACTCCGGCGTCAGGGAGTAGACGTCCATGTCGGGCGCCGGGTTCATGAAGTCGATCGCGTACGGCACGCCGTCGCGAATCGCGAACTCGATCGAGTTCATGTCATAGCCCAACGCGCGCACGATGGTCTGGGCGTCCTTCACCACGCGCGCGCCAAGCTCCGGCGACATGTGATCGTGCTCGACCAGGTACTTCTTGACGCGCGGGTCGTACTTCATTGGCAGGATCTCTTCCTGACCCAGGCACATGCAGCGTACGAAGTGCTCCCACTCGATGAATTCCTGGACGATCATCGTCAGGAGGCCCGACTGGTCGTAGTGATGGATCAGCTCGTCGAGTGAGCGGCAGACGTACACGTCACGCCACCCGCCACCGTGGGCGTCCTTGAGAATGCACGGCATCCCCACGTACTCGACGATTCCCTTCCAGTCGAGCGGGAACTCGAGGTTGCGGAGACTCTCGTCATGCTTGATGCCCGGCACGTATTGTTTGTTAGGCAGCAGGACGGTCTTCGGGCTGGCCACCCCGAGCTTCGCGATGAGCGACGCGCCGAAGTACTTGTCGTCGGCCGTCCACATGAACGGGTTGTTGATGACCGTCGCCCCGGCGAGCACCGCGTGCTTGAGGTACGACCGGTACATCGGCACCTCGTGCGAGATGCGATCGATGATGACGTCGTAGGGCACCGAGTCATCGTGGCGCGGCGCGCCGATCTTTACATACTCGGCGGTGACGCCAGCGTCACGCTTCTGGACTTCCTCGATGAACGCGGGCGGGAACGACCACTCGCGACCGACCATGAGACCGACGCGGTACTGTCGAGCGGGTTTTGCGGGGCGTTTTGCCATGGAGCGGGAATCGGAGACAAGGGCGAAGGGTGAACGGCGAAGGGCGAAGTGCGAAGTGCGAGAGGCGAAGTGCGAACGGCGAAGGGCGAACGGCGAAAGCGCGAACAGCGAAGTGCGAACGGCGAAAGCGCGAACGGCGGACGGGCAGCGCGTGACGCGCTACCGAAAAGGCATCCGGCCGTTTCCGCGTCATCCGCGTCATCGCAGTTCCGACCGGCCCGCCACGCGAGACCGTACGCGCGGAGCTGGTCTCAGCTGATAGCTGATAGCTATTAGCTGCCTTTAATCATGCCCCCCAATGTACAGGCGGATCATTCGTTCCCACACCGGCCAGTCGTGCGCGAAGCCGCTCCAGATCCGGAGCGCGTTGCCGATCCCCTTCCCCCACAAGACCCCGGAGAACTGCCGGTTGTTCTCGTACATGGGATCGCCATCGCCGATCGCGAGAATGATGTCCTGGCTGCGAAACGCCGCCAATCTCCCCGGATCGTGCTCGTGCTGCATGAAATCGAACGGGTTGCACGCGTAGACGTTGTCGTCGGAGTACCCGCCCGTGAATCGCTTGATGTCGTAATTCCCACTCATCCCGATGATCCGATGCACCCGCTCGGGATAGCGGAAGCCGAGGCTCGCGGCGTGAAACGCGCCGAAGCTCGCGCCAGTCGCAATCACGAAACCATTGTCGTTCTTGCTCCGCGAGAACGACAACACCTCTTCGGCAACGTAGTGCAGGTACTGGAGGTGCCGCCACGCCATGGCGCCCGGATGCAGATGCTTCGCGTACCAGCTCTCATCGTGTACCTGATCGAGACAGAAGAGCTGGATCCACCCGTGCTCCAGGTGATCGCGAAGCACCTCGTGCATGCGCCGGTCCGGCCACTCGCTATGCGTGCCCATCGAGGTCGGGAACACGAGCACGCGCGCTCCCGCGTGCCCGAAGACCTGCAGATGCATGTACCGATTGAGCGACGGGCTGTGCCAGCCGGCGTGTTCGTGGTGCATCGACTGTCGGGAATGGGGAATCGGAAATCGTAGGTCGGTGATCAGCGCTGTTGCAGCAGGAACGGCAACGCCTCCCCAAAGCGCCGGCCCCAGTCGACCTCGGTGTGCCGGCCCGACGGGTCCTCCACCCAGCGCAGCTCGCGACCCGAGGCATACCCTTTCGCCATGAGCGCGTCACGCATCCGTCGGGCATCATCGAGCGCAGCTTTCCCCTCGCGCCCACCGATGTCGAGATAGATGCGGCCGCCCACCCGCGATGACTGCTCGAGCGTCGAGAAGATGGCCCGACCCGCGAACCACAGCGAGGGGCTCAGGGCGCCGACGAAGCCGAAGACGCTCGGGTGGCGCAGAAAGGCGTAGAGCGACACGAGACCGCCCATCGAGGACCCCGCGATCCCGGTGCCCTGGCGGTCTGGCCGCGTCCGAAAACGCGCGTCGATGAGGGGCTTCACCGTGCCGATCACCCAGTCGAGATACCGATCCGCCTTTCCGCCCCCGGTCTTCGCGTCGACGTACGGCGAGTACTCGTTGATCCGCTCCACACCCATGTTGGGGATGCCGACGACGATCGCCTCGACGGACCGCTTGCTCGCCCGGTCCATCGCCCGGTCCACGCGCCACGGCTCGGCGTAACTCAGTCGCGGATCGAAGAGGTTCTGGCCGTCGTGCATGTA
>DAINRQ010000066.1:6309-31687 GCA_036741775.1 Gemmatimonadaceae bacterium | reverse complement strand
ACGAGGGCGCGCATGTCCCAAGATAGCGGTCAGCTATCAGCTGTCAGCTATCAGCAAGGCACACGAGCCGGGCCCACGGTCGTGCGTACCGCTCCGGTGCGCGGCCGCCATCCCGAGGAGGATACGGATTGTGCGGATTAAACGGATTGGGGCGGATCGTCTATCGCGACGGAGAGGCGGTCTCGCAATGACCGGGGCGATGAGGGGAACGGCCTCCAGGACGGGGCGTCCCGGGCGGCGTGATAGCTGATAGCTGATAGCTGATAGCTGATAGCTGTGACTAACGACTGACCGCCAACGGCGGGCGATGGGGCTCGGCAGTACGCCGATCCAGCGCCTCGCGGACCTGGCGGGCGAGCGTCTCGGCCGTGAATGGCTTCGCGAGCCCAACCGACTGCGCGTCCGTGGCGCCGCCACCGAGCTCCCCGTCGTCGTTGTACCCCGACATGAACAACACCGGCAGGTTCGGGCGCGTGGCCGCCAGCGCCCGGGCGAGCTGCCGCCCGCCCATTCCCGGCATGATCACGTCACTCAGTACGAGGTCGATCTCGTCGCCGCGTTGCGCGCACACACGCAACGCCTCGTGGCCGTCGCGGGCCTCGATCATTTCGTAGCCCTGCTCCTCCAGCACGCGCCTAACGATGAGGCGCACGGCCTCCTCGTCTTCCACGACGAGTACCGTCTCGGTGCCACGCGGCATGGCAACCTCGAGCGCGTGTTCGGCCCTGACCGGGACCACGGCGGAGACCTGCGGCAGCATGATGTCGAACGTCGTGCCGCGTCCCGGCGTGCTCCGGACGTCGATGTGTCCCCCGCTCTGGCGCACGATACCGTAGACGGTGGAGAGCCCGAGTCCGGTGCCCTTCCCCTTCGGCTTCGTGGTGAAGAACGGCTCGAAGATCCGGTCCTGGGTGGCCGCGTCCATGCCCATCCCGGTGTCGCGGACCGAGAACACCACGTGCGGGCCCGGGTTCACGCCAGCGTGGCGGCGCGCGTAGGCGGCATCGAGGTGTACCGCGCGAGTCGAGATCGCGAGTGCCCCACCGGACGGCATCGCGTCGCGCGCGTTCACCACGAGGTTCATCACCACCTGCTCGATCTGACCGCGATCCGCGCGGACCGCGCCGATGTGGCTCTCGAACTGCGTCACGAGCGAGATGTCCTCGCTGATCACGCGGCGCAGCAGCTTCTCCATGTCGCCAATGACCTCGTTGAGGTCGAGGATCTGCGGCTGCAACACCTGACGGCGGGAGAAGGCTAGCAGCTGGCGGGTGAGGGACGCCGCACGAGCGGCCGCCTGCGTGATCTGGTGCGCATCCGACCGGCGAGGGTCGTGCTCCGGCAAGGCGTTGAGCAGGAACTGCCCGTAGCTCGTGATGACCGTCAGCAGGTTGTTGAAGTCGTGCGCGACGCCACCGGCGAGCTGGCCGACGGCATCCATCTTCTGCGCCTGTCGCAGCTGCTCCTCCATCACCTTTCGCTCGGTCACGTCCGCCATCACCCACACCGTGCCGAGGACGCCGCCAACGCCGCGGAGCAGCGCCGTCGAGACGTACACGTCCACGAGCGTCCCGTCCTTCCGCACACAGCGCGTCTCGTAGCCGGTGAACGAGTGCTCGCCGGAAATCGACATGCGACGCAAATCCTCCCCGAGCTGCTCGGCAGGCACGATGGGAATGGGTCGCCCGATCACATCACCGGCCACCCAGCCGAACATGCGCTCGGCGGCCACGTTCCACTCGCTGACGATCCCGGTCACGCCGGTCGTGACGATCGCGAGCGGGGATGCCTGAATGAGCGTTTGCAGCGTATCATTCGTTTCACGGAGCTCCCGCTCGGCGCGCTTCCGCTCGGTGACGTCGTGCGCCAGCGTTAGGCGAGCCGGCCGGTCGAGAACGGTGATCGCGTGCGTCACGACCTCCACGAGGATCGTGCGTCCATCCTTCGTCCGGTGACGCCACACGCCACCTTCGAAGTCCGGCCGGTTCGGCGCCCGCGCAGCGGCCAGCACCTTTGGCACGTCCTCTTCCGGCCGGATGTCGGTGATCCGCAACCGGAGAAACTCCTCGCGGGAGTACCCGTAGTGCTTCACCGCCGCGTCGTTCACCGCGAGGAACGCGAGCGTCTCGATATCGTAGACCCAGAGCGGCAGCGGGTTCGCGTCGAACAGCAGCCGGTACCACTCCTCCGACGCGCGCAGCCGCTCCTCGGCGCGTTTCTGCTCGGTCACATCACGCGCGACCGCGTAGACGAGGCCCTGCTCCTGGTCCGCGGACTGTGCCGTCCATGCGAGCCACTTATAGTCGCCATCCTTGCACCGCACCCGGTTCTCGTAGCGCCGCGACACGTTCCCCGTGGCCAGTACCCGCGCCGCTTCGATCGCCGCGTGGCGGTCGTCGGGGTGAACGAGGTCGATCACCGGTGTCGCCAGCAGTTCGTCGACCTCGTAACCGAGCGTCTCGCAGAACGCCGGGTTGACGCGGAGGAATCGGCCGTTGACCGACGCGATGCAGAACATGTCCGCGGAGAGCGAGAAGAAGCGATCCCGCTCCCGCTCGGCCGCCCGCCGTTCGGTCAGATTCAGCATCGACCCGATGAGACGGCGTGGCGTCCCGTCCGACTCGCGAAGTACGTACGCGCGGTCCAGGATCTCCGCGTACCCACCGTCACCACACGCAAAACGGTACTCGGCAGTCCATAGCTTCGCCGACGAGTCGATCGCGTCGGTGAGACTCGCGACGATCCTGTCGCGATCGTCCGGATGAATGCGCGAGGCCCACCACTCGATGGTGCGCCCGAGTTCCGGCCCCGGGATCCGGAACACGTCGCTCGCGCCTTCGTTCCAGTCCACCGTACTCGTTCGGATATCCCAGTCCCAGATGACGTCGTTCGTCGCCCGGGCGGCGAGGCGGTGCCGCTCCTCGCTCGCCGCGAGCGCCGCCGTCCGGGATTGCAGCGTGGCCGCCATCTGATTCAGGCTGGTGGCGAGCACGCCGACTTCTCCGGCGGCGCGCACGGGGGTGCGCGTCGAGAGATCGCCGGCGCCAAGGCGCGCGGCGTCAGCCGTGAGCCGCCGAAGTGGATCGGCGATGCGGGACGCGACGAGAGCCGCGAGGAACAGCGCGCCAGCCAGACCGAGGGCTCCGAAGAAGATCAGGTATTTCCACTCCGAGTCGGCAGCGAGCGCCGCACCGCTCGAAGTCCCGACGAACACGAGCCAGGGCACCGCGTTGACGCGACGAGACGCAACGAGCTCGCCGACGCCCGGGAGGGCGAGCGTACGTCCACCGTTCGCGGGGTGGGCACGGAGCTCACGAACGAGGGTGGAATCGACGAGGCTCCGACCGACCATACTGGATGCGGCACCGACGTGGGCGAGCACCACGCCTTCGTCGTTGACGAGTGTGATTGTCGTGCCCGGGCTGGTTGCGCCGCCGGCGGACAGGAAGCTCGCGAGCCCGTCCAGGCGCGCCGTCGCGGAGACGACGCCGGCGACCGTCCCGCCGTGCCGGATGCGCCGAGCGAGCGTTAGGCTCCACGAAGCCGTCTTGTGGCTCTCGATCGGTCGGCCGACCACGAGGTCCGTGGACGCCAGCGCGTCTCTGAAGAATCGGTGGGCGGCGACCTCCATGCCGCGCACGGCCGCGGGGTCGGCATCGGACGACCCGGCGTTCCGTCCATCGATCGCCCACAACGCGAGATTCCCGAAGTAGGGTGGCATCTCCTCGTGCAGACGCCGGAGCAACGAGTCGTTCTGCGCGACGCGGGTCGAGTCGGTAGACGACGCCTGGCCCGCCGCGAGCAGCGCGCCCGCGACGTTCCCGAGCTGGTCGTCCACCCGCGCCCCCACCTGGGCGGCAAGATCGTTGAGACGGGCGCGCGTGTCGTTGTCACGATCGCGCCCGTAGCTCGCGTATGTCGTCGCGAACAGCGCGATCCATGGCAGCAACATCGCGAGCACGAGCAGCACGAGCCGCTCGCGGATTCCGAGCGCCGAGACGCGCGATCGCCAACGAGAAACGGCGCCGCTCACGTCTGCGGTGCCGGAAGTCCGCGGACGTCAGCGGAGTACTTGGCGTTGGGGAGCTGCTGGACCATCGCGGAAGGTGACGTCACGGCGCGTTAAACGTAACGCGTCAGGCCGGCATCCTACAGGTAAACAGTTGATCACTGGCGCGTCCACTCGTCGCGGACCCCCAAGGCGACCACCGGCGACGACCCGACACCAACCCGTTCCGCCACACCGACTCCTGAGGAGGATTCAGATGCTTCGACCGACCATGCGCAGCGCCGCCCGCCGCGCCGCCACCCTTGCCGCCCTCACGTCCCTCGCCGCCGTCGCGCTCGGCGCGTCTTCGTCGTTCGGTCCGCCATGGATCTCGATCGAAACGCCGCCGAACCCCTACGACCGTGCGTCACGCGGCGCGTTCCTCGTGGTGAATACCTTCCACCACGGCGATGCGAGCGCGTCGGGGGTCGCCGGAACGGCCGAGGGACTCGTGGATGGAGCGCGCCGCAGTGTCGCGCTGTCTTTCGACGCCACCTCGCGTCCCGGCAGTTACGCGTTGCGCAAACAATGGCCGACGGACGGAATCTGGATGCTCGTCATCAACACGGGCGGTCGGGCCGAAGGCGCGACTGCGCTCATCGAGCTCGGTCCGCGCGGCGAAGTCGCGAGCGTCCGCGTGCCGACGCGGCAACAGGGCGAGTGGACGATTCCCGCGCAGGTCACCGCGCGAGACGTCGACGACGCACTCGGCGCCCGCGCGGCACGCGTCGCGAGCTCGGCTCGCTAGGTCTGTCATCCAACCGTAGGACGGCGTCACACTTGCAAGAGCTGGCCGAACGCCGGAGCGCTGAGCTCGTCGAAGGTGGCTCCGGCGTTCGCGCACGCTCTCGCACGGAGGCGTCGGTCACTTGCAGATCGCTGTCTATACGCTGGTCGCCGTCGTCACGCTCGTGCTCTCGGCACTGGCACTCACCGGCTTGCGCTACCTCACGCGAGGGACGCCGGTGGCGCGGGTCAGCGGCGTCGAGGGGAATCGCGGACTGCCGAAGACCGACGACGAGATGTTTTGCCGGACGATCGAGCTTCTCACACATTCAGACCTGTCACGCGGCCACGACGTCTCGCTCTGTCTGAACGGAGACGGCACCTACGACCGGCTGTTTCAGGATCTCGAGAGCGCGCGCGAATCGATCACGCTTCAGCTCTATTATTGTCAGCCCGGCACGGTCGCCGACCGATTCGCCGAGGTGCTACGCGCACGCGCGAAGGCCGGCGTGCGCGTGATGTTTCTGCTCGACGCCTTCGGATCCGGGAAGCTCGAGGAAGACTACCTCGAGTCGCTCACCGCGAGCGGTGTGGAGGTGGCGAAGTTTCGGCCGGTGCGATGGTACGCGCTCGAGAAGGCGTACGCGCGATCCCACATTCGCGTCGTCGTGGTCGATGGACGCGTCGCGTACACCGGCGGGTTCGGCATGGACGACAAGTGGCTCGGCGACGGACGTCACGAGAATCAGTGGCGTGAGACGAACGTGCGCTTCACCGGCCCCGCGGTGCTTCAGCTCCAGGCCACCTTCGCCGCGGGATGGGCGGAGGCAACCGGCGAGCTTCTCACCGGACCGACGATGTTCCCGCCCCCGGGCGATGACGCCGACGATCCGCAAACGATGCGTGCCGCCGTGATTCACACGGCGCCGACGATCGGGAGTACCGCCGCCGAGCGACTTCTCGCCCTCTCCATCGTCGGCGCGCGGCACTCGCTCTACATTACGAACTCCTACTTCGTGCCTGACGACGACTTCACGCGGCTCCTCGGTGATGCCGCCGAGCACGGGGTCGATGTTCGCATCCTGACGGCCGGCCGCAACAACGACGTGAAGAGCACGTGGTACGCGGGCCGCGCGCGGTACGAACAACTGCTCACGCGGGGCGTGCGCATCTTCTGGTACCAGCCGGCCATGATCCACGCGAAGGCGTTCGTGGTGGATGGCTGCTGGGCGTCCGTGGGGACGATGAACTTCGACAACCGATCCCTCGCCTTCAACGACGAGTCGAATCTCCTGGTGCTCGATGAGCGGTTCGGGGCAACGCTGCGCGACGTCTTCCTCGACGACCTCACCCGCTCGAAGGAAGTGACGCTCGAGGCATTTCGCCAGCGCCCGTTTCATGAGCGGCTCCTCGAGTGGGGGGCGAGTCGGCTCGCGCGCGTGTTGTAGATTCGGAGCATGGACACCGAGACACACGACCGCGTTCGGCTCGACAAGTGGCTCTGGGCGGCACGCTTCTACAAGACGCGCGCGCTTGCGGCCGACGCCATCGACGGGGGCAAGGTCGAGGTCAACGACGTGCGCGCGAAGCGCGCGAAGATGGTCCAGGTCGGCGACGCGGTGCGCATCCGGCAGACACCGTTCGAGCACGTCGTGATCGTGCGCGGCGTTTCGGAGCGGCGGGGGCCGGCGAGCGTCGCCGCGACGCTCTACGAAGAAACCACCGAGAGCAAGGCGAAGCGCGAGGCACTCGCGACGCAGATTCGCAGCATGCCGAGCGGCGACTGGGACACCGGGCGCCCGACGAAACGCGATCGTCGCGAGATCGAGCGGTTCCGGAAACGGTAGCTGTCAGTTGCTCGCGCCAGGCCTCTTTACTGGACGCTCTGAGAAAACCTGACGGAGATGGCCGCAGATTTCGCAGATTTCGCAGAATCCCTCTGCCGGCAAGCTCCGCCGCGCGAGAGTACCAACTCGCTTGGTAGAGGGAGAATCTGCGACTTCTGCGAAATCGGCGTAATCTGCGTTTTATGACACTCAGCTCACAGCCAGGCTCGCGAGCGTCGCGCTGTCCAGGCGGTGACCGCCGGGGAACCTAACGAGCCGCGCGGCAATGCCGGCGTCCGTGAACCGACGCAACTGCGTCTCCGCATTCGCCCACGTCGCGAGCTCGTCGCGCTCCCCGGCCACGAACGTGACGACAGCGCCATCGAGACGAGGCGCCAGTGCCGCCAGGTCCACGTCCGGTGGAAAGGATCCCGCCCAACACACGAGCTCGGCCGCGCGACTCCGACCGTACGCCATCCAGCGGCCGACGGTCGCGACCCCCTGCGAGAAGCCGAGCGCGTGTAACTTGACGCGAGCTTCTCCCGTGGAGTCGGCGGCCCAGCCGCCCAGACGATCGCATAGCGCGTCGTGTAGCTGGTCGAGGTACGCCACGTGGTCCGCGATCTCGTGCTCCCGGTCCTCGCGCGTCATCCACGTCGCACCCACGCGCGGCGGCGGATCGGTCGCGCCGAGTGTGCGATCGAGGTAGAAGCGTGAGAGCCCTTCGGGCGCAACGACCAGTCGCGACGGCGCAGCGATTGGCACGAATGCCTCGAGGAACGACGATGCGAGCTGACCGTACCCGTGACACACCACCCACAGCTCGCGCACTGCGGTGGAGGGCTCGCCGAGGGTGAAGTATCGCGCCGTCCGGCGCACGGCGATGTGATGCTCGGTGATCACGTCCGCGGCTTCACGAGCAGCTGTTGGCCCACCTGAATGCGCGGGCCGGGCAGCCGATTCCACTCCTGCAGCTGTTCCACGGTGATGTTGTACTGGCGCGCGAGCGACTCGAGCGCCTCGCCCCGCTGAACGACGTGGTAGACCGGACGCCTGCTGCGCACCGCGATCGCGATCGCGTCCTGTCGCTCGCGTTCCGTCGAGTCGCGGATGGCCGTCTGCCGCTGACGCATGCTCGTCAGCACGCTGTCGAGCCGTGGCAGCTCGCTCGCCGCGACGCCGAACGTCCGCTCCTGCGTCGGCGCCCGCACGATGATGCCGTTCACGGTGCCGAGGAACACTTTGCCTCGCCAGACGTCGATCGGGCGGTCGTAGGGGAACGACGACTGCTCGAGGAGTTGCGGCTCCGGCTCCCGCGGTAGAATCGCCTCGGGCGGAACGCCCACGTACGCGAGCCGGCGGTTCGTGGCCGCGAGCACGCCGTGCGTTACCCGAAAGTAGTTCCACCAGTGACGCGCGATCACCGGCGTGCGCCAGTCGATCGTTTCCCCTCGCTCGAGCATCAGGTCCACCTCGCGATTCGCGATGCGCGCGGACCCTTCGGCATCACCGCGGTGGATGAACAGCAGAGCGCCAACGGTTCCGAGCACGGCCGCGAGTCCGACACCCCACACGGACACGCGGAGCGCTACACGCCATCGACGGCGCGGCGGCACGGGAGGCCGTGGCCGACTCGCGGCGACCTCCATCTCTTCGGTCCACCCGGTCGAAGGCGCCGTGAACGGCGGCTCGGTGAGCTGACTCACGCCGTTTCCTCGAGGGATCGTCCAGTCACAGCGAGGCTAGAACGACGCACGGCTCCGCGCAAGCGCGGAGCCGTCGTTCAACCGCATCGGCCGCGTCTGGAGTCAGTGGGCTGCCGGGCGATGCGTCGTATCCGCACCTTCGACACCCGGCGACTGATGCCGGTACTCGGCCGTCACGTCGTTCGGCGAGCGGAACGTCGCACGGTGGATCATCCCCGCGGTCACAAACGCCCCGACCGCGAGCAACGTGATGAAGATGGCATACGGCCATCCCTGCGAAAAATTTCCCTCGATGCGTCGATCGACGTGATCTGCCATGACAGTAAGGTCCGGAAAGCGGGCGTGAGTCGTGGACGGCTCAATTTAGTGCACCTGGGGTGGGCCGGCCTAGGGGCACCGAGCGTTGGTCGAGGTTACGGCGGAGTGTGGCCGCCCGGGCGCCCCCGGTTCGGACGACCCGCGATGCCGCCGCGGAGATGGCCCGGGCCGTCTCGGCCGACGCGCCACCGACCTCGATATCACTCATGGAGCGGAGCGCGTCGCGGTACCAGTCCGTCCAGGTCTTCAGGATGAGCGCCTCGCGTCCGCGGTCGGCGCCGCCCGCCACCGCCGCGCGTGACAGCGCCGCCTCGGCGTCGAGCCGGGCGACGGCCGCCTGCTCCACCTCGGCCACGAGGGCGCGCGCGGTGGGACCGTCGGCCGACGCGAGCGTCAGGGCCGAGACCAGCGCCGACACGCCCACGTTGGCGAGCTCGCGGGGTGAGACGTTAGGCAGGCGGTCGTTGTCGGTGTGATAGAAGACGTCGGTGAAGTGCCAGAACAGGAGCCCGGGCTTCTTCGCATCGAGGAACGGGACGTGGTCGCTTCCACCCTCGAACGGATTCGTCCGGACGACCCACCCGGTGACGGCAGCCTGATCGAGACAGCGGCGGAGCACGAAATCGTTGAAATAGTGGGGTGTCAGCTGGTCGACTCGAAGCGGGCTGCCACCCCACTCGCTGTGGCGGTCCTCCCCGCGTGTCCAGACCGCCGACGGGTCCGGCATCTTCTCGATCAGGAACGTTCCACCCGTCTTGTCGGTGTCCTCGCCAACCATGTCGAGGCTCATCCCCCAACGAACCGTGGCGGCTCGGGCAGGGTCGGCCAGGTACCGGCGGGTGGATGCGATCTCGTTGCCCCAGATGAAGGTGATCGACCGTCGCGGCGACACGCTCCCCTCGCGCAGGAGCGTCGCGACGACTCGCGCCATCTCGACGGCCGCCCCGACCCCGGACGCATTGTCGTTCGCGCCGGGCTCCTGTACGTGCGCGCTGAAGACGAACCGCTCGTTCGCCACATCGCTCCCGCGCACGTCGGCGATTACCGTGCGTTCGACGCTGGAGTACCGGCGCGCGTCGGTTGCCACGCGGACACGCACGGGCCCAGCAGCCAGCGCACGACGCAGTTCCTCGCGCGCCGCATACGACAGCAGGATGCCCCACGACCTCGCGGTAGAGTCGGCGGGGATCGACGAAAACTGAATCGAGGTGCGATGCGTCTCGGGCTTCGTGTAGGCCGGCATCGAATAGGCCAGCACGCCGATCGCGCCGCGCTTTCTCACGGCTTCGGTGAAGAGGCGCCCGACGGGCATGTCCGCGAAGACGATCTTACCCGCGAGACGAGATCGATCGAACGCATCACCGCTGCCGTCGCCAACCGCGACCACTTCTGCCTCGACGCCGTCCGGCGCCGTCGGCCACGAGTTGACGGCCATCATGTTGCGGTTCGTGGCGAACCGCAGCAGCGGTGTCGCGGAGCCAACGATGGCGAGCGACGCGTCCACCGGTTCCCACGCGGGCGCCGGCATTGGACGCTGCTCCACGCGGTACGTCAGGCGGGCGGACGGCGGCGCGGCGCGCTCGTCGACGTACCCGGCCTCGCGAAGCTGCTCGACCAGGTGATCGAGGCTCTCGTCGAACGGGCGGTTGCCCGGCCAGCGCCAGCGTTGCTCGAGAAAGGCGACCGTCGCGAGGGCGCGGTCGCCCAAGAACGCTGGGCGGACAACCGAGAAGAGCTGCGCAACCGCAGGGGGCGGCTCGGGCACCGCCTGCGGTAGCGCGGCGCTCGGCGCTGTGGCGAGTGCACCCGCCGCCATCAGAGCGACCGAGACGAACGCTCGAGCATGGAGATGCGACGAAGACGCCGCCGAATGGCGACGTCTATCTATAGTCGGAACGACCACGTCAGCTCGCGACGCGCGTCAGCCCCGCATCGTCGGGCGCGCGGCGCACGACCGTCACGTGATTCAGGTGGTCGTGCATTGCCTGACCGGCCCGTTCCGCGTCGCCGGCCTCGATCGCGTCAACGATCGCCCGGTGGCCTGCGAAGGCCGCAGGAAGCGCTGATTCGTCGAGGCACGCCGGCTCCAACCGCTCAGCGCGCAGCAGCTCGACGATCGTCTGGCTCAGGAGTACAAGCACGGGGTTTCCGGTTGCGCGCGCGACCTGCACGTGAAACTCGGTGTCGCCGTCGATGAGGCGCGAAGACAGCGAGCGCTCCAGCTCCATCTCGTCGCAGATCGCGCGGAGCCGTTCGAGGTGCTCGGTCGTGCGTCGCACCGCGGCGAGGCGCGCTGCCGGCACCTCCACGAGCACCCGTGCCTCCTGAAGGTTGGCGACGCTATCCGGCTCGTTGCGGAGTAACAGCGTCATCGACTCGACCACCCGGTCGGGCGACAGGTTCGTGACGAACGTGCCGCGTCCGACAAAGACCTCGATCAGCCCCTTCTCGGTGAGCGACTTGATGGCCTCGCGGACGGCCGTCCGGCTCACCCCGAACCGTTCCGCGAGATCGCGCTCCGCCGGGATCTGGTCGCCAGGTTTGAGCGCACCTGACAGCACCTGCTGTTGAATCTGGTCGACGATCTCCTGGTAGAGTCGCTCCTTTGGCTTGATCGGCAGGTATACGGGCATCGGTCCTTCCTCGAGCCAGAGGCGGTCCACGACGATGCGTGGAATCGCCGGATGAAATCCGGGGCGCACGACACCGTCCTGGCGTTCGCGCGCGTGCGTGACATTCCGTCGTACGCAGGGCGTCAGGAAAGCGCTGACATGAAATGACGCTCATCTGACGCTGTTCTCTAGTCCTCGTCGCCGGCCGCCGATAGCTTCTCGCCGCATGAGATTGATTCCGGTGACTCGGCGGTCGCCGCTGACGCTCAACGACCGCGCGGCGGAACGACCACCCGGCATGCCTGACGATGACGTCCTGAAGGAGAAGACGCGAGACCTGCTCGACCAACTGGCGGACCTCCAGGCAAGGCTCTTTGCCGACGGACGCCACGCGCTGCTCATCGTGCTGCAGGGACGAGACGCGTCAGGCAAGGATGGCGTGGTGCGGAAGGTGTTCGGGGCGTGCAACCCGGCCGGATGTCAGGTCACGTCGTTCCGCACGCCCACGCCAGTCGAGCTGAGCCACGACTTTCTCTGGCGCGTGCATCACGCAGTGCCGGCCAGAGGGATGATCGGGATCTTCAATCGCTCTCATTATGAAGATGTTCTCGTCGTCCGGGTACATGACCTGGTGCCGAAGAAGGTCTGGTCGCGCCGTTACGATCAGATCAACGGGTTTGAGCGCATGCTCGCTGCGAACGACGTAAAGATTCTCAAGTTTTTCCTGCACATATCTCACGAGGAGCAGCGAGAGCAGCTCCTGGAACGCCTCACCGACCCAAGGAAGAACTGGAAATTCCGGGCGGGCGACCTCGATGATCGCGCACTCTGGGATGAGTACACCAAGGCATACCGCGATGCGTTGCGGAAGTGCAGCACGCCGTGGGCGCCGTGGTTCGTCATCCCGGCGGACGACAAGGACGTCCGCGACTACCTCATTGCGCGGACCGTCGTCGAGGCGCTCGAATCCATCAACCCCGAATTTCCGAAAGCGGACCGAAAGATCCTCAAGCTCCGGAAAAAGCTCGAATGAACGAACTCTCGCATCGCGACTCACGGGGGATCACCGCGAACCCGGAGTTCCTGACCACCACCGCGAACTATCTCGATGGGTATCGCGTCATCCGGACGTTCGGGGTCGTCCGCGGCATCACTGTCCGGTCCCGCTCCGTCGTCGGGTTGATCGGCGCGCAGATCCAGCAATTTTTCGGAGGCGAAGTATCGTTGCTGACCGAGCTGTGCGAGCGTACGCGGCACGACGCGTTCGCGATTGCAGTCGAGCACGCCCGCGAGCTCGGGGCGAACGCGCTCATCGCGTTGCGGTACGACGCGACGGAAATCATGTCCGGGGTCTCCGAGGTGCTCTGCTACGGGACCGCGGTGCGCGTCGTCGCGGAACGCGAGCCCGGCGCTACGTAAGGCACCTCCCACTTACCCGCTCCGCGCGTGCTACTGGCTGGTGATATCGGCGGGACGAACACCCGCCTTGCTCTCTACCGCGACGACGGCGCGGCGCTCGCGGTCGCCCACTCGGCATCGTACGAGAGTCGGTCGTTCTCGACGCTCGAAGACATCGTCCTCAGGTTCCTGCGAACGTCGAAACATCCACCACCGTCGGCGGCGTGCTTCGCGGTCGCCGGGGCGGTGGTCGCGGGTCAGGTGCGGGCGACGAACCTGCCGTGGGTCGTTCGGGAAGACGAGCTCGAACGCCGCCTGGCGATCCCGCGCGTGACGCTCATGAATGACCTCGAGGCCGCAGCGCACGGCGTCATCGCGATCACGGACCAGGCAGACCTGCTCCCGCTCCAGCGAGGGAACGTCGCCGAGGAGCACGGGTCGCTCGCGCTGGTTGCCGCGGGGACGGGACTCGGTGTCGCGCTGATGACGTGGGATGGGACACGGTACCAGATATCACCATCCGAGGGCGGGCACGCGAGCTTCGCGCCTCAGAACGAGGTCCAGGATGCGCTGCTCGTTTTCCTGCGCGCAGAGCTTGGACACGTGAGCTTCGAGCGCGTCGTGTCGGGGCCCGGGCTCGCGAACGTCTACCGCTTCCTTCGCGAGTATCGGGGCGTTCCGGAGCCGCAATGGCTCACGGAACGCATCGCCGGTGGTGACCCGTCGCCGGTCATCTCGGACGCGGCGCTCGCGCACGAGGACACCGTGTGCGACGAGGCGCTCTCGATCTTCGCGTCGGTGTACGGGGCGGCGGCCGGAAGCGTCGCGCTCACGGCGCTCGCGATGGGCGGCGTGTTCATCGGCGGTGGGATCGCCCCGAAGATACTGCCACGCCTTCGCGACGGGGGGTTTCTCGACGCATTTGCGCACAAGGGTCGGTTCAGCGAGGCGATGCGGCGCATCCCGGTCCAGGTGGTACTGGCGCCGAACGTCGCGCTCCTCGGCGCGGCCGAATGCGCGAGGGAGTTGCTCGGCTCCAGCTAACCCAAACGCTCGCCGGTGGTTACGCGCGCCGGGGCGCCCGCGCTCAAGTTTTCGTCGTCTCGGGTCGAGACTCCGAGTCATCGGAGGTGCGCCCGGGATGCTCGAAATCACCATCCACGCGCTCGCGAGACCCGCGAGGCGTCTCGCCACCGGCTGCGTCGCGTTGAGCGTCGCGGTCGCGCCGGCGCGCGCGCAGGGGACGTTCACCCTGGGAAGCACCGCCCAGGAAGTACGACGCGCGCAGGGCATTCCCACGGTGATCGAGCGGCTCGGGTCGCTGGGCGTCGAGATCTGGACGTACGGCGCGGCGAGCGTGCGGTTCTCCGCGGGGTCACTTCGTGTGGCCGGGTGGGAGAACAGTAGCCGGTCGCTGCGCGTGCACGTTAGGCCGGGCGCCGACACGACCGCGTCACCGACCTTCGGCGCGGGGTCGCATCAGGATGACGTGGTCCGACTGATGGGAACCCCGACGGCCGTTCGTAACGAGCCCTCCATGGGTATCGCGCGATGGCGGTATGGACCGAGCTCCGTCATTGTTGCCGCGTCGGAACGACGGGTGATCACGTGGGAAAACGGCGGGAATCTGAAGGTCGCGGGCTCGCCGCCCACCCAGGTCGTCGCGGCGCCACACGACACGCGAGGATCCATGCCTAACGCTCGGCGTTCTGTCGAGCCGCCACCCCAACCTGCGTTCCGCCCCCACGCCGCGCTCGAGCCATCGACGACACAGCCACTCAGTGCGACGAGTGTGCCCGCACCGATCGATCCGTCCGCTACCACAAGTTCCGCGCCGGTGCGCGACGAGGTGGAGCGCGACCTCCCGCGATCGGCTCACCCGAACCCCGAGGCGGTCGCGATCGTGATCGGGGTGGAGCGTTACGCGACGCTACCGCAGGCACAGTTCGCGGCGCGCGATGCGCAGCTGTTCCGCCGATACGCGATATCCACGTTAGGCGTCCGCGAAAGCGGCGGCCGTGTTTACATGCGCACCGACGCCGCCGCCACCGGTAGCGAGTTTCGCAAGCTGTTCTCCGATAGCGGCTGGCTCGCTCGTCGCGTGAATCCCGCCAGCGATGTGTATGTGTTCTTCTCCGGCCACGGCGCCGACGATCCGGGGACGGGAGCGCCATACCTGCTTCCCAGCGACGCGGATGGCGCGTACCCCGGCGAAACGGGCTACGCCCTCGCGACGCTGTACGATCAGTTGGCGCGACTCGATGTTCGATCGATAACGGTGTTTCTCGACGCGCGATTCACCGGCGCCACGCGCAGCGCTGGGGCAGGCAGTCGCGCCGCCGGCCCCATCGTGATCTCGGTCGAACACCCCGCCCTGCTCCGGGACAACTTCGCGGTGTTCATCGCCGCCGGGGGGCGGCAGTTCGCATCCGACTACCCCGACAAACGGTACGGGCTGTTCACGTACTTCACCCTCCTCGGCCTCCGCGGCAATGCCGACGCCGACGGCGATCGCGCGGTCACGGTGGCCGAGCTCGAGCGGTATCTCGCAGTCCGCGTCGCCGAGACGGCCACGTCGCTCGATCGCGAGCAGATGCCACTCGTGATCGCGCGCGGGAAGGATCGTGCGATCGTCAGGCTCCGAGGTGCCCCGTGATGGCGCGAGCGCTGTCGGCCGCGGCCTTCATCCTCGGATCGCAGGCTGCGGCGGCACAGGGGCCGTCCGTCGTCCCGGTCGAGACGCTGACGGTAACGCGGCGCGTCCTCGTGGCCGGTGACCTCACGCCGGCGGAGGCAAGGCGTCGTGCGCTCGAGCAGGCGCTCGGCGAGGCTGTCGGGCGGGCGCTCGGCGTTCGCGTGCAATCGGCGCAGATCGGCGTCGTCGATGACCACGACGCCCGGGTGCGAGACAGCTTCGTGTCGGTCGTGCAGCTCGAGGCCGCCGGGCGCGCGACCGACTATCGCGTGATCGACGAGCGCTTCGTCAGCGAGCATCACCCGTCGCTCGGTGAGCAGCTGTACGTCGAAATCACCGCGCTCGTGAGTGTCGCACACGAGTTGGGCCGCGCCGACCCCGGGTTCACCGTAAACGTCGCGCTCAACGATGCACTGTTCTTCGACGCCGGCGGGAGCATCGACGGGAATGACGAGATCGTGGCCACGATCACGAGCACGCGCGACGCGTGGCTCACCGTTTTCGGCGTCGCGGGCGATTCCGTCCACCTGCTCCTGCCTAACGCACTCATGACCGACCGTCGAGCGTACGCCGGACGGCCCGTCGAGCTCCCGTCGCATGACTGGCGCTCCCGCGGTGTCCGGTTTCGGGCATCACTGCCGCCGGGCGAGTCCGATCGACGCGAGCTCTTGATGGTGGTTGCGACGCGCACCCCGGTCACGTTCACTGCTGCCGCGCGCAGGTCCGGAGACACCGGGGCCACGGCCTCGCTCATGGACATCCAGCGCTGGCTCGTGTCGATCCCTCTCGAGGACCGCGCGGTGGGGTTCGCGGTCTACGAGGTACGGAGGAGGTAAACAGCTAACAGCTATCAGCCAACAGCTATCAGCTCCTGCCACCGGCTCCCAGCGGCCAGCACCAAGCCTCAATCACCGATTCCCGGATCCCGATCAATGAGACCAACGGTACTCCTCATCGCCCTCCTGCTGCTCGGCGCGGCATGCCGCCGGCCTAACGCTGCCGCCGACCTCACCCCGCCGCCGAGTCGCGAGACCGTGCGCAACCTGCCGCGGTGGTACCTCAGGCCGCCGCAGGACGACAAGTTCGCGTTCGGCACCGCGACCGCCGTGTCGCAGGACCTCCAGGTGTCCATCGACAAGGCCCAGGCCGCGGCACGCAACGTCGTCGCGCAACAGCTCGAGGTGAAGTACGGCGCGCTCACGAAGCGGTTCGCGGAGGAGACCGGCCGAAACGTCGACGCGCAGCTGCTCGATCAGTACACGTCGGTCTACAAGGCGACCGTGAGCCAGGTGCTCTATGGAAGCCGGCCGCGCGAGCAGACCGTCCGCGCCGAGGGGCCCGTCTACCGCGCGTTCGTGCTCATGGAGCTCCCGCTCGGCGAGGCGAGCAAGCGCCTCATGGATCAGGTCCGCGCGAACGAGCAGATGTACACGCGGTTCCGGGCGAGCGAAGCGTACAAGGAGCTCGAGGCGGAGGTCCAGCGGTACGAGGCGTGGAAGCGTAGTCAGCGCTAGCGCGCCAGCGCTGACTACGCGCTCCGCCCACCACTGGTCCGCGCGCTGCGAGGGGAACGCTGACAGCGGATGGGACGTTCACCGACTGTGCGTCGCAGGGAATGGAACCATCCTCCTCGAGGGACTGGAGGAGGACATCATGATCGAGCAACGCACAGGGTACGGAATCGCGGTGTCGGTGCGCCTTCCATACGATCAGGCGGTGGAGCGCATCCGCGCCGAGCTCGCGAAGGAAGGATTCGGTGTGCTCACCGAGATCGACGTGCGCGCAACCCTGAAGAAGAAGATTGACGCCGAGTTTCGACCGTACCTGATAATCGGCGCCTGCAACCCAGCGTTGGCGCACAAGGCACTCACCGCCGAAATCGACATCGGCCTGCTGCTGCCCTGTAACGTGATCGTTTATGAAGCCGACACGCCCGGAGAAAGCGTGATCGCGGCGATGGACCCCATCCCGGCGCTCGACCTCGCGGGGAATACAGCGATTCGTCCTGTCGCCGAGGAGGCGCGTCTTCGTCTGGTGCGCGCGCTCGAGGGCACACAGCAGTAAATCGCTGTCCGGCCGCGGAACAACCACTGCCCGACAGAAATTTCCGGGGCGCCGTATGAGCTCGGGCTCGGTCCTGGTTCAGTTCGACGGGTCGGACAGGAAGATGCTACTGTTGACCTCGGCAGCTCCCGCGCGAACGGGGCATCTGTAAGCCCGGAGTGGTTAATCGGCCCTGGCTGCCTCCTCGCCTACGGGCGTAGAATTTTTTCGGGATCGAGGCAACCCTACAGGCGTAGTTGGCGACTAAGGGCTTGAACGCAGCGCCGAGACGAATGCGGCGCTCGGCGGCCGTCGTCCCATCGCCAAACCAGGACAACCCGATGCGCACATCCCGATTCCCCTTCGCCCTGCTCGCCTCCGCGGCGTTCGTCGGCGTGGCTCCCGCCGCGGCGCAGGCTCCGCTCAAGACGCTCACCAAGCCCGACGTCGAGTACGAGGAGCCGTTTACAGTTATCAGCGCGGTCCGCGAGCTGCGCGACGGTCGCGTGGTCGTCTCGGACGTCCGCGAAAAGACCGTCCAACTCATCGATCTCGAGGCCGGTTCCGCCACGAAGATCGGCCGTGAGGGAAGTGGCCCGGGCGAATACGCAATGCCCGCACGGCTCCTCGCGCTCCCCGGCGACACGTCGGTCGTCTACGACCCTCTCAATCGGCGCTTCCTGACGATCGGGCCCGACGGAAAGCCCGGCGCGTTCGTGTCGTATGAGGACGATGACGCACCTGGCAGGGGACGCGGGGCGGTGCGGCTCACGCTCGGCGCCCGGTACACCGACGCGCGGGGTCGGATGTACACGCAGGGCCCGAGTTTCTCGATCGGCCCGGACGGTGCGCCGACGTCCGCGGATACGGCGCCGATCATTCGTCTGGACCGGGCCACGAAGAAAGTCGACACGATCGCGTGGGTTCACGTTCCGACGACGACGATTCGCACGTCGCAGGGCGGCCAGAACGTGTCCATTCGGGCTGGTGGCGGTAACCCCTTCGCGGCCGTCGACGACTGGGCCGTCATGCCCGATGGGCGCGTCGCAGTCGTACGCGTGAAGGAGTATCGCGTGGACTGGTACGCGCCTAACGGGCAGCGGACGTCCGGGCCGGCAATCGCCTACGAGAAGATCAAGGTGACCGACGAGGACAAGAAGCAGTGGCGTGAGCGGCGCGCGAGTGGGGCGGGTGGAACGGCGTTCGTCATCACGCAGCGAGATGGCCCTGGTGGGACGCAGCGGAGCGCGGGCGTCGCCCCGCCGTCGACCCTCAACATTCCGGAGCCCACCGACTGGCCAGAGGTCAAACCCGCGTTCACAGCACAGGCAGCGATCGGCGCGCCTAACGGGCAGCTCTGGGTGCTGCGGACGCGCAAGGCGACCGATAAGGTCCCGACCTACGACGTCATCGACGCGAATGGACGTGTCGTGAACCGTGTCGCGCTGCCGCAAAACACCCGGCTCGTCGGGTTCGGGAACGGCACGGTCTACCTCGCCCGGTCGGACGAGGATGACCTGCAGTATCTCCAGCGTTACCGAATGCCATAAGCTGGCGGTGGACTACAGCCGAAGCGTCCTGTCATCCTGTAGGAAGTGAGCATTGTCATTGCGAGTGGAGCGGCCGCAGGCCGCTCCACTCGCAATGACGACTGGCGAGCACCCCGAGGATCCTTCCCCTTCGTCGGAGGGAGCTCGTCAGCGCAGCCTGTACTTCACAACCTGCGGATATGGTTCCTGGTGGAATCCATAGACGTAAGGCCCCCATTTCGCTGCGAGCACGTCGGCGCCCTTCCAACGGCTGACCGGTGAACCGCCGGGCGTTAGGAAGCGCACGTCACCCCAAGGCTCGGCCAAGCCGCGGCGGCGCACCGAAAAGGATACGACAACACGACCGCGCACGTCGCCCAGAATTGCCTCACCATTGCTCCATAAGCCAGTTCTCTCGTTGTATCGCCAGGCGAGCGCTCCTTCGTGCACAACTCCAACCTCGGGATAGTTGAAATCCGGCAGCTCGATCCGCCGAACGAACTTCCCGTCGCCTGAAAAGACTCGGACGAGCGGTCGACTAACGTCCAGCACGAGAATTCGATCGAGCTCACGTTCGCACCAGATGCGCGCGCCGTTGAAGTTGGTACGAAGAATGGCGCCCGCCGTGGGGCCCAGCCTCGTGAGGAGTGCGGCTGAAGGCTGGTCGAGTGACCCGAACGACCGGAGCAGTTTGCCGTCGAGGTCGAACTCGTGTAGGAGTGCTTGGGCGGCCGGGCCGGTGGTTGCCGACGCCCCGACGCCCACAATGTGGCTGCCTAACACGCAAATATCCGTGAGGCCAAACGGGAGGCCGACATCTCCTCTATGCACCAGCCGGTTACCGCTCGCCTCGTAAGCCGAGATCCGGCGGTGGCGGCCGTCGAGCGCGTAGACGACGTTATCCGCTCCGATCGCAAGACTTCTCGGACCGACGAACTCGCCCGGCCCCGCTCCCTTTCGACCGCCCCGCCCGCGGTACCTGCCCGTCGAATCGAACCAACGGATGTCGAACGTCGATGCGTCGAGCACGAAGATGTTGCCGTCGGCGTCGACGGCGACATCGGCGATCATCCCGAAGGTCTCGTGATCAGCACCGTCCAGGACGCCGATGCGAGCAACCGGCTCTAGCCGAGGCGTGGGCTGCCCAGCGGCAGTCATGGACATTGCCGCCACGAGCACACCCGGGACTATCCAGCGCGCTCGAATGCCGGCCGAACAAGTCGACGCTTGCGTTCCCTGTCCCACAGGCAACCCTTTTCTACGCTCGTAGGACTAACTGGCCGTACTCAGGCACGACCCACATACTGTCCAATCCGCGACGCCAGCGGGCCCCCGTCGGGACTCTTCCCTGGGACCACCATTCGCATGCATCATCCCGCCCACGCCCTCCTCGCGCTAGGGCTAGCCGCCGCCGCGCTTGCCGGTTGCACCAAGGGCGAGAGCGCCGAAGCGGCCGATACGACCAGTGCCGCGGCGACCGACACCACGTCGACGCCGCGCGCCAACGTCTCCCTTCCCGTCGCAGCAGAAGAGGTGCGGGACGGGGACCTCATCCTCACCGTCACTACGACGGGCCAGGTCCGGTCCGACGCTGAAGCGACGCTCAAAGCGGAGCTCGCGGGGACCGTCGAGAACGTCCTGGTCCGCCCCGGCGACGCCGTCCGCCGCGGCCAACCCCTCGTGCAACTCGATCCCAGACCGTTCGACCTCGCGATCCGCGAAGCCGAAGCCGCGGTCAAGGAAGCCGAGCTCCGATTCCTCGAGGAGATCGTGCCGGAATCGCTGGCCAGCGGCAAGGGTCCGTCCCCCGCTCGGCGCGCGAACGCGTACACGAAGGCAGGAGTCCAGACGGCCGAGGTGCGGCTCGAGAGAGCGAAACTGGATCGTGAGCGCGCGACCGTGGTGGCGCCATTCGATGGCGTGGTGGACCGCGTGGCCGTAGCGAAGGGTGAGCGCGTCTCGAGCGGACAGGAAGTGACGAAGGTCGTGAGCCTCGCCGAGCTCCGCATCGAGGCCTCGGTACTGGAGCACGACCTGCCACTCATAAAGGTTGGCGGCCAGGCGCTCGTGAGCACGGCGGCCGACCGCAGTCGTCAGGCGGTCGGGCGCGTGGTCGCGGTGCTCCCGCTCGTGGACAGCACGACGCGGTCTGGCCGCGCGTACGTGCGGGTGCCGGGAAACACCGCGCTGCGTCCGGGCATGTACGCCGACGTCCGCCTCGAGGCGAACCGCCTGACGAAGCGCCGCCTCGTTCCCGCCCGCGCGGTGATCGAGCGCGACGGCCGCCCGCTCGTGTTCGTGGTCAAGAGCGGCCGGGCGCAGTGGACGTACATCAATCCCGGGCGCTCCAACGGGATCGACACCGAGGTTCTTCCGGACTCGTCGACGGGGCAGGTCCCCGTCAATCCGGGTGATGAAGTCATCGTGGAAGGCCATCTGACGCTGACGCATGACGCGCCGGTGAGGGTGACGAAGGCAGAGGGACGGGGGACAGGGGACGAGGGACGGAGGCCTAGGGACTAGGACCGCGCCTGGGCGCTCGATCGCGATGCGGCTCTCCGAGGGTGGCCGCCTTTAACCCTGCAGCAACCAGTTCCAGCTAACAGCAACCAGCGTTGTTCCCTCGCCTCCCGTGCCTGGTTCATGTCTCTCGTCTCCTACTCAGTCCGTCGTCCTGTCGCCACGATCGCCGCCACGCTCGCGATCGTGCTGCTCGGCAGCGTGTCGTTAGGCCGGCTACCCGTCTCGCTCCTGCCGGATGTCACGCTACCGGTCCTCACGATTCGCACCCTGTACGAAGGTGCGGCGGCCGAGGAAGTCTCGCGCTTCGTGGCGGAGCCGATCGAGGAGTCGATCGCGGCAACCCCCGGGCTCGTCGAGCTGCGCTCCGTGAGCCGGAACGGCGAGGCGATCACGACCGCGCGCTTCGCCTGGGGCACCGACATGCAATCGACGGTGCTCAACGTCCGCGAACGGCTCGACAACGCGCGGGGTCGCCTCCCGGAACGCGCCGAGCGTCCGACGCTGCTCACGAGCGACCCGGGTGAACGTCCGATTGCGGTACTCGCGCTCACCGGTCCCGGCGATCTTCGCTCCCTCGCACGCGCGGGCGAGGACGTACACGCTCGGCGACTCGAGCAGCTCTCCGGGGTTGCGAGCGTGGCCGTGGTTGGCGCGCCGGAGGATGAGATCCGCATCGAGGTCGACCCCGAGAAGATGCGTGCGTTAGGGCTCACGACCGACGACGTGGCGACCGCAGTTCGTGCCGCCAACGCCAACGGCGCCGGTGGAACGATCAGGCGCGGCCAGTTCCGCTTCTCTGTCCGGGCGCTCACCGAGTTTCGCTCGGTCGATGAGATCGGGCTCACGCCGGTCGGCCCGCCGAGGTCGGGGATCAAGCTCCGCGATATCGCGACGGTCACGCTGACATCGGCCGATCCGAAGACGGTGACGCGGCTGGACGCAGGTCCTGCGGTGGGACTCGTGGTCTACAAGGACGCCGGGGCGAATACGGTCGCGGTGACGCGCGAGATCTACGCCACGGTCGAGGCGCTCGAGAAGGAGTTCGAGAGCGTCAAGATGCATGTCGTCGCGGCGCAGGCGGACTTCGTCGTGGACGCGCTCTCGAACCTCGGCCAGGAGATCGTCATCGGCGGCATCCTGTCCATCCTCATGATCCTCCTGTTCCTCCGGGACTGGCGGTCGTCCATGGCGATCGGACTCATGGTGCCGCTCTCGGTCCTCCTCGCGCTGGTCGTGCTCCAGGCGCTCGACGTCACGGTGAACGTCCTGTCCCTCGGCGGCCTTGCGTTAGGCGTCGGGTTGCTGGTGGACAACGCCATCGTGGTGGCAGAGGCCTCGAATCGCAGGATACAGGAGCTCGCCCTGCGAGCTGGGAACGGGGAACCGGGAGCCGGGAGCCGGACACTCAGCTTTGCGCAGCGGCTCGACGCGGTCATCGAGGCCACGCAGGAAGTTGCCGGGCCGCTCACCGCGGGAACGCTCACCACGCTGCTCGTCTTCGGGCCGATCATCTTCGTCAAAGGGCTCGCGGCCGCGCTGTTCCGCGACCTCTCACTCAGCGTCGTCACGTCAGTTGGCGCGTCGCTCATTCTCGCGCTGACACTCATGCCCGTCATGATCGTGGGGCGCCGGCGCGTGTCGAACGCTCGCGCAACCGTGGACGCCGCACGCCGGACCGCGCCGCCCGACCGGCTCCAGCGGTTCGGAACACATCTCGCCGAGTTGTACGAGCGCGGCATGCATTGGTCGCTCGCGAACCCGGGGAAGGTATTCGCCGCCACCGCCGTTGGTGTTGCGGCCACCATCTGGGTAACCACTCGGCTCCCGAAGGAGATCCTCCCGCAGGTGGACGAGCGCATGGTCGTGGCGGCGATGCAGTTGCCCGAGGGCACCGCCATCGAGGAAACCATCCGCCAGGCCAAGCGGGTGGAGGACGCCGCGCGCTCGTTAGGCTCGCGCGGCATCTACAGCCGGGTCGGCATCGCGACGGACGAGGAAGTGCTCGCGGGGGCCGAAGTCGGCTCGTCGGCGACGGCGCAGGTGCTCGTCCCGGTGCCGCCGGGCCGAGACGCGCAGCGATTCGCGAACGATCTCCGTACGGCGGTCCCCGACCTCGCGCAGGGCGCCCTCGCCCTGGACCTCGCGGGGCAATCCGAGTTCGGGAGTCTCATCGGACGCGAGGGACGCCTCGTCGCCGTCGAGGTAAGCGCGGGGACGCTCGCCGAGTCGCAGCGTTGGGCCGACTCCGCGCGCACCCTCCTGCGGGGATTGAAAACGCTCACCGACGTCCGCGATGCGCACGGCGGTACGCAGCCGGTGGTCGAGATTTCCCTCGAGCGCGAGCGGCTCGCACAACGTGGGATCGCGGCGAACACGGTCGTCAACGCGCTGTCTGGCGGACTGGGTGGTGTGCCCGCGAGTGATTTCCGGGAAACGGATCGACGGACGCCCATTGCCGTTCGTTTCGCCGGTACCGCGAACGAAGACCTGAACGCGGCGCTCGCGACGCCCGTCGATGGAATCCCTGTCGGTCAGCTCGTCAGCTACAAGGAAACGCGCGCACCCATCGAGGTCGTGCGCGTGGGGCAGCGTCCGGTGTCGGTCGTCGAAGGGCTCATCGAGGAAGGTGGCACGGCGAAAGCCTCGGCGGATGTGGAAGCGGCGCTGTCAAAGCTCCCTGTCCCGCCGGGCCTGACGTGGCGTGTCACGGGCGCGGATGCGGAGCAGCGGAGAACGACCGATCAGCTGCTGCTCGTGGCGGTCCTCAGCGTCGTGCTCGTCTTTCTCGTCCTGGCGGGCGAGTTCGCGTCGTTTACCCTACCGGTCGTCGTGATGCTCACTGTTCCGCTCGCGGCCGCGGGTGGCCTGGTGTTCCTCTGGCTCACCGGTCAGAGCCTCAACGCGGTGTCGCTCATCGGCATCGTCGTAATGATCGGCATGGCCGACAACGAGGCGGTCGTGAAGCTCGACGCGATTCGTCGATTCCGCGACGAAGGCCATTCCCTGCATGACGCCGTGGTGCTGGGCGGCCGTCAGCGCCTGCGTGCGATCGCGATGACGTCGCTCACGACGATCACCGGCGTGCTGCCGCTCGTGTTCGGGCTGGGCAGTGGGGGAGCCCTCTACCAGCCGCTCGCAGCGGGTGTCATCGGCGGGTCTGTGTCGGCGCTGCTCGTGACGTTCTTCCTGCTGCCAACGGCGTACGCGGTGCTCGAGAAGTACACGAGCCGAGGGGCTGAATCGGCCGCTCCGTCCCCCCGAGCGGAGCTCTCAGCCACGTGATCCACTGGGCCACTCGGCGACCCGCGGTCGTTCTCGCCGCGTCCGTCGCGATCCTGCTCGCGGGCGGCGTGTCGTTCACGCGCCTCGCGCTCGCGACGCGAACGAGCGTCGAGCTGCCGCGGCTCAACGTGAGCGCGACGTGGCCGGGCGCGTCGGCGGAGCTCGTCGAGACGTACATCACCTCGCCCATCGAATCGGCCATCCAGGGCGTCCGTGGCGTCCGCCGTACGTCGAGCCAGTCGCGCGACGAGACCGCGTCGCTCACGGTGGAGCTCGAGCCGAAAGCGGACGTCCAGCTCGCACGACTCGGCATCCTCGAGCGTCTCGAGCTCCTGCGGCCGGAGTTTCCGCCGGGCTCCACGCCGCCGACCGTATCGAATTACGTCCCGCAGAACCTCGAGGAGCAACCGCTCCTGATGTTCACCGTCTCGGGCCCCTATACGCCGGGGACGCTGCAGAAGCTCGCGGACGAGCAGGTGAACCCCCGCCTGAGCTCCGTCCCTGGCGTGGCCGGGATCAGCATTCAGGGCGGCACGGAGCTCGGCATTTCGGTGTCGTATGACGCGCGCCTCCTGCGCCAGCTGAACATTTCGCCGGCGGCACTCGGAACGACCCTGAGCGAAGCGCGCATCGTGCGTGCGTTAGGCGAGGAACAGTTCGGCAGCACCGAGC
>DAINRQ010000066.1:0-6209 GCA_036741775.1 Gemmatimonadaceae bacterium | reverse complement strand
AGCGAAGCGCGCATCGTGCGTGCGTTAGGCGAGGAACAGTTCGGCAGCACCGAGCGTCAGGTCGTCGTTCGCGACCAGCCGCGGGTGCTCGAGGAGCTCGACGCGTTGCCGGTGGTCGGGCCCGGCAGCCATATCTTCCGGCTCGGCGAGCTCGCGACCATTCGCCCGGAGGAAGACGCGCGCGGGCGCTTCTTCCGCATCAACGGAAACCCCGCGATCGCGCTGAGCGTGTCGCGTCTTCCTGCCGCGGACGCGATCAAGACCGTCGCGGCCGTTCGGGCGGCGCTGACGGAGCTCGAGCCGACGCTTCCGCCCGGTGTGCGGTTCCGAATCGTGGCGGACGACAGTATCGAGCTCGCGAAGCAGCTCCGGGACCTGATCATCCGCGGGTCGATCGCGTTCATCGCCGTGACCGTCGTGCTTCTGCTCCTCCTCAGGAACGGCCGCGCCGTTGCCCTGGTGATGGCGAGTGCGGCCGTGGCCGTGGCGGGGACGGCGCTCGGCCTCTTCCTGCTGAACATTCCGGCGAATCTCCTCACGCTCGCCGGGCTCGGCATGGGGATCGGCATCCTCGTCCACAATGGCGTCATCGTCGTGAGTCGGCTCGGGACCCAACCCGATACCGCGGGGGGGCGTGCGACGGCCGCCCGACGCATCCTGCCGGCGGTCGTCGGATCGACGCTCACGACGGGCATCGTGCTGTTGCCGTTCCTGTACCTGCAGGGGGACGCCCGCGCGGCGTTCGTGCCGTTCGCGGCGGCGTTCGCGCTCGCGCTCACCTGGTCGGTGATTTCGGCCGTGCTGCTCGTCCCCGCGTTAGGCGCCGGTCACCGCGTTCGTCAGGCGAGCTGGCCGCGGGCGCGTCGCCTGTACACGCGTCTGGTCGTGTCGCTGCTCCGCTGGCGCTGGGCGACCGTCGCCGCAGTCGTGGCCGTGCTCGGCGTGCTGAGCTGGGGGTTCGTGAAGAAGGTCCCGCGGTTCGCGTTCGGTGGGTACGGCGGGGATCAGCGCACGACGCTCAGTGCGTCGCTGTCGTTCCCGCGTGGGAGTGACCCGGCGAGTCTCGACTGGGGCATTCGCGAGCTCGAACAGATCGTCCTGCGCGGGTACCCCGAGGTCGAGCAGGTCACGGCGCAGAGCTGGGGCACGAGCGCCCGCATGAGCGTGCTGTTCACGCGCGACGGGCAGTTCAGTGGCCGCCCGCAGGATCTCGAGGAACAGCTGACCCAGCGTGCCGTGTTCATCGGCGGCGCGTCGGTGAGCGTCTTCGGGCAGGGCCCCGGGTTCTCGTCTGGCTTCGGCGCGGCGTCGATTCAAACGAACCGCATCCGCGTCCTCGGGTACTCGTACGAGGGGGTGGAGCGGCTGGCGCTCGACCTGAAGGAGCGTCTGGAGAAGATCCCCCGTGTCCGGGACGTGAACGTGAACGCGGCCAGCTTCTTCGCGCGCGAGCGGGGGTATGCGGTCACGCTCGACCCCGATCGCGAGGCACTCGCTCGCTTCGGCATCACCGCCGCACAGTTCACCCAGGCAGTCGCGCGGGAGGTACGCGGGCCGGTCGGGCGCCAGCTGATCGAGATCGGCGGTGACGAGATTCCTGTGACCGTGAAAGCGAGCGGTGCGCGCGAACGTTCGCTCGAGGAACTGCGCGAGGCACTGATCCCCACCGCGACCGGCACGCCGGTCCGCATTGGCGACGTCGCGGCCGTGGGCGAACGCGAGGCCATCAACTCGATCAGCCGCGAGGACCAGCAGTACGTGCGGATCGTCGCGTACGAGTTCCGCGGTCCGGGCAGGCTCGCGCAGCGAACGCACCGGGCGTTTCTCGCGTCCATCTCGGTCCCCGCCGGCTACAGCGTCTCGGACGCGTTAGGAGGCTTCGGCTACGTGCCTGACGAGAGTGAGAAAGGGCTGTGGCTCGTCTTCGGCGTCGGGCTGGTGCTCGTGATTCTCTCCGTTGCCGTCGTATTCGACTCGGTCTGGGGCGCGTGGATGGTGTTCCTCTCCATTCCTCTCGCGCTCGCGGGCGTGATCGCGGCGTTCTGGGCGGCCAAGGCCGGTTTCACGCGGGAGGCCGCGGTTGGTGTCATCCTCGTCGTCGGGCTCGCGGTGAACCAGGCCATTCTTCTCATCGACGCCGCGCTGGAGCGTCGCCGCGCACGCCGTGCCGCCATGTCGTCGTTAGGCCTGTCGGCCACGGAGGTGGTGCGCGCCGCGACGAGCCGCTCGGGCGTCATCGTGCTGGTCACGGTCACGTCGCTCGCGAGCCTGATTCCGCTCGCGGTGGGGACGGGGCTGACGAACCTCTTCGGGGCGATCGCGCTGGCGACGGCGGGCGGGACGGTCTTCGGGACGTTAGGCGCCATGCTCGTCATGCCGGCACTGCTCGTCGGGCGACGCCGACGGAACGCGGCGTGAGCGGCAAGGCCACCTGGTGGCTGGGCGTTGAAAGTGGACTGCAGCAGAAGTGATGATACAAACGGCGTCCCGACGTTATGAAGTGCAGCTCGCTCCGGCCGGCATCCATGACTTCGGCTTCAATCAGCGATCAGCTATCAGCTGAGACCAGCTCGGCGCCGGAACGGATCCCCGGCATCCCCCTCATCCCTCATCCGTCTTCCCCCCTCCCTTCTGGGTGCCGAAAGTCTGCGACCTCTTCGCTACGCGGCGGCCGTGCGGGGGGAGTCATCCGGCCGTTTCGGCCTCTTCCGCATCATCGTCGTTCCGACCGGGCCGGCGCGCCGGACCGTAAGCGCGCGAGCCGTCCTCAGCGGCCCTTCCCGCGTCCGCGGCTGCCGCGCCCTCCGCGTCCGCCCGGTGGCGCGATGCGATGAGAAGGATGCGTCAGGACCCCTAACGCTTAGCCGAAGCCACGGGCTGTGTTTCCCAGCGACCGGCCTCCGTAACGCTGATTCGCATTTGTATCAGAATTCTGCTACAGTCCACCAGCTCCCGCTCCGAGCTGGCACGCTACTGACAGCGGCTGGCTGCCGGGCTCCGCGCTGCTCCCTTCGAGCTGCTATCGACTTCCGAATGGGGCCTAACGACTCGCCGCAGGCGCCGGCGCCGCTGGCAGGGTCAGGGTGAACACACTCCCCTTCCCCAACGCGCTCTCCGCCACCAGATCGCCGCCCATCGCGCGCGACAGGTCGCGGCTGATCGCGAGACCGAGGCCAACGCCCTCGCCCGGCGCGCCCGCCGAACGCGCGACCTGCACGAACGGCTCGAAGATCACGGAGAGCTTGTCGGCCGGAATGCCCCGCCCCGTATCGCGAACGCGAATCACCACCCGCCGCGGGGCCGTCTCGCACTCGAGCGAGATCTCGCCATCCGGCTCCGTGAACTTGATCGCGTTCGTCATGAGATTCACGAGAATCTGCTCGACCTTGTCTCGATCGGCACGGACGGATGCCTCGCGGTCACACCCGCGTCGCACGAACCGCAGATTGCGGGCGCGAAGCTGCGGCATGGTCACGTCCTCGACGTCACGGATCGCGTCTCGCAGCGCGAAGTCGCGAATCTCGTAGCGTACCGTGCCCGCGTCGAGGCGCACGAAGTTCAGCACGTCGTTGATGAGCGACAGCAGGTGCTTCTGACTCCGGCGAATTCGGTGGATGTCCTCGAGTTGTGCGGGCGTGATGGGTCCACGGACGCCAAGCTCCAGCAATTCCGCGTACCCATCGATCGCGTTGAGCGGGGTGCGGAGCTCGTGGCTCATCACGGCGAGAAACTCCGACTTCGCACGGTTCGCCTTCTCCGCTTCGAGCCGCGCCGCCTCCGCCTCGAGTCGAGAGATCTCGGCTTCCTTCCGCGCGCGTTCGGCGTGCGCGAGGAGCCGTGCGCGCTCCTCTTCGGCGAGCATGCGCTCGGTCACGTCGTTCACCACTGCGACGACGGATGCCGCGACGTCGTTCCGTGGCGGAACCGGATCCATGCGGACGGCGAACCAGCGTCCCTTGACGTGCGTGTCGTATTGCACCGGGCCATCCGTCGCGAGCACTTCGCCCGCGACGTTCACCTCGCCGCCGCTGGGCGGCGGAAAGAGCTCGTGGAAGAGGCGTATTCCGGGACCGCCGTCGAGGTGGGCGAGCAGCGCATCCGCCGCATCGTTGCACCGGCGAAGCTCGCCGCCGCCGTCGATGATGCAGACGGCATCCGTGATCGCGTCGAACGTCGCCTGCCACTCCGCGGCCGCGGTCCTCACCTCCTCTTCAGCGGCCCGCACGCGGAGCAGAGCGCGGACGGTCGCGATCAGCTCCGACGGCTCCACCGGATGGGTGAGGAACGAGTCGGCGCCAGCCTCGAGGCTCTGCGCGCGCCACTCGCCGGTGGTGAAGCCGGACGCGACGTGAATAATGGGCGTCGTCGCCGTCGCCGGATCGCTCTTCAGTCGATTGGCGATCTCGAACCCGTTGACGTCAGGCAGCCGAGCGTCGAGAACGATCACGTCCGGACGCTCCGACGCCCTGGCAATGAGCTCCGCCCCGTCCGCCACTTCGATCACGCCGAATCCGGCGCGACGGAGCCAGAACGACATGGCGTCGCGCGTCTCCATGTTGTCGTCGGCCACGAGGACCGTCCGCGCCCCTGCCCGCTTCACGCGTTCTTCACTCCAGTACGTCCCAGTGCAATGGGCCCGTAATCGACCGCACCACCCGACCAGGCGGCCGGAGGGCGGTGTGCACCATACCCGGTAATCGTGAGGAAGATGCGCGCCACGCCGTCGGAAAGCCTCGACCTGAACCTGTGCGGCCGAGGGCAAGTTGGCGTCGCCACTGGATTTGTAGCGTGACGCGAACCATCGTCGGGACCGCGCCACCGCCACTCCCGAATGGAGGAACCGTTGCCCGGATCCGTCAACCTCGCCATGCAGACTGCCCGTTCCGCAGCCCTCGTGGCCGCCATGGGGACTACGTTCGGCGCCGCAGCCGTCGGCGCCCAGGCAACCGGGGCCTCGAGCGCGCTCGCTCGCGAGATCGATCGCCGAGCCGCGCAGCTCGAGCAGAAAGCGATCGCCTGGCGGCGTGACATCCATCAACACCCGGAACTCTCGAACCGGGAAGTCCGCACGTCGAAGCTCGTCGCCGATCACCTCCGGTCGCTCGGCATCGAGGTACAGACGGGCATCGCGAAGACCGGCGTCGTCGGCATCCTGAAAGGCGGGCGTCCGGGCCCCGTGATCGCGCTTCGCGCGGACATGGATGCGCTCCCGGTCGCCGAAGAGACCGACCTTCCGTTCCGGTCCACCGTGCGCACCACGTTCAACGGCCAGGAGGTCGGCGTTATGCACGCGTGCGGGCACGACGCGCATACCGCGATCCTGATGGCCGTCGCCGAGGTGCTCGTGGGCATGCGGCAGCAGATTCCCGGGACCGTGAAGTTCCTCTTCCAGCCTGCCGAGGAAGGCGCACCGGCTGGCGAAGAAGGCGGCGCGGCACTGATGATCAAGGAAGGGGCGCTCGAGAATCCGACGGTCGACGCGATCTTCGGCCTCCACGTCTTCCCGCACGAATCGGGCACGCTCCATTACCGCCCCGGTGCGATCATGGCCAGCTCCGATCGGTTCCAGGTCATCGTCCGCGGACGCCAGACGCATGGCGCGCTCCCCTGGAACGGCGTCGACCCGGTCGTGGTCGCGTCGCAGATCGTGCTCGGGCTGCAGACCATAACGAGTCGTCAGGTCGATCTCATCGAATCACCCGCCGTCGTGACCGTCGGCCGCATCAGCGCCGGCGTCCGCTATAACATCATCCCCGACAGCGTGGTGCTCGAGGGAACCATTCGGACGTTCGACGAGGCGATGCGCACGTCGATTCACGAGCGAATCAAGCGCACCGCGGAATCGATCGCGGCGAGCGCGGGCGCGACCGCCAGCGCGACGGTATTCCCATACGCGCCGGTTACGGTCAACGATCCCGCGCTCACGGAACGCATGGCCGCGACGCTCCAACGCGTCGTCGGCGCGGGTCAGGTGAAGGTCGCGAAGCAGACAACGACGGCCGAGGACTTCTCGCTCTACGAGCAGAAGGTCCCGGGGATGTTCTTCTTCCTCGGCATCACCCCGAAGGGCACGGACCCGGCAGCGGCCGCGCCGAACCACTCGCCGCGGTTCTTCGTGGACGAGGCGGCGCTCTTGCCGGGCATCCGCGCGATGGCGAACCTCGCGGTGGACTACCTCCAGGGCGGCAAGGTCGGGGCGGCGCAGTAGA
>DAINRQ010000065.1:0-32770 GCA_036741775.1 Gemmatimonadaceae bacterium | reverse complement strand
CCCCTGCGTTCTCTGCGTCCTCTGCGGTTCATTCTTTTCTGAAGCCAGCCCAACCGAGATGCCTAACGCCCGAGCGGAATCTCGACGCGCCCCCTAGAACTGCCCCGACCACCGGATAGCGAGCCCCCCGCGCGTCGGCGCGAGGCTCAAGCCGTCGAGCAGAGACACCCGGATCTGCTCGTTCTCCCGGTCGCGCTCACGACGCGCCTCCCGGCGCGCATAACGAGCCGCGATGGACCGCCCCATCGCGTACCCGGCCGCGACGCCCACCCAGGTGTCCGACGCCCAGTGCCGCCGGTCCGTCATGCGCGCGAAAGAAATCCCCGCCGCGCTTGCGTAGAGAATCGGTTCCAGCACTCCCATCTCGAACCGCGAGTTCCAGAACGTCGTGCACGCCACGGCGTTCGCCGCGTGCCCGCCGAAGAACGAATGGTCCTCCCACTCGCCGCCGGGGAAATCGACGTCGTACGGGTCGGCGTTCTCGACCGACGGCCGCGGGCGTGCGACGCCGGCGTAGACAGCATGCCGGATCGAGCTGCTCGCCTGCCACGCCGAGAGGCACCCCCACCCGGCCTCGCGGAGCTTGCGATTGTCGCTCACCATGCCTGACGCGATGAGCACTGCCGAGATCGGGAAGAGACGCCGGCCGGTCGAGAGGTCGCCAAGTGTGGGGTTCGACTCATCCCACGGTTTCGCGAAATCGTGCAGCGCCGAGTTCGGATGACGCACGATCCACGAATCGACCTGATCATCGACGGGAACGAGTGCAGCCGCGCCGGCCGCAACGCCGGCGACCGCGATCCAGTCGCGTCCTTCCGACCGGAAGGGTGATACCCAGATGTGCCAGACGTCGGCGAGGGCGTCGCGCAGCTCGTTGCCGGTCGTCCGGAACGTGACCTGGGCCCCGGCGCCCGGCGCCACGGTGAGCGCGGCGATCGCAAATCCAACAGTGACTCGTAGTCGCATGGTGGCTCTCCTTTCCCGCGTCCGGGAACGGCCCCGGCCGCATCGATCGGGGAAAAAGGCAAGAGCCACGCCTTGAACCGCCTCGGCCGTCAATTCGGTCTGAGCGCCTTCCCACTCCCGCGACCGCCGCGCTCGCCATCCCGAAGCGCGATCTGCCCGTTCACGACCACGGCTCGAATCCCGACCGGATACTGAAACGGCTGCTCGAACGTCGCCTTGTCAGCCACCGTGGCCGGGTCGAACACCACCAGGTCAGCCGCGAGGTTCGGCGCGATCCGGCCGCGGTCCCGGAGCCGGATTCGCGACGCCGGAAGCGCGCTCATCTTGTGCACCGCCTGCTCCAGCGTCAGCGCCTTTCGCTCGCGCACGTACCGCCCGAGGACCCGCGGAAACGTGCCGAGACCGCGGGGATGCGGACTCCCGCGGCGCGACAGCCCGTCGATGGCGAACCCACCGCCGTCGCTACACACCATGCCTAACGGGTGTGCGAGGATGCGCTCGAGGTTCTCCTCGCTCATCGCGAAGCCGACCATGCCGACGCTGCCGTTCGCGCCGCGCAGGAGCGTGACCGCGGTCTCGTACGGATCCGTCCCTTTCGACGACGCGAACGCGCCGAGCCGCTTGCCCTCGGCGGTCGTGTCGCCGCCGCGACCCACGCCCGAGATGAGCACGTTGTCCCAGCCGCCGATGAGCTCGACTTTCGCGAGCGTCTCCCGGCGGATACGATCGGCTGTGGACGCGTCACCAAGCCTGCGGAGGAACGCCGCTGTTCCGCCGTCACGACTCCAGACGGGAAAGAGGTTCGTCAGCCCGGTCTGATACGCGATGTAGGGATAGCGGTCGAACGCGACGTCGAGCCCGCTCGCGCGTGCTTGCTCGATACGCTGAAAGACCTCGTCGAGCTTCCCCCAGTTCCGTGGCCCCTGTGTCTTGAGGTGCGAGATCTGAAGCGGGCAGCGCGCCGTTTTCGCGACCTCGATCGATTCAACGATCGAGTCGAGCAGCCGGTCGTCCTCGTTGCGCATGTGTGTCGCGTACGGGAGGCCCGCAGCCGCGAGCGGGCCGCATAACGCGGCCAGTTCTGCCTGGGAGGCGAATGCGCCCGGCGTGTACTCGAGCCCCGACGATGCGCCGCAGGCGCCAGCGGCGAGCGCATCGCGTACCATGGTCGTCATGCGGATGAGCTCGGCGGGGGTCGCTGGGCGGTCGTCCGCGCCGACGACAATGCCGCGCACGCTGCCAAGCCCGATCATCGACGCCACGTTCACTGCGCTCGGGAGCCCGTCGATCCGCGCGGCGAGCACGCCAAAGGACGGCGTCCCGCTTTCCTCTGCCGCGTTCCGCGATGGGAATCGCGAGCCACCGTCCTGACCCACGACGATGGTCGTCACCCCCTGACGGATAACGGATTCGGACCGCGGGTCCGAGAACAGCGACCCGTCCGCGTGCGAGTGGATGTCGATGAACCCGGGCGCCACGGCGAGCCCGCGGGCGTCGATCTCGACGGTACCCCGGTCGGCGATTCGACGGCTCACCGCCGCGATCCGACCGCCGGTGATGCCGACGTCCATCTCTAGCGCGGGTGTGCCTGTTCCGTCGATGACATGGCCGCCACGGATGACGAGATCGTGCTGTACGCGGCTCGCTCCGAGGATGGCAGGCGCGCCTGCGATCCCGGCGACCGCGCCGGCGGCGCCGGCGAGAAAATCTCGACGCGTTGTCAGATGACGCTCACGGTGAAGGGTTCGCCGAAGGTTACGCACCGGGCCGCCAACCCGCGAGCGTGCCTCGGAGCGGGCGGTGCAGCGACGGCCTCCGATAGGGATGCGAGTGCGTACGCGGTCATTTCATCCCATGGACGAGGGCGGCAGGCGGTCGTAGCGTTACGGCCGCAACTTCCCTCGTCCGAGGTCTCATGAGAAAGCGAATTGCGGTCGCGATCGGAGCTATGGCGGTCGTCATCGGAATCAGTTGCTCGGAACAGAATAGCGAGCGCGTAACGCCTACCGCGCCACCGGAAGCTCCGTCCTTCGCGAAGGGCGGGAACCCGAACAAGGTAAAGTCGATCAGTGTCTCTCCCTCGAGCGCGACACGAGAGGTCGGGCAGTCCGTTCAGTTGACGGCGACCGCCAACCCTCCCACTTCAGCGACGAGCTTCGAGTGGACGTCGTCGAAGATCTCCGTGGCGACCGTGAATGCCACGGGGCTCGTCACGGCGGCGGGTGCGGGAACGGCGACGATCAGCGCGAGCGCCGGCGGAAAGACGGGGCGTTCCACGATCACGGTGACCGCACCTGAGCCGCCCCCGCCCCCGCCGCCGCCGGACTCACCCGTGCTCGTCGGCGCTGGCGACATCGCGGAGTGCGGGTCCACTGGTGACGACGCCACGGCGGCCGTGCTCGACGGCATCGCGGGGACGGTTTTCACGTTAGGCGACAACGCCTATCAGAGCGGGACGGCGACCGAATTCGCGAACTGCTACGACCATAGCTGGGGGCGCCACAAGGCGCGGACGCGTCCCTCACCCGGCAACCACGAATACCTGTCGGGAGCGGCCGGGTACTTCTCCTACTTTGGCAGTGCCGCCGGCGACCCGACCAAGGGCTATTACAGCTACACGCTCGGTACGTGGCTCATCATTGTCCTCAACAGCAACTCCAGCTGTACGACCGTCAGTTGCGCCGCTGGCTCGGCGCAGGAACAGTGGCTCCGCGGCGTGCTCGCCTCGAGCACGGCGAGGTGCACGCTCGCGTACTGGCACCACCCGCGCTTCAACTCGGGCGCGCAGCACGGTAATAACAGCGCGGTGGCTCCGTTCTGGACCGCGCTGTACGAGTACAACGCCGACGTTGTGCTCAACGGGCACGAGCACGTCTACGAGCGCTTCGCGCCGCAGACGCCCGCCGCCGCAGCCGACGCGGCTCGCGGCATCCGCCAGTTCACGGTCGGGACGGGCGGCGCCGATCATTACTCGTTCGGCACGATCAGAGCGAACAGCGAGGTACGCAATGGGAACGCCACGGGTGTGCTCAAGCTGACGCTCCGCGACGGGGCCTACGACTGGCAATTCGTCTCGGCGGCGGGGTCGTCGTTCACGGATTCCGGGTCCGGAGTCTGCCACTAGTAGTCAATCACGGTAGTGTCGATGGGCGCAGGATCATGGCGGTAGGGTTCACGGCGCACGGCGACCTCCTCCGCGAGGCCGGCATCGTACAGAGGGGATACGGATCGAACGGATGGGGCGGATTCTGCGGATCGCTCCGCGGCCGGGATACGCCCGCTCGCCACGAGCCAGAAGGAGATGAGGGAACTGCCCGCCGGTCAGTAGAGCCGTACGCGGTCGCCGCGAGGCCCGGCGGTCGATAGCTGATTAGCTGATAGCCGATAGCCGATGGCTGTTTCACCGTTGAATCCTCCATGCTTGAGCACTAATTAGCGGAGTGGCTACGTCGCGGGCACTGCGGGGGTTCCACCCGATCGTCCGGCGTTGGTTCGCCGAGTCGTTAGGCGCGCCGAGTGCGCCGCAGGAAGCCGGGTGGCCGGCGATCGCGAGCGGGACGCATGCGTTGATTCTGGCTCCCACAGGGACGGGCAAGACGCTTGCCGCGTTCCTGTGGGAGCTCAACGCACTCATCACCGATGGCCTCGAGCAACCCCTCGCGAACGCCATCCATCTGCTGTACGTCTCGCCGCTCAAGGCGCTGAACAACGACATCCAGCGCAACCTCGAGCGCCCGCTCGCCGAGCTGCGAGCGCGGTTCACCGACGCGGGACACGAGTTCCCCGACATCCGCGTAGCGGTGCGCACGGGCGATACGCCCGCCTCCGCGCGCGCCCGGATGATGCGCACGACCCCGCACATCCTCATCACGACGCCCGAATCACTACACATCCTCCTCACGAGCGTGCGCGGACGCGGGATGTTCAGCGCACTCAGGGCCGTGATCGTGGACGAGATCCACGCGGTCGCCGGGACCAAGCGTGGGGTGCACCTCGCCGTGACGCTCGAGCGCCTCGAGCATCTCGTCGGTCGCCCACTCCAGCGCATCGGTCTCTCGGCCACGCAACGTCCGCTCGACGAGATCGCGCGGTTTCTCGTCGGGGCGCGCGAATGCCGCATCGTGGACTGCGGCCTCGTGAAGCGCACCGAAACCACCATCGTCTCGCCAGTGCCCGACCTTGGCGACGTCGGTGGGTCCGTGTGGACCTCCGTCGCGCCGCTCGTACTCGACCGGATACGCGCCTCGCGCACGACGCTCGTCTTCGTGAACAATCGCGGGCAGGCGGAGCGCATGGCGGCGCGGGTGAACGCGCTCGCGCTCGAGGAGGTCGCGCTGCCGTATCACGGCTCGCTCTCGCGCGAGCGCCGGTTGCTCCTCGAGCAGCGCCTCAAGGCAGGAGAGCTCAAGGCGCTCGTGAGCACGAGCTCGCTCGAGCTGGGCATCGATATCGGGTCGGTGGACCTCGTAATCCAGCTCCAGAGTCCCAAACGAGTCGCCAATGGGCTCCAGCGCGTGGGACGAGCCGGTCACACGTTAGGTGCCGTGAGCCGGGGCATCTTCGTCCCCACGTTCCTCGACGATGCCATGGAGCTCACGGGGATCGTGCAGGCCATGCGCGACGGCGACGTCGAGCCGACGCGCGTCGTTCACAACGCGCTCGACGTGCTCGCACAAGTCATCGTCGCGGCGGTATCGGTGGACGAGTGGACGTCGGCGGACCTGTTCGACCTCGTGCGCCGCGCATACCCGTACCACTCCCTCACTCGTGAGGCGTTCGACGAAGTGCTCGCGATGCTCGCGGGCAAGTACCCGTCGGATCTCGCCGCCGAGCTGGCCCAACGCATCTCCTGGGACCGCGTGACCGATAGGCTGACGGGCTCGCGCGCGAGTCGCATGACCGCCGTGATCTCGGGCGGAACCATCCCCGACCGCGGGCTCTACACCGTCAACCTTCCCGACCGCACGCGACTGGGCGAGCTCGATGAGGAGTTCGTACACGAGTCACGTGTCGGCGATGTCTTCCAGCTCGGCTCCAGCACGTGGCGTATCGCGGCGATCGAGCACGATCGTGTGATCGTCACGCCCGCGCCCGGCGCGCCAGCCCGGATGCCGTTCTGGCACGGCGAATACATGGCGCGCTCGTTTCACCTGACGGGGCGGCTGGGCGAGCTGCGTCGCACGCTTGCCGAGGTCGAGCCTAACGATGACGCGTCGCTCGACGCGATCGCCGAGCGCTACTCGGCGGATCGTGCGACGATCGCCTCGCTCGTCGGCTACGTGCGCGAGCAGCGAGCCGTGTGCGGCGTCGTCCCCGATGACCGCCAGCTCGTCCTCGAGCACTTCCGCGATGAGGTGGGCGCCGTGCGCATGGTCCTGCACGCCCCGTTCGGCGGACGCGTGAACGCGCCGTGGGGAATGGCCCTGGCCGAGCGCGTCCGGGAGGCATTGGTGGGTGGAGGGGGAACGCGGAACAGGGAACAGGGAACCGCGGCTCCAAGCAAAGAGGCTCGGGCGGCTCGGAGTTCCGGTTCCCGGTTCCCCCCGTCCGGCTTCGCCGGGCACCCGCCCGGTTCCCTGGATGTTCAGGTGCAAACGACCGACGACGGCATCATGCTTCGCCTTCCCAACCTCGGCGCCAGTCCGCCGGTCGAGGCGATGCTCGCGCTCGACCCCGCCGAGGCGGAGCAGAGAGTCATCGACGAGGTCGGGAGCACGTCGCTGTTCGGCGCGCGGTTCCGCATGAACGCGGCGCGCGCGCTGCTCCTCCCGCGCGGCAACCCGCGGCGGCGCATGCCGCTGTGGCTGCAGCGACTGAAGTCGCTCGACCTGCTGCAAACGGTGCAGTCCTTTCCCTCGTTCCCGATCCTCGTCGAGACGTATCGCGACGTATTGCAGGACGCATTCGACATGGCGGCGCTGTCAGCAGTGCTGCGCGATCTCCGGAACGGCACCATTAGCGTGCACGTCGTCGAGGTAGAGCGACCGTCACCCTTCGCGGCGTCGCTGCAGTTCGGGTTCGTCATGGACTGGCTGTATGTGGACGACACCCCGCGTGCCGAGCAGCGAGCCGCGTACCTGGCGCTCGACCGTGCGCTGCTCGACGAAGTCATGGGGGCCGAAGGAGCCGACGCCGACACCGATGAGGCAATCGCCGAAGTGCTCGCGATTCGCCGTGGTACGGCACCGAATCGGCGGGCGCGGAACGCCGACGAGCTCGCGGCGCTCATCGATCGAGCGGGGGATGTCACCATCGACGAGGCGCGTTCACGCGTCGCCGAGCCGGAGCGCTGGCATCGCGGCGACCCGCTCGCCGAGCTGCTGGACCAGGGTCGCGTGATCGGCGTCGACGTACCATCAGCAACCGGCATATCCGCTCGGCTTCTGCTCACCGAGACGTACGCTCGTTATGCGGCGGCATTCGGCACGGAATTGGACCGACCGGTACGCGCCGGTGCTGAGCTGGCGGAAGTTGCCGCGTCGGCCATCATCCCGACCGAGCTGCGCGAGCCGACGCTCAGCCGCTCGGCGGGGCGTCGGGAGATTCTCGCCCGATGGCTCGCGCTCGCCGGCCCGGTCTCGGTTGGCGAAGCGAGAGCGCGCTACGATTTCGACGAGCGCTGGATCGCTGACCGGTTCCAGGAGTGGCAGCGCGAGGGGAAGCTCGTACGCGGCTTCTTCGGCGGCGATCGCACGACGCCGAGATGGTGTTCGCGTCGTGTCCTGGAGCATGCGAGACGCCGCGCGCTCGCCCGGGCGCGAAGCCAGGTCGCCGCGGTGGGACTTGCCGACTTCGTCGCCTTCCTCCAGCGCTGGCAGCACGTGGACCGACGCGACCGGTCGAGTGGCGCGGAGGGCGTCGCCATCGCGATTCGCCAGCTCGCAGGGCTGGAGCGGCCGGCGGCAGGATGGGAGCGTGACTACCTGCCGGCTCGCGTCAGGCCATACGACGCCGGCGGGCTCACACAGCTCACGCAGTCGGGCGCGGTTGTGTGGGTCGGAAGTAGCGCTGGTGGGGAGGCGGCCGAGGGGCGTGCGATGGGTTCGGTTCGGTTCATCGAGCGGGGCACCGGCGCTCGCTGGATCGCTCCGAGTGCTGGCCCGGATGAGCCGACCCCGATTGCGAGCGTCAATGAACCCCGCGAACCTCGTGGAAGAACGGTATCGGCCCGGGGGAGTGCCGGTGACCTACCGGTGAGCGAGGGTGCGGCGAACGTTCCATCCGCGAAAGATCCGGCCGCACTCGTTATGGCTGCCCTGCGAGAGCAAGGCGCATCGTTTCTGAGCGACATCCAGGCTGCCACGGGCCTAACGACGCTTGCGCTGCGCGACGCACTGCGTGAGCTCGCCGCGTCCGGCCTCGTGACGAACGACAGCGCCGAGGCGCTCCGCGAAGTCATTCGGTTCCGGCCACTCTTGCCGGGTCGTCGTCGCGACGATCCCGATCCCACGCGCTGGCTCCCGGCCGACTTCGCCCCGACGCCGGGTCGCCCCGTCGTGCAGCGGCGCCCGAACCTGCGCCGTCTTCCGAAATGGCGTCGGCCCGACCTCCCCGGCGGACGCGACGGATGGGTCGGGCGATGGTCCCTCGTGCGGACGCCAGGAATACTGGGCCGCGATGAGGACGACGACGTCCGCGCCGAGGCGATCGCGCGGCAATGGCTCGACCGGTACGGGATTGTCACGCGCGACTGGTGGCGACGTGAGCGCCCACTCGTGTCGTGGCGGTCGATCTACCGCGAGCTTCGGCGCCTCGAGATGCGTGGAGAGGTACGCCGCGGCTACTTCGTTCGCGGGCTCGCCGGGGCACAGTTCGCGACCGCCGCCGCCGTGGATGCACTTCGAAACGTCGCGTCCGACGCCGAGGCACCGCCAGTGACGATGGCGGCGAGCGACCCGGCGAACGCGTATGCGCTACCGCTGCCGGTTGGTGACGACGAGCGCCCTCAGCTGGCGCGTCCGCGCGGGCGTGGCGCGCTGCTGGTCACGCGCCGCGGTCGGGTAGTCATCGCCGTCGAGGCACGCGGACGTCGCGTGAACACTGCGGCCGACGCGACGCCCGACGACGTCGCGGCGGCCGTGGCGTCGCTCGTCGAGCATCTCACGCTGCCGCTGCCGGGCGTCGGCCGCCGTCGTGATCTCGAGGTGGAGACGATCGACGGCGCGGCAGCGACGCGAAGCCCTCACGCGGCGGCGTTCACAGCGCTTGGCTTCCGCCGCGATGGCCTGAAGCTGCGGAAGCCAACCGACTTCCTGGGGAGCCGGTGAGGGAGCCGAGTGTGTCATTCCGAGCGGAGGCCCAAAGGGCCGGCTGCTAGCTCCGAGCCCGCTGCCAGCTGCCAGCCGCTGTCAGTAGCCCTCCAGCTCGGAGCTGCAGCTAGCAACCCGCCAGCCACCAGCTGGCGTTCCAGCTCGCGGCCCTAACGAGCAACCAACAGCCGCCGCGCCTCTACAATGACGGGCAACCCGCGCACGACACACATGACGACCGTCACGTACACGCTGACGTACGCGAGCCAGGTGACGATCGGCCCGATGTTCCTGAACAACCCGGGTGCGAACGCGAGAATCAGCAGCGAGAAGGCGAGCGTCTTCGCGCCGCCATAAAGCGCTCGGCTCAACCGCGAGCTGACCAGCAGCACGCCGAGCCGGGACCGCATCATGGTTGTCGCCCCGAACGCCGTCATCCCGCGCTCGAGTGCGAGTGCGCGAATGCCGTCGACGAGGATCCCGCGCGCGGATACGAGGATCGCGACCCAGAGCGGGACCCAGCCAAGCTTCGCGAACACGATCCAGTACGACATCTCCACGACGCGATCGCCGAGGATGTCCACGACGGCGCCCATCTTCGACGCCTCGTTGCGCCGGCGCGCGACGTAACCGTCGAGCGCATCCATCCAGATGAGCAACACGGTCAGGACGAACGCGGCGACGTACATCCACTTCGTTCTGACGTGCAGCATTGCCACGACCGCGAACGACAGCAGCGTGCGGATGAGCGTGATGTAGTTCGCCATGCGCGGTTCCTCGGACGACCGTGAGACGGGATGGCCCCGGAATCCATACCGTCCGGCTCGCCCCGAAGTTCCGAAATACAAGACAGCGCCGGCTGGAACCGGTTGCTGCAGAGTTGTAAAGGCGAACACCCTCGGGAGGCCTCCCTGTCGTATAGGGGCGTCCCGAGGGTTCTCGCTTTTTCACCCGCAGCAGCCAGTACCAGCCAACAGCGCTAACAGCTACCAGCGTATTTCTCGCAGTTCACTCGCTACGCAATGCGACCAACGGATCCACGCGGCTCGCACGCAACGCGGGAATCAACGCGGCGGAAGCCGCCACCACGGTCAGGATCAGCGCGACTGCGCCGAACACCGCCGGATCCGTCGTGCTCACGCCGAAGACGAGCCGCTCGAGCGCGCGTGTCGCCAGTACCGCACCGATCGATCCGATGACGACGCCGATGAGCGCGAGCACCAGGCCCTTGCCGACGACGAGACGGAGCACGCTCGACCGCTGCGCTCCAAGGGCCATGCGGATTCCGATCTCGCTCGTCCGCTGCGCGACCGTGAACGACAGCACGCCGTAGATGCCGATCGCGGCCAGCAGCAGCGCGACCACCGCGAACAGTGACAACAACGCCGTATTGAATCGCGAATCGGCGACCGTGTCGCCGAGGACCTCGTCCATCGTCTGCACGATCTCGAGCGGGAGGTCCCGGTCCATGGCCCAGACGATCTGACGCAGCGTCGGGATGAACGCCTTGGGGTCGCTCCGCGTGCGGATGAGCACCCAGTTGTCGTTCATCGTGAACTGTGGCAGCGAGAAGTACGTCGCCGGGTCGGCCGGCGCGCGCGGGCCGTTGAACCGCTCGTCCGCCGCGACGCCAACGATCTCGTACTGCGATGGCATGCCGGGCCACCACGCGTCCCGGTTGATCCGCCTCCCGATGGGATCCTCGTTCGGAAAGTGCAGCCGCGCGAACGCCTCGTTGATCACGACCACGCCGGGCGCCCCGACTCGATCGGACTCCTGGATCTCTCGCCCGCGCAGAATCTTCGCACCCACTGCCCGGAAGTAACCCGGCATCACGGGCCGGATGCTCGACTCGGGTTCCTGCCCGGCCGGCGGCGGTTCGCGCCCGTCGATCGTGAAGCTCGACGTCCACCCGGGTGCGAGTGGGTGCTGCATCGCGACCGCGACGGACTGCACTTCGGGCCGCGCCGTGAGGCGGTTCTGCAGGTCGGTGTAGAACGCTCGAACTCGATCGCCGTCGGCGTATCCTGCATAACGAGATTGCGGCAGCTGCACCTGCACCACGAGCATCCGATCGGGCACGAACCCCGGGTCCACCTGCTGCATCTTCCAGAAGCTCTTCACGAGGAGCGCCGCGCCCACGACGAGAACCACCGCGAGCGCCACCTCCGACACCACGAGCGCCTGCCGCAGGCCGCGTCGCGCCATTCCGCCGCGCGACCCGCGTCCACCTTCACGAAGGGCCTCGATCGGCACCCCCCGGGACATCTGGAGCGCCGGTAGCACCCCGAACAGGATCGCGGTGACCCCGGAGAGGAGGAGCACGAACAGGAGCACGCTCGGGTCGATGCCGATCTCCTCCGCCCGCGGGATCGTGCGCGGCGCGCGCGCCACGAGGAGCTTGCTGCCGTAGTACGCGACGACGACGCCTAACGCCGCACCGAGCGCGGTGACGACGAAGCTCTCGGTGAGGAACTGGCGCGCCAGCCGGCCGCGAGCGGCACCGAGCGCCGTGCGTACGGCGACCTCGCGCGTCCGCGCCGCAGCGCGCGCCAGAAACAGGTTCGCGACGTTGACGCACACGATGAGGAGGACGAGCCCCACGGACCCCAGGAGCACGAGGAGCGCCGGACGCACGTCGCCGACGATCGCTTCAGCCATGGCCTCGACCCGCGCCCCGCGCTTCGCGTTCAGCGCCGGATATTCGGTCTCGAGCTGCCGCGCAATCCCGGCCATCTCGCGATCGGCAGTGGCGGTGGTCACGCCCGGGGCGAGTCGGCCGAACACCGCATACGAGTGCTGCCCGCGCGACTGCGGCGTATTCGGCGCGGCGGCCGGGTACCACACCTGTGCCGCGCCCGGGAAATGAAATCGCGGTGGCATGACGCCGACGATCGTCGATTGGCGCCCGTTCACGGCGATCGTCGACCCCAGGACGTTCGGGTTGCTGTTGAGTCGCTGCCGCCAGAACGCGTCGCTCACGATGACGACGGGTTCGGCGCCGGGCCGGTCCTCCTCGGTGAGGAAGCCACGCCCCAGCGCCGGCGTGACGCCGAGCGTCGCGAACGCGTTGAAGGTGATGGGCGACCCCGACACGATCGCGGGCTCGAACGACGCACCCGTGACGGTCGTCTGCTGAACCGATACGGCGGCCAGCTGGCTGAACGACTTCGACCGCTCGCGGAAATCGACGTAGTCGGGGTACGAGGTGGACGATCCCACCTTCGCCGAGTCGCCGTCGGTCGGCGTTCCGAACACGAACACGAGTCGATCGGGATCGGCGTAGGGAAGGGGGCGCAGCAGCACGGCGTTGACGACGCTGAAGATGGCGGCGTTCGCGCCGATGCCTAACGCGAGCGTGAGCACGACGACCGCGGTGAACCCTGGCCACCGGATGAGCGTCCGCAGTGCGTACCGCAGGTCCTGAGAGAGCATCGAATCGCCTCCGTAGCGGCGTCGAAACCAGATGGCATCGGTGAAGGAGCCCAGCGCGCGCATCACGAGCGACACGCGGGCGAACAGGGACACTCCGGGCCGTCGGCGCACGCTCCACGCATAGGCGAGCTCGCCGATCCACTCGGCGCGCCACTCCGCGCGCCGGTCCGGGGGAACGATCGCCGCGCCGGCCGCGACGACGCGCCATCCGGGCGGACGCTGTTCGGCGTCGTTTTCGCGCGCGCGCCGACCGGGCGTCGGATCCACGTCAGACACGTTCGGCTCGCGGGTCACGCAGGCCGCGGGTCGGACGACGGTTCCGCGGTCGCGAACGCGCGCACCAGGGTGGGGTACCGATCCGTGGCGTCCCGGACCGCCTGCGCGCCGATTCCGGTGACCGTGTAATACCGCCGCGGTGGGCGCTGCTCCTCGCGGGCGGTTTCGACCTCCTCCCACTGCGACCGGAGAAGCCCAGCCTCCTCGAGCCGCCGGAGCACGGGGTACACGGTTCCACTCGGCAAGCCGGTGGCGTCGGATATGTCGAAACCGTAGCGATAGTTACGCGACACGGCCATGAGCACCATGGCGGTCGGCAGCGTCAATCGGGGCGAGGGCACCGTTCGATCGGTTTCAAGGGTGGGCTATGTACAACTCTACATAGGTAGAGTTCACTCCGGACCGGTGGCTGTCAATCGGCAGTGGGATGATCCGAGGAAAGAAGGTTCGAAGCGTGGAATCAGCATGTCGGTCGCGCGAATCGGCCATCAATGTTCGATGACGAGGCATCGCGCTCACGGAGACCGCCCCACCACGCAAAGCGAGCGCGACCCGAGGTTGACCCGTCGCGCTCGCTGCCTACATTGGACCCTTTCGACCCCCACGGGCGCAGATCGTTGCCCGGCGGGTCGCCGGTGTGCGCTTATGCGGCGCCGGTCTCGAGCGAGCCCTGGGGAGCTTTCGTGGCGAACGAAAAAGTCTGCCCGCAGTGCGGCACGCGCTACGAGGCGGACCACATGTTCTGCTTCCTCGATGGCGCCGCCCTGATCCAGGCCCAGAACTCGACCGACCTCGTCGGGTCGATCATCGCCGATCGGTACCGCGTGGTATCGAAGATCGGCGACGGCGGGATGGGACAGGTCTACCTGGCCGAGCACGTGCGGATGAAGCGGCGGTGCGCCGTGAAGATCATGCGCCCGCAGCTCATGAGCGACCCGGTCGCCGTCGTTCGCTTCAATCGCGAAGCCGAGAACGCGAGCCAGATCTCGCACCCGAACGTCTGCGCCGTCTACGATTTCGGCGAGACCCCCGCGGGGCTGATCTACCTCGCCATGGAGTACATCGACGGCGAGCCGCTGTCGACGATCCTCGACCGCGAGGAGTCGCTCATCCCCGTACGCGCGGCTGACGTCATCTCCCAGACGGCCGACGCGCTCAGCGCCGCTCACGGACTCGGGATCCTGCATCGCGATCTCAAGCCCGACAACATCATGGTCGCCAAGTCGCGGGCGGGGACCGACCACGTGAAGATCGTGGACTTCGGCATCGCCCGCGTCATGTCCAAGGAGTCGCAGCAGCTCACGTCCACCGGCATTGCCGTCGGCACGCCGGAGTACATGAGCCCCGAGCAGTTCGCCGGCGACACACTCGACGCCCGGACGGACATCTACTCGCTTGCGCTCGTGGCGTATCACGTCGTCACGGGTACCCACGCCTTCGGCACCGGCACGACTACCGACCACCTGCTCGCGCGACTCACGCAGCCACCTCGGCGCCTGTCCGCGGTGAAGGCGGACGTCGATTGGCCGGAGTCGATGCAGCGCGTCTTCGACAAGGCCTTGGCGGCCGATCCGTCGCAGCGCTACTCCGACGTGCTCGATTTCGCGCGTGACTTCACCGACGCCGTGGCGGAGTTGCCGGTCACGACGACCGAAGAGCACTACTTGAGCGCGATCGCAACGCGGCGCCTTACGCCGCCGCGCACGTTCACCCCGGCGCGCGGCATGCCGACGGTGGAGGGGGCCACAACAGAGGCCGGGGGCTCGACTGGCTCCTCGGACAAGGCGGCCGCGGGCGCGTGGGAGGATTCGTCGCCGGCGGTCGCGGTCACGACGCCGTCGGGCGAACGCCCCACACAGAAAATCACGCCTCTGATGCGTGATGGCGTGGACGCGAAGATCACGACGGGCCACGACACGCCTCCTCCGCACGCCCCAGTTACCGCCGGCGATGTCGCGGACGCCGAGAGCGAGGAGCCGACGGCCACGATTCCGGCGATCGAAGGCGAGCAACCGAAGCCCGGCCGTCGCACGGGTCTACTGGTTGGCGCGGGGCTGCTCGTCGCCACCGCCGCAGTCGCTGCCGCCGTCGCGCTGCGGCCCGGCGATACGACCACCCTCCAGGTCGCCCCGCCGCCTGCACCGGTAGCGGCCGACTCCCTCGCCGCGATGGCGCCGGCGCCCGCCGAGTCGTTGGCTGCCGTGCCGCCTCCCCCCGTGCTTGCTCTCGATTCGGCGGTGACGCTGATGCGCGACGGCGTCATCGGGGTGATATCGTCCGAGGGGCGTGGGACCGGCTTCCTCGCCGACACGCTGCGCGGGGCGGGGCTCGTCGTCACGTCGACGTCGTTCGTGCCGAGGGACAGCATCGTCGATGTGCAGGTGGACGGGTCGATTCGTCTGCGCGGTCGGGTTGCCGCCGCGGACCGGTCGGCCGGGGTTGCGGTCGTGGCCATCGCGCTCCAACCGTGGTCCGGGTACCGCATCCTTCCCATCGGGGCGGACACGTCGTTCAAGGGAGGCGACTCGCTTGCGTCGTTAGGCTCCGGGTTCGTGGCGCCGTCGGTGAAGCGCGGTGTCGCGCAGGAATCGAACCAGGGTGCCGCGCGCCCGGGTCTGTCGGTGATTCGCGCCGACGCCGGACGTCCGGTGGTCTCCGCCACGTCAGCGGTCGTGGCCGTCGCGACGGTGCGCGGCAGCCGGTCGGCGTTCGCGCCGGCATCGGCGGTGGACGCCGCCCTCCGCACGGCACGGGGCCGCATTGCTCGCGAGGATTTCCGGGCGCCTAACGCCACCGTGCTTCCTGGCTGGCCGGCACCGGCCTACCCCGCGGACGCCATGCGCGAGGCGAGCCGGCGCGATTCGATCGAGACCGCGCCCTATCGCGCGGCGGGGCAGGGGTTCCGCGTCTTCGCCATGACACCACCCGTCCTGGCCTGGCGCGACTCCGCCATCGCCCGCACGCGCGCGTACTGGGAATCGCCGTTCCAGTTGAACAAGTACCCCTACGAGCGCGTCGATCCCATTCAGGCCTGGTCGAGCTTTCGCGCAACGGTGGCGGAGCGTCGTCCGGTCATCGTGCTCAGCGTCGTTCCGGAGGGCGTCCCGGAGTTGCGCTACCGCCGTTTCCCCGATGTGAGCGACCAGCGCTCCGACCGCGTGGACGTCCGCTCGGCGCGCCTGGTCAGAAACGGCGAGACGATCCTGCCGCTCGACTCGGCACGGTTCTCGGCGGTCGTCAACCCGAAGGACTATCGAGACCGGCGACGCCCGGTCCGCGATGAACGTCTCCTCGTGTTCCGCCTCGACGCCCTGGCGCAAACGGGAGCGTACTCGGTGGAGATCGTGCCGAGCGAGGGGCGGACGGTCAACCTCGTCCTACCGCAAGCGCTGCTCGACGCGGTTCGGCAGGACGCAGGGCGGTGGCGTCCGTCGCGGTAATACCGCGCTGTCATTCCGAGCGGAGCGCCGAAGGCGCGCAGTCGAGGAATCGTCGGCCTCCCGGTAGAGGGCTGGCCACTCTACCGGGATGCTCTGCGAAGACCTGACGCAGATTGGGCTGATTCCGCGGATTGCGCAGAAGCGCTCTACCGGGACGTTTATTCTCGCCCGCAGCCAGGGACGGCCGGGCCGGCATCCAGAACGAGGGGAGAAACGGATGAGGGGATGAGGGGGATGCTGGGGATCTCTCCCGGACCGGGACGTGCCCTCGCGCCGAGGCCGAGAGATGAGGGGAACGGCCGCCCGGGACGCAAAAGGTCCAAGGCCGTTCCCCTCCGTCTTTCAGGCCGCTGGCGCGAGCGACCGTGCCGCCGCGCGGGTCATCTTCGCCATCCTGTTCATCCTGTCCATCCTGTCTCCTGCCGTTCACCGACCGGTCGCGATGCGTGTCTGCGGCCGATGTTCGGAGTCAGTCACACCCCAGCGCGGGACGGCTCCCCGCGCACAGGAGGATGTCGCTCATCCCCCTCATCCCGTCATCCGTTTCCCCTTGTTCTGGATGCCGGCCCCCCGATCAAGGGCGCTGAGCGCTCGATGACTTGGTCTGGTCGTTCGGTCCCGGCGCGTTCGAACGGTCCGTTAGGAGTCTGACCCCTAACGAAGCGTTTTGTCGCGCTCCCCAAGCTTCCCGGTAGAGGGGGCTTCTGCGGAATCGGCGAAATCTGCTGCCATCTGCGTCAGGTCTTCTCAGAGCATCCCGGTAGAAGGGCAAGCCCTACCAGGAGGCCGAAGATTCCTCACGCCCCGGTGCCAAGCGCCGCCGACGCGACCCGTGCGGATTCGGCGAGTACCGCCGCCCCCACGAAGATGCTCTCCTCGGCCGCCGTGAACCGTGGGGAGTGAGCAGCCAGCCGCGCGCCCCCTTCCTCCCGCGCGCCGATCCGCATGAAGCAGCCGGGGATTCGCTCGAGGTAGAACGCGAAGTCCTCGCCGCCCATGTTCGTCACCCCGAACGGAACGACCGCGCCCTCGCCGAGGACAGACATCGCGGCGTGACGTGCCCACATCGACGGGCCCGGCGGGTTCACGATCGGCGGGGTACCCCAGTGCACGACCACACGCGCGCTGAGCCGATACGCCGCGGCGACGGATTCGGCGAGCCGCCGTACCTCATCGCCGATGGCGGTCCGTGTTTCCGGCGTCGTGGCGCGCAGCGTCCCGGTGAGGACGGCCGTCTCGGGAATGACGTTAGGCGCCGTGCCCGCGTGTAGCGTCCCGACCGTGACGACGGCGGCCGCGGCGGGGTCGATGCGTCGCGAGACGATCGTCTGCAGTGCGCTGACCAGTGCCGCAGCACCGACGATCGGATCCGCGGATTCGTGGGGCCGCGCTCCGTGCGCACCTTTCCCGGTGAGCTCGATCTCGAACGAGTCCGCCGACGCCGCGAGCGGCCCCGCCTCGGCAACGACCTCCCCGACCGCGAAGCGGCGATCGACGTGGCCGCCGAAGATCGCGCGCGCCTCGTCGAGCACTCCCGTCTCGAGAATCGCCTTCGCTCCTTCGCCCACCTCCTCGGCCGGCTGGAGCACGACGAGCACGTCACCCGCCGCCGGGGATCGAGCGAGCAGGAGCGCTGCCCCGACGGCCCAGGTGGCGTGAATGTCGTGGCCGCACGCGTGCATCACGCCGGGCGTGCCTGACGCGAACGGCAGACCGGTTGCCTCCTCGATGGGCAGCGCGTCGATGTCGCCGCGAACGGCGACGACCGGTGCCGAGCGGTCACGTCCCGCGAACCGCGCCACGACGCCCGTTCGCGCCGCGCGGGTGACCTCTACCGCGCCGAGCGACGCGAGCACGTCCGCGAGTCTCCCCGCCGTCCGTTCTTCCTGCCACGAGAGCTCGGGGTGCCGGTGGAGATCACGGCGCAGGTCGATGAGGCGCGTCACGTCCTCGTCGGTGAAGACGGGCCTCAAGGCCGGAAGGAGCACGCGCGCAGCGTCCATCACGCCGCGCGCCCCACGACCTGGCTGCGCACGGTGAGATCCTCGATGCGATTCGCGTCGATGCTCACGCCGATGCCCGGCGCGTCGAGCGGGACGCGCACCATCCCGTGCGTGTCCATCGTCCACTCGGGCGTCACGATGTCGCGCTCCCAGTACCGCGCGCTCGGGGACACGTCGCCAGGCTTGCTGAAGTTCGGCAGCGACGCCAGCGCGACGTTGTACGCGCGGCCGACGCCGCTCTCGAGCATCCCACCACACCACACCGGAATCCCGTGCTGCTCGCAGAAGTCGTGGATGGCGAGCGACGGGCCGAAGCCGCCCACCCTTCCCGGCTTGATGTTGACGATGCGGCCGCTGCCTAACGTGTGCATGTCCATCGCGCGGTCGAGCGACGTGATCGACTCATCGAGACACAGCGGCGTTTCCAGCCGTCGCTGGAGCTCGGCGTGGCGGACGAGGTCATCGTGGGCGAGCGGCTGCTCGATCATCATGAGGCCGAGCGCGTCGAGCTCGGCCAGCCGATCCGCATCGTCGATCGAATAGGCGTTGTTCGCGTCGGCCATGAGCGGGGCTGCAGCACCCAGTGCCTCGCGTGCCGCGCGCACGAACTCGACGTCGGCGCCCGGCATGATCTTGATCTTCACCTTGCGATAGCCGAGGGCGAGGGCAGCGCTCGCTTTCTCCACGAGCGCGGCGGGCGATTGCTGGATGCCGAGTGAAATTCCGGTCGCGATGGAGGTGCGCGTGCCGCCGATCAGTCGCGCGAGCGGGACGCCATCGCGCTCCGCCGCGATCGCCCAGATGCCCATCTCCACCGCGGCCTTCGCCATGTTATGGCCGCGAAAGTCCTTCTCGAGCACCCCGTGCACGTCGCCCGGATGCCGAAACGTCACACCCAGCACGCGCGGCGCGACCCACTGGGTGATGGCGATCCACGCCGTATCGATCGTCTCCGGCGAGTAATTCGGCGCTTCACCCGCCACGCACTCGCTCCACGTTCGCGCGCCACTGCGATCCGTGAGCTCGAGCAACAGGATGCGGCGGTCCGACACGACGCCCGAGGAGATGCGGAAGGGTTCACGGAGCGGCAGGCGAATCTCGCGCAGCCGTATTTCGGAGATCTGAATCATCCGTCGATGGTGGGAGTGTACTCGAGCTCGTAGGCGGGGAGTGCCGGTCCGTCGCCGCGGTCGAACCGGGCGACGCGATAGCCGCGACCCAGGTAGTGGAGAAACGCATTGCGCGTTGCGAGGCGCCACGCGAGCGCCATGTCAGCGCCGAGTGCGTGCACCAGCTCGATGTCGTGGGGGATCTGAATGCGTACGCGCGGCGCATCGGGCAGCGGGTCGATCAACCCCATATGCTCGCCCGAAGGGACGTTCACGATCGGCGCGTTCGAGGTCGCGGTCGCCGCGCGCGCGGCGCCGCCGTTCGACGGCGCATGGCGCGGCAGAGTGAGGTCCCACTCGGCGATGAACCGGTCGGTGGGGAGGCCGCCGTGCAAGGCGCTGCCCGTGTTCGTCCCGTACAGGTTCGGTACGTACTCCGCGACGCCGGCACCGAGGCGATTGAGGTTGAAGTGCGCGTTGCGGGCGACGAGTGGATCGAATGTCCAGAGCATCGTCTCGACGCCAACGGCGCGGACGAGATCACGCTGGTAGTACTTGAGCCGATCACCGAGGTGTCGGCCTCGCGCGTCCTCGCGAACCGCGAGCATGTCCGACCAGTGCACGAGCCGTCCGTCGCGGACGCCGGTGAGGCCGAACACGAAGCCGAGTAACCGGCCGGATTCCTCGAAGGCGCCGGCGCTCACGCCGCCGACTTTCTGCGCAACGCGGAGGATGGCCGACGGAACGCGGTCGGTGAATCCCGGGCCCCAGATCTGGTCCTGGAGTGCGACGGCGTCCTCGTATTCCTCGATCGACTCGAGGCGACGGAGCGTGACGCCGTCGGGTCCGGTGATGGGCGGTGGTTCGGGCGGAAGCTCTTGCGAGCGGCCGGGGCGATTTGTAGATAGCGGCATATTTGTATACAATTTCGCCTCGAAGGATGCGCGCGCTGGGTGACCGGCGCAAGCGCACCAACCTCTGGTTTTCACTCAGGATGATCATGCGCGCGATTCGTTTGGCAGCTGTCGTCATGGCGAGCGGGTTCTCGGTGGCGTGTGCGTCGGCACCACGCGCGCCCGGCGTCGCGGATCGCCCGTACGATCTCGTGATCGAGAACGGTCGCATCGTCGATGGCTCGGGCAACGCGTGGGTCTACGGCGACCTCGCGGTACGTGGTGACCGCATCGTGCGTCTTGCGCCGCCCGGGTCACTCGCGCGCGCGCGTGCCGCGCAACGGCTCGACGCACGCGGGCTCGTGGTCGCGCCGGGCTTCATCGACATCCAGAGCCACTCGCGCGGGCCACTCCTGAATGGCGATGGGCGCGTCGTGAGCAAGGTGACGCAGGGGATCACGACGGAGATCATGGGGGAGGGGTCGACGAACGCGCCCGCGAACAATGGCACGGCGGGGCTCGAGGACGGGGCGACGCCGGCTCAGCGCGAGGAAGCGCTCCGTTTCGCGGGGCCGCGCGGTTTCGACGCATGGCTTCGCGCCATGGAGGCGAACGGCGGCTCGGTGAACTTCGGGTCGTTCGTCGGAGCGACCACCGTCCGCATGTACGGGAAGGGGATGGCCGAAGGCGCGGCGTCGCCGGCAGAGCTGGATTCCATGCGCACCGTCGTGCGCAACGCGATGCAGGACGGTGCATTCGGGATCGCCAGCGCGCTCATCTACCCGCCGGGCGTGTACGCCTCCACGCAAGAACTCGTGGCGATCGCGAAAGCAATGGCGCCGTTCGGTGGCGTGTACATCACGCACATGCGATCCGAGGCGGACGAGCTGCTCGAGGCGATCGACGAGGCGCTGCGCATCGGGCGCGAGGGTGGTGTCCCCGTCGAGATCTATCACCTCAAGGCAGCCGGGCGACGCAACTGGCACAAGGCGGCGCTCGCCGTGGCGAAGATCGACTCGGCGCGCGCGGCGGGGCAGGACGTGTCCGCGAACATGTACCCGTACGTCGCCGGTGGTACCGGCCTCGCCGCCTGCCTCCCGCCCTGGGCGTCGGCCGACAACAAGCTCCTGGCGAACCTCGAAAACCCGGAGACGCGCGCACGCATGAAGGCGGAGGTGCTCCAGGAGCGCACCGAGTGGGAGAACCTGTGCCAGCTGGCAACGCCCGAGGGCGTGCGGATCTCAGCCCTCAGGTCGCCGCAGTACCAGCAGTACTCCGGCCAGACGGTCGCGCAGATCGCGACAGCGTTAGGCAGGGAGTGGCCGGACGTCGTCATGGACCTGGTTCTCGCCGAGCGCGCGCGGATCGGGGCGATGTACTTCATCGCGTCGGAAGAGAACCTCGCGATGCAGATGCGGCAGCCGTGGATCAAGTTCGGAACGGATGCCGGCGGCATCGACCCGGATAGCGCTCGCTCGCTTACGCACCCTCGTGCGTACGGCACGTTCACGCGCGTCCTCGGCAAGTACGTTCGCGAGGACCGCGTGATGCCGCTCGAGGAAGCCGTGCGGAAGATGTCTTCGGCGGTCGCGAACCGGCTGTCGATCCAGGACCGCGGCGTGCTGCGCGAGGGTGCGTTCGCGGACATCGTGGTGTTCGACGCGGCCACGGTGATCGATCGCGCGACGTACGACCAGCCCCATCAGATCTCCGCCGGGATGCATCACGTGTTCGTGAACGGCGTGCAGGTCGTCCGGGACGGACGCCACACGGGGGCGAAACCCGGGCGCATCGTGCGCGGCCCGGGATGGACCGGCGCGGCGCAGTGAGTGCACCCGCCGCGCCTCGTCCGCGCGGTGCGCCGGCGGCCTCCCGCCGGCGCGCGCGGCCGCAGCAGGTATACGAGCGGCTCCGCCAGCTCATCGTCGATGGTCGCCTCCCGCCCGGCGCGCGAATCATCGAGACCGACGTCGCGGCGCGGCTTGGCGTGAGCCGCACGCCGGTGCGTGGCGCGTTGCAGCGGCTCCAGCAGGAAGGGTACGTCGTGGACTCGCCAACGCTGCGTCAGACCCGGCCGACCGTCGCGCCCCTCACGAGCGAGGATGCGCGCGAGCTGTTCCTGCTGGTCGGCGCACTCGAGGGGCTTGCCGCGCACCGTGCCGCGTTAGGCTCGCAGACCGAGCGCGTCGCCCTCGCATCGTCGCTCACCGCGATCAACGACGCGTTCGCGGCCGCCGCCGCGGCTTCGCGGCCGAACCACGCCCGCATCTTCGAGCTCGATGAGCAGTTTCACCGCTGCTACATGGAGCAGGCGGGCCCGCGCCTGCTCGCCCTGCACGACACGGTGAAGCCGCAAGCCGAACGCTACGAGCGATGGTACGTCAGCATGTTGACGGCCGAGCTGCCGACGTCGGTGGTGGAGCATCGGGCCATCATCAAGGCGATCCGCGTGGGGGATGCGGACGAGGCGCAGCGGGCGGTCGAGAGGAACTGGCGGAACGCCGCGGAGCGGCTCGCCGCGGTCGTCGTTGCAACAGGGGAACGGAGACGGTAGCCTGATAGCTTCTTACGCAAACATCCCCACCTGCCCCCCCGTGTGCCAGAACACGACCGTCGCGTCGGCGGAGATTCGCCCGTCCCGGACGCGAGCAATGAGGGCCGCCAGCGCCTTCGCCGTGTACGTATGATCGACGAAGAGCGCTTCGGTCCGCGCCGCGAGCCGTTGTGCTTCGAGCGATGCCGCAGTCGGCACGCCGTACCCGCCGCCCACGAACGAGTCATCCACCTCGATCTTCGCATCGCGCGCCACATCCGCCAGCGACGCCCCGAGCAGGTCCGTCATCCCCGCGATGATGGACCGGACCTGACGCTCGACGTCCGGGGCAGGGTCGTCGGCACTCACGCCAACTACCCGCGTGGTCAAACCGTGTAGCGCGCAACCGGCCACGAGCCCCGCCTGCGTACCGCCCGACGACGCCGCGTGCACGATCACGTCGGGGCGCACGCCCTGCTCGAGCAGCTCACCCACTGCCCGCACGAACCCGATCGCACCCAGTGGCGTAGACGCCCCGAGCGGAACCGTGACCGGCCGACGTGCCGACGCGCGAAGCGCCTCGGCTCTGCGCTCCATGGTCGGCACGCGATCGGTTCGCGAAGCGACGTACTCGATTTCCGCGCCGAGCAGCGCATTGAGCAACGCGTTGCCTGTTGGACGGTCCGGCTTCTCCCCGTTGGCGACGAGGTAACAGTCAAGCCCGAGCTTCGCCGCGGTCGCCGCCGTGGCGCGCGCGTGGTTCGACTGAATACCGCCGATCGTGATCAGCGAGTCGGCGCCGTCCGCGACGGCTTTCGCGGCCACGATCGCCAGCTTCCGCACCTTGTTGCCGCCGAAGCCGAACGGGATGGCGTCATCGCGCTTCGCGATCAGCCGCGGTCCGCCACCGAGTGCCTCGCGAAGGCGTCTGAGCTCTTCGACGGGCGATGGGAATGCGGCGAGCGCGACGGTCGGGACGGCGTGTGCGCGCGCGAGCGCGCTCGAACGGAGGTCGATGGTCGTCACGCGTGAATGATGTCGTTGTCCGCACTGGGCGCCAGAGGCACGGGCGGTGCACGTCAGCGGGGCCGATTTCACCACCACCCTGGAGCGTACCGTGTTCCGACGCGTCATCCTCGGATGCAGTCTGGCCGCGTCATCGCTGGCCGCACAGCCAGCGGATACGACCGCTATCTCCACCGATCCGCTTTTCGTGAGGCGCGATGCTTATTACGCTGCGGGGTTTATGGTCGCGACCCTCGCTGCGGCGCCCCTCGACCGTCACTTTGCCGCGCGCTTGCAGCGACCGTGGGTCCAGGAGAACCGGTTCCTCTCGCGCACTGCGGCAGTGTTTCGATTCGTCGGCGGCCCCGGTGCGTATGTCATCGGCGCGTCTCTCTACGGCGCCGGCCGCGCGTTCGACAATGAGCGAATGGCGGATCTGGGGCTGCACGGCACCGAGGCGCTCGTTATCGGTCACCTCACCGGGCTCGTGTTGAAGGGGACGTTTGGGCGCGCGCGCCCGTATGTCAGCGAGGATGATCCGAACCCGTTTCAGTTCAAGCTCGGTCGTGGGTTCTTGCGCGGTGAGGACTTTCGCTCCTTTCCTTCAGGGCACAGCGTCGGCGGTTTTGCGGCAGCCGCTGCCGCCGTGACCGAGGCGAAGCGGTGGTGGCCCGAGGCCAATTGGGCCGTCGCACCCATCATGTACGGAGGTGCGGCCCTCATCGGGATGTCGCGGATGTACAACAACAAGCACTGGGCGAGTGATGTGATCACCGGGGCACTCATTGGGAGCCTCGCGGGCAGGAAGGTCGTCCGCTACCATCATTCCCATCCCGCGAACCGGATCGACGACTGGCTGCTGGCGGGATCGATCTCGCCCGGCGACAACGGAGCGTTAGCCTTCAGGATCATGCTATTACCAGGCGCGGTCTCCCCGATGAGGCGGTGAACAAGAAGCCGGAGCCTCCCCCGGACGGTCTCGCGCGCCGGTGGCGTCCGGGTACCGGCATCTATGTCGTCGCCCCGCTCCAGCCGTCGCTCGCGTCGCTCGTGGGCGAGATCCAGACGCGCTTCGACCCGAAGCTCGCCCGGATGCTGCCACCGCATATCACGATCATCGGCTCATCAGGCGCCGGCCCCATCGCCCCTTCTACCTCGGTCGATGAGCTACGGGCCGCGCTCGGGAACATTGCGGCCACCACGCCCCCGATGACCCTGGAGCTCGGGCGCCCCGTGAGGTTCATGCAGACAGAGATCATCGTGATTCCGCTCCGGCCGTACGGCCCGCTCCGAGAGCTGCACGAACGCATAGCGCGCAGCGGGCTACGGTACGCGCCGCCGCGTTTCGCGTTCACCCCACACATCACCCTGAGCTTCTATCGCGAGCTCTCGTACGACGAGCGCCGCGCCCTCCTCTCCATGCGCATTGATGAACCGGCCGTGCTGACGTCCATCGAGTGCTCGTTGAGCAACGAACCGCAACCGGCGCGGCACCTCCTGTCGCTGCCATTCACCGGCCATCGCGTCGTCGCGCCGACATGATCGACGACATCCTGCACGAGGTCGAACGCGACGCGCTGCCTGACGCCGCGGTTCGCGTGACATCGCTCGCCACCGATTATCTCGCCAGCGCCCGTCGCGGAGAGGGCGCCGTGTCTCCCGCCGTGCCGCGCGACGAGGTCGATGCACGGTTCGCCGAGTCCCTGCCCGAGCACGGTCGGCCGCTCGCCGACGTCGTCGATCGCATTCGCGATGAGATCATCGCCGACGCGAATCACCTCGCGCACCCCATGTACATGGGGCATCAGGTTTCGTTCGCGCTTCCCATCGCCGCATGGGTAGACAGCGTCATCTCGGCCCTCAATCAGTCGATCGCGGTCGAGGAGATGTCGCCGACGCTCACCGCGCTCGAGATGCGCGTCGTTCGCTGGATGTGCGATGTTGCAGGCCTCCCCCCAACGAGCGGTGGCACGTTCACGTCCGGTGGAACCGAGGCGACGTTCACCGCGCTGCTCGCGGCGCGCGCCGCCGCGTTGCCCGACTCGTGGGTCGAGGGAGTGGGTCATCCCGCGCCTGTCGTCCTGTGCGGCGAGCACACGCACTACGCGGTGACGCGAGCGGTCGCGCAGCTCGGGCTCGGGATGCGCAGCGCGATCGCGGTCCCGTCCGATCGTTATCGAATGAGCCTGAGCGCGCTCGAGCGAGAGCTCGACCGGCTGAACGCCGCCGGCACGGGCATAATGGCGGTGGTCGCGACCGCGGGGCACACCGCGACCGGCGCATTCGACGACCTCGATCGCATCGGACGCATGTGCGACGAGCGCGGCATCTGGCTGCACGTCGATGGCGCGCACGGCGCGAGTGCGCTCCTGTCCGACCGCCACCGGCACCGCGTGCGCGGCATCGAGCGAGCGCGCTCGATCGCGTGGGATCCGCACAAGATGATGCTCCTGCCGCTTCCCGCGGGGATGCTCCTCGTGCGCGACGAGCGCGACCTCCAGGCCGCCTTCGCCCAGCGCGCGCCGTACCTGTTTCACGGCGACGCGAGCGACACCGTCCGCGCGCGCGTTCGCGATCAGGGCGTCCGCAGCTTTCAGTGTTCGCGACGCGGCGACGCGCTCAAGGCATGGGCAGTGCTCCAGCGGTACGGACGTCGCGGCATCGCCGCGCTCCACGATCACCTGTGCGACCTCGCCCTCGCGATGCACGAGACGCTCTCGGCGCGCGACGACTTCGTGACGCTCCACGAGCCCGAGTCGAACATCCTCTGCTTCCGCTGGGTCGGTGCGAATGACGGGCGTCTCGACGACGACGCCCTCGACGCCGTCAACGGCCAGATCCGGGCGCGCTACAACCAGTCGGGCGTCGGTTGGATCACGACGACCGTGCTCGAGGGGAGACGCGTGCTACGCGTGACGATGATGAACCCGAGAACGACCGTGGATCACGTGAAGGGCGCGGTGGACGAGCTCGCGCGCGTCGCGAACGCCGTCGTGACGACGGACGTCGCGAACGCACGTTAGGCCACTAGCCGCCGATCGCCTTCCGGATCGCGGCGTCGATGTTCTGCGTGCCGCCGAGTCCCGTGTACACGACCGTGCCCGACTTGTCGAGCACGATGATGTACGACGTCGCCGCTGCGTCGAATGCGTCGGCTGCGTTGCCCTTGCGGTCGTAGTAGACCTCCATGGGCATCCCGTGCTTCTCGACGTGCAGCTTCACGCGCTGCGGAGACTGGTTCACCGACACGGCGACCGCCACGAGCTTGATCCTGTCGGCGTATTTCTTCGACGCCTCGAGCAGCGCGGGCTCGAGCTGCTTGCAGTTCGGGCACCACGTGGCCCAAAACTCGAGCAGCACCGGTGTCTTGCCGATGTACTGACCGAGGTCGAACGGCTTGCCGTCGAGCGTCTCGACCGCGACCGACGCAGGCGCCTTGGACCCGACAGGGAGACCGGTTTCCTGAGCGGACAGACCGGGAACCGTGAACGGGGAGCCGGGAACCGAAAGCGCCGGACCGCCAGCGACCGCGAACCCCGCGATGGCCACCCACCGACCAACTCTCCCGGCGACTCGCTGATAGCTGATAGCTGTTAGCCGATAGCTCATATAAGCAACTGTCCCATCTTTATGAGGTAGTACTCCGCTACTCCGAGCATCACGAACGCGAACACCTTCTTCACGCGCACCATCCACACCCCCGCGCGAGGCAGGCGGCTCAGTGCGCCACTCGACACCCCCACCACCACGAGCAGAGCGCACATTCCGAGCGAGAACGCGAAGAGATACGCGAACCCGAGCCCCGCACTCTTCGTCGTCGTGACCCAGGTGAGCACGGCCGCCATCACCGGCGCCGAGCACGGTGCGGCGACGAGCCCCGACATGGCTCCCATGACGAGCGCCCCGGAGAACCGACCCCCGGTGCCCGCGGTAGACGCTCGCTGCACGAGCGCCGCCGGCATCCGGACCGGGATCACGTCGAGCATGGCCAACCCCGCGAGCACGAGCAGATTGGCCATGGCGAAGTAGAGCCACGGGTTCGTGCTCACCGCGCCGAACAGTGTACCCGTGAGCCCCGCGAAAAGTCCCAGCGCCGAATAAACGATGGCGAGGCCGACCGCGTACGTGAGCGACAGCAGCAATGGGCGCCATCGCGTCGGCCGCGTCTCGGTCGCCGAGTGCCCGCCCACGATCGCTGCCGTGATCGGGATCATTGGGTAGATGCACGGTGTCAGGCTCGTCAGCACGCCGGCCGCGAACAGGAGCGGCAGCGCGAGAAGTGGCTGACCCGACAGCGTGCTGGAGATGTTCGTGAAGTCCATGGGGCTCCAAAAGCTACAAACCGCGTCTGCGATTCGGAACGAACCGGGCTCGAGGCTCGAAGGTTCCGCCCTTCCAGCGGCGCGATGTGCGGTAGGTCACGGACCCGAACGGACAACGCGCACACTCTCGAGTCCGCCCGATTCTTGCGACACTCCCCGAAGAAACAACATCCCTGAGGCTTGACCACAGCGCTCTCGCTGGAGCACTCAATGCGGCAATTGCACTTCCTCCTGCTCGCCTTACTTCCCATCGTCGCCGCCTGCGACGACGACAGCAACGACCCCCTCGGACTCGGGCGCGGTGAGCGATTCGAGGCCTCGCTCACCGCCGCGAGCGTACGACCGACGTCCGGTGCTACAACCGGGACGGCCATCGCGAACATTACCGTGCGGGAGCCCGACATCGGCTCGACTTCGCGGACCGTTGGGTACGGGATCACGGTCACCGGACTCACGTCCGTCACCGCAGCGCACATTCACCTTGGCGGCCCGGCCGTCGCGAACGGTTCGCTGCTCGTCACGCTGTTCACGAACCCGGAGGACACGACGATCTCGGCGGCGCAGCTCGTGACCGGGTCGTTCACACCGAGCGGGATCGGCGGAGGTGTGAGCCTCGATTCGCTCGTCACTCTCATGCGGTCGGGGAACGCGTACGTCGACTTGCACGGCAGCTCGAGCACGACGCCCATCGTACGCGGTCAGATCGTTCCGACCGGCGAGGTGGTTCCGTTGGACCGCTTCGCCGTGACGTCCATGACGGGCGCCAAGGAGCGCCCGGATCCGGTCACGACGACGGCGACGGGGTCGTCGACGTTCGAGTTGCAGACCGGGAACTCGATGCGCTTCGAGTTGAGAGTGTCGGGTATCGAAGGGGTGACAATGGCGCATATCCACCATGCCGTCGCCGACTCCGCCGGCCCGATCGTGGTGACGCTCTTCACGTCGTCCACTCCATCAGGCCCGCTTTCCGGCGTCCTCGCGAACGGGACGTTCGATGGGACGGACATCGAGCTTCCGGGAGTCAGCTTCGACTCGCTGCTCACCTTGATGCGACTCGGGCGCACGTACGTGAACGTGCACACGACCGACAATCCGAGCGGCGAGATACGGGGGCAGATCGAGCCGGTGTCTGTGCTGCCCTGATGCTGGGAGGCCAGCCACCAGCTGACCTTCCAGCAAGCAGCCCGAAACCGCGGGAGCCGTCACGAGGTAGTGTTAGCAGACACTGCCGTGGAGGACCCCTGTGAGTTGGTTCCCGCGTATCGCCTTGGTCGTTTCTCTCCCGATCGCCGTCGCTGCTGCTCAAGCGCCGTCGGGCCAGCACAAGCACGACTCGCGTTCGACGACTACCCGGCCCGAAGCCACGGACGCCGACGCGTCGCACGCCGTTCACGGTGCCATGAGCGGAGCGATCGACGCGAACCCTCACCTGCGACTCTCGCCGACCCGCACACCGACTGCCGCCGACTCCGCGAAGGCCGCCGCGATCGTCGCCGACGCGCGCGTCGCGCTCGCGAAATACACGGACGTCCGCGTCGCCGAGCGCGAGGGGTATCGCATGTTCGCGCCAGGCGTGAAGAACCAGAACGTCTACCACTTCACGAAGCTGGGCGCCGCCATCCGCGAGCGCTTCCGATTCGACCCCGCGCAACCGACGTCGCTTCTGTACAAGCCCAACCCCGACGGCTCGCTGCGTCTCGTCGGCGCGATGTACACGGCGCCGAAAGACGCGACGCCTGACGAGTTGAACGCGCGCATCCCCCTGGGCATCGCCCGCTGGCACCTCCACACGAACATGTGCGTGCCGCGCCTCGGTGATCGCGAGCGGTGGCGCGAGATCGACCATGGCCTCCCCGTGTTCGGACCAGCAAGCCCCATCGCGACGCGTGACGCCTGTGACGCGGTTGACGGTCGCTTTCTTCCGGTCGTCTTCAACTGGATGGTTCACGCGAACGTGTACGAAGACGAGCCGTGGGCTCATAGCCATTAGCCAATGGAAATCCGCGTCATCGGTCTGAACTTCCTGTACGCAGGCCTCGGTGTCGTCCTGATGTTCGTCGCGTACCGGGTCATCGACCTGCTCACGCCGTCTGTCGATTTCCAGGCGGAGCTCAAGAACGGCAACATCGCGGTCGCGATCTTCATTGGCGCGCTGTTTCTCGCGATCGCGATCATCATCGGGGGAGCGCTGAATTGACCGCGGCGCGCCGGGCGGCGGTCCAGGCTGCGCTCGTCACCGGATTGCTTGGCGTCGCGGCGTGGCCCGACGCAGTCGCGGCGCAGGGGAAGAAGCGCGACGTCGACCGCTACGATCACATATTCCGCAAGTACAGCAAGCGGTACTTCGGCGTCGGCTACGACTGGCGGCTCTTCAAGGCGCAAGCGATGGCCGAGAGTGACATGAACCCGAACGCGCGCAGCTGGGTGGGCGCGCGCGGCCTCATGCAGCTCATGCCATCGACGTACGCGGCAATCCAGTCGAAGGCGGGCTTCGGCGCGATCGATGACCCGGAGTTCAACATCGCCGCCGGCATCCTTCACAATCGCGGCCTCTGGCGCCGCTGGGAGCGCGACTCGATCGATACGGACCGCCGCGAGTTCATGTTCGCGAGCTACAACGCCGGTGAGGGGACGATTCTCAATGCGCAGCGCGCGTGCATCGCCCGGTCGCTCGACAAGCGCACGTGGAGCAACGTCGAGATCGTGGCGCCGGAGGTGCCGCGCTGGCGCTACCGCGAGACGTTAGGCTACGTGCGGAAGATCCGCACCCGCATCGCGCAGCTCGACGAGAAGGGCCGCGTGACGCGCACGAGCCCCGCGAAGCCATAGCCCCCGTCATTCCGAGCAAGCTTGTCATTCCGAGCGGAGCGGCCGTAGGCCGCGCAGTCGAGGAATCGCGCTCATCCCGGTAGAGGGCTCGGTCCTCTATCGGGACGATGAAGAAAACCTGACGCAGATGGCCGCAGATTTCGCCGATTTCGCAGAATCCCTCTACCGGGAAGCTCGGCCGTGCGAAGTAGCAACCGTCCTGTATAGAGGGAGAATCTGCGGCTTTGCGAAATCGGCGTAATCTGCGTCTGGTCTTCTTCCTCCTCCCGGTAAAGGGGCGATCCGTCTACCGGGGTGCCGAGGATACCTCGCTGCGCTCGGAATGACGGGCTATCCGGGACGGCCCTCGAAGCGCGCCACGAGTGCTCCCGTCGAGTCCGTGAGCTCCAGGTGCTGGCCGCTGATCCGCCAGCCAGTCACCCGCTCGAGCGCCGGCAGGAACGCCGTCTCGACTTCCATTCCCGCGGGGCAAGCCATCTTCGTCGACCCGATCCCGGCGAACGACATGCTGTCGCCGCTGAGTGTGTAGTTGCCGAACATGCGGTTGCACCCGCCGGAGCCTGTCACGCGCGCCGAGTCCGTCGCAAACGTGAGGTGTGGTTCGCGTGTGGTATCCGACACGGCAACTTCGCGATCGCCAAGCGCCACGAGTCGCCAGTATGTCCCGGTGAGCGGCGGGGCAGTCGTCACGGTGGTCGGTGCTCCTCTGGTCGTGTCCGTTGCCGCATCGGGCCGGTCGGCCCGCGGCGAGCAGCCGAGGAAGAACATTGACACCCCGATGAACCGGGCGAAGTGGCCGAGAGGCATTGGGAACGCTCCTGTGCAGTCGCGGGGCGGGCTAGGGACTGGGCCCGGTCAAAGCTTACATTTCGTCTCCTCGCGGGACTAGCCAAAGGTGACCATCTCGCCTGGTCCCCGCTCCCCGTTCCCCGTTCCCTGTTCTCGTGGCTCCTCAGTTCATTTACGTGATGAAGGGTCTCCGGAAGGTGGTTCCACCTTCGCGCGTGATCCTCGACGACATCTGGCTCTCGTTCTACCCCGGCGCGAAGATCGGCGTCCTCGGTCCCAACGGGGCGGGGAAGTCGTCGCTCCTCCGCATCATGGCTGGCGTCGACCAGGAGTTTCAGGGCGAGGCGTGGGCGCACGCCGGCACGCGCATCGGCTACCTGTCGCAGGAGCCGCAGCTCGACCCGACGAAGACCGTACAGGGTAACGTCGAACTCGCGGTCGCCGAGCAGCGAGGGCTGCTCAAGGAGTTCGAGGATATCTCGATGGCGTTTGCCGAGCCCATGGACGACGGCGCCATGCAGAAGCTCCTCGACCGGCAGGCGAAGGTGCAGGAGCAGATCGATGCGCACGACCTGTGGAACCTCGACAACAAGATCGAGGTGGCCATGGACGCGCTGCGGCTCCCGCCCGCGGACGCCGAGGTGACGAACCTCTCCGGTGGTGAGAGGCGCCGAGTCGCGTTATGCAGGGTGCTGCTCGAGGAGCCGGACATGCTGCTGCTCGACGAGCCCACGAACCACCTCGACGCCGAGAGCGTGGCGTGGCTCGAGCATCACCTCGAGGCGTTCCCGGGCACGGTCGTCGCGATCACGCACGATCGCTACTTCCTCGACAACGTTGCGAAGTGGATTCTCGAGCTCGATCGTGGCCGCGGCGTGCCGTACGAGGGGAACTACTCGGGCTGGCTCGAGCAGAAGCGCA
>DAINRQ010000064.1:0-34026 GCA_036741775.1 Gemmatimonadaceae bacterium | reverse complement strand
AGACTCCGCCCGACCCACTTGATCAGGCCGTATGCGATTCCGAGGAGCGCGAGGGCCTCGGCGCCGTACTTGAAGCTCACCGGCACGTAGGTCGAGAACGAGGTGAGTCAGGAAAGACACGCCGGGACGGACCGTCCGCGCTCGGCGACGGGAATCTCAATCGTTGACGCCCTACCGGGAGCGGTCGTAATCACGAGTCGCGCTCGCGGGCCAACGCCCGGGCGCACCGCGACTCGTATGTGAGGTGTATCGCATTCGTACTGTGCGGTCGATGTCGACCGGGCTCGGTGGCGCGTGGGAAGCCCTCTTTCGGGAGGCGGAATCCGAGTCGTCAGTGACCAGTTGCGAGTCGCCAGTCGTTCAGGCGTTCCACTGATCTACGGGCTACTCACTACTGGCTACTGATGACTCCGGCCGTCCTGCCGTAGCGGGCCACGACATAGTCTGGACTTACCGCCGTCGGATCTCGTACACGTCGATCGTCTGCCGCACGCTCTCGGCCTCGTACGGCACGCGATCCGCGATCCCCGCGATCATCCCGCGTTCTCGCGCCTGCTCGACGAACTGGGGGGCCGCGAGCCGACCGGGGTCCGCAATGACGGCCGTGCCCCGCGCGGTGAGCGTGCGGTCGATGACCGACGCGATGAGCTCCGCGTACTCTCGCTCGTAGAGCACGTCCGACGCGGCCACCAGGTCGAACCGGCCGAGGTCATGCGGAAACCGCCGCCAGTCCGCCGCCCTCGTATCGATCAGCGTGCCCGTGTTCGCGAGGACGTTGAGCGCGGTAAACCGCAGCGCGTCCTCGTAGTAATCCGTTGCCGTCACATCGAAGCCGGCGATCGCCGCGGCCACCGACACGAGCCCCGCTCCGCACCCGAGCTCGAGGAAGCGGCGGTCGTCGGGCGTCATTGCCGCAACTCGCTCGGCGAGCACGCGTGCCGACGGCCACAGGTCCGCCCAGTACGGCAATCGCTCATCGACGGCGAACGCGTCCTCGTCGATCAAGACATCTGCGTTGCGCGGGTGGTGAATCGTCACGACGCGCACTCCCAGCGGGATCTCCGTGGCCACGACATCGAACTCGCCACGGAGCTCCTCGAGCGTGCGCTGCAGCACCGCGGCGGCTTCTGCGGACAACGAAGGAGTGGCCGGCGGCATGATCATAACGCGAAGGCCGTCGTCAGCGTGGCCTCGTCTCCCAGCGGAATCGCGTGCAACGTTTCGCCCGCTTCCACGCGCGGCCGCTCCTCGGGCACGACGAGGAGCGCGTTCGCGCGCGACATCGAGGTGAGGATGCCGGAGCCCTGCGGGCCCGTGAGCTTCGCCGTCACGACACCGTCATCACGCGTGCTCACGATGCAGCGAAGAAAATGCGTGAGGCGGGCGCCGATCGACACGGGCTCGTCCATGACCACGGACACCGGCCGCCGAAACAGCCGCACGTGGCCGAGCATCCGCAACACGACGGGACGCACGAACAGCTCGAACGTCACCATGGCGGACACCGGATTTCCCGGGAGCCCGATCCACGGCATGCCGCCCAATACCCCGAAGCCGAGCGGAGCCCCGGGACGCATCCGCACGCGCCAGAACTTCATCTCCGCGCCTAACGATGACAGGACCTCGCGCGTGTAATCGAACTCGCCGACGGACACGCCGGCGGACGTGATGAGGAGGTCGCATCCCGACGCCCGCGCGAGATGATCGCGCAACGAGACCGGGTCGTCACGGGCGATGCCGAGGTCGATCGGCAGGCCGCCGGCGCTGCGTACGAGTGCGTGGAGCGTGTACCCATTCGACGACACGATCTTCTGCCCCGCGAGCACCTCGTGAAAGCGGTCGAGGTCCACGAGCTCGTCGCCCGACCCCATGATCCCGACGCGAGGGCGGCGATACACCTCGACCGCCGAGCGCCCGACCGACGCCAGTACCCCCAACTGCGCCGGCCCGAGCACCGCGCCGGGGTCCATCAAGGCATCCCCCTCACGAAAATCCTCGCCCCGCGGTCGGATGTTCCGACGCGCGTCGCGCGAATCACGGACCAGCACGTCAGTCGTGCCGGCGTCGGTGTCTTCTACCCGCACGACGGTGTCCGCTCCGTCCGGCAGCGGGGCGCCGGTCATGATGCGGATGGCCTCGCCATCGCTCACCCGATGCGTGGGGAACGCGCCTGCCGCAACCGTCTCGAGCACGCGAAGGCGCACCGGGTTGTCGGGGGTGGCAGCATCGATGTCCACTGCTCGCACCGCGTAGCCGTCCATCGCGGAGTTATCCCACGCAGGCAGCGTCATCGGCGCGCGCACCGACTCGGCGAGCACGCGGCCGAGCGCGTCCAGTACCGGTACGCGTTCCGCCGGGAGCGGCCCGATGTCCTCGAGGATGCGCGCGCTCGCCTCGGCCACCGACAGCATCAGCGCCTGCCGAGCCCCGCGAGGCGCACCGCGATGGCGTCCGCGACCTCGTCCACTTCGCGTGAAGGTGTCGTCCAGTTGTTGCACAACAGGCTGAAAATGAGGAGTCGCCCGTCGGCCGTCGTCACGTACCCGGACAGCGACCGTGCCTTGTCCACGAACCCTGTCTTGGCGTGCACGTTTCCGGCCGCCGGCGTGTCGCGCATGCGATTCCTTATCGTGCCATCCACGCCCGCCACGGGTAGCGACCCGCGGAACACCGCGAAATGCTCGCTCTTCCGCATCGCATCGAGGATCCGCACGATCGCGTCGGGCGCGATGTAGTTGTGGCGCGAGAGCCCACTTCCGTCGCGCACCGCGAACGATGTCGGCGCAATTCCCCAGATAGCCAGTTGACGTTCGACGACCGCGCGACCGCTGTCAGCGGTGCCGACGCCGGTCTGTCGAAGGCCGAGCGTCTTGAGAAAGATCTCGGCGATCTGGTTCTGCGATGGTTTCTCGAGCGCGGGGAGGATTTCCCGGAGCGGCGGCGACTTCAGGACGAAAATCGTGTCGAGCGCCGTCGACGTGTCGCGGGGGTAGCGCGGGTCGAGTCCGCCCTCGACGGTCAGCGCCTGGTCCGCCAGCGTCCGGCGGAGAGCGTAGAGGTACGCGAGCCCGGGGTCGCGGTACGCGACGTCCACCGTGACCGAGTCCCCGACGTACACCTCGCCGCTGATCGTGACGAGGTTGCTCGCGCTATCCATCGTCGCTGACGGGAAGCGTCGGCGTGGCATGCTCCACGATCCGTCGGCGTTGAGCGTGGAATCAGGTCGTCGAACCGTCGTGACCAGTGAACGCACGGACGGGAAGCCGATATCGGGGCGGACGGTCGTGGACGCGCGTCCTCCTTCACGCTGGCTGCCGCGAAGCGTGATGGTGAACATCCCCTCGTTGAAGAACAGCTCGTCGACTCCCGCCGAGTACGCGAAGTCGAAGTCATCCCATCCCCACCCGAAGCCGTGCCACGCGTCCGGGAACACATCGCCGGCACGCTGCAACCGTCCCGACACGTAGCGCACGCCGTGCGCCCGGAGGGAATCCGGGACCACGCGGAGCGCCTCCATCACGTCACCACCGCGCATGCGGTCGCTCATGCTCGGGTCGCCGCTCCCGAGCACGACGAGATCGCCGCGCAACACGCCGCCTTCCACGGGGCCCCGGGCGGCGAACGCCGTCTCGAACTGGTGGTCGGGGCCGAGCAGGGCGAGGGCGACGGCACCGGTGACGAGCTTCTGATTGGATGCGGGCATGAAGAGCTTTCCGGCGTTGCGCGAATACAGCGTGTCGCCGCGCTCCGGATCCACGATCAGGATGCCCCAGTGTGCATTCGCGAACTTCGGGATCGCCACCATGGAGTCGATGGCGTGCCGCAGCTCAGCGCGGGTGCCGGGGGCACTTCCGCGTCCCATCCCGGCCGACGCGCAGCCGTGTAGCGCTGCGACGCCTAACGCCAGCCGCGCCGCCGGCCACTGCCACGGGGCACGATGGCGCTTTCCAACCCGCGATCGTCGCGCGTATGCCGAACCCGTTCGCGTCATTCGGTCTCCATTGCTCGTGGCGCTGCCACGGCGTCCTGCGCTGCCCGCGTGCCGGCGCTCAGTCAGCGGGACCGGCGCCGATTCCCATGATGCGATGCTCGACGAGCCCGGCAAGGGCGTCGAGCCAGGTCGCGTCGGCCAGCTGCAGCACCGGAACGGGAATGCCGGGAACCGGACCGTCCGCGACGACGGCAAGATAGTCGCCCGCCGCCGGGTCCGCCGGGTCGTATAGCGGCGCACCGTGTGCGGCGCGGCGAAACACCTCGATCTTCGGCAACCGCGAACGCTTGAAGCCTTCGCAGACCACGATGTCGGCGTCGCTCATGTGACGGGCCGCGATCTGCTCCGGTCCCTCCTCCTCGTCCCACCGAACGATGAGCGCGAACTTGTCCGGCGCGGCCATGGCCACGCGCTCGGCGTGGCCTTCGTGATAGTGACGGTACGTGTCCGTCGTGGCCGGATCGATGTTGAACGTGTGCGACCCGTGCTTGATGGTCATCACGCGGTGCCCGCGCCGATGCAGCTCCGCCGCGAGTCGAACGGTGACCGTCGTCTTGCCGCTATGCTTCTTGCCGATAACGGCCACCATCGGCGGCTGCCGCATGTGCCTCCGCGAGTACGCGTTCCTCGGGTGTGTTGACGTTCATGAACAGCAGGGCAGGGTCACCGAATCGCGCCACCGCCTCCGCGCCGATCCGGGCAATGCGCACATCGTCGTAGAACGCGACGACACGGCGATCCCCGGCCGCGACCCGCGCCTCGATGGCTTTGGTGCACGACGGTGCGTAGTACGCGCAGAGTGGCTCGACGCCGCGCCGCGAGTCGCTCTCGGCCACGGACGCATCCACGCCAGCGCCGGCGTCCCGAAGTGCTCGCAGGAGCGCGGTCGGCACGAACGGCATGTCCCACGCGACCACCAGGACCGGCGTCGCCGCGTGCACGAGCGCCGCATGAATCCCGGCAACGCTCCCCACGTCGCGAAGGACGTCGGCCTCGCACCGCACGCCGGGGAGCCACTCGGCGGCGGCGGGGTCGTTGGCGACCAGCAGCAGGTCATCGACCACGGGTTCGAGCGCGTCCCGAACACGGTCGATGATGCGCCGCCCGTTCACGAGCTCGAGTCCCTTTGGCGCGCCACCATAACGAGTGGAGCGCCCGCCCGCGAGAATGGCGCCGGTAACGGTCATTCCGTGGAACGCGAAGCGCTATCCATGAATCTGCGGCTGCCCGCTCACCGCCCTCCCGACGAGCACCATCCCGGCGGCCCTGGCGATGTCCACCGCAATGGTGGACGGAATGGATGGTGTCGCGACAACGGCGACCCGGGCTCGCGCAGCCTTGAACGCCAGCTCGCCGGAAATTCTGCCCGTCACGAGCAGCGTGAGATCCTCTGGCGATCGGCCATCGAGGACGGCGGCTCCCAGCACCTTGTCCACCGCGTTATGGCGCCCGATGTCCTCGGCATGGTAAAGCAGCGTCGTGCCGTCCGTGAGTGCGGCGGCGTGTATACCGCCCGTCTCCTTGTACCGCTCGCCGCGCGCGAACAGTGCCTTGAAGAGCTGCCGGAGCGTGGGCGTGTCGAACGTGATGGGCGGTCGATTCCGTCGCGGGACATCGTTCATGGACCCAAGGATCGTCGTCACCGCCCCACACCCCGAGGCGAGCACTCGCCGCCGCTCGGCACGCTCGACCGTGTCGTACTTGTCGGCAGGCACTTCCACCCAGAACCCGAGCTCCGACGTGCACGGCCGCATGCGCACGACATCGGACATCCGCTCGATGTACCCCTCGCCGAACAGCCAGCCGACGACGAGCTCGTCGAGCCGTTCGGGCGTGCACATCCAGGTAACGGCCGGCGCGCCGTTCAGGTCGAGCCAGACAGCGCTCTCTTCGACCGCGTCGAGCCGGGTCTCGGCGGCGCTCGCTACGTCATCAGTCATGATCGAAATCTTTCCCCCGGGCGCGCCCGGTCAATGGGCTGCCTGCTTCGTTGGCGCCTAACGGGCATACCGGCCGGCCAGAGGAGCACGCCGATGTCATTCCGAGCCCTTCGGCTACGCTCACGGCAGGCGCAGTCGAGGCATGCTCTCAGGAGCGCAAGCGACGAAGGGAATCGCCGTCGTCCCTGTCGAGGCGGTCAGGTACCTCTACCGGGAGGAGGAAGAAACCAAGACGCCGAATACGCGGAATACGCCGAAGAACGCAGATTCTCCCTCTATCCAGAGAGTTGGTACTCTCGCGCGGCCCAGCTTCCCGACAGAGGGATTGTCAAGAAATCAGCGAAATCTGCGGCCATCTGCGTCGGGTTTTCATCAGCATCCCGGTAGAGGGGCGAGGCCGTGTCTACCGGGATGCCGAGGATTCGTCGCCTGACGGCTCGGAATGACCGACGCTAGTGATCTTCGGTGTAGTCCGGCGGTTGAGCGTCTGTGCCTGACAACCCCTCGGGCGTTGGCGATTCCGGCGGTATCCACGCCGTCCCTCGCTCGATCGCGTTCCCGACGTCGGTGGTGCCGAACAACCGCGAATCGAGATCCTCGTCCAGATGCTCTGCTTCCGGACTCAGTGGCACCGGGCGATCGCCAAGCAGCAGTCCCGCGCGATCGTTCTCGTCCGCGAGATGGTCGTCGACTGCTTCCGGGCTCTCCGCGCGGCGCAGCGAATCGACGACGAGCTGATTGTCGACCGTCGCGATCCCGATCACATCGGTCACGACGTGCTCTGCGACACGCCGCTCCGCTTCCGTCCCGACGCGGCCGCCAAGGCGCACGACCCCGTTCTCGACGTGAACCTCGATGTCGTTGACGTCGAGCCCTCGGTGCTCCGCCAGTCGCTCGCGCACGACGCCCCGGAGCTCGCGATCGCTCAGGTCCCCAACGTCGTCCGTGTTCTCGAAGTCATGCGCCATCGCTCACCTCATGGTGACTGCCCGTACACGGCGAGCCCGGCGGGCCGACGCCGCTACCGAAAGAACAGATACGAGAGCCCGAGCGACACCCCGAGATTGCTCGTCCAGTCATTCCTCGACTCGTTGAGCTGTAACACGCTCGTGCCGTCACTCGCCGTCGTGTAGTACGAGTTGGGGTACTTGATCTGGTAGAGCTGGGTCCCGACGTCGATTCGCGCCTGGAAGTTCCCCGAGGGAACCCACTTGATGCCTCCCCCGAGGGAAAACGCAAACGGGGTGCCGAATCGCCAGGCGCCCACGTCGGTGTCTCCCTTGAAGTCCGTCGCGACGCCGATTGCCCCGTTCACGAACGGCACGAGGCGGTGGAAGCTCCGCTGGCCGGTGAGGTTGAGGGCGATCCCGACGTCCGCCATGTACAGCGGCCACGATGCGTCGGCTTCGACGAGGCGCTGATCCGCCGGTCGACGCGGGTCGATCACATCGCGCTGCGACGACACGAACGCGAATTTCGACGTCAGCAGCGCGGGCCCCACGAGTCGCAGCTCGTACCGCACGCCGACCATCGGGCCGCTCTTCGGGGCGACACCGACGGCGTCCGTTCCCGCCTCGTACCATCCGGCGAAGAACGTCGCTTCCTGTCGGTACGGAAGGTCGGCGTACGGGCTCCGCTGCGGCAGGTGCCCGACCTGTGCCGCGGCCGGTGCGGCCACCACCATGCCAAGCGTTGTTGCACGAACTACGAGCGTCCAAACGTTCACGCGTTCACTCCGGATAATCTGAGGTCAGTGCCCGTCATCTCCTCCGGCGGATCCACGCCGAGCATGCGGAGAATCGTGGGCCCCACGTCGCACAGGGCGCCTCCTTCACGCAGCCCCTCGTCGCCGCCCTCGGGGTCGATCACGAGGAACGGCACCGGGTTTGTGGTGTGCGCCGTGTGCGGGCCGCCGGTCGCGGGGTCGATCATCTGCTCGCAATTGCCGTGATCGGCGGTGATGAGGAGTCGGACTCCTGCACGCTCCGCTGACGCCATCACGCGCGCGAGACAGGCGTCCACTGTCTCGACGGCGGTGAGCGTGGCCGGGATCGAGCCCGTGTGGCCCACCATGTCGCCGTTCGCATAGTTGCAGAGAATGAAGTCGTGCGATCGCCGCTCGATGGCGCCGCACAGGACATCGGTGATACCCGGCGCACTCATTTCCGGCATCAGGTCGTACGTCGCGACCTTCTGGCTCGGGACGAGGATCCGCTCCTCTCCGGCATACGGGATCTCGATACCGCCGTTGAAGAAGTAGGTCACGTGCGCGTACTTCTCGGTTTCCGCCGTGCGCAACGTCGTGCGACCGCTGTCCGCGAGGACCTCGGCGACGATGCGCGCCATGCTCTGTGGGGGAAACGCGACGGGCACGGTGAACGTCTGGTCGTACGACGTCATCGTTGCCACCGGAACGCGCGGGTGCCGAGTCGGAAAGCCGTCGAATCCGTCGACCGTGAGAGCACGCACCATCTGTCGCATCCGGTCCGACCGGTAGTTGAAGCAGATGAGGGCGTCGTCTGCGCGGAAGGGGGCGATTGCCCCGCCGCCCGCCGCGACGACCATCGGCTTGATGAACTCGTCGGACTCCCCGCGCTCGTACGCGTCGGCGATCGCCTGGACGGGATCGGTCACCTGGGGCCCGACGCCCAGCACCGCGGCGTCGTACCACAGCTGTGTCCGGTCCCAGCGCTTGTCCCGGTCCATCCCGTAGTAGCGGCCGCCAAGGCTGGCCACGATAGCGCGGCCAGCGGCACGATCCACCGTCTGGCGCATGTAACCCAGCGCCGACTTCGGGAGCGTGTCGCGGCCGTCGAGAAGGGCGTGCAGCGCCGTGCGTGGAACTCGCTCGCGCTCCGCGAGGTCGAATAGGGCGAAGAGGTGGCGGTCCACGGCGTGGACGCCGCCGTCGCCGATCAGACCCATCAGGTGCAGGGTCCCACCCGTGCGACGCACGTGGGCGCAAGCATCCCTAAAGGCGGGCACATGGAAAAAGGACCCGTCGCGGATACCCAGGTCGATCCTCACGATGTCCTGCATCACGACCCGGCCGGCCCCGAGGTTCAGATGGCCGACCTCGCTGTTTCCCATCTGCCCTTCGGGCAGTCCAACGGCTAGTCCCGATGCGTTGAGAAGCGTACGCGGCGCGCGCGACCAGAGTCGTTCCCACGTGGGGACCCGGGCCATCCGGATGGCGTTGCCTTCTCGTTCTTCCCGGTATCCCCATCCGTCCAGGACCACGAGGACGACGGGCCGCTGTTCGTCGTTCGCCATCGATACGCTTGTTCTGGAATACGTTTGCCGGAAGATTTCCCGGGCGCACGAGTTTTCGCCCCAGGTTGTCCTGCCGGTTGAATGTATTCGGGCACACATGGACCAACCAGCGATGCGTCCTGCTGCCTTTCATTCCCCTCGACTGTCTTTCCAGATGAGCACACCCGCTCGAGCCGCCACTGCGATGCGAGTGCTCCTGCTCGTGGCCGTGATGCTTGCGGCCTTCGCCACGGACGTCCTCGCGCAGGCACGCGTCGTCAAGACACCTGCGGCTATCCTGTCTGCCCCGAAGGGGAGCGCGATCGGCAGCGTCCGAGTGGGGACCGAGCTGCGCGTCCTCGAGACGCGTGGCGCGTACGCCCGCGTCTCGGTAACCGGTTTCGTGGAGCGTAGCCGGGTTTCGGCGCAGCGCGGCAAATCCGCGCGGCGCGTCGGGAATCGTGTGGCCACGTTGCGGGCCCGTGGCGCCGCCGCGGCCCGGACGCTGGCGTCCCTCGATGCAGGCACCACGGTGACCGTCGGCGGGTCCGCCCCTGCGGGGTGGGTGCGCGTTTCGCGGACCGGGTGGGTACTTCGCTCCGCACTCGCCGCGCCCGCGACGACGACCGCGCCTCGTTCAGTGGCCAAGAGCGCACCGCGAAGCACGACGAAGGCCCGGAGCACCCCAGCCAAGACACCAACGCCTCCGCGTCGTACCGAGGCGGCCGCCGCCTCGCCGCGCGTGGAGTCCAAGGCGAGCGCGGGCGACGTGGAGAGCCCTCTGCCGAAGGAGGAGGTCGCTGCCAGGAACGGCATTCCAGCGGCCATCGTTGCCGGCGCGTCGAGCACGGCCCCGCTCGTCTCGGTCGTGGCGGCTCCCGGGTCTGTCGCAAGTGTGCCAGCGGCGAGCGTTCCGGCGCCTGTCGCACGGGCCGTGGAACCGCTTTCGGACTCGGCGCTCGTGCCCACGACGAATGTGGCGCTTCGAACGGCGCCCGACGCACGCGCCCTGGCGACGATCGCGCAGGGCACACCCATGGTCCCCCTGGCGCGCGACCGCGGATGGGTACGTGTACGGGTCGAAGGGTGGGTCCCGGAGCGCGACCTCGCGCCGGCCGACAGCTCGGTGCGCAGCAATGTGAGCGCTGCCGACCTGCGGGCCGACCCGCAGGGGAGCCGCGGGAAGCTCCTGCGCTGGCAGGTTCAGGTACTAGCGCGACAGACAGCCGATGCGCTCCGGCGCGACCTCGCCGAAAACGAGACCTATTTGCTGGCTCGCGGTCCGGCTGACGAGAACTCGCTCTTGTATCTCGTCGTTCCGCCCTCGCTGCTCGAATCGACGAAGTCGATCTCGACGCTGGCGGACGTGATGATCACGGCGCGCGTCCGGACGGGGAAGAGCGACCTGGTCGGTGTACCAATTCTCGACCTTCTCACCATCACGCCGCGGAAGTGACGTCGCCTGGACAACCTCGAGGTCGGGGATGGCGCGAGCTGCGCAACACGCACCCGCGCGCGGTGACCGTGCTTCTCGCCGCGGCGGTCGCGATGGTGGCGATCGACGGATGGCTCGTCTATCAACGCGTGCGGTACTCGCGAGAGACGGAGCGCCTCCGCGCGGGCATGAGCGACATGGAACGCCGCAAGGCCGACATGGTCATGACGAACGAGCAGAACCGCATGCGTGTGACGCTCGAGCTCATGCGCCGGCAGGCGAATCTCGACAAGGAACTGCACCTCTCGGTCGCCGTCGACAGTGGCGTCATGTACCTCGAGCGGGAGGGCGCGCTGCTCCGCGAGATGCCCGTCGAGGTGGGGCCGGAGAAGCGTGTTGGCAGCCCGCCCGACACGATTCACATTGTCGCTCCACGTGGCGCACGCACCGTTGAACGTGTGCTCGGGCCGAACGACCGGTGGGAGGTACCGAAGTGGGTGTTCGTGGACCGCGGACTCCCCGTGCCTGACGACCGGGTGCTGAAAGGCGTGCTCGGTGCCGGGGCGATCGTGCTGAGCGGCGGCGCGGTCATCTACGCGCCGGCACGCGACGGCCCGTTAGGCGATTCGACGTATGTCATCCCTGGCGCGATTCGGGCCAGGGTACAGGATCTTCGTGCCATCGCGCCAAATGTGAGCCCGGGTATGTCGGTGTACCTGTACTGATATCGAGACAGCAGAATGAGCGAACGACGAGGGTTCTTCGCGAGCGGCGGTCGCGTGGCGTGGGTTCTTGCGGGAAGCGTGATCGCCGTCACCATTGCGAGCGCGCTGCTGTTTCGGTCCACAGTGAGCGCGCGTTACGAGCGCGACATCTCGCGGATGGTGTTCAACGACAACCTCGATCTCCTTGGTGACATCAAGCGCCGAATGGGCGCGACGGCCGACACGCTTCGCCAGAAGCTGGTCGATAGCACGGAATCAGCCGACAGTCTGCCGTATCTTGTGGTGAGCATCGCCGACCATCGGCTGTGGTACAAGCGAGGGGATCAGATTCTGTTCACCACTCAGGTCGCGACCGGCAGCGGAAAGGTGCTGGCGAAGGGTGGTGGGAACAAATGGAAGTTCGAAACTCCGCGCGGCCGGTTAGTCGTCCAGAGTAAGGAGACGGAGCCAGTGTGGGTCCCACCGGACTGGCACTACGTCGAGCAGGCGAAGAAAAAGAAACTCGGGTTGCTCCGGCTGGTTCGCGGGCAGAGCCTCAAGCTCGCGGACGGATCGGTCATTACCGTGGTTGGTAACGAAGTCGTTCGGCGCTCCGCAGAAGGGCAGGAGATCCCGTTCGACGTCGGGGACGGCCGGGAGATCGTCGCCAACGGGAACATCATTATCCCGCCGTTCGGGACCACGCAGCGGAAGTACACCGGCGTTCTCGGTACGAATCGGCTCAACCTCGGCGACGGCTACGCGCTGCACGGGACCGACCAGCCGAACAGCATCGGGACGTCCGTCAGCCACGGATGTGTGCGGCTGCGCAACGAAGACATCGAGACGTTGTATCAGATGGTGCCGGTCGGGACGCCGGTGTTCATCTACTGACCAACCAGTGTAAGAAGAGGCTGACTGCTGAGTTAGGTTAGTAGCACGCTTTGGGTCTTATTCGGGGTGGATTGCGCGCCCCAAGCCCATAAAATTGAGTATGTTACCCAGCTCCTCCGTCCATCGGGCGGAGGCTCCTTGTTCAAGGGCACGTTGGCACACACTGCGCCGACACGCAAAGCCGTGAGACGGCGGTCACACACGCCGTCTGTCTGGTTGCCAGGGAGGCAGTTGATGCACGTCAATCATCGTACGCGCGTCGGGCGCGTGCTTGCGACATCGTTTTCGGCCGCGGCCATCGCGCTCGCTGGCCGTCCCGCGCTCGCGGCGCCCACTGCGGCGATCGCCGGCGCAGACGCATCCGCGGTCACCATTCCAGCGCCGGTCCGGCCAAGCACCCCCGCTTCGCTGTTTGGTCGCAGCGGGAAGCTCCGGTTCAAGCTCTTCAGCTCCACCACGAGGCTCTTCGACCTTCCGGTCCTCGAGCGCCTCTTCAGTGACCCGACGGCTGCCAGGCCCGGCGTTTACGCCGCCGCCGAGGATATCCTCGGCCGACCCTTTTCGTTCATCTCGCTCATCCCGTTCACGGCCAAGAGCGGCGGGCGACTCGGTGACTACCGCGTCGGCTTCTGGCCGTCGGAGCGACGTCGGGGCCGCACCGCGGCTTATGACAACCCCGAAGGGTTCATCGAGGTTACGCCGGAGACCCAGGACCTGTACATCTCGGAGCACTTCAGGCTTCGCGACTTCCTGACCCATGACCAACGCGACGTCTGGCCCAAGTACCTCGTGCTTCGTGAAGAGCTCGTTGACAAGCTCGAGCTCGTAATCGACGACCTCGGTGCGCACGGCGTTCGAGTCGACCGTATGGTGGTGATGTCAGGATTTCGGACGCCGCAGTACAACGCGCGGGGAGTTGGCCGCGGACGTGCACGCGACAGCCGGCATCAGTTCGGCGACGCGGCGGACGTCTTCGTCGACAACGACGGCAACGGCAGAATGGACGACCTGAATCGCGACAAGCGGATCGACTCACGTGACGCGCGGATCATCATGCAGGCGATCGAGCGCGTCGAACGCGCGCATCCGGAGCTTGTCGGTGGTGCCGCCCTGTACCGGGCGACGAAGGCACATGGCCCATTCGCGCACGTCGACGTGCGCGGGGCTCGGGCGCGCTGGGGACGTTCGTGACGGACCAGCGATCACCTGCGCCGCGGCGTACCGCGCGGCGCGTGAAGGCCCAGCTGGCATCTCTCGCGATCTTCGGATCGGCGGCCATCGGCGTCATTCAGTTCTACGAACCTCCGCGACAGCTCATCGAGAGCCGCGGCAGTGTTGCCCTGGAGGACACCACTGGCCCGTTGGCGCTCCCGTCTCCCAACGCCTTCGGCAGAAGCGGCCAGGTCCGCGTCCTGTTCGCGCTCCCGTCGGCGCCGGTCGTATACCCGATGGATCTCCGAAGCGATCCGACCGAGATCGGCTACGCGTGGATTCCGTTCGCGGACAGCGGCTCCGTGTACGCGCTGCCGCTCGCGTCGACGCGACCGCTCGAGACGCGGTTCGAGGCTCCGCGCGAGCCGGGGTTCTATCGGCTCGCCCTCGTTCGAGGTGAGGAACGTGTGCTGGTCGACGGCCCCGCGCTCTCGGTCATGGTGCCATTCTCCGCCAAGCTTGGGGGCGTCCTGAACGGCTATCGCATCGGCACGTACGTCGTCGAGCGGCTAGGTGTCGGCGTGCGCGAGCGCGAAGCGCCGCCCGGCTTCGTCGAGATCGACCAGGACCTGATGGACCTTCCGCTCACAAAGCACCTTCGCCTCTCCGATTTCGTGAGCCATGACGGCCAGGAAAGCTGGCCGCGTTATGCAGCGCTCGATGCGCGACTGCTCGACAAGATCGAGCTCGTCGTCGCCGAGATCGCCCAGATCACCGGCACACACGCTGACACGACGATCACGCTGGATGTGCACTCGGGGTTCCGGACCCCGAACCACAATCGCCGTGTGAAGCGTGCGGCGCGCGACAGTCGCCATCAGTACGGCGACGCTGCCGACGTCGCGATCGACGGCAACGGCGATGGACGGATCACCGCGGCCGACACGCGGCTCATCGCCCGTGCCGTCGAGGAGGTCGAGCGCAAGCACCCCGACCTCGTCGGCGGGATGGGACTCTACAACCGGGGGAGCGCCTCGTATGTTCACATCGACGCCCGAGGTAAGCGGGCCCGATGGCGAGGCTGATCCATGAACCAGTTCCTGCGAGACCGCATCCTCCGGAAGCTCGACACGCTTTCGGACGAGCGCCTCTACCAGGTACTCGACTACGTCGAGTTTCTCGAATCGAAGTACGCGGAACGCCAGAACCCGTCCACGAACGTCTTTCAGCGATTCGCTGAAACGGTCGAGGATCGCCTGCGCGCCGGCCGCGTCTCGGCGGCGACGATCTCCGAGACGATGAACCTCATGAACAAGGCGATGGGGGTGCTCAGCGGTGTGGCTGCCGCTGGCAAGTCTGTTGCGAACGACATTGTCGGCGCGGCGAGCAGCCTGACGACTCCGTCGGGTGCGCTTACGGAGGGTGCCGCGCCGGCGCCTCCGGCCGAGCGGCCGCCAGACGCTCCTCCGGTACCGACAGAGGAGGCACAGCCATGACGCCGCGCGAGGGAAGCGCCGAAGTTCGCGGAAGCCGACGTGGGCGTCGTCGTGCGCGCTCGTCACCGCGTCTCGAGGATCGGTTCAGCGACCAGGAGATCGACCAGGAGATCGAGGTTCCCGTGCGCCCACGGACCGGCGCCAAGCGCACCGTGATGGACACGATCCGGCAGCTGCCGAACTACGTGCGCCTTCTTTTCGGGCTCCTGTCCGATCGGCGCGTTTCGGCGGTCGACAAGGTCCTCGTTGCCGCGGCGGTCGCGTACATCCTGACGCCGATCGATTTCATACCGGACTTCATCCCGTTTCTCGGCGAAGTCGATGACGTGTTTCTCCTCGTGACCGCGTTGCAGCGCTTGATCGCGAATGCGGGGCGAACGGTCGTCATGCAGTACTGGGCCGGCAATCCGGCCGACCTCAGATCGATGAACCTTCGGCAGGTCCTGACGGCTGCGGCGTTCTTCCTTCCGCGGCGCGTCCGCCGCCGCCTGCGCGCGATCGGCCGGAGCTAGACAGCACCAGGCGAAGCGTCTACGTTTCGCTATGGCAACCTCGACTCGTTCTCATTCACGGCCCGCTGGTCCGAGTAAGTCGGACCGCGGGCCGGTGCGTTTTGATGACGCGCGTCCGCACGGCAGTGCGCGTGTCCGCACCGATGTCGCGCTGACGTTCGACGACGTCCTGCTCGTGCCTCGCCACTCGGTCGTGCATCCCAGCGAGGTGAGCACGAAGTCCCGGTTCACTCGCGGTATCGAGCTCAACGTTCCGCTCGTGGCCGCGGCGATGGACACCGTGACCGAATCGGAGATGGCGATCGCAATGGCGCGTGCCGGCGGCATCGGCGTGTTGCACAAGAACATGTCCATCGACCGCCAGGCCGCCGAAGTCGATCGCGTCAAGCGGTCCGAGAGCGGGATGATCCTCAACCCGATCAAGCTCGCGCCGGACGCCACGCTTCGCGAAGCGGTCAATCTCATGGGCCGGTTCAAGATCTCCGGATTGCCGATCGTGGATGCGGACGACCGGCTCGTCGGCATCATCACGAACCGCGACTTGCAGTTCGAGCGAAACCTCGATCGGCCGGTGCGCGACGCGATGACCTCCGAAGGACTCGTGACCGCGCCCGCCGGCACGACGCTCGATGAAGCCGAACGGATCCTCGGCAAGCATCGCATCGAGAAGCTGCCCGTGGTCGATGGCAATGGACGGCTCAAGGGGCTCATCACCGTCAAGGACATCCACAAGCGGCGCCAGTACCCTAACGCGAACAAGGACCATCACGGCCGCCTTCGCGTCGCGGCGGCGATCGGGGCCGCTCGGCACGACCTGGAGCGTGCTCGCGCGCTGATCGATGCCGGGGCCGATGTGCTGGTGATCGACACGGCCCACGGGCACAGCGACGGCGTGCTGCAGACGACGAGCATCGCGCGCGAGATGTTTCCCGACGTCCAGCTCGTCGTGGGGAACGTCGCCTCCCGGCAAGGCGCGCACGCGCTCGTGGAGCGCGGCGTGGATGCGGTGAAGGTTGGTGTGGGGCCCGGATCGATCTGCACGACGCGCGTGGTCACGGGGGTCGGCGTGCCGCAGCTCACAGCCATCTTCGACGCCGTCGAGGGGGCGGGCGAAGTCCCCGTCATCGCCGACGGCGGCATCAAGTACTCGGGCGACATCGTGAAGGCGCTCGCCGCCGGCGCGTCGAGCGTGATGATGGGATCGATGCTCGCGGGCACCGAGGAGAGCCCGGGCGAGTCCATGCTCCTCGAGGGACGCCGGTTCAAGATGATCCGCGGCATGGGTAGCCTCGGCGCGATGCAGGACGGGAGTGCCGACCGCTACTTCCAGGAAGGGGAAATGTCGCCGAAGAAGCTCGTCCCCGAAGGGATCGAGGGACGCGTGCCGTACAAGGGACCAGTTGGGGACGTGCTGTTCCAGATGGTCGGCGGTCTCCGAAGTGGCATGGGCTACGTCGGTTGCGCGTCGATCGACGAGCTGCGGACCTCCAGTCAGTTCGTCCGCATTACGTCCGCCGGGTTAAGAGAGTCTCACCCGCACGACGTTACGATTACCAGGGAAGCGCCTAACTACAGCGTCTAGTTCCCGACCGGGAAGCTGCGACGGGAACAGGAACGGCAGCCAGCGCTGGTTGCGTCAAGCTGGTGCTGGTAGCTGCATGGTGAAAGGGCCACCCTCGGGAAGTCTCACTATGAGTGAGAGGCCTCCCGGGGGTTCATGCTGTCACCCCGCACCGCAGTTTGGACGCAGTTGGACGCGGTTGGCGCGAGAGCCGTCCAACGGCTGCGTCGAACAGATCCGGCTTACCACTTCCAGCGTAGTCACTGTAGTTGCGAGTTCTGACATCCGTCCGAACCGCGTGTTTCACCTTGACAATGCTCACAACCGCCGGCCACCTTCCCGCCCGGTTTTCTGGGCATCATTCGGCTGCATACCTCGTATGCATCGCCGTATCACCGAACACGACCCGCGGAGATCTGCGCATGGGCTTATGGTCCAAGAAGACTGTCGAGCAACTTCAGGGTGAGGCGAGCATCGAGGGTGAACATTCCCTCAAACGATCGCTCGGGGCACTGAACCTCACCCTCCTCGGCATCGGCGCCATCATCGGGGCCGGCATCTTCGTTCTCACCGGCACGGCCGCCGCGCAGTACGCGGGGCCTGCGATCGTGCTCTCGTTCGTGCTGGCGGGACTGGGGTGTCTGTTCGCGGGCCTGTGCTACGCGGAGTTCGCGTCCATGATCCCGATCGCCGGGAGCGCGTACACCTACGGATACGCGACGCTCGGCGAGTTCATCGCGTGGATCATCGGCTGGGACCTCATTCTCGAGTACCTGTTTGCGGCATCGACCGTCGCCGTCGGCTGGTCCGGTTACTTCACCGAGTTCCTCGGCCAGCTCGGAGTTCACATCCCGCGGCAGTTCACGTCCGCGCCGTTCGGCGTGGAGGGCACGCACACGCTCGTGCGATCGATGCTGTGCGTCGACCCGACAAATAACCACCTCGTCACCGGGGCGTGCGATCTCTCCCGCCATTATCAGGTAGCCGGGGTGCTGAACGTGCCGGCGATGGCCCTCATCGGCATTCTGACGGCGCTTCTCGTCGTGGGCATTCAGGAGTCCGCGCGCCTGAACAACCTGATCGTGTTCGTGAAAGTCGGCATCGTCCTGCTCGTCATCGGTTTCGGGTTCATGTATGTGAACTCAGCCAACTGGACGCCGTTCATTCCGGCGAACACGGGCGAATTCGGGCACTTCGGATGGAGCGGGATCGTTCGCGCGGCCGGTGTCATCTTCTTCGCGTACATCGGATTCGATGCGGTATCGACGGCCGCACAGGAAGCGAAGAATCCGCAACGAGACTTACCGATCGGCATTCTGGGTTCGCTCGCGATCTGTACGGTGCTCTACATCCTGATGGCGCTCGTCATGACGGGACTCGCGCCATACCAGGAGCTCAACGTTCCGCACCCGGTGTTCGTCGCGATCGAGAGGGCTGGCCCGTCGCTCCTCTGGCTCACGTACCTCGTCAACATCGGCGCTATCGCCGGCCTCGCCTCGGTGGTGCTGGTGATGCTGCTCGGCCAGCCGCGCATCTTCTACTCCATGGCGCGCGACGGCCTGCTCCCGGGCGTCTTCTCGAAGGTTCACCCGAGGTTCCGCACGCCGTACCTCGCGACGATCATCACCGGGTCGGTGGCGATGGTGATCGGCGGCCTGTTCCCGATCGGGCTCCTCGGCGAGCTCGTGTCGATCGGCACCCTGCTGGCGTTCGTGATCGTGAGTGCAGGGATCCTGGTGCTGCGGTATCGGTCGCCGGACCTGCATCGCCCGTTCCGGACGCCGTTCGTTCCGGTCGTGCCGATTCTCGCGATTCTGATCTGCGGCTACATGATGTCTGGCCTCCCGAGCGACACGTGGTTACGCCTGCTCATCTGGCTGGGGATCGGGCTGGCGATCTACTTCGGGTATGGCCGTACGCACTCACGCGCCGGTCGCGCCGATCTCGCGGCGTCGCAGGCACGGTAGCGTCCTTCGTATACCCGAGGTTGGCGGCCACCGCGTGCCGGCCCTCGGGGTTATGTTTCTGGCGGCGCCTCGCACGGGGCGCCGCTTTCGCTTTCTCCACCGCGCGTCGTGCTATCGTCGAACCTCATTACGCCGCCGCCCGCGCGACGGGCCGCAATCGAACGTCTGGCCACCGAGCTCCGATCGGGGCAGCGGGCAGTCCTTTCGACGCACATGAACGCGGATGGCGACGCCTGCGGTTCGGTCGCCGGCCTCGCCCGGCTCCTCCGCCAGATGGGCATCGAGTCCCGGATCGTGAACCCCACGCCGTGGCCCGCAACGTTTTCGTTCCTCCTCGGCGACGATCTCATCGACCACACCGCCAAGGGAGCGGCCGCGCTGAAGCCGCTCGACGTCCTGATCGTTCTCGATGTGAGTGACATGAAGCGGCTCGGCGTGCTGGCCGACGCAGCGCGCAAGCTCGAGGTCCCGCGGCTCGTGATCGACCATCACATCATCTCGGATGAGCCCGCGGGTGATGTGATGGTCTCGGACACGACGGCGTGCGCGACCGGAGAGCTCATCTTCGACTTCGCGTCGGTGCTCGGCCTGCAGCTCACGGAGCCCATCGCCACCGCGCTCTACTGTGCGATTCTGACCGATACGGGCGGGTTTCGGTTCAGCAACACGACGCCACGCGCGCACGCCATTGCCGGTGAGCTGCTCGCTGCGGGCGTCGACCCCGAGGAGATGTATCGGCGGATCTACGCGTCCGTATCGCCCGGGCGACTGGCGTTGCTCCGGGACGCGCTCAGCACGCTCGAGGTCGACCGCGACTATGGCATTGCGTGGATCTCCGTCCCCGCCGACGCGCTCGACCGCTACGACGTAACCTCTGAGGATCTCGAAGGGATCGTCGAGCACCCGCGCTCCATCTCCGGCACGCGGCTCGCACTCTTCTTTCGCGACCTCGGGTACGGGAAGGTGAAGGTCTCGTTCCGCAGTACGGGCGATGTGGATGTGAACCGCTTCGCCCGCATGTTCGGTGGCGGCGGGCACGCGAAGGCCGCCGGCGCCCTCATCCCAGGCTCCATGGAGGACGTTCGAATGCGTGTGGTCTCCGCGGCGCGCGCGTACGTCTCGAACGGCAACGAACGGTTCGTCGAAGGAGCGCCGGCGTGATTCTCGGCCGAGGCGCGAGGGGGGTTCGCGACATCGACGATCGCATCCGTGAGACGCTCGACGAGCTTCGTCCGCTCCTGCACATCGAGGAGGCGACGATCGAGCTGGTGCGGTTCGATGCGACGTCGGGGGTCGCGCTCCTTCGTGTGGAAGGGGATTGTCCGGATTGCGAGATGTCGGCAGCCAACATGATCGAGGGGATTGCCGCTCATCTGCGTGCGCGCGTTCCGGAAGTGAAGGACGTCCAGCGCACTGACACGAGACAATGACCCAGACCCTGCATGAACGCATTGGCGCAGCCCTGGCCGGCGTGATCAACCCGCGCACCGGCGCGAACGTCGTGGAGTCCGAGATGGTGCGCGACATCGGCACGACGACGGCCGGCAAGGTTCGCCTGACGATGCTGCTCGCCCCGGCCGATCCGGCGACGCTCGTGCGCGACGTTCGTCAGGCGATCGAGTCGGTGGATGGCGTAACGGAGGTACGAGTGGACGTGAAGGATCCGGCGGAACTCGGGCAGCCACGTGGCGACCGGCCAGCGCCGCCCCCGCCACACGCACCGGCCCGCGCGCTGCCCGTAATGAACGCGGCACCGGCAGCCGCACCGCGGCCGTCCGCACCGACGCCGGTCGCGTACCCATCGCTCGGGCGCATCATCGCGGTGTCGAGCGGGAAAGGTGGGGTGGGGAAGTCCACCGTCGCGACGAATCTCGCGATTGCGCTCGCCGGCACCGGGGCTCGTGTCGGCATCATGGACGCCGACGTCTACGGGCCGAACGTGCCGCGCATGATGGGGGTGAACGCACCGCCGCCGGTCGTCAACCAGAAGATGATCCCGCTCGAGGCGCACGGGGTGAAGGTGATCAGCCTCGGGTTCCTGATCGATCGCGACCAGCCAGCCATCTGGCGCGGCCCCATCGTGATGAAGATCGTCACCCAGTTCCTCCGCGACGTCGCGTGGGGAGAGCTCGATTACTTCCTCGTCGACATGCCGCCCGGGACGGGCGATGCGCAGTTGTCGCTCGTGCAGGCCACGAACGTTCACGGCGCGCTCATCGTGACGACCCCGCAGGAGGTCGCGACGGGCGACGCGTTGCGCGGGGTCAAGATGTTCCAGCGGGTGAACGTTCCCGTGTTAGGCATCGTGGAGAACATGAGCTGGTTCGAGTGCCCGCACTGTGGCAAGCCAACGGCCATCTTCGGTACCGGCGGCGGTAAGCGCCTGGCCGATGAGGTCGAGCTTCCGCTGCTGGGTGAGATCCCGCTGTACCCACGCATCCACGAGGGGGGCGATCGCGGCGAGCCGATCGTGGTCGCCGAGCCCGACGCGCCTGCGGCGCGCGCGCTCCGCACGCTCGCCGACCGCGTCATTGCGGCGCTCGGTGCAGCCTCTACGCGGTGAGTCCAGAGGACGCCCCGCCCGTGCCTGAAGCGCGGCCGCCGGAGTCTGCTCCGGCGGCCGCGCTTCCTTTCGACGCGCACGAAGGCGCCGCCACCGTTGCGGTCGCCGGTGGCGAGCGCGTCGCGAGCGTGCTGCACGATCCGCTCCCCACCGTCATTCGGCGTCTCGCGTTCCCGGCGGTCGCGTCGAACGTCCTCATGACGATTTTCACCTCGGTGGACGCGTTCTGGGTCGGTACGCGCATTGGCGCGAGCGGGCTCGCCGCCGTGTCCACGGCGGTGTTCTGGATCTGGATGGTGATCGCGCTGGCCGAGATGGTCAGCGTGGGGCTCACGGCTGTCGCCGCGCGGCGCCACGGGGAGCGGCGCTCTGCCGAGGCGGCACGCGTCGTCGGCGAGGCCGTCGTGTTCGCGTTGGCGTTAGGCGCCGTCGTCGGCATCGCTGGCGCGCTAGCGGTGGACCGGCTGTTCGCCTGGATGGGGACGCCCGACGACGTGACTCGGCTCGGGCGAGAGTACCTGCGCATTTACTTCCTGGGCACGCCGCTCATTTACGGCTACTTCGCCGTGGATGCCGCGTTTCGCGCCGCCGGCGACACTCGCACCCCCTTCCTCCTGCTGCTCGTCTCGACCGCGTGCACATTGTTACTCGATCCGCTCCTGATCCTCGGCGTCGCGGGCTTTCCTCGTCTGGGCATCGCCGGCGCGGCGATCGCGCTCGTGTTCACGCGTGGCGGCGCGTTTCTCATCGGAATCGTGTTGCTCGTGCGGCGCGGATTGCTCGAGGCACGGCCAGTCACTGCGCCGACCGTCCGCGCGATCGCGCGTGTCGGACTCCCGACGGCGCTCACGGGCATCGTATTCTCCGTCATCTACGTGGCGCTCACGCGCACGACCACGCAGTTCGGAACACCGGCGCTCGCCGCCCTCGGGCTCGGGCATCGCGTGGAGAGCTGGGTCTACACGATCAGTATCGGGTTTGGGGCTGCCGCGGCCGCCATCGTGGGACAGAACCTCGGGGCTCGGCGGCCCGATCGTGCCGAACGTGCCGGCTGGATCACGTTGGGATACGCCTCGGCGCCGGCGCTGGTCGCGGGGGTCGCGGCGCTGATGATCCCCGAGCATCTCGCCCGGCTGTTCACGACGGACCCGGCTGTCATCGACGTCGCCGTTCGATACCTGCGCATCGCCGCCGTCGCGCAGCTCTCCACGTGCGCCGAGATCGTCCTGGAAGGCGCCCTCGGCGGTGCGGGGCACACGCTGCCACCGATGATCACGTCCACGTCCCTCACAGCCCTCCGGATCCCTCTCGCGTGGTGGAGTGCCGAGCGCTGGGGCGCGGACGGGATCTGGTGGACGCTGACGCTCACCGCGGTCGCCCGTGGCGTAGCGATGGTGGCCCTCTGGCGCGCCGGCGGCTGGAAAGGCAAATCGGTGTGACGATGCGCCCGCTCATCACCCTGCTGACCGACTTCGGCACCGCCGACGGCTACGTGGCCGAGATGAAGGGCGTTCTGTTCTCCGCGGCACCCGAAGCGACCGTGGTCGACCTCTCGCACGACATCCCATCGCAGGACATCGAGTGTGCGCGGCTGGCCGTCGCGCGGTACTGGCGGCGCTTTCCTCCCGGGACCGTGCATGTCGTGGTCGTCGACCCGGGCGTGGGAACGTCACGCGCGCCACTGGCCGTGAGCAGTGACGGCCGCTTTCTCGTCGGGCCGGACAACGGGGTGCTGAGTCCGTCGTTGCTCGCGGCGGGCTCGCACGCCGTTTCGCTTCGCGTGCCGAGCACCGCCGCACCGACCTTCCATGGGCGAGACGTCTTCGCGCCGGCGGCCGCGCAACTCGCGCTCGGGTTCGCGCTCGACGAGCTGGGCACGGTGCTGAGCGACCCGGTCATTCGACGCACCCCCGAAGCGCGACGCGCGCCGGATGGCTCGGTGATCGGCGAGGTGATCGCGATCGACCGGTTCGGGAACGCCGTGACCAACCTGATTGCCCCGCGCGGGGGCCAGGTGGAGATCACCGGCCGCAGACTCCCGATCGTGCGCACCTACGCCGATGTGCCTTGCGGCGAGCTCGTCGCGCTCGTCGGCTCGATCGGATTCGTGGAGGTCGCGCAGCGTGACGGCCGGGCGGCGGACGCACTCGGGGTTGGCCGCGGCACCCCCGTCACGTTACGTGCGCCGCGCGCCTAACGGCTCCAACCGCTCCACCCGATCGAGCGACGGGACGCCCGCGGCGGCAGCCGTCTCGATGCGACCGCCGTACAGCACGCCAACCCGCGGCGCCACGGCGCCCGTACCGCGGTGCAGCTCCGCGTTGATCTCGCCGCCGATCAGGAACACCAGCATCGAGAAGTACATCCAGGTCAGCAGCACGATCACGCCGCCTAGCGCGCCATACGTGGCGTTGTAGTTCGCGAAGTTCGCGACATACGCGCGGAAACCGAGAGTGACGACCGCCCAAGCGACGGTCGCGAAGAGTGCTCCGACGAGAACCTGGCGCTTGCTCTGCCGAAGGTTGGGCAGAAAGTAGTACGACAGCGCCGCGATCGTGACGAGCAGGAGAAACGCGATCGGCAGCTGCAGCGCCCCCCAGACCGCGCGCGCAAAGCCACCGAGCGCGAGACGGTCGGCAATCCAGTCGGTGAGCGTGCCGCCACCCAGGATGAGGACGGTAGACGTGAGTATCACGAGTCCCGTCACGATGACGCTGGCCACGGCGATCAGCTTCTTCTTCCACCACGGACGCGTGTCCTCGACGTCGTAGGCCGTGTTCAGCGCATCAATGAGCGAACTGAAGACATTCGACCCCGCCCAGATCGCGAGGAGCGCGCCCACCGACATGAGCCCGGGAGCGTTCTTCGCGTACACCACGTCTTCGATCACGCCGCCGATGAGCGCCCACCCCTCGGTCGGAACCACTTCCCGCAGCCGACCGACGATGGCGTTGAACGTCTCCTCCTTGTTCCCGACGAGGCTCAACAGCGGCGCCAGGAACAGCAGCATCGGGAAGAGCGAGAAAAAGAAGTAGTACGCCGTCTGCGCGGCGAGCCCCAGAATCTTGTCATCGAGGATCTCGCGAAGCGTTTTCTTGGCGACAGACCCGACGCGATACCCGAAGAGAACCATGCGTCACTCCACCTGGAATGACGCTTTGCAAGGCAAGGGTTGTGCGAAGAGGGGCCGACCTAACGCCCGGTACGGTCGATCTTGAGCTTGCCGAGCACTGTTTCGGCCGTAATGCGGAGCTTGCGCGGCGCCGAATCCCAGTTCGTCGATACCCACGCGCCGTCCCGTTCGACGAGCCCGTCGCTCTCGAAACCAGCGATCACCTTCCGATGCGAGGCGCGAATACCGACGTCGGGCGGTACGTGAATCGTCACCACCCCGAACGTCACCTCGACCTTCAGCTCGATGTCGCTGGTCCACTCGCCGCCCATGTCGAGCTCGACGTTGCCAATGCCGGCATCGACTCGAATCTCCGCGGCATTGGCATTGGCGAGTCGCGTCCCCCGAAAGTTTGCCGCGCCGAGCGAGATCTCGAACAGCTCCATCTTGGTGGCGTTCAGAGAATCGAAACGCAGAGTGGCGTCGCTCGCGCCCGACTCGAACTTCAATCGGCGCAGCCGAAGCCCGGTCAGGTCGACGTCCGCCTCGACGGCACCGAGGTCGAGAGCGAGGTCGAGCGGCGCGACGCGCGACAGTTCCAGCAGCAGGCGTCCCGATTCGCCGTCCTCACGTCCCGTGAACCGAACGTCCGACCGCTGGACCCCGAGGGAGAGCGTGCGTGCGGCGGCGTCGAACGTATGGCGTGGCTTCGCGCGCTCGGCGTCGTAGCGGAGCTGCATATGGTACAGAAGGCCGGTCGGAGCGGCGCGAACGCCGAGCGACCCGGTCCCGTAAACCACCTCGACCGACGACGGCGCGGAATCGGCCACCTGGCGCGATACGTCGAGGGTGCGCCAGCTCTGCGCGCCGAGCGCGGCGGGCGTTGCGGGCGTAACCACGGCGACGACAGCGGCCGCCACAGCGGTTCTCGCAGTCGCGGCGCGGATCATCGCTGGCGCGTCTTTGAAGACGAGGGCGTCGGCCTTCGCGCGGCTGCTACGCCCGTGACCGGTGTGGGAGTCTGCCACGGCAGGTCGTTGACGGGCGCCACGGCGGCCAGCGTATCCGTCGGGCGACGCGTGCCGCCTCGAGACAGCACCGCCGCACCGAGCCCCACTGTGGCCGCGACCCACGTAATCGCGACGGCGATCGTGCGCAGTATCATCTCCACGACGGGCGCCCAGGCGAAGGCGGACGCGACCACCCAGAGACCCATGTAGAGCGTTACGCCGATCACGAGCGCTCGCAGGTTGGCCCCGCGCGGGTGATACCGGTGAGTCGTGGACGGCGCGATCGATTCGCCGGTGATCCGTGCGACCGCCAGGAACCCGAGCGTGATCAGCCCCGCGACGGCGAGCACGAAGGCGACGATCGCGAACGGGATGAGGAGGATCCCGATGATCGTCACGGCGAGCGCAACGACCATGAGCGCCAGAACCGGGGCCAGCGCCAACTGCGTTGCGATGCCGGCCCAGAACGAGCGTCCGAAACGACCTTCGAGCGACTCGGTCACCGCTTCCAGCTTACTGGAGGCGAAGACGAGCACGCCAATGCCAATGAGGACGAGAATGACGAGCCAGCTTGCCGAGAGTGCGACCGCGTGTCTCGTCGCTTGGACCGGGCTTTCCCTGACCCGTGCAGGGGCGGAAACAGGGCCGATCGCGCCGGACATCTGCTTGATCTCGCCGCCGACCTTCCCGTCCTGAACCGTGACGCGTCCCAGCACAGCGACTGCATTTCCGGTGATCTGACCGCCCGGGTGAACGACGATGTCACCGCCGATGGCTATGGCGTCGCCATTTACTGTGCCGAGGATGTGGAGTGGTCCGCCGGCGACGGCGACGGGTCCGTCGATGCTGCTTCCCGCCGCGACGGTACGCCCACCCATGGCGATCTCGTCGTCATCGGGTAACCGAACCGCTTCGGGGTCGCGTCGGAACTTTGATACCACCTCCCGGAGCGAATCGACGGCTTCCCGGGAGAGGCTGATCGGCTGAGGTGGAGGAGTTGGGGCCGCTTGGGGAGCGGCCTCGACCGCCCGGCCACCGGCGGTGGTAGGTTGCTGGCGAACGACCTGCGTCTGCTGAGCCGTCAGCGGCGCCGGAGCGACCGCGAGGATCAGCGCGACAAAGCCCGCGTGCATTGGGTCAGATCCGTCGGCGTCGGGCGGTGGTGACGAGAGCCCTGAGCCCGACCGCGGCGAGCACAATGAGCACGAGGAACCCGGTGATGCCGATCGCGGCGGTCATTCCGCCGGCTCTCAGGGCATCTACGGCGGCCCCACCGAACAATCCGGTGATCGTATCACCCACCGCATCGAACACCGCTCGGCGCGCGCGCTGGCCCGCGAGGTCGAAGAAGAACAGGAAGGCGTCGAGTCGCACCGCCATCCACACGGCGGTGACGGAGATCACGAGCGCGAAAACGGATGACGCCGTGACCGCCAACGCTCTGGCCGGTCGCGACGCCGGGATCCAGCTTCTGATCGTGTCGAGCGCGGATACGTGCCACGGCTCGAACACCTGAACCTGAGCCATGACGCGGTCCGCGAACAACGGCGAGGGCGCCAGGTGAGGCAGGTGCTCGAGCGCGGCCACGACCTGCCTGGCCTCCGCGAGCTCCGCACGACACTTGTCGCAAGCCTCGACGTGCGCGACCAACGGCGCGACGCCGAATCCGGCCTCGCCGTCGAGCAGCTGATCGATTTCGTCGGGAAGTAGGTGCCTGTGTTCCACAAATCCTCCAGTCGGGCCGTACGGGCGGGTAAGTGACGAGGTTTCAGGTCGTTCGAGAGTCAGCTACCCGGCCCCTTCACGTGCTCCAGGGCCTCGCGTAACTCGTGTCGCGCGCGGTGGATGTATGTCTTGACGGTTCCCAGGGGCAGGTCGAGGGTGGCGGCGATCTCCTCGTACGACCGCCCCTCGACGTGGCGGAGCATAATGCACGAACGGTACTCGGGTCGGAGGCGCGCGATCGCCCGCTCGATGGCCGTGCCGAGCTCGCGCGCCTCCATCTCTTCGAGCGCCGACTCCTGGCGGGCAGCCAGGTCGAATGACGTCGCCTCGATTTCCGCCGCCGACGCGGCGTGCGGCGAGCCGTCGATGCTCACGGTATCGAGTTGCCGCTTTCGGAGATGATCGATCGCCACGTTGTTCGCGATCTTGAACAGCCAGCTCGAGAGCTTGAACTCGGGCCGGTAACGGTCGATGTGGTTGAGGACCTTGATGAAGGTATCCTGGGCGAGGTCCTCGGCGATCTCGCGGTCGCGCACCATGCGGAAAATCAGCGAGAAGACCGGCCGCTCATAGCGTCTGAGCAGCTCACGGAACGCCGCTTCTCGCCCTTGTTGAGCGAGCGTGACGACGTCGGCATCCGGGAGGTTCGCGAGATCGAGTGATGGCGCCATGCAGTAGACGGCAGCGGCAACACGAGACGTCGCGGCGTCGCCGGCGGTGCGGGGAAGCTATTCGCACCGAGCCTGCCAAACCAGCTTGATTGGCCTTCGCGAGCCGCCCAAGTTTCGCTCGGGATGCCACCGACCGATCTCGAGACCACCGAAGCCCGCGCAGCCGCGGCCGGCGGAAGCGCAAAGCGCGACTACGTCCGCCGCATCTTCTCCGAGATCGCGCCGCGCTACGACCTGCTCAACCATCTCCTCAGCTTCAACGTCGACCGTCGATGGCGTCGCAGGGCGATCCGGACGCTCGACCCCACCCGCCGCGCCGACGGTCTGTTCGTCGACCTCTGCGCGGGGACGCTCGACGTGGCGTCCGAGCTCTCTCGCACCCGGGGGTTCCGCGGCCTCGTGCTCGGCACCGACTTCGCCGAGCCAATGCTTCGCGCCGGGCTCACGAAGGCGCCACGCGTGCTCGTGGCTCCAGTCGCGGCGGATGTGCTCGAGCTTCCCGTGGCCGATGAAACTGTTGCGGGAGCGATCGTCGCCTTCGGCATCCGCAACGTGGCGAGCCTGGAGGCTGCACTCGCAGAGGTGTATCGCGTGCTCGAGCCGGGCGGGCGCTTTGTGATTCTCGAGTTCTCGACGCCACGATCCTTCGTCGTGCGAGGCGCGTACCACGCGTACTTCCATCTCGTACTGCCCTCGGTCGGTCGCGTTGTGAGCGGGCATCGGACGGCGTACCGCTACCTTCCGGAGTCGGTCGCGCATTTCCCGATGCAGGAAGAGCTCGCGCGTGCCATGCGCGGCGCGGGATTCGTCGACGTGCGATGGGAATCACTCACCTTCGGTGTCGCCGCCATTCACTCCGGCGACAAACCTCGCCGCTCCGCCGACACGCCGCGCCTCCAGGCGAGCCCCCCTGACGAGACTCCATGACCCTCGATTCACTCTCGGATTTCATTGCCGCCATCGATGCCGCCGGCGAGCTCGTTCGAGTGCGGCATCCGGTGGCGGCGCGCCTCGAAATGTGCGAGATCGCCGATCGGGCCATGAAGATGCCGGGGGGCGGGCCGGCGCTACTCTTCGAGCACGTGATCCTCGACGATGGGGGCCGGTCGGCGTTTCCGGTTGCGATCAATCTCTTCGGGTCGATGCGCCGCATGTCGATCGCGCTTGGCGTCGAGCGTCTCGACGACGTTGGTGCGCGCATCACCCAGCTCATGGACCTCAAGGTCCCTGACGGAATTGTCGCGAAGCTCTCACTGATCCCGCGGCTGCTCGAGGTCGCTCGCTTCCCGCCCCGCATGAAGCGCGGAACGCCGGCGTGTCAGGAAGTCGTGTGGCGGGGAAACCAGGTCGATCTCCGCAAGCTCCCGGTGATGACGTGCTGGCCCGAAGACGGTGGCCCCTACATTACCCTGCCCATGGTCATCTCGCGCGACCCGAAGCGCGGGATCAGAAACGTGGGGATGTACCGGGTGCAGGTCCTGGGGCCGCGGACCGTGGCCATGCACTGGCAGCGTCACAAGGTGGGCGCCGCGCACTGGCGCGAGATGGCGGAGCGTGGTGAGACCATGCCCGTGTGCATCGCGATCGGCGCGGATCCCGCGTCGATATATTCCGGGTCGGCGCCGCTGCCGCCGACGGTCGATGAGTTCATCTTCGCCGGCTTCCTGCGGAGCGCGCCGGTGCATCTGGCGAAAGCGCTCACGTGCGACCTCGACGTTCCCGCCGAAGCGGAATTCGTGCTCGAGGGGCACATCGATCCCCGGGAGCCGCTCGTGGTGGAAGGTCCGTTTGGCGACCACACGGGGTTCTACTCGGAGGCGGACCTGTATCCGCAGGTTCACATCACCGCGATCACGATGCGTCGGAATCCGGTCTACGCGTCGACGATCGTGGGCCGACCGCCGATGGAGGACTTCTATCTCGGACACGCCACGGAGCGCATTTTCCTCCCGCTGCTCAAGCTGACGATTCCGGAGATCGTCGATTACCACATGCCGGCGGAAGGGATCTTCCACAACCTCGTCTTCGTATCCATCGACAAGCAGTATCCCGGGCAGGCGTACAAGGTAATGAACGCCATGTGGGGCCAGGGGCTCATGTCGCTCGCGAAGGTCCTCGTGATCGTGGACAAGGAAGTGAACGTGCGAAACCCGCAGGAAGCGTGGTGGGTGGCGTTGAACAACATCGACCCCGAGCGCGACACACGGTTCACCATGGGGCCCGTGGACGTCCTCGATCACTCGAGTCGCGCGTTCACGTACGGGTCGAAGATGGGAATCGACGCGACGCGGAAGTGGCCCGAGGAAGGGTTCACGCGAAACTGGCCAAAAGTGATCGAGATGGACGGTGCGACACGTGCGCGTGTGGATGCCATGTGGAGCACGCTGGGCATTGGGCCGGTGAAATGATCCCGCTCGTCATCGCGTCCCTCACGCTTCAGGAGGGCGGGCCGGCGTACGAGATCTCGCGACTGTATGCGACCCTCGCATTCATGTTCGTCGTCGTGGGCGGGGCGGTCGCGTTCGTGCGCATCCGGTATCCGCACCGCCTCATCGCCGACATCGCGTGGACGCTCGGGGTGTTCCTGCTCATCATCGGGACCATCGTCTACACCGTGGCGTTCCGCGGACTGCAGTTTACCGAGGTGGTCATCGCGTGGATGCTGTCGTTCCTCGCGATCGCCTGGTTCGTCATGAGGCTCAACACGATCATGTCGCGACCGCTCGATCTCCTCGAGCAGCTCGCGGCCGCGGTGCGTCGCGGTGATTGGGCACGACTGCTGGACGGCGACCGGAGTGCCGTCGGCCACGCGGACATCGGCGCGGCCCTGCACGAGGTGGGAACGCTCATCGGAGAGACGCGAAAGACGACCGGTGAGGTGCTCGACGCGTCGGCGAACGTCGCGCGCATCGGATCCACCGTCGCGGACGGGGCGCAGCGCGTCACGACTTCCCTCGCGGGCGTGACCGGCGGCGTTGCGCGGAGCCTCGATGCGGCCCAACAGATCAGGCAGGTCGCGTCGCAGCTCGACGAGGCCGTCGGCGCCACGCACGCGTCCGCGCGTGAGACGCGCGAGATCTCGGCGAAGGTGGAGTCCAGCGCGCAGCAGGGGGTCACGCGCGCGACGGATGCGATGTCCGCCGTGACCGATCTGGCGGAGCTCGCGCGCGATCTCGTCTCACGCATGGAAGATCTCCGCACGGCATCGGCGGCCATTGGCGATGTCACCACGGTGGTTGGCGACATCGGGCGGCAGACGAATCTGCTCGCGCTCAACGCGTCGATCGAAGCGGCGCGGGCAGGCGAAGCGGGACGAGGCTTCGCGGTCGTGGCGGAAGAGGTGGGCAAGCTCGCGATGCAGAGTGGCGGGTCGGTGGGCCGCATCGAGGTGCTGGTCCGCGAGATGACCGAGCGGCTCGACGATGCGTCCGAGCGGGTCCGTCGCGTCGAGCAGGCGGTCGCGCGCGGTGAGGTGATCATGCGCGACGCGCTCGGCGTGTTCCAGTCGATCGAGCAGGACGCGCGGCGAACGCTCATGCTCGCCGATGCGGTGTTGCGGGCGGCCGAGCGGCAGGACGCCCTCGCCCGGGAGGTGACGCAGGCGTCCGAGCTCGTTGCCGACGCAGCGTCGGCGTCCTCGTCAGCGACCGACGACGCCGCACGTGCGACGCACCACCAGCGCACGCTCACCGAGCAACTGCGCGAGACGGCGTACGCGCTCGAGCGATCGGCGGGATCGCTCGGCGAGGTGGTATCACGGTTCGGGACAGGTGGAGGCGGATGACGGCACCACGGCAGGGTCGGGAAGGACAGACGTTCGCGGGTACCTCGAGCTGGGTTCGGTGGGTCAACTTCGTGAAGCTGCCGCACACGGTCTTCGCGCTGCCGTTCGCGCTCGTCGGCGCGACGCTCGCGAGCTTCACGCACGGCGTGTCGTTCGCGACGCTCGGGTGGATCGTGCTGGCGTTCACGGCGGCGCGGTTCGCGGCCATGGGGTTCAACCGCATCGTCGACCGGCACATCGACGCGCGCAACCCACGGACCGCGTCTCGCGAGATCCCGAGTGGTGCGTTGAGCGTGCGAGCCGCGTCGCTCGCCGTCGCGATCGCGAGCGCGGTTTTCGTGTTCGCTGCCTGGCGGCTCAATCCGCTCTGCGCCGTGTTGAGCCCGGTGGCGTTAGGCTGGGTGCTCTGGTACAGCTACACGAAGCGGTTCACGCACTGGTCGCACGTCGTGCTGGGCGTGGGGCTCGCGATCGCTCCGGTGGGCGGCTACCTCGCGGTGGCCGGGGCGTGGAGCACGCCGTGGTGGATGCTCATCGCCCTCGCCGTCGGGGTCTCGTCGTGGACGGCGGGGTTCGATGTGCTCTACGCGCTGCAGGATGAGGATTTCGATCGCACCGAGCGGCTGCACTCGATTCCGGTCGTGTTCGGCCGACGCGGGGCCCTTGCCATCGCGCGCGGACTGCACGTGCTGACGATCGTTGCGCTGGCCGCCGTGGGGACCGCCGTGCCGGTGGGGTGGCTGTACGCGGCGGGGGTGGGCGTGGCCGCCGCGCTGCTTCTCTACGAGCACTCGCTCGTGCGCGGCGATGATCTGTCGAAGCTCGATGCCGCGTTCTTTACGATGAACGGCGTCATCAGCCTTACCTTCTTCGGGTTCGTCCTCGCCGAGCGGCTGGTGCGATGACGGGACGGCGGCGACCGATCGTCGTGGCGGTAACGGGGGCGTCGGGTGCGCCGTACGCGGTACGACTGCTCGAGTGCCTCGTGGCGGCGGAGCAACCAGTGTCGCTCATCGTCTCGAATCACGGGCTGCGGTTGCTCTCGACCGAGATGGGGATCGCGTCGGTGGACGCGCTGCGGGAACGCGTGGGCTCGTCCGCGTGGGACGCCGTCGTGCGCGTATACGACGACCGCGACCGCGGTGCCGCCCCGGCGTCAGGCTCATCGCTTTCCGCCGGGATGGTGATCTGCCCCTGTTCGATGGGCACGATCTCGGCCATCGCGGTCGGCGCGTCGCGCTCGCTCATCGAGCGCTCGGCGGACGTGGTGCTCAAGGAGCGACGACGCCTCATCGTCGTGCCGCGGGAGACGCCGTACAGCGCCATTCATCTCGAGAACATGCTCAGCCTAACGCGAGCTGGCGCTGTCGTCATGCCGGCGTCGCCCGGGTTCTACCATCGCCCGGCGACGGTGGATGATCTCGTGTCGTTCATCGTGGCGCGCGTGCTCGACCATCTCGATGTCGCGCACACGCTGGTGCCGCGGTGGGGAGGCGAGCAGTCGGAGTGACCGTGTCGTCGGACGCACCGCACGTCATCGGGCTCATCTCGGATACGCACGGACTCGTCCGCCCCGACGTCCACACCGCGCTCGCGGGCGTCGAGCTCATCCTGCACGCGGGCGACGTGGGCGGCGATGACGTGCTCGACGAGCTCGAGATCATCGCGCCGGTGCTGGCGGTCTACGGCAATACCGACCCGCCTGGCGATCCGCGCCTCACGGGGAGGATTCGACACACGATCGGCGGCGTCTCGATTCACGTGAGCCACGGCCACGAGCTCGGGACGCCGCGGCCGGAGAAGCTGATCGAGGAGTATTCCGCGGACGTGATCGTCTACGGCCACACCCATCGCCCGCTGATCGCGCGCGCGGACGGTCGTCTCGTGGTGAATCCCGGTGCTGCGGGGCCGCGCCGCTTCGACATCATGCCAAGCGTCGCCCGCCTGACGATTATCGGCGGGCGAGCGGAATGCGAGCTGGTGCCGTTGCGCGGTTAGGCGCCCGGCACTGGTTAGGCGACGCCGTTCCCCCGGTTACACCACGCGGAAATGCGACGCCGGGTACAAGAAGTCCTCGCCCGAATCGTCCACGATTCGGTAGAACGACCCACTCCCTTCAACGCCGAGCAACTCGTAGATGCGCCCAAGGGTGAGGTCGTGGCAGCCGCCGGGTTCGTCGCACCCCGGATACGTCAGCCACGGCCGCACGCTGATGCACTGCACGAGGGTCGTCGGTTGCCAAGAGGTCGTCATCGCT
>DAINRQ010000063.1:0-34468 GCA_036741775.1 Gemmatimonadaceae bacterium | reverse complement strand
CCGCAGGGGATCTACTTCGGCGGCAACGAGATGCGGATGACGCCGCGCGAGATGGTTGCGTTCGGTGTGCTGTACCTGAACGGGGGCCGAGCGCCGAATGGTACGCAGGTGATCCCGAAAACGTGGATCGACAGCTCCTGGGTTCGGCGAACGCGCTCGGGGTGGAGCGACCAGGAGTACGGCTATGGCTGGTGGATTCGCCGCTCGGGCACGCACGATGTGTATTTCGCGTGGGGCTACGGTGGGCAGTTCATCTTCGTGGTGCCGGATCTGGATCTCGTCGTGGTGACGACGTCGGACGCGAGCCCGACCACGCGAGAGCGTGGCCACCTCGATGCGATTTACGCGATGCTCGACAACGCGATCGTGCCCGCGGTGGAATTGGGGTCAGGTTCGTAAATCATCGTTCCGTTGCGACCGCAACGGAACGATGATTTACGAACCTGACCCCAATTCGCCTCACTCGAGCGATCCGGTTCGCGCGAGGGCTGCCGCGCCGCGGCCGATGTCCTGACCCGCCTCGATGTCGAACCGGTAGTGAATCCCGCCGTACATCCGCGAGAGGCCGGCTTCCTCGATGATTGCCGCCAGCCGACCGCGCTCACTCGGGAACGCGTCCATCAGCACCGTCATCACCGCACCCGTGATGCATGAGTGGCCGGACGGGTACGATGGGTGGTTCGGGAGGTTGATCGGGACCGTGATCCCTGGATCGGCCTGCGACGGACGGATGAACCAGTAGAAGACCTTCGCGTCCCAGCAGGCGATCTGCGCGTCGAACGCCGCCGCATTGGCGTAAGCGAGTATACGCGCCGCCTCGCGCTCCGTACGGTGATATTTCCGGATGAGCGTGTTCGCTTCCTGGTTGTTGCTGCTGATGGTGAACCCCGTCGCCCAGCGCTGCGCGTTCGCCAGTTGCTCGGCCGTCCGGTGATCCGAGATCGCGCGAATTTCGGCGAGCCCAGCGAGGAACGCGGTCGACCCGAACGCCGGCGGTGGTGGCGACCGGAGCTGGCTCGCCGACGTCATGAAGAACGGGCGGACGCCGTGCAGCGAGCGGACGATGGGCAGCCCGTTCCAGACCCAGAAGCCAGGGCCCACGGGAGGAACACCGACCGACACGCCGGGGAGGTAATTGTCCGTCGAAGCGAGCGTGATCACCGCCGCGCCGACGGCGCGTCCGATCGACTCGCCTGAGGTCGCATCCTGGTTCTTCGCGCCGGGCCAGCCCGGTGTGGCGAGGTCGGTGTCGAACTGAGCCTCGAACGTGGCTGCGTCGGCAGGGAAGAACCAGCTCAGCACGACGGCGGACGCGGCCCCGACTGCGACCGACACTGCGGGGTGAACGCGTCCCTCTTTCCCGGCCTCCGCGGCGCGCACCGCGCGATACTGCGCGAGGGAGAGATACGCGAGAATTCGACTCGCGGCAGCCTGTCCGTTCGAGAGCGTGCGCTGGCTCATGTGCGTGATGGCGCGCTCGTTCCAACGCGTGCTCGCGTTCGCGTCCCAGAACTTCACCGCCGAGAGATTCGCCGCGCGGGGCTGGACGATTCGCGTCGGGGTATCGCTGCATCCGGACGCCGCGATCGCCGCAATGAGTGCGAGCATCCGGTGCGCGTAGGTTGTGGGGGACCTCATGGGGGTGATCCTCGGTTCGCGGTGTCGGGGTCCGATGAACGCGGATCGTCCGCGTGCCTCACGACCCCTTACTCTCACCTAACGCGACTTCTCCGGGAAACCCGACATTGGAGCAGACGACAGCTAACAGCTATCAGCTATCAGCTATCAGTAACAAAAGGATGCGTTAGGGGTCAGAGTCCTAACGCATCCTTTTGTTTCATCGCGCCATCGGGCGGACGCGGAGGACGCGGCAACGACGAACACGGAAGACGCGGGCAAATGGCTCGCGCGTCCAGGGTCCGGCGTGGCGGGGCGGTCGGAACGACGATGACGCCGAAAAGGCCGAAACGGCCGGATGAGGGGACGGGTCTCACGCCACGTCAGGCATCCAGAAGAGGGAGAACGGATGAGGGGATGACGGATGAGCGACATCCTGCGACGCGAGAGGTACCTGGTCGCGCCGAGGCCAGGACCTGAGGGGAACGGCTCCCCGCGCACGCCACTCGCCTCGAAGGCAGTCCCCATCAGTTTCACGCCTGGCGAGGGAGCGCGTGAGTGCCAAGGAGCGATCCCCCTCATCCCCCTCATCCCTTCATCGGTTTTCCCCCTCCGTTCTGGATGCCGGCCCCCGCGACCTCTCGCTGCGCAGCGTCAGCGCGGAGCCGTCATCTGGCCGTTCGGGCCTTTTCCGCGTCATCGTCGTTCCGACCGCCGCGCCGAGCCGTACGCTGAGCTGGTCTTTGCTGATAGCTGATAGCTGATAGCTGATAGCTGATAGCTGCCTTTACACCGGCGGCATCACAGGAACTGGCGTCGTCGCAGGGACGATGGTGCCATTCCCCAACTGGCCCAGGTCATTCTGCCCCCAGCAGTACACCACAGGTGTCGAGACGCGCGACAGCCCGCACGAGTGGTAACCGCTGCCCGCCGCGAGGCTCACCAGGATGCGACCGCCGAACGGATGCACGACGGGAAATCCGACCAGACTTCCGAGCCCCCAACATGACACGTCGTCCTGCGCATCGATCCCACAGACCGTGTCCCGAAGCATCCAGACCGTCGTTAGGCGCGCGCCGGGCAGGACGCGCGGTGCCAATGCGTCACCTCCTCCTCCCCAACATGCGAGCTCACCATCGGCAGTGATCGAACATACCCGATTGGCCGTCGCACTCAGCGCGGCGGCCGCTCGGGTGGAAACGCGCACCGGCACGGTGTTGCAGTCGACATCGTAGACCTCGTTCTCATACGGGTAGTACCAGCTGTAAGAGGCGATTCGACATCGGCCCGTGTCAGCGTCGCCGAGCTCCCCTGATTCGTTTCCACCCCAGCAGTGCATGGCGCCATCATTGGTTATAACGCAGGTGGAGTTCGCCGCCGCGCTGATTGCCACGGCACCGACCAGCGACACAACGCGGCCGGGGACAGGGTGCGGGAACACTCCATATGGCACCGGGTCGGAACGGCCACCGCCCCGTCCCATCTGTCCGAGCGAGTTGTCCCCCCAACAAACGACGATTCCCCCGTCGTCGATCGCGCAGGTGTGCCGGTCTCCGGCTGAGATGGCCGAGTAGCGAAACTCACCGGGGAGCTTGGCCGGCCTCGCGCCATCCGTCGAGCCCGACCCCAACTGCCCGGCCCAATTCCCTCCCCAGCAGTATGCCTCACCGGTTGTCGTTAGGCCGCAGGTATGGTGGCCGCCCGCAGCCAGCGACGTGAACCGAAGTCCACCCGTGACGGGTGCCGGTGTCGGATGAGCGCTGTAGTCCGCATGCCCGATGCCGAGCTGCCCCGACGCATTGCTCCCCCAGCAGTACGCTTCACCGGCGGTCGTGAGCGCGCATGCGTGCCCGACACCAACGACAACTGCCACTGCGGGAAGACCCTCACTACCAACGGCCGAGATCCGGCCGTTCACCCCAGCTGCCGAAACGACGAGCGTGTTGTCTCCGACGGTCGGACCGATGGTCCAGAGGGCGCGCGCGACACCGCGCTCGTCGGTCCGCGCAGTGATCGAACGAACCGAACCGTTGCCGCTCTCCACGCTCCACGCGACCAGCACGTCGGCGATCGGATTGTCGAACCGATCGCTCACCCGCGCGCTGACGGTGTCGAGCTGAGTGCTGGGAAGTGCGACGCGACGCGCCAGCGTGACATGCACGCGAGCGACCGGCCCCGCGACTCCGGTCATCACGAACGTCGCGGTGGCGGCGCCGTTGCTTCCGGAATACACGGTGGCGATCACACCGATACGCTGAACCGCCGCCTTCGGCCCGAGCGTCCACCGAACGGACGCGACCCCGTCCGCGTCGGTCACGGCCGACTGCACCAACACGTTGCTCTCGTCGTAGAACCGCACCTCGGTGTTCCGCACAACTGCGCCGAGTGTGTCGCGCAGCGCGACGACGAGTGGGTGCGGAAGCGTGGTGCCCACTTCGCCCGTCTGCTGATCGCCCGCGACGACGATCAGTGTCGCTCGCGCCGCCGGTCCTTGTGGTGTCGACACACTCGCCGGTGAATCGCCACACGCGGCCGCCACGACCAGAGCGAATACCGTGACCGATCGAGTCATGGCCGCCACGCCGGGTTGGAGTGTATGCCGCGGGTGAGCGGTGGGCCCCAGATCTCGGAATAGCCGAGATACCCCATGACCGGCAGCGGAGCGACGACGTCGACGCCTGCCGCAAAACACTGGACGTAGTAGTCACATTCGAGCCGCGTCACCGCGAGCCGCGATCCATCGGGTGACCAGGTGGGGTCCTCGCCCCGCGCGACGTCGCGCTGAACGGACCCGGTCGCATCGCTTACCACCACCTCGTTGTAGCAGCCATACGGCCAGTAGAAGTCGCATTTCGCGCGGGCGAACGCGATCCTCGTCCCGTCCGGTGACCAGGCCGGGTGGCCGGTCCACGCCTGCGTTCTCGTGACGCGCGTAACGACTCGCGTCTCGAGGTGCAGCGTGTAGACCTCGGCGTTCCCATCGCGCTCGCTCGAGAATGCGATCGTGCTCCCGTCCGGCGACCAGTCCGGGTCGGTATCCCGTGCCGGGTGACTCGTTAGGCGCATCTGATGCGTCCCATCGCCGTTCATGAGGTACAGCTCGGCGTTGCCGTCGCGCTCACTGACGTACACGATCCGCGTGCCGTCCGGCGACCAGGCGGGGCGGTAGCTCGCGAATCCCGGGTCCGTGAGACGCGTCACGCCGGTCCCGCTCGCGCTCATGACGTGTATGCCTGGTCTTCCACCTGCGTCGCTCGTGAACGCGATGCGTGAGCCATCGGGGGACCACGCGGGATCCGTGTCCTTCGGCCCGTGATCCACGAGTTGCGTCATGCCGTCACCCATGGACGACGCGACATGGATGTCCGAGTTGTCTCCGTTGCCGGTCACCACGAACGCGATGGGTGTCGGCGTCGAGCACTGGACCTCGAAGGTGACGAGCGCCGTTTCACCACTCGTCACCTTCACTCGCTGCCAACTCGGCTCGGGCACGCAGTTGCCGGCGATCCCGCGAAGCCAGACCACGTGATCCATCGGCGCGCGCTGCGTGAGAACAGCCGATCCGTTGGCTGCGACCGGAAACATCGCCAGCGGTGACGTTCCCCAGGATGCGGCAACGAGATACCCACTCCCGTCGATGTCGCTTCCCGTCGTCACCGTCCTCACCTCGAGCCGGCCAGCGCCGTCGCAGGTGACGTCGATGCTGGCGCTCACTTCGTCCTGGTACGGGGCGACGACAACCGAGCGCGGTTCTGGTGGGACGATCGCGCAGTTCGGGTCGACATCACTCACGAACAACGGGTGAACTCCTACGGGCACCGATGGGACGACGGAGCTCCCGTTTGCAGGTACCCTCCATTCGGTTGGGTCATCGCCGACGCGCACGAGGTAGCCGTTCTGATCGGGGTCCGCGCCGGTCGTCGTCACTGTGATCGTCACATCCGTGGTGAACACCGTGCAGACGACGGTGAACGTCGTATTCGTCGTCTCGCCGCTCCACGCGGCGACCGGTCGAGGGTTCCGGCCGTTGACCATGCAATTGGGAGCCAGGCCGGCGAGCTGCACCGTGTAGACTTCGGGCGCGAAGAGACCGTCCAGTGTGATCGTCGTCCCGGTCGATATCGGCCGACGCACTTCGCCGATGATGACCTCGTAGCCGTCCGGGTCGTGATCGACCCCGGTCGTGGTGACCGTTAGGCGAATCGCCCCCGTGGATGGTGCGACGGCGTCCGGGGACGAGCAGCCCAGCGCCGCGACGGCCGGGATGAGAGCGCGGATCAGGCACGGCGTCCGCATGAACGGTCCTATCGCCAGGTCGGGTTGAAATGCGGACCCGCAGTGATGCGCGGACCCCATGTCGCCACGTACCAGCCATTCGCGACGCGGTATGGGGCGAGGAACGCGACGCCGGACGGTGTGCACGAATCGTCGTAGAAGTAGTAGATGTTACAGTCGTAGCCGGTGACGGCGATTCGCGACCCGTCGCGCGACCACTGCGGGTCATCCCCGATTCCAACCTGGACCTGGCCTCCACCGGACACGTCGGCAACCGTGATGACGTGATAGCAGAGGGAATACGAGAACCAGTCCGTGACACACTCCTCTCGTGCGAACGCGAGCTTGCTGCCATCGGGCGACCACGCAGGCTGGCCGTCCCACCGACCGTGTGTCGTCAGGCGCGTGACGTTGGACCCGTCCGCGTTCATCACGTAGACGTCTCCATCCCCGGTGCGCGTGCTCGAGAAGGCGATCCGTGTCCCATCGGGCGACCAGGCGGGGTCGCTATCGGCCCCTGGATCAGTCGTGAGTCGCAGCCGGTTCGCGCCGTCAGCGTCGATGACGTACACGTCGTCCCGCGTCGCATTCAGCCTGCTCACGAACGCGATGCGCGTCCCGTCCGGCGACCATGCCGGTCGCGAGCTCGGCAGCGGTGCGCTCGTTAGGCGACGGACGTTCGACCCGTCCGCATCCATGATGTAGATGGCGAGCGGCCCGTCGCGGTCGCTCGTGAAAGCGATCCGTGTCGCGTCTGGCGACCAGGCGGGGTCCTGGTCTATCCCAGGGTGGTTCGTGAGGCGCGTGGGATTGGTGCCATCGGAACGAACGGAATAGATGTCCGAGCTGGTTGGCCCAGCGACCCCCACGTAAGCGAGTTGTGTCAGCTCGCCGCACGTGACGGCGAACGTCGCCACTGCCGTTCCGCCGCTGGGTACCTGGACCTGTTGCGGCTGCGCGCCGGTGCCCCCGCAATTCCCCGCGACACCTTCCAACGAGATCCAGAAACGCCCCGGTGCGAGCCCTTGAATGGTGGCCGCGCCGTCCGCAGTGACAACATCAACAGCGGCGCGGATACCCGCAGCTGCGTGGGCGGTGATCCGGTAGCCGTCGAGGTCAGGGGGATCGCCGACCGTGACCACTGTTGCGTGCACGGCCCCCAGCTCCTCGCACGACACCGAGAAGGCGACATCGACTACCTCGTCGCGCGTCGAGATCGTCACCGGACGTGCGGCGTCGGCGACCGCGCAGTTCTCGGCCACTCCCGTCAGGGAAATGGAATGCGCGCCCTCGCTGACTCCGCCAACCGTGACGCTCCCATTCGATGGGACCGTGAGCGTGGTCTCGACATCGTCTACCACCACACGGTAACCATCGCGGTCCGGATCGACCCCTGTCGTCGTTGCGCGAACCCGAACGGTGCCGGTGACACCGATCGTGCGGACTGATGGGCCCGCGGGGTCGCCCGAGCAGCCAATGGTCGCGAGCGTACAGATCCAGAGGGTGCGCGCGACGTCCGAGCTCGGGCGCGGGTGATCCTTCAACGCGGTGGTTCGCAGTCGAGGCATCTGATCTGGCGTGGCGGCGGGGCAGGGCGTCTGACCTGGGTAACGAGGATTCGGGTCGAACCCCGACATCGCCCGAGCCATCGTTGTCGCCATTCCAAGGGAACGCCCCCCTTGGTGACCCTTCGCTCTCGATCGTTCGATCACCGCGTTAGGCCGATGCCGGGTGCATAGAGTGAGAGAATCCGCTGTGCGCGGAACACGTAGCCCGCATGGCCGTCGATGCGCCACACGACACGACCGGATGCGTCGTACTCCTCCACGCGCCCGGCCGTCCCGAACGACACGAGCGTTCGGCTGTCCGGCAGCGCCTGCACGCTTCCGCCGATGAGCGTGACGACCCCGGGTCCGGAGCCGTACGACTGAACGAGACGCGCCGACCGCGCACCCTCGTCGAGCACGTAGCGCTCGGCGCGCGACTGGTCGGGGTCACCGATGTTGTCCAACAACAGGATCGCGCCGGGGGCATAGGCACGGGTGCTGTGCTGCCCGACGAACGACGCCACCGCCGCACCACTGGCACTGCTGAGGTCGAACTGGTTTCGACGCCCGCCGAACCGCCAGATCACGTTCCCCGTGGCGACGTCGATCTTCGTGACCTCGCCGAGGTTGCGGAACGAGACGATCAGGTTGCCGTCGCTATCGAAGTCGAGTGCGTTGCCGTGTGTCCAGTTGACGGCGGCACCGGTTCGCTCGCCGGCATCGACGTCGGTGATCGCGAAGTGATCGAACGGACTCCAGTGGAAGAGTCGGGTGCCGTCGCGGGCGATGTGTTGGACTGCCGTTCCCGTCACGACCGCGCCGGCGACGCCGCCGGACTCGGTGAGGTCCATGAGGCGGGTCTCGTCACAGAGTAGCCAGTAGCTCCCATCGGGTTGGGCAATGAGGTCGTGCGGGCGTGGGCGCAGCCCACCGGAGCAGGGAAGGACACGCGTCTCGTTGCCTAACGCGTCGATCTCCACCCAGTGTCCGGGGTCCGCGGGATCGAGCGCCGCAGGACGCGCGGCGTAGCGACCGTTAGGTTGTGCGGCGAAGTTGAGCCCCGGCCCATTCGGGAAGCGGCGGTACCAGACGACGCGCCCCGTGTTATCGATCACGAGCCCGTAGAGTCCAGCCGCCATCACGACATACCCCGGGGATGCGTCCGCGCCGGTAGCCGTGTAACTCGGGAGATCGTCAGGCAGCGAACCGGTCGTGAATGTGAGGTCGTCACGCGTGCTCGTGCGGTGCCCTGCGTACGCGACGACACGCAGCACGTATCGTCGCTCGGGGAGGAGGCCGAGCACCGGCACGACGGCCGAGTCGCCGGTTACCGGCACGCGGGGCGTGATGCTGTCACCGTTCGTCGCGCCATCCAGGGCATAGGCCACCGCGACCTCGTCCGCGCCGCGTACACGAACGTGGGCGACTGCACTCAGCACGTTGTGCGGACCGGGTACGACGGACGCGTCAATGATCTCTGCGGCGTTTCCGGCTGGTGCCGATGGTTCATCGGAACACGCTGCGAGCAGCGCCACGAAGACGGTGCGCGAGAGCAAACGACCCGATGAAGCGCGCCGGAGCCTGCCAGCCGCCGGCGACCACGTGGCCCGATGAATGACAGTGCGGACGTCGGTCACAGCTCCGTTCAGGTTCGAGGTGCGCAGTTGAGGCGGGCTCCGCACACGCGCGACGTCGAAGCCTGGCGGATTCATCGCGAATAACGACATCGCGCAACGAAACACGACATTCGGGCTTCGGACTGTCTTGCGCGCGGGCACGCCCGTATGTTGGAGCCGCATCGCGGTTGAGACAGGCGACGTCGCCGGGTCGACGTGGACGGTGGGCAGAGCCCCGGTGGTTACCTTGAGCACGCCTACGCGCGGTGATGGCGCCCGGCTCTCGCCGGACCAGTGGCGGCAACTCGAAACCTTGCTCGACGTGCTCCTCGACACGCCGCCGGAGCGCCGCTCGGCGCTGTTCGCGGAGGTGAGCGGCGGCGATCCGGACCGGCGCGCGGAGCTCGAGCGTCTGGTCGCGGAGTGCGAGCGGGCGTATCCGCTCCTCGACCAGCCCGCCTCTGACCGCTTCTCGTCCCTCATCCACACCGCGCCGCTCCGCGTCGAGCAGGTCGTGGCGGAGCGTTATCGGATCGTCCGCGAGCTCGGACACGGCGGCATGGCTACCGTATATCTCGCGGAGGATCTCAAGCACATGCGGGAGGTGGCGCTCAAGGTCGTTCGGTCGGAGCTCGTCAACGTCCTGGGCGGTGGGCGCTTTCTGCGCGAGATCGACATCGCCGCGCAGCTCCGGCACCCGCACATCGTGCCGCTGTACGATTCGGGCGAGTCGGACGGGATCGTGTACTACGTGATGCCGTACGAGAGCGGGCAGTCGCTCCGCGATCGCCTGCGCCGCGACGGCAAACTCCCGATCGACGACGCCGTCGTCATCATCCGAGACGTGTGTGACGCACTCGCGTACGCGCACGAGCGTGGCGTCGTCCACCGCGACATCAAGCCGGACAACGTGCTCCTGTCGGGCCGCAACGCCCTCGTCACCGACTTCGGCGTCGCGCGTGCCGCGACGGTTGTGACTGGTGGTGCGGCAACGATCACGGGTGCCGGCGTCGTCGTCGGCACACCGACGTACATGGCGCCCGAACAGGTCGCAGCGGACCCGGGCGTGGATCACCGGGCAGACATCTACGCGGTCGGCGTCCTGGTGTACGAGCTGCTTGCCGGCCGCCCGCCGTTCGAGGGCGAGTCCTCACAGGACGTGCTGGCGGCACAGCTGACGAGAGCGCCCGTGCCGGTGTCTGAGCACCGGTCCGACGTGCCGCCTGCGCTCGAGGCGATCGTCATGCGATGCCTCGAGAAGCGTCCAGCCGATCGTTGGCAGGGCGCGACTGCGATCGTGCAGGCCCTCGATGAGTTTCCTGGCCAGCTCGCGGTCACCTTGCCGCATCCGGCCATTGTCCCCCTTGCGTCCGCCCCTACTCCAGCGACGCCGCCGCCGTCAGTCGCCAGACGCAGCGAGCGAACGCCTCGGCCACGGCACCGATGGGTCGCGGCCGTGTTGGTAACGCTCGCGGCCGGCGGCGTTGCGTTCCTCATGCAACTGCTCGGTCGCGAGACACCGGCCAGCGCCGACGCCGACCGCGCTGGCGTGGTAATCGGGGTGCTTCCGATGCGCGCCGCGAGTCCGGGCGGCCGCCTGGACTGGCTCGCGGACGGACTCCAGCGACAGCTGCCGATCGAGTTGACACCGGTTGCCGGACTGGAAGTGCGTCCGACCGAGACGATCGTCGCGTCGTTAGGTATGAACTGGCCGCTCGACAGCATCGCGCTCGTGCGAGGGGTCGATTACTTCGTCCGCGCTACCCTCTCGGAGGGAGAGAGCGATTCCGTGCTCGCGTCGCTCGAGCTCATCGAGGGCGGCATCCGGTCGGTTCGGGTCGGGAGCCTGCGCGTGCCGCAGCGCGGGACGGCGGCCACGGTGGAAGGCATCGGCCGTCGCCTCGCCGAGCAGCTCAGGCCGATGCTCGGCTCGCGTGTGCGAGAGCGAGAAGTCGAGAGCCGAACCTCGAGCGCCGTCGCCGTCCAACTGCGGCGACGAGCATGGCAGCATCGTCTCCGCGGTCGCGAGCGTCTGTTGAAGGGCGAATTGGCGGAAGCCGAGCGTGCCCTCGACTCGGCGAGCGCACTCCTTCGCGAGAGCGAGCGCGCCGATCCGCGCTGGCGCGAGCCGCGGCTCGAACGAGCAGGACTCACCGCCACTCTCGCGCTGGTGGCTCTGCAACGAGCGGGCGGGGTGGATCTCACGACGGCCCGGCGCCATTTCGACACCGGGCTCACGCTCATTGACTCGCTGCTGGAACGAACGCCAAGTGATCCGGTGGTCATCGCCGCACGTGGGCGATTGCGATGGCAGCGCGCAATCATGGTTGCGCCGGACTCCGCTGAGCGACGGCGCGCAACGGAAGCTGCCCGAGCGGACCTGGAGAGGGCGATCGCCCTGGACACCGCCCTCGCAAGCGCTACGGCCGACCTCAGCCAGATCTTCGAATCCGCTGGACAATACGAGGAGGCTGCCACGCTCGCCGAGCGCGCGAATCGGCTGGATTCGTACATGGAAGAGTCGAGTCAGATCATCAACCGGCTGGCGCTCAGCAACCTGGAGATTGGACGCGACGCTGCCGCCGCCGACTGGTGTGCGCGAGGACGGCAGCGGTTCCCGAACAACCCCGCACACTGGGCGTGCGTCCTCGACGGGATGGCATGGGGCGCGGCGCGTCCCGATCCCGATTCAGCCTGGATGGCTTACCGCGCCGCGCGGCGGCTGACGTCGCCCCAGAACGTAACCGCGCTGGTCATATATGACCTTACCATGGCCGCCGTGCTTGCCCGAAGTCCGGGCGTACCTGGCGATAGCGCACGCGCGGTAGTCGCGCGCGTCGACTCAGTGCTCGATGATCAGGACGGCGACCCGACACCACTCCAAAGTGCAATGCGTGCCGCCGTTCTCTACCGGCTGGGCGATTCGATCACGGCGGATTCGCTCGTCGAGTGGCTCAGGACCGAACACCCAGCGCAAGCAGCTCGATTCGTGGCCCGGCGGATGCTTCGGGGTTACGTGAAACCGGGTGTACCGGCCCGGTCACGCTGAGCGCGAAGCCCAGCAGCAGGTCGCCATCAGACGCGTAGCCCGCTCACGCGTCTCCCTCGGGGTGGACCCACGTGCAGCTCTCGTTGTGCCACCAAAGCGACCGCTGGAGGTTGACCGACACCGGATTGGGCGCGGCCGTGCCTCCGCTGATACTGATCGGAAGCGCGGGGACAGGTTCGACAAGGTCGCTGGTGGGAACGACGGTGAGCCTCTGACCCACGGTGAGCGGATTGAATCGGTGCATCTGCACTGCCTTGTCGGGTGGGGTATTCGGGCCCGCCTGCTCGAGCTGCTTTTCCCGCAGTCGGTTGAAATCCCGCCGTCCGAGCACGATGGAGTCGATCGTCGACGGGTCGTTGAAGACCATGGTGAACGTCCGGCCGTCGCACACGTAGTCGATCGTTACTCTCGTCACAACGACTGGGTTCGCCACGGTTGCCTCCTGGTCGGTGGATAGTGAGTGCATTGCAATCGCCAGGACGCCGGCCCATGTTCTGACCGGTGTGAGTGCAGCCCCACGGGATTAACGAGAACCGACGCCAGAACCCGACATCGCCAGTGCAACCGGGGCGCCCCACCGCCGTTCGCAATGAACGCCGATAGCAACCGGCTCGACGTACTCACGGAGCTCCGGAGCGGGAAGCACGGGGCGCTCGATCAGCTCATCCCGCTCCTCTACAACGAGCTGCGTGCCATCGCGCACCGTCAGCTCGCCCTTCGCGCGCCCGGTGGGACGCTGTCCACCACCGCGCTCGTCCACGAGGCGTACCTCAAGCTCGTGGACCAGTCACACGCCGACTGGCGCGACCGCGCTCACTTCCTCGCCGTGGCGTCGCTGGCCATGCGCCACGTGCTCGTCGATCGCGCGAAGGCGCGCAGCGCGCAGAAGCGCGGCGGCGATCGTCGCCGCATCACGCTCGACGATTCGCACATCGCTGTGGACGATCAGCCCGACGCGCTCCTCCAGCTCGACGAGGCAATGACGTGGCTCGCCCAGCTCGAGCCTCGCCTGGCCCGGGTAGTGGAGTGCCGCTTCTTCGGCGGCCTCACCGAAGAGGAGATCGCCGAAGCGCTCGGCGTCACAGTGCGTACCGTCCAGCGCGACTGGGCCAAGGCGCGCATGCTGCTCCAGCGACAGCTCGAGGCGTGAGCGAGGCGTGAGCGACCAACGCGTGTCGCCGATCTCGCCCGACCAGTGGCGGCAGCTCGAATCGCTGGTCGATGCGCTCCTCGATACGCCGCGGGAGCGCCGCTCCGCTCTCCTCGCCGAGATGAGCGGCGGCGATCCGGCGCGCCTCGTGGAGCTCGAGCGGCTCGTGGAGGAGTGCGAGCGCCCGCGCCCCCTGCTCGACCAGCCGGCGGCGGAGCGCTTCGCGGCCCTGGTGGACGATCACGCGGTGCGCGCGCCGGAGGTGTTTGCGGATCGCTACCGGATCACGCGCGAGATCGGCCGCGGCGGGATGGCGACCGTCTACCTGGCCCGTGACATCCGGCACTCGCGTGATGTGGCGGTCAAGGTCGTGCGGGCCGATCTCGTCTCCGCGTTAGGCGGTGGGCGGTTCCTCCGCGAGATCGAGATCGTCGCCGCACTCCGCCACCCGCACATCGTGCCGCTGTATGACTCGGGGGAGACGGACGGCGTCCTCTACTACGTCATGCCGTACGAGCCCGGTCGTTCGCTGCGCGATCGGCTCACGCGCGACAGACAGCTCCCTGTCGACGAGGCGCTGCTGATCCTGCGCGACGTATGCGACGCGCTGGCGCATGCGCATCGACACGGGATCGTTCACCGCGATATCAAGCCGGACAACGTGCTGCTCGCCGGCCGCCACGCGTTGGTCACCGACTTCGGGGTAGCCAAGGCGGTCGGAGCCGCGTATGGCGGCAGCGACCAGTCTGAGGCCTCTCACCGGCCGGCGGGCCTCCAGACAACGGCCGGCGTCAGCCTTGGCACCCCGGCCTACATGGCCCCCGAGCAGGTTGCCGCCGACCCGCGGGTAGACCACCGCGCCGACATCTATGCGTTCGGCGCGCTTGCGTACGAGGTGTTGGCCGGACGGCCGCCCTTCCATAGCGACGAGCCGCAGCTCGTGCTCGCCGCGCACCTCACGGAAAAGCCAGCGCCTATCGCGACGCACCGGCCCGAGGTGACGCCTGCGCTCGCGAGCCTGATCATGAAGTGCCTTGAAAAGCGGCCGGCAGATCGGTGGCAAAGCGCCGACGATGTCCTGACGCGCCTCGAGCGCGCACTCGCCACGAGTGCTAGCGCCGCTGAGCAGGTGACCGGTTCGGGGCGCGTCTCGGACAGCGCCCCGACTCGGCGACCGGCTCGGGTCACGGCGCGATCGCGGCGTGTTGCCGCCGTCGCGAGTGCGATGTTGGCGGTGGCTGCCTTCGCGTTCGCGATCGACCGCGCGCGCGGCCGCGTCGATCCAGCGCCCGCGCTCGACCCGAGCAGGATCGTCGTCCTACCGTTTCGCCTGTCCGGCATCGATTCGTCGCACCGAGCCCTCGCTGAAAGCGTTGTCGATCTCCTGTCGGCGAGGCTCAATGGCGAGGGCGGCCCGCTCGCCATGGACTCGCGGACGGTCATCGGTACATGGAATCGCGCGAGAGGCGGCATGGAGGGCACGGCCGATCACGCACGGCAGGTTGCGCGATCATTAGGCGCAGCCGAAGCGCTATCCGGCACGATCGTCGGCGCTCCCGGGAACCGGGTGACGCTCGCCGCCAACGTCATTTCCACTCGGGGAGGCGCGGCACGGCCCGTCGCGACCGTCAGCGGCCACATCGACAGCATTCCGTCGTTGCTCGATGCTGTTGCCGTGAGGATCGTCGCGCGCGCCGCCGGCGTGAACGAGCAGAGGCTGGGTACCCTTACCACATCGATTCCCGCGCTCCGGGCGTATCTCTGGGGCCGTATCGAGTACCGACGTGGCCACGAAACCCAGTCGGTAAAGCACTTCGCCCGGGCGGTGGAGCTCGATTCGACGTTCGCCGTCGCCGCGCTCGATCTCGCCGTGGCCTCCGGCCAGCCGCTCGGTATGCGGCCTCGGTGTCAGCCCACCGACTGTATCACGACGTACTTCGCCTTGGGCTATCGCAATCCGGGGCCGGCGAGCGAGCACCAGCGCATCGCGCGGGCCGTGGAGGCCGCGTGGCGTCACCGCGACAGGCTTGGCGCTCGCGACCGTCCGTTGGCGGAAGCGTTGCGCGCCGACAGTGCCTCGGAGCCCAGCACGGCGCGCGTGATGATCGAGGCGCTGCAGCGTGCCTCTCGCGAAGCGCCGGACCGCGCCGAGACGCAGTACCTGCTCGGCTCGTTGCTGTTGTACCAGGGACCAGCGGTCGAGATCGTAGACTCTCGAGGCCGCGCGGCAGCGGCGTTCCGGGCCGCTCGCGAACTCGACCCACAGTACGTCGCTCCACTTGCTGGCCTCGTGGAAATCGCGGCCTTCGAGCGTGACACGATCGAGCTACGGCGAATTGGTGTGCAATACCTGTCCCGCGACTCGGTCGGCCCTTCGGCGGATTACGTGCGCTGGCGGGTGGCTGCGGGACTCGGGGACTCGGGAACGCTCGACTCGATCCGCGCCACGCTCGACTCGCTCGACACGTCCACACTGCAGCGCATCGTCCAGGCGAGCGTGTTGAGCGGCCTCGAGCTCGCGGACGCCGCGCGAGCGGTGTCCGTCGTCGTCGGCCGCGCCTCCGACCGCATCGAGCGGCGGATCGCGTTAGGCTCCGCGTACATGCTGGCCCTGAACCGCGGCCGCCCGCGAGAAGCCGCTCGGTGGCTGGAGCGCAGGTCCATGGAACAGGACGACGTCCTCTCCACCTGGACATGGGTAACGATGGCCGCGCTCTTCTGGGACGGTGACAGCGCGCTTGCGGACTCGATCGCGATGCGTCGCGGCGATCTCATCGCGCGCGACACACTGCTCCCGGGGCGAGATGCACTCGCACAACTCCGACTGGCGCGCCACGTGTCCCCACAGGGACTCTGGGACGTGATGCGCGGCGACACCGTGCGGGCGGCGGCGGCGGCGCAGTGGCTGCGCCGCAACGATCACCCCATCGCCGGCGACTTCGTGGAGGTCGTGATGGCAAGCCGCGCACTTCGGCCTGACGCCGCCACCCTTCGCGCGCGTATCGACTCGGTCATGCTCGAGGGGTGTTGCACGCTAGCCATGGTGAACTGGGCGAACGTCGTCTCGGCGCGCGCGCACGAGGCCGCCGGCCGCGACCGCGATGCGCTTCGCGCCGTGCGCCGGGGCATCTGGCGGTTCCCTCCGCAGCTGCTGTCGACGTTCCTTCGCGACGAAGGACGACTCGCGGCGAAGATCGGCGAGCGGGATGCCGCGATCCGCGCGTACCGCCACTATCTCGCGCTCCGATCGGCCCCCGAGCCAGAGCTCCAGGGCGAGGTCGACAGCGTTAGGGCCGAGCTCGCGAAGCTCGAGCGCGGATCGTGAAGATCAGCGGCCAGCCCCCAGCCGCCAGCCGCCAGCTAAAACCGGTACCGCGCCGCGAGCTGCAACTGATAGTTCGACTCGGGGTTGGACGTGTTGTATCGGCGCACCAGCGGATTGAAGCGAAACACGGATCGTGAGGTGTCAGGCCCACCCGGTGTCTGGGCAACGTGCTCGAGCACGTTGACGTTCGGCACACGCATCAATCCCCATTGCGGGTTCAACAGGTTCAGCACATTGAAGACGTCGAGCTGCAGCGTCAGGCGATGCCCCGACATCGGTGGCAACGCCTGTCGCACCGAGAGGTTCGCCGAGTGCACCCATGGCGCGACGCAGCTATTGCGCTCGACGATCCGGCCGCGCTGCCGCCGCAGACAGCGTGACCCCTGGATGAATTGTTCGAGCGCCACCTGCTGTCGCGCGACCTCGGCGGGCGAACCTGCGAAACGAATCTCCTCGGCGTCCGCGGCGTTCCGCGGCACGTAGATCGGGTCGTTGGCGCTCGTGCCGTCCGCATTGAGGTCACCAAGTCCAGGAGTCACCGAGGAGTCAAGATACGTGAACCGCACGCCCGACTCCCCGACATACGTGACGGACACGTCGGTCGCCCAGCGCTTCCACGGTGCCACATACGTCGCGGCCAGCAGCGCACGATGCGGCAGGTCGTACGACGAGATGCCCGGCGACAGATCGTCGTGTCGGCCGGCGATCGCGCGCGAGCCCGCCCAATGCTCGAAGACCGGGTTCCCCGCGGGGTTGTCCGTCAGCGTCTGAACGTCGCGCATGACCGAATAGGTGTAGGACGCGCGAGCCTCGAGCCGGTCGGCGAACCGTTTCGTGAGCTGCCCGGTAAGCGACCACGAGTAGTTGCGTGACTGGTTCCGCAGGTCGATGACTTCGGGGAACGCGTCCGCGACCACCGCCGGATGCGCACCCGCCGCGTCTTCGAGCGTCCCGTACATGATGCGCCCATGTCGATCGAAACCCTGTGGGCCGCGCAGGTTGAGGTTCACGAGCAGAAAATCGGATTGGATTCGCGTGTACATTGCTTCGGCGGTCGCAACGACGTCCCACGGCAGCTCCCTGTCCAGGGCGAGCGACGCCCGCAGCGCCTCCGCCATCCGCAGCCGTCGATCCACCAGGTCCACGGCGCCGTTGCCGTACGGTCTCCCGTTCACGCAGGCGTCAGGCTGAAACGCGGCGTCGGGAGTAAAGTCCGGTACCGCCGAGGGACCGGTGCACCGCAGCGTCCGGATCCCGGTGCCGTACTGCCGGAGCGGCGAGCGCAACCACCCCAGCGGCGGACGGCCCGCGAATAGTCCGGCGCCTCCGCGAATCCGCGTCCGGCCATCGGCGTTAGGCTGCCAGTTGAAGCCGATGCGAGGCGACCAGTGCACACGGGTCCGCGGAAAGTCGGTCGTCCGCCGTCCGAAAATCGAATCGACCACCGTGCTATATGCGGGCTGCGCGTCGAACGCGAGAACGTCGGCACGCAACCCCACCGTGATAGTCAGGGCCTGCGTCGCACGCCAGTCATCGGTGACGTAGGCGCCGACCTGCACACCGTTCAGCGGTGTGGCGGCGCCTCCGAAGTCTCTCGATACGACGTACCTCGCCGCCTGTCCCCGCCCCAGTGAGTCGAGACTCGAGAACGTCCACGAACCGAAGCTCCCTGGCACCGTGCTCCCGTGATAACGCAACCACTCGCTTCGCACGCCGACGCTCAACGCGTGGCGCTCGTCGATCTGGACTCGAAGATGATCCGCGACCTCCACCGAGGTATTGAAGATTCTCGTTCCCTGAGCTGGGTTGGGCGGTCCGGCTACGAGAGCCGCGATGCCTGACCCATCCGTTCTCGGCACCGCCACCTGAACGATCGGGGCATAGGCATAGCGCGAAGCCACGCTCGGGGTCGTGGAGTGCGCGACGAGAAGCTCGTTGAAGACGCGCGCCGCAGGTTGCGTGAAGATCTGGACGGCGGTGGAGCGCTTCGTGAACTGGATCGCCCACGCGCTGCTCGACAGCGCGAACGGTCCCGCCGGCGAACGCGCGAACATCGTTCGCACCACGTCGCTGTAGGTGTGGCGCACGGCGAGCCGACTCCGCCACTCCGGAAGGGATAGGTCCAGTCGGCCGAAGAATGCCGTGACCGGGTTCACGATCGTCACGCGTCCGCCATGCCCGGCATCGAGGCCGCGCGCGCGAAGGACCGACGCGAATCGATCGACGGCCGCGGGCGAGACCGGAACGGGTGCCGACGCGTCGCTGCCCTGCCCGACGTAGGGTCCGCCCGCCGGCTCCGCATGGTCCTGAAACTCGGTCGCCACGAAGAAGTGCATGCGATTGCGAATCAGCGGTCCGCCTAACGTGAACCCGTACTGCCGGCGATCGTACGTAGCGCCGGCAAAGAACCCTGTGCCCCGGGCAAGCTCCTCGTTGCGCAGGTAGCCGAACGCCGATCCGTGGAACTCGTTGGTCCCACTCTTCGTGACGGCGTTCACCAGCAGGCCGGCAAAGTCGCCGTACCGCGCGTCGTAGGGCGTGAGCAGGACCTGGTACTCCTTCACCGCATCCAGAGGCATCGCCTTCCCCCCTCGCGCGCCTCCCATCACGGCGTTGCTCCCGACCTGGCGGTCACTCACGCCATCGATCAGATAGCTGTTGAGCCGAAAGCTCGCGCCGCCCGAGAGCCCGCCGAAGCGCGTGCTCACCTGCGGTACCAGCCGGACGAAGTCGTACATGTCCCGGTTGAGCGTCGGCAGACGGTGCAGCAGCGAGTCCGAGATCGTCGCCGCCCCGGCGTGTACCGAGCGCCCGACCGTCGTCTCAGCTGCCACCGTTACTTCGTCGAGCGTCTGCACGAGCGGCTCCAGCACGAACTCCAGCGCCCACGGTTCGCCAAGGGTGAGAAACACGCTGTCGCGGGTCGTTGGCGCGTAGCCGAGCCGTCGGACGGTAATCGCGTACGGTCCGCCGACCTCGAGCCCCCACACGGAGAATCGGCCTCTCCGGGTCGTCGTCTGGATCGCATGACCGGTGGTGCGATTGAGCACCTGGACCTGCGCGCCGTCGACGTCACCGTCTCGCGCCGATCGCACGACACCAGCGACTCCAGTGGTCGAGACGCCCTGCGCGCCGAGCGATGCGGCTCCCGGCCCGAACGCGGCGAAAGCCAGGAGCAGCCACGTGCCCCTCCCCGCGCTAGCTGCGCGCGCGCGCACACGAGGGTGAACGGCAGCTCCCGACCATGAGTTCATTGGCTGGCCAATCCGATGCTCCCGACGTTGCACGCGCGGCTCGGTAACAGCAAGCCGAAACCCTCAGGTCTCACCAACGACGCGCGCTTGACGCAGACAGACACCATCCGTAGACTACGGTTACCTACCCATAGGTAACCAATGTATGGCTGCCGACGACCGTAGCGACATCCTCCCCGGCACGCTCGCCATGCTCGTGCTCAAGACGCTCAGCCTCGGGCCAATGCACGGCTACGCCATCGCCCAGCACATCGAGCGCCTGTCCGCCGACGCGTTGCGCGTGCAGGAAGGCACGCTCTACCCAGCGCTGCAGGCCATGGAGATGAAGGGATGGGTGAAGTCCGAGTGGCAGCTCACGCCGACAAAACGGCGAGCGCGCTACTACTCGATCACCGCCACCGGCCGCAGGCAGCTCACGCAGGAAGCGAAAGACTTCGAGCGCGCGGTCGCTGCCGTCACGCGCGTCATGCGCGCCGTCTGATCATCGCCGCCGAGCGCCGTCATGGATCTGCTCTTCGACAAGCTGCGCGCGTTCCGCGCGCGTTTGCGCTTCTACCTGTTCCGCGCACGGTTCGACCGGGACATGGAGGACGAGATGCGCTTTCATCTCGACCTCAAGGCCGCCGAGCACGAGCACGCCGGGCTCCCACCCGACGATGCACGCGACGCGGCCGTGCGCCGGTTCGGAAACCGAACCGCGCTGCAGGAGCAGCGTCGAACCGCTGCGGGATCACTCACCCTCGAGACAGCAGGGCAGGACCTTCGGTACGTCGTCCGCACGTTGACGCACAGCCCCGGGTTCGCCGGGATGGTCATCCTCACGCTCGGGCTCGGTATCGGCGCGAACGGGGCGATGTTCGGCATCATCGACCGGTTGCTACTCCGCGGCCCCGCGCATGTCGTCGATGCCGACCGCGCCGTTCGGTTTTACGCGACGCAGCGCGAGGAGAACGGGCGTGAGAGTACCGAAAGCATAGTCGGATACGTCGCCTTCGCGGGACTGCGCGACAACGCGCGGGCGTTCGAACGCGTTGCCGCGTACGCCTCGACCGAGGAGACCGTTGGACGCGGTCTCGACGCGGAGCGGATCAAGGTTGGCCGCGCTTCATGGGAGCTCTTCCCGCTCCTCGGCGTCCGTCCGATGCTCGGGCGCTTCTTCGGTCCGGATGAAGACAAGCCGCCCCGGGGGGCGGACGTCGTCGTGCTCGAGGAAGGGTACTGGGAGCGCGCGTTTGGCGCGGACCGTGGAGTCGTCGGGCGCCCCATGAGCATCGGCGGTGTGGAATACACGATTATAGGCGTCGCGCCGCGCGGGTTCACTGGCGCGGAGTTCGAGCGGCGCGACGCGTGGGTACCGATCAGCGTGACGCGCTGGGGGCCCGGCGCCGACTGGCCCACGACGTGGGATGCGCAGTGGCTGCAGGTTGTCGGTCGGCTCGAGCCGGGCGTCGATCGGGCGGACGCCGGCGCGGATGCGACGGCAGCGCACGCCCTGGCCTACGATGGACCGCCGAACAACGGGATGCGGGCGGCGACATTCAGCGTTGCGCCCCTCCACTACAACCGCAACGGAAAGGAATCCACCGAGGCGGCCGTCGCGCGGTGGCTTCTGGCGGTGGCCGCGATCGTGCTGCTCATCGCATGCGCGAACGTCACGAATCTCTTTCTCGCGCGAGCAATGCGTCGCCGGCGAGAGATCGCCGTGCGACTCGCGCTGGGCATCAGCCGGCGGCGGCTCGTGCGCCTGCTGCTCCTCGAAAGCACCGTGCTTGGCGTCGCGGGCGGGGCAGCCGGGGTCGCCGCCGCGGCCATAGGCGGCCGGTACGTCCGGACCGTGCTGCTGCCTAACGTCGAGTGGACGAGCTCGCCCGTGGATGCACGCGTCCTCGTCATCACCGCCGTCACCGCGCTCGTAACGGGGATCTTCACCGGTCTCCTCCCCGCGCTCCATGCGACCCGGTCGGACGTCGCGGGGGTGCTCAGGGCGGCCGTTCGCGGCGGCAGTCAGCGGACGCGACTTCGATCCGTTCTCACAGTCATACAGGCCTCGCTCTCGGTCGTGCTCCTGGTAGGCGCAGGGCTCTTCGTCCGGAGTCTCCTGGAAGTCCGCAACCTCCGCCTTGGTGTGCAACCCGACCGCGTGCTGATCGTGTCGCTCAGCTGGCCACGCCGCGCCGAGGCATCCGCGGACGAGGCGCAACGCGAGCGGGCGCGCCGTACGGCCGTTTTCGACCGCTCCCTCGAGCGCTTGCGCGAGGTGCCTGGCGTCGAGCGCGCCGCGATCGCCGTGGGCACGCCGTTCCAGTCCGGATTCTCAGCCAACGTGCGCGTGGTGGGCGGGGACTCCGTTCCGAAGCTCGAGGGCGGCGGTCCGTTCATCTCGGCGGTGTCGGGGGACTATTTCGCGACGGTCGGGACCCGCGTGCTCGACGGCCGAGCGATCACCACGGCAGATCGCGAGGGAGACGAGCGAGTCGCGGTGGTCAACGAAACCATGGCGCGTACGCTCTGGCCCGCCGGCAACGCGATCGGGCAATGTCTCGTACTCGCCGATTCGCTCCCGTGCGCGCGCGTCGTCGGCGTCGTGGAGGACGCCCGTCGCTTTCGGCTACGCGAGTCGGCCGCGATGCAGCTCTACATCCCGCTCGGCCAGGAGCGTGCGCTCGGCTTCGGAGGATCGCAACTCCTCGTTCGGCCGTTCGGCAACGCGAGCGCGCTCGTGCCGACCATCCGTCGTGAGCTCATCGCGGTCGACGGTAGCGTCCAGTACGTCGTGACCAGGACGATGCAGGAAGTCGTCGACCCTCAGGTGCGGCCCTGGAAACTCGGCGCCACGATGTTCAGCGCGTTCGGAGTACTCGCGCTCATCGTGGCGGCGGTGGGACTCTACAGCGTCATCGCGTATCTCGTGTCGCAGCGCACGCGCGAGCTCGGCGTGCGCATCGCGCTCGGCGCACAGGCCGCGACCATCGTACGACTCATCGTCGGCCATGGCCTCGCGACGACGTCGGCTGGACTCGCCATCGGCATCGGACTCGCGGTAGTCGCCGGGCGCTGGGTGGAACCACTGCTGTTCGACACGTCGCCGCGCGATCCGGTCGTGTTCGCCGGCGTGATCGTGACGCTGCTGGTTGTCGCGGGGCTGGCGAGCCTCGTTCCGGCGTGGCGCGCCACGCGGGTCGACCCCATCGAAGCGCTGAGAACCGAATAGCCCGTAGACACGCAGAGTCAACTCTGATGGTCGTCATCTTCGGCCTCTGGCGCCCGAGCCGTCTCGCGTTCTTCTTCGGCCGCGGCGGGTTGGGGGGGCCGTCTACGCCAAGCTGTCTCAGCGGCCGAGCGCAACGAGTCGCGTTCGTGCGGCGCGGGCTCGTGCCTGGAACGGCGCGTCGCCCCGTGACCACGCGTGCACCACACTCCGGTAGTGCACGGCGGCGCTGTCCTCGGCGAGCGCCCCGCCCACGGCTTCCCAGCTCCGTGCGAGCAACTCGTGGGCTTCGGTGCGCGTGAGGAAGTACGTCGACCCTTCGAGCCCCCCGCGAAGGACGGGGCCCAACACTCTCACCGCGTCGCGTGGGCGGCCGAGCTGCAGGTAGAGCTTCGCGAGCTCGTAGTTCGTCCTCGTGAACGCGGCGCCATCGGAGAACAGCGCCTGTTCGAACTCCGCACTGGCCTCGCGCGACTGCCCGCGCGCCACGAACAACAGCCCACGCACATGATGATGTAGCCGGCGGTCACGATGCAGCATGCTGCCTGTGCCACGCGTCTCGATCGTGTCGGCCATCCAGGGCAGCGATCCGGTGTCGCCCATCGCGCCGAGAGCGGAAGCCGCATGGGTCAGCCACCACACCCGCCCTCGCGACATCGTGGCAGTGGCCCGCGGCGTAGCCCCTCGCGAGAGCGAGTCGAAGAGGGCGGCGGATTCCCTCAAGCGTCCGAGCTCGAACAACACCTGCGCCTCGGGCACAGCGCTCTCGAGAGTAGATTCACCACGCGCATCCACGAGTGAGCCGATCTGGCGGAACACTCGTGCCGTTTGAAGTGCGTCGGCGAGTCGTCCTTGATGCCGGAGGCTCGTCGTCAGCGTCCACCATGCCTCGCTGCGCCGGGCGGCAGGGCCCGTCGCGGCGAGCTGTCGGAGCAAGGAGTCGGCCTTCTCGAATCGCTCGCCGATGAGGTGAAGCTGGGCAAGAAGTAGCTGACCGGAATCCGGCTCAGCCGACAGCTCTCGGAATTGTGCGGCTGCCTGCAGGGCCTCGGCATCCCGACCGAGCATCGCGAGCACGACAGCGCGCGAATTCCAGGCGGCGCGGCTCGATGGGCGAAGCCGCGTCCATCGATCAATGGTCCGGAGCGCCGCGCCGAGCGAGTCCATGCTCTCGTACGCGTTCACGATGAGCTCGAGCGCCTCGCACGAGGAGCACGGAAGTGGCTCTCCCCGCGCGACGACCGAGTCGCGTTCGACCACACGCTCGAGAATGCGGATCGCGTCCGCCGCCTGGTTGGCGGCGAGCGTCGCCCGTCCGAGGTGCAACTGGCCATCGACGTCGTGGGGATACCGCACGGCGAGGGTCTCGGCGAGCGCCTTATAGTTCGGAGACGACACGAGCGATGCGTACCACGCTTCGATCTGGAGGCGCTCACGATCGGTCGTTCGATGGGCGAGCCGTCGTGCATGCGGTGCGAGCTCCGCGGCGACGCCCCACGTTTCGGCGGAGCGCGCACGGTAGAAAGCTGCCATGGCGAAGGCGGAATCCTCGGCGAGCGCAGCCTCGAACAGCCGCCGAGCCGCCGACGTCCGGCCGGCGAAGTATTCCCGGAGCCCTTCCTCATACAGGCGATATGCCGACACGGAGCGCGTCGTGACATCTGCGACGGAGCGCGCCGGCCCGACCGTGCCTAACGATGCGAGCAAGCGCGTCGTGCCGCTGTCGGCGAGCGTGAGGGGGTCGTCACCGGTGACCGTATGGGCCGCGACCACCCGCCCGCTCGCCAGGTCGACGAGCTGGACGTCCAGACGCAGCGCTCCGTTCCCGGCGGTGTGCAGGGCACCGTCGACGAGCAGCGTCGCGCCGCCCCCGCGGGCCGCGTTCATGATGGCGCTCATGGATGTGTGCGGCCCGCCATCGCGCGCGAGCAGCTCGTACATTCGCGCCGTGCTCACCACGCGCAGCGTCGCTGTGCGTGCCAGGTTGGTCGCGAGCATGTCGGCGAGCGGTCGAGCCAGCTCGGTCGACTCGCCGCGACGGTAGTCGGCAATACGGCCGACGGCGAGCACACGAGGGCCGGCACCCGCGCGCGCGTCCGGTGCCCGCCCTCGCGCCGCCGACCAGAGGGTGATGCCGAGGCCCGCCACTGCGACGACTGCGACGACGACCAGCATCCATTCGCGTCGCTCGCGACGCACAGGGCTCGAGCCGGCTCGGTCCGCGCTCACCGCACCCGAGCGCTCGGGCGCCGGTGATACTTCGACCGTGGGGGCGAATTCGCCCGCCTCCGGAGCGACCGCGACGTTCGGCACGACGGGCAGCGCCGCGCCGCGCGTCTGGTCGCGACGCAGTCGTTCGGCAAATGCGACGACCTCCCGATCCGGCGGGAGCTCGAGCTCCTGCTCGACGAGCGCCTCGTAGATCTGCGCGTGGCGTAACGCGCCCGTTCGATCGCCACACGCCTCGAGTGCGCCCATGAGCCCGAGTGCGTGCCGGGCGTTCAGGGGGTCATGAGCGGCGAGTCTTCGCCACCATGCGAGCGCCGCAGTGGGATCGTGCCGGATCTCGGCGGCGCGCGCCAGCTGCTCGACCACCGTAGCGTACGTGTAGGCTATTGCTGTGCGCTCGGCGTCGGCCCACCGCTCGAATTCCGGCGCGCCGGCGACGCGGAAGCCATCGAGAAACGGGCCTTCGTAGAGCGCCGCGGCCCGGTCGAGGTCGCCCGCTGCCACGGCGGTGTCGAACTCCTCGACGTCGCTCGTGATGACATCCGGATCGAGGCGCAAGTCGTTTCCGCCCGCGAACGGGTCGTCCGACGCGAGATCGCGACGCAGCGCCGATACAGAGTTGGCGAGCGCTCGCCGCCCGCGCTCGTCATCGGCGTCCGGCCAGAGGTAGCTCACGATCTTGTCGCGCGTCATGCCGCGCGGGCCCGCCCGCGCGAGCAGCGCGAGGATCGCGAGGCGCTTCGGTTGCGCGGCCGCGCCGGCGATCGGCCCGGCTTCTCCGAGCACGGCGAGGCGACCTAACGCCTTGATTCGCAGCACGATGCAGCCGGATGACGCGAGGAGGATTCCGGGAGGACTTCCGGATGAACGTGGCGGCTAACCTAGGCGCCGCTCGGCTGGGCCGCAACGCGGCGTCGAAGGCGCCGCGAGTGCACGGTGCACGCGACCCGCCGGGCTTCCACAGCAAAGCCAGCAATTGGCGGAGGTACTGATGCTTTGCCACACAGGATCGCCCGACTCGCGGTGCCGGCCTCGCTCGCCGGCGCGCGGCCTCGCGCGACGCTTCAACGAACAACATCTGACTCTTTCTGGAGACCATATCATGAACTGCCTAACGACCTACGAACGCCCTGCTCGGTCCGTCGCGCGGGTGCTCGCGACCATCCTGGCCATCGGGCTCCTCGCCGGGTGCGCCGACGACGTCCCGGTTGCGCCGCGGTCCGTCCCCGTCACGTCCGGCATGCTCGCGCTCAACGGGCGCGGTGGTAAGCCACCGCTCGGGAAAATCGCCTTTTCGCGCGGCCTATCCGAGTTCAGCCAATCGATCTTCGTGATGAACGCCGACGGGTCCGGGATGCAGCGCATCACCGACGGCAGTTCGGACGAGAGCCCGGCGTGGTCGCCGGACTACAAGTCACTTGTCTTCGTGCGAGCCAGCATCACCGGCTACCACGAGCTCATGAAGTACACCTTCGGCAAGGGTAAGCTCGAGTCGCTCGTCACGATGGGCGGGGCCGTGCAGAACCCCGCCTGGTCCCCGGACGGCGCCACGATCGCGTTCGACATGTGGGAAGGCGGAAATCGTGACGTCTTCGTGATGGATGCCGACGGGACAAATATCCAGCGGCTCACCACCAGTGCGGGCGAGGATCGCCATCCATCGTGGTCCCCCGACGGACAGCGCATCGCCTACGAGAGTGAGAGCTCCGGGAACCGCGAGATCCATGTGATGCATCGGAGTGGAACGGGCCACACGCAGGTCACGTCGTGCCTGGCACTGTTCACCTCGCAATGCAAGTCCCCGGCATGGTCGCCCGTGCCGGGCGACGAACGAATCGTTTACGCAACGGACCGACCGGACGCCTACCAGATCCACGTGATCAATGCCGACGGCAGCAACCGCGCGACCTTGCTGACGAACACGCACACAAATGACAGTCGCCCGAGATGGTCGCGGGATGCCACACATATCGCGTTCGAGTCGCGCATGGTCGGGGGTGGCGGTGACATCTTCTCGATGAGGGCGGACGGCAGCGGGGTGACCCAGCTCACGCCTGCCTCGACCACGGAGCACTACCCGGCCTGGAGCCGCTAGAGCAGCCGCCGGAATCGGATGGCGGGCGGCGCCGCGCTGGTGGCAGCGTCGCCCGGCATTCCCTACGGAACTTGTTGGAGACGTGTCGGCCAACGATCTTGCGCCGGTGCACGAGATCCCCGTCCTCCGCGATCTGGTCATCATTGTCGCCGTCGCCATCCCGGTGGTCGTCCTGGCGCATCGATGGCGCGTGTCGACGGTCGTCGGCTTTCTCCTGACCGGCATCGCGATCGGGCCTAACGCGTTCGCGCTCGTTCCCCACCCCGAGTCGGTGGCGTCCCTCGCCGAGGTCGGCGTAGTACTGCTGCTGTTCGCCATCGGGCTCGAGCTGTCGCTCTCGAGAATCGTGCGGATGGGTGCGTGGGTGTTCCGCGGGGGATTGACGCAAGTGCTTGCGACGATCGGCGTGGTGGCGGCGATCGCCCTCGCCTTCGGCACCCCGGTCCGGCTGGCGTTCTTCTTCGGCGCGCTGTTCGCCCTCTCGTCGACGGCGATCGTCCTGAAGGTCTATACCGACCGCAGCGAGCTGGACACCCCGCACGGACGTGTGGCCGTCGCCATCCTGCTCTTTCAGGACCTCTGCGTCGTACCGCTGATGCTCGCGACGCCGTTGCTCGCGGGCGCGTCCACGAACATCGCGCTCGCGATCCGGATGATCGTTCTCAGCGTGGTCGTCGTCGCCGTCCTCATCATCGGAGGTCGCCTCGCCGTACCGCGCGTGTTGCGACGCATCGCGGAGCTTCGCAACCGTGAGATCTTCACGCTGTCGGTCGTGTTCATCGGGCTCGGCGCCGCATACGTCACGTCGGCGTTCGGGCTGTCGCTCGCGCTCGGTGCCTTCCTCGCGGGACTGATCATCTCCGAGTCGGACTACGGCCTCCAGGCGCTCTCCGATGTGCTGCCGTTCCGCGACACGTTCAGCGGGATCTTCTTCATCTCGGTGGGGATGCTGGTCGATCCGAGCTACGTCGCGACGCATCTCGCGCTCGTGACCTCCGTTGCACTCGGGGTGATCGTCGTGAAGGCGACGATCGTGATGGGCGTGACGCACTTGCTCAAACGATCGATGCGCGTCGGAGTGCAGGCCGGGCTCGGACTCGCGCAGGTCGGCGAGTTCTCGTTCGTGCTCGCCAGCAGCGGCGTCGCCCTCGGCCTGCTGAGCGCCGACCAGTATCAACTCTTCCTCGGCGCATCGGTGCTCACGATGCTCGCCGCGCCGTTCGTGGTCGCGCGGGCCGACCGCGTTGCGGAGCGCGCGGCACAGATAGGGCGGCTGCCAACCCTGGCGATCCCGACGCAGGAGATGCCCACCGTCCGCGCTCTCCGTGATCACGTGATCGTCGTCGGCTATGGGCTCAACGGAAGCAACCTCGCGCGCGCGCTCGCTGCGGCGACCATCCCGTACGTGGTGCTGGAGCAGAACGGGCAGCTCGTACGACGTGCGCGACTCCAACGCGTGCCGATTTTCTTCGGCGACGGGACGCAGCACGAGGTGCTGGAGAAGGTCGGGATCGAGCACGCGCGGGTACTCGTATACGCGATTGCGGCGCCCGCCGAGGAGCGTCGCGGCGTGGCGATTGCCAGGCACGCCAATAGCAAGGTCCGGATCATCGTGCGCACTCGATACGTGTCGGAGATCGAGGAGCTGCGCCGGCTCGGCGCGGATGAGGTGATTCCCGAGGAGCTCGAGACGTCGATCGAGATCTTCGCCCGCGTGCTGCGTCGGTACGGGGTCGCGGTCGATCGCATTCGACGCCTGGTGGACGACGTACGGAACGACCACTACGGGCTGCTGCTCACGCGGGAACGGTCGATCGCGACGCGCATTGGCGACGCGCTCGCACCGTTAGGCGAGCGCGTTCGCCTCGAGACGGTGGTGGTGGAGGACGGCGTGCCCGCCGTGTGCCAGAGCCCTGCGTCGCTCGAGCTGCGGAAGAAAACCGGCGCGACGGTGATCGCGGTGGTCCGGGCCGGCGCGGTGACCTACTCCCCGGACCCGACGATGCCGTTCGAGGTCGGTAACGAAGTGTTGCTCGTCGGTGATGCTGCCGCGCTCGAGAAGGCGCGCGCATTGTTCGAATCCTGACGCGAAAGACGGCGCCGGTGGGGTCAACCGAGCTTACGCCCACCAGTGCCGTTTCCGCAATCGCGATCCTGTTCATCCGTCTCCCGCCGTTCCGTGGTTCAGTTCGCAGGCTTCACGCCGCTCTCGACCCATCCGACGAGATCGGAGATCGCCTGTACCTGCTCGGAGACCGTGAAGTTGCAGTGCCCGTACTCGTTCCTCGTCCGCTGGACGAGCAGACCCGCTGCCCCGGCCCTGGCCACGCGGTCGCCGAACATCGCTTCGTGGAAGAACGGCACGAGGGGATCCCATCGGTTGTGAAGCGTCAGTGTCGGAATCCGGAGCGCGCCACTCGGGGTGAAGTTCCGCTCCGTGTAATTCATCGCGCTGGCGTCGCCGGCTCTGCGCGGCGCGCTCGCGTTGATCATCGCGAGAATCCCCGACAGGACCGGCTGGGGCAACAGCGGGATCTGCGACGCCGTATAGGTCGTCTCGAGGTTATCGAACGGGAACCCGTTCAGGAGCGGCAACACGTTGTCGGCGCCTCGAGCGTGGAAGCTCAACGCGGTGATGAGCGACGTCACCATCTGCGTCTGCGCTTGCGGCGATGCGGGGTTGAACTGGAGGTTCGCCTGCGCCACGCTCGCGATGGCGGCAAGCCCTAACGGGTTCGCCGTGATCGCGGCGATGATCTTGTCGCGTTCCGGCACGCCGATGATGAAACCGGACGGCGGTTGATCGTATGAGCCCGGAAGCACGCCGGGGTAAAACAGGTCGAAGAGTAGACGTGTCGTGACCATGTGGTCGAACTCCGCCTGCGTCCCGCCAACGACGCCGCAGAACGCCGCGACACCGTCGTACTGCCCGGAGAACTTTTCGGCAACGTTGATCGCGACCAGTCCGCCAAGCGAGTGCCCGACGAGCAGGTGGCGGGTCGGCGTGCCGAACGCGGACGCCAACAGCCCGCGCAGTTGATGTGTTCGCTGGACTCCGTCCCTCTCGGCATAGCCGTTCTCGGAAAAACTCGAGTACGCGACGGCAATGCCCATCTGCCCGAGTTGATCGCGAATCAGGCCGAGGTTGTCCTGATCGCGCAGCGAGACTGGCTCGAGCACGTCACGGATGCCGTGTGCGTAGAACACCGCAGTGCCGTTCCATTGGCGCGGCAGGTAGAGCTGGTAGACCGAGCCCGGCCCGGTTTCGCCAGTGATGATCCGCTCCCAGAGCGCAGAGCTCGTCTCTGAGATGACGTTTGCCGACGGGTGCCCGGGATCGCGGGCAGATGCTCTGGGTCCGTTGACCGTGGTCGGGTCGGCGCACGCGGCGATGACGAGCAGTGCACCTGCGGGTGTGAGGCGTCGCATGGTCCTTTCTCCTCTGTCGTTCCAACGTGAAGTGAGCTGCAGTGGACGCGACGAGGTTATGTCCGGCAGAAATGGCCTGGCATACGCGCGATGACGTAGGAGGCGAGCGATGATGTCTGAGGGGTCGGCGCGAAGTACGTAGTCGGCGGCACCGTTTACCCGCCGCCGCCTGTCGCTCTGGACAGCCTTTCATCCCGGCATTATATCGACACCTGATATATCGACACTCGATATAGTGGCCCGGACCCGACCGCCGTGAAGGCACGCCTCCCGCACAGGAGCTCGTTGCTGCCGCTCCCCCTCCCCGTATCGGAGTTCCAGATCCTCCTCGCCCTCGCCGACGAGGAACGGCACGGCTACGGGATCATGCGTGAGGTATCCGAGCGGACGAGTGGGGAAGTCCAGCTCGGGCCGGGCACGTTGTACGGCTCCATCAAGCGCATGGTCGCGCGAGGTTTGATCGAGGAGAGCGATGAGCGTCCCGATCCCGAGCTCGACGACGAGCGACGGCGCTACTACCGCATCACGTCGTTAGGGCGCCGAGTCGTCGTCGCGGAAGCGCGGCGGATGGAACTTCTGGTCGGCATCGCACGGGCAAAGCGCTTGCTCAAGCGTCCGGAGCCCGCATGAGCGAGAACCCCCCCCGCGGCCCACGGCCGGCTCACGAGGCCGTTGTCCGCGCGCTGATTCGACTCTACCCGCCCGATTTCCGGGATCGGTACGAGCGCGAGATCGTGCAGCTCGTGCGCGCGGCCTGGTTGGAACGCCGCCAGTCCACCCGCGTGACCCATCGTCTCGCGTTCTGGCTCGGCATCACTGCCGATCTCGGCGTCGGGGCGGTTCGCGAACGTGTTGCCGGGCTTCGCGACCGCTATCGCGACCGCGAACGGCGCCGTCGCGAGCAGGTTCATGGAGCACCGCACCGGCATTCAACGCAGGGAGATGGCATGGGCACGCTCGCGCAGGACATACGGTACGCGTGGCGCACGATTCGAAAGAGCCCCGGCGTTGCGCTCGTGGTGGTCGTGTCGCTGGCTCTTGGCATCGGGGCGAATACGCTCATCTACAGCGTGGTCGACGGCATCGTGCTGCGGCCATTTCCTTATCCTGACGCCGACCGAGTCGTGTCGTTCGGCGTCACGTATCCAGCTACTGACGGCGAACGCCGATTCGTCGAGGCGATCTCACCGCCCGAGTACAACGACATTCTCGCGAACGTGAAGTCCGTGGAGAAGGTCTTCGCATTCGACCTCGGCAACCGGAACATTTCGGGTGGCGACCACCCGGAGCGCGTATTCACCGGGTTCATCTGGGGCGACCCCATGGCGTCCATCGGGGTACGGCCGGCACTCGGTCGCGGCTTCCGCACCGAGGAGACGATCACGCGTGGCGAGCCCATCGCCGTCATCAGTCATCGCATCTGGCAGTCGCGCTTTGGCGGCGACTCGTCGATCGTCGGAAAAACCATCCACGTCAACGGCCAGGCGACCGAGGTCATTGGCGTCATGCCGCCAGGGTTCCTGCTCATCGGCACCGACCTCTGGCTCCCGATGGCAACCGATCCCGCCGGTGTCCCGCGTGACGCGCGGCAGTGGGCGCTGGTCGGACGCCTTCGCGACGGCGTCACGATGGCTCAGGCGAACGCTGAGGTGCGGGCGCTCGCTGGTCGAATCGAGCGTGAGTACGTGAGTGAGCGAAAGGAGTACGCGGGCTGGCGCATGGAAGTCGACACGTGGACGAACGCGATCGTCGGCGAGTACCGGCCCGCTGCTCGGATCCTTCTCGGTGCAGTGGGGTTCGTTCTGCTCATCGCATGCGCGAACATCGCGAGCTTGCTGCTCGCCCGCGCGACGGCCCGGCAGCGCGAGCTCGCGGTGCGGCGTGCGCTCGGGGCGAGCCGGTGGCGGATCTCGCGCCAGCTGTTCACAGAGAGCGTGCTGCTGGCGTTCATCGGCGGCGCACTCGGGCTCGGTCTCGCGGTCGCGTTGCTCGAGCCGACGATGTCGCTGTTCCCGGAGCAGCTGCGTAATGCGGGCGTGACGGCCACAGTCAACGGCCGCGTGTTGCTGTACACGCTCGGCGCCGCCGTTCTTTCGGGCCTCCTGTTCGGCGTGGCACCGGCACTTCAGGGCGTGCGCGGCGGCGGTCGCGAGTGGCTCGCCGGTGAGGGCGCGGCGGGTCGCCTGACGACGAGCGCGGGGGGGCGCCGGCTGCGCAGCGCGTTCGTCGTGGCCGAGATTGCCCTGTCGCTCATGTTGTTGGTCGGCGCGGGCATCCTTCTTCGGAGCTTCGCCCGGCTCCAAGCGGTCGACCCGGGCTTCGACACGCGCAACGTCCTCACGATGCGCATCTCGCTGCCACGCGAGCAGTACGAGAGCAACGAGGTGGGGACGTTCTTCGACGAGGTGTCGCGGCGACTCGCCGCGACGCCCGGCGTCCGGGTGGCCGGTGCGGCGACACAGTTCCCGCCCGGCAACGTCTTCACGACGCGGCTCGCGGTCGAGGGTCAGGAAGCCGGGAATGGTGATCAACTTCCCACGGTCGACATCACGAACGTGGCCGGCGATTACTTCGCCGCGCTCGGGTACTCGCTCAAGTCCGGGCGGCTGCTCACGATCAACGACAACGCGACGTCCCCGCTGGTCGCAGTCGTGAACGAGAGCGCTGCTCGCCGCTACCTCGGCGCGGGGAACCCGGTCGGCAAGCGCATCGCGTTAGGGCGAGGGACGCCGCCACGGTGGGTGGAGATCGTGGGCGTGGTGGGCGACGTCCGGAACCGCGGCCTCGCAACGCCACCGTCACCGGAAGTGTTCGTCCCGGTGCACCAGGAGCTCGCCGGGTGGAACAATCAGCTCTTCCTGACGATCCGCACCGGGAGCGATCCGCTCGCGCTGCTGCCCGCCGTTCGCCGCACGATCGCGAGTGTGGACGCTCAGCAGCCGATCTACTCGATCCGTACGCTCGACGGAGCCTTCGCGGAGGCGGTGTCTCAGCGTCGCGCGGCGATGCAGCTCCTCACGATCTTCGCAGGGATCGCGCTCGTGCTGGCGGCCGTGGGCATTTACGGCCTCATGTCGCACATGGTGAACGAGCGCACGCACGAGATCGGGATCCGGATGGCGCTCGGTGCAGCAGGCAGCGACGTCCTGCGACTCGTTATGCGCCAGACGATGACGCTCGTCGCGATCGGAGCGCTCCTTGGTCTGGCGGGCGCACTCGGACTCGGCCGCGCGCTGTCCGGTCTCGCATTCGGGGTCACCCCGACCGACCCGGTGACGCTGTCCGCCGTGACGATCGTGCTCGCGGCCGTGGCGCTCGCTGCAACGCTCATCCCAGCGCGCCGCGCGGCGCGGGTCGATCCGCTCTCGGCGATGCGTGCCGAATAGGGAACCGGGCGTTAGGGGTCAGAGTCCTAACGCATCCTTTCATCTCATCGCGCCATCGGGCGGACGCGGAGGGCGCGGCAACGGCGGACGTGGAAAGCGCTGCGGAGAACACCTCGCGCGAGTACGGTCCGGCGTGGCGGGCCGGTCGGAACGGCGATGGGCGCGGATGGGACGGAAAGGGCCGACTCGTCTCGCGGGACTCGGCGCCGCGACAGGGAATAGGAAACCGTTGTCCGGGGCGGTCTCGTCCCGCGCGGCCGTTCCCTCATTTCCTCTGGCTCGTGCGCG
>DAINRQ010000062.1:2330-35542 GCA_036741775.1 Gemmatimonadaceae bacterium | reverse complement strand
GTCGTTCTCTGCGTCCCCTGCGCCCTCCGCGGTTCACGGCTGTTCATCGACCGTCCCGGACGAGAGATTAGGCCAACAACAGCGCTGACGTCCTGAGCTCGTTTTCCGATGTCGATGTCGATGCCTCACCTCGTTCGGTCCGTCCTCCTCGGCTCATATGTCGCCCTCGCGGGCTGCTCAGGCGCGCGCGCGACCGAAGACGCGCCACGCGACGCCAGTGCGCCGCCGATCGATGACAAGCTGTTCACGCGCCTGCCCGCGACGTACACGGGCATCGCGTTCGAGAATCGCCTGACCGAGACGCGCGACAAGAACGTCTTCACGTACCGCAACTATTACAACGGCGGGGGCGTCGCCATCGGCGACCTCACCGGTGACTCGCTTCCCGAGATCGTCCTCACGTCGAATCAGGAGGGCCCCCGCGTCTTCCTGAATCTCGGTGCGTTCCGATTCCGCGACGTGACGAGCGGGACCGGCATCAGGAACCCGGCGGACTCATGGACCACCGGGGTTACTCTCGCCGATGTGAACGCCGACGGCCGACTCGACATCTACCTGAGTCGCGCTGGCACCGCCGAGCCGACCGATCGAGCGAACCAGCTCTGGATCAACGAGGGGCTGCAGGATGGCGCACCTCGCTTCGAGGAGAAGGCCGACGACTACGGAATCGCGGACGAGGGCTACTCGACGCATGCGGCGTTCGTGGATTACGACCGCGACGGCGACCTCGATCTGTTCATCATCAACAACTCACCGCGCCCGGTGAGCAGCTTCAACTCACGCAACGTCCGCAACGTCCGCCACCGCTTCGGTGGGCACAAGCTCTATCGCAACGACGCCTCGACTGCGGCGTCAGGGCAGGCGCCGAGATTCACCGACGTCAGTGCTCGCGCCGGGATCTATGGTAGCGAGGCCGGCTTCGGCCTTGGGGTCGGCGTGAGTGACGTGAACCGCGACGGATGGCCCGACATCTACGTCGCGAACGACTTCTTCGAGCGCGATCACCTCTACATCAACAATGGGAACGGGACGTTCGCCGAGTCGCTCGAGAAGCAGATGCCGTACTCGAGCTACTTCTCCATGGGAATGGACATCGCGGACGTCGACAACGACGGCTGGACCGACATCTACACCACGGACATGCTCCCGCAGGACGAGGTGAGGCTCAAGACGACTTCCACCTTCGATTCGTGGGAGGTGTACCAGGCGAAGATCCGCGAGGGCTACGGCCGGCAGTTCATGCGGAACATGCTGCAGCGCAACAACGGGAACGGCACGTTCACGGATATCGGACAGCTTGCCGGCGTGTCGCGGACGGACTGGAGCTGGGCGGCGCTCATCGCGGACCTGGACCTCGACGGCTTCAAGGACATCTACGTTACGAACGGACTGCTTCGCGACGTGACGTCGCAGGATTACGTGGCGTTCCTCGCGAATCGGCAGACGCTGACCGAGGCGACGAAGTCGGGGAAGGTGGACTTCATGAAGCTCGTGAACGCCATGACGACCACGCCGCTCCCCGACTTCGCGTTTCGCAACAAGGGTGACTGGACGTTCACGAACGACGCGGCGCCCTGGGGGCTCGACGCGCCGAACATCTCGAGCGGCGCGGCGTACGGCGACCTGGATGGGGACGGCGCGCTCGACCTCGTGGTCAACAACGTCAACGAGGTTGCGTACGTCTATCGCAACAACGCGCGCACGCTGCGCAAGGACAATCGTTACCTCGCTGTGCGCCTCGAGGGTGAGGGGAAGAACCGATTCGCGGTTGGTGCGCGTGTGACATTGCTTGCCGCCGGAAAGCAGTTCGTGCAGGAGCTTGCCCCGGCGCGCGGCTTCCAGTCGAGCGTGGATTACACGCTCCTCTTCGGGCTCGGTAGCCACGACGTGGTGGACACGCTCGTCGTCGAGTGGCCGGATGGGCGCGTGAGCACGCAACTGAACGTGGCGACGAATCAGCGCGTCGCCGTACGTCAGGCTGACGCGATGGTTGCCGGTTCCCTCCGCCCGGTTCCCGGTTCCCAGCCCGGAACTCCGCGAACCCTCCTCGCAGACGTCACCGCCGAGCTCGGGCTCGAGTGGACGCATCGGGAAAACGCGTTCGTCGACTTCGATCGCGAGCGGCTCATGCCGCGAATGGTGTCCACCGAAGGGCCGCACGTGGCCGTCGGCGACGTGAACGGCGACGGCCTCGACGACCTGTACTTCGGAGGCGCGAAGGAGCAGCCCGGCGCGCTCTTCGTTCAACAGAGCAACGGACGATTCGCCCAGAGCAACGCGCGCACATTCGACCAGGACGCGACTTCCGAGGACGTCGGCGTCGCGTTTCTCGACGTGAACGGCGACCGCCACCTCGACCTCTTCGTCGTCAGTGGCGGCAACGAGTTCAGCGAGATGGCATCGGCGCTCAAGGATCGGTTGTACCTCAGTGACGGACGCGGCCAGTTTCGGAAAGGCGACGGGAACCTGCCGGTCGAGGGAACCAGCGGGTCGCGCATTGCCGCGGCGGACTATGACGGCGACGGCGATATCGACTTGTTCGTCGGCGGGCGCGTGGTGCCGTGGCGCTACGGTGCCGATCCGCAGAGCTTCCTGCTCCGGAACGATGGTCGCGGCCAGTTCACCGATGTCACCGCGCAGCTCGCGCCCGAGCTCGCGCGTGTCGGAATGGTCACCGACGCCGTCTGGGGCGATGTGGATGGGGATTCACGAGCCGACCTGGTCGTCGTCGGCGAGTGGATGCCGATCACGATGTTCCGTAACGCCGGGAATGGCCGCCTGACCCGACTCGCGGTGCCGTCGCTCGAGCACAGCACGGGATGGTGGAACCGCATTGTGGCCGGCGACTTCAGCGGCGATGGGCGCGTGGACTTCATCGTCGGCAATGCGGGCCTCAACTCGCGCTGCCACGCGAGCGAGTCCGAACCGGTGATGATGTACGCAAAGGACTTCGACACCAACGGCTACGCCGAGCAGATCGTGTCGTGCTACAACCAGGGTGTGAGCTATCCCCTCGTGATGCGCGACGATCTCCTCAAGACGCTGCCGACGCTCGGGTCGCGCTACGCGAACTACGAGAGTTACGCGCGCCAGACGATGAGCGACATGTTCCCGCAGGCGGAGCTGGCCGACGCGATCGTCAAGCGCGCGGAGACGTTCGCCACGACGTTCGTACGCAACGATGGCGGCGGGAACTTCACGTTATTGCCGCTGCCGCGTGAGGCGCAGCTCGCACCGGTGTTCGCGATCCTGCCGCACGACGTGGACGGCGATGGGAATATGGACCTGCTCCTCGGCGGCAACCTCGATGCGGTGAAGCTCGATATTGGCGCGATGCACGCGGGCTACGGCCTCGTTCTCCGCGGGGACGGGCGCGGCACGTTCACGCCAGTGGCGCCGACGGAAAGCGGATTTCTCGTCCCCGGCCAAATGCGTGACATTCAGCGGGTGCGTACCAGGAGCGGCGACCTCATCGTTGTAACGCGCAACAACGATCGGCCGCTGCTCTTCCGGGCGCCGGCCCGACCGTACGCGCGCCGGGCCGTGGAGTGAGCTGCCCTCCGGTCTCGCTGGTGGGGTCAGGACCCCGGACGCTTCGTCTTGATGACGATCACGCCGTTGCCGCCCCGCACCCCGTACATTGTCGTGCTCGCAGCGTCCTTGAGGACGCGGATCGACTCGATGTCGTTCGGGTTGAGGCCGGTGAGGTCGCCGTTGGGTCCGGGCTCCACGGGCACGCCGTCGATGACATAGAGGGGCGCGTTCGGCCCGTGTACCGACGCGGCGCCTCGCATCCGGATGGCCAGCCCGCTTTCGGTGCGGAGCACGGTGACGCCTGGGAATCGTCCCTCGAGCGCCTTCTCGACGGATCCGGTCGGCGTCTGCCGCATGTCACGTGCGGTCACGGCCTGGCCGGTTCGCGTCGAATCGCTCCCGGGGTTGCTGGTGCGCGCACCGCCACCGCTGGCGCAACCGGCGGCGACGAGGGCGAGCGTGGCGAGCATGGTGGTCGCGGCTGCGGAGACCGCGTGGCGCGATGACAACGACATTGGGACCTCACTCAGAAGAGGTCAGACGAGCCGCACGGAAATACCGCGGGGGCGGAGTCCGCGGCATCGCGGAACGCCTCATCGCGTTGGCGGTTGACTGTTCCTCCAATGTACGGGGATGTTCGTGGCGGCGCGACCTCGTTGCGGGCGCCATGTCCCTGGGCGTGGTTGCGGCGGCCGGATGCAGCGCGGCGAGTGGTGACCCCGGCGAGCGGATGTTCGAGCTCCTGGCGCCCGAGACAACCGGGGTGGCGTTTCGGAACGACCTGCCCGAAACGCCGGCGTTCAACATCCTCAACTACCTGTACTACTACAACGGTGGGGGCGTGGCCGTCGGGGACGTGGACGGCGACGGATTACCGGACCTCTACTTCAGCGCGAACCTCGGCCCGAACCGCCTCTATCGCAACAAGGGCAATTACACGTTCGAGGACGTGACCGATCGCGCCGGAGTGGCTGGGCCCGAGGGATGGAAGACAGGCGTGTCGATGGCCGACGTGAACGGCGACGGCCACGTCGATATCTACGTTTCGGCGGTGAGCCACCTGTCGATGAAAGGACGCAACGTCCTGTACATCAATACGGGGAACGGCACGTTTGCCGATCGGACGAGGGAGTACGGGCTGGACTACTCTGGCTACTCGACGCAGGCCGCGTTCTTCGACTACGACCGCGACGGCGACCTCGACGTCTACCTGCTCAACCACTCGACGCATAACGAGCGTCGGAGCGATCAGAAGCGCTCGAGGCTAGGGGGGTCGGGTGCATCGCCGGCAGGCGATCGGCTGTTTCGTAACGATGGCGGGCGCTTCGTCGATGTGAGTGCACAGGCCGGTGTCCACGACAGCGATCACGGGGTCGATGGTTTCGGCCTGGGTGTCGTGACGAGCGACCTGAATGGCGATGGGTGTCCCGACATCTATGTCGCGAACGACTTCCAGGAAGACGATTTCCTCTACATCAACAACTGCGACGGGACGTTCACCGAATCGATCCGGAAGGCGATGCCGCACACGAGCCGGTTCTCCATGGGCGTGGATGCCGCGGACTTCAATAACGATGGCCGGCTTGACGTGTTCGTGGCGGACATGCTCCCGGAACGGGAGGACGTGCTCAAGACGTCGGCGAGCTCGGAGACGCCAACCCTCTTCAACCTTCGGCTACGAGCCGGCTACCACCCGCAGTACCCGCGCAACACGCTCCAGCTGAATCTTGGCGGCTCCTCGCTGCCCTCGGCGAAAGTCCCGCAGTTCAGCGACGTTGGCTTCCTGGCCGGCGTCGCGGCAACGGATTGGAGTTGGGCGCCGCTTTTTGCGGATCTCGACAACGATGGCCGGAAGGACCTCTTCATCACGACGGGGATCTACCGCCGGCCTAACGATCTCGACTACATCGACTTCGTTGGCAGCGAAGCGGTGCAGGCGTCGCTTGCGCGCGGCATCACGCGTGAGAACCTGACCCTGCTCCAGCGTATGCCGCAGGTGCCGTCACCGAATCACGTCTTTCGCAACGAAGGCGGGCTCAGATTCGCGAACGCGTCGGCTGCGTGGGGCGTCTCGGACACCGGCTTCTCGAACGGTGCCGTCTACGTGGACCTCAACAACAGTGGCGCGCTCGACCTCGTCGTGAACCGCATCGGTGCGCCGGCCGCGATCTACCGGAACAGGGCGCGAGAGCGCAACGCGAACTCGTACCTTACCGTCGTGCTCCGCGGCGCAGGTCACAACACTGCTGGCGTAGGCGCGAAGGTCACCCTGAAGCACCAGGGGACCGTTCAACTGCTCGAGCAGAGTCCAACGCGCGGGTTCCAATCCTCCGTTGATCCTCGGCTGCACTTCGGGCTGGGGACTGCCAGGCAGGTCGACTCCCTCATTGTCGAGTGGCCGGATCGTCGCATTCAGGTGCTGACTGACGTCGCGGTGAACCGAACGCTCACGCTCGTGCAGGACAGCGCGCGAGAGTCGAGTCCGAGGCCGTCCTCGCCCGCGACCGTGCCAGGGTTGTTCGAAGACGTCACCGCCGCGCTCAGGGTTGATGTCGAGCACAACGAGAACGACTTCCTCGATTACAGTCGCGAGCCGCTGATGCCGCATCGGCTCTCCACCGAGGGGCCTGCGCTCGCGGTAGGGGACGTCGACGGGGACGGGCTCGATGACCTGTACGTCGGGGGCGGGAAGTGGCAGCCGGGCACACTCGTTATGCAGCAGCGTGACGGGACGTTCCGCGTGAGTCGGCAGCCGGGAATCGCCGTTGACAGCCTCGCCGAGGATGTCGATGCCGCGTTCTTCGATGCTGACGGGGACGGGGACGCGGACCTCTACGTCGTGAGCGGTGGAAACGAATTCACGGGTGAGGAGGACCCGCGCCGCGACCGCCTCTATCTGAATGATGGGCGCGGGATGTTCCGGCGGTCCATTCAGTCGCTCCCCCCGTTCTTCGAGAACGGCTCGTGTGTCGTCCCTGGTGACTACGACGGCGACGGCGACATCGATCTGTTCGTCGGCGCGCGCGTGGTCTCGGGCAGATACGGCGTGTCACCGCGAAGCCGGCTGCTTCGGAACGACGGCGGCGGTCAGTTCAGCGACGTGACGGCCGAGCTGGCGCCGGCCCTCGCGGAGCCGGGGATGGTGACGTCGGCGGCGTGGGTGAGGCGGTCCAGCGATGCACCGCTCGACCTGGTTGTCGTCGGCGAGTGGATGCCCGTCCGGGTCTTCCGCCAGGAGAATGGCCGCTTCGTCGAGCGGACGGCCGAGGCAGGCCTGACGGGCAGTGAAGGGTGGTGGAACAGCGTGCTCGCCGCCGACCTCGATGGCGACGGCCGCCAGGATCTCCTGATCGGTAACCTCGGGCTCAACTCCTACCTGAAGGCGTCCGCGGACGCGCCCGCGCGCATGTACGTGCACGATTTCGCCGCGAACGGGACGGTTCAGCAGATCATCACGAGCCACAGGGATGGTGCGAGCTACCCGATCGCGGGTCGCGATGACCTCGTTCGGCTCATCGGGTCGCTCCGTGCCCGCTATCCGTCGTACAAGAGTTTCGGCGCGAGCCGCCTGGAAGACATCTTCAGCGCCGCCGATCTTCGGCAGGCGACCGTGCTCGAGTCACGAACGTTCGCGAGCTCGGTGGCGATGGCGTCGGACGACGGGACGTATCGGCTGCAGCCACTCCCCGACGAAGCGCAGGTGGCGCCAGTGTATGCATCGGTGGCGCGCGACTTCGACGGTGATGGGCATCTGGACGTTCTGCTTGCCGGGAATCTGTACGGTGTGACGCCGCTGCTTGGTCAGTACGATGCGAGTCGCGGCGTCCTCCTGCGCGGCGATGGGACCGGCCGGTTCGCGCCGCTCGATCCGAAGAAGAGCAACGTGCTGATCGAGGGCGAGGTACGTGAGATGAAGGTGTTCCGTTCGGCCGCGGGCGGCGAGGTGATTGCGGTTGCGCGCAACAACACGCGTCTACAGTTGCTTCGGCAACGACGTGAGTGACAAGCTGTCATCCCGAGCGCAGCGAGGGATCGCCGTCGTCCCGGTAGAGGGACCCTCTACCAGCAACCCTGCGATTCCTCGACTTCGCGCCTTCGGCGCTCCGCTCGGAATGACGAACGGTTCGGAGTGACACGGCACGCACACAAGAACGAGGCGCCAGATGGGCTCACTGGGAACGGTGGATTGGGTCGTCGTAGTCGGGTATTTCGTGCTCGTCTTCGGCGTCGCCATCTGGGCGACGCGGCGCCAGCGCACGGCGCAGACCACGGCCGCCGGCTATTTCCTCGCGGGCCGGCACGCCGGGTGGTTCATCGTCGGTGCATCACTGTTCGCGTCCAACATCGGTGCCGAGCACCTCGTGGGCTTGGCCGGCACGGGCGCGGCGAGCGGTGTGGCGGTCGGGCAGTTCGAGGTGCTCGCCTCTCTGATCCTGCTCATCCTCGGATGGGTGTTCGTGCCGTTCTACCTCAAGAGCGGCGTGTTCACGATGCCGGAGTTCCTCGAGCGACGGTACTCGAAGGGCGCGCGCTGGTATCTCGCCATCATCTCCATCATTGCGTACGTGCTGACGAAGATCTCGGTCACGATCGCGGCGGGCGGGATCGTGTTCGAGGCGCTGATGGGAGTGGATTTCTGGACCGGCGCACTCGTCGTGGTGATTGCCACCGGGATCTACACCATCTTCGGTGGTCTGACGGCGGTGCTCTACACGGACCTGTTGCAGCTGTTCGTGCTCGTTGGCGGCGCGGTCGCGGTCACGCTGTTCGGGCTGGGCGCACTCGGTGGCTGGGATGCACTCGTGAGCTCAGCTGGCCCCGGGTTCCTCGAGATGTGGAAGCCGGTGACGGACCCGAACTTCCCATGGACCGGCATCCTCTTTGGTGCGCCGATCCTCGGCATCTGGTACTGGTGCACGGACCAGTTCATTGTGCAACGAGTGCTGTCGGCGCGCGATCAGGATCATGCGCGCCGTGGGACGATCTTCGGCGGCTTCCTCAAGCTCCTCCCGCTGTTCCTGTTCGTCATTCCAGGGTTGATTGCTGCGGCGCTCGCTCGACAGGGGCGGTTGCAGCTCGACACTCCGGATCAGGCCCTTCCGGCGCTGGTGGCGGCGTTGCTTCCCGTCGGGTTCCGCGGGCTCGTCGTAGCGGGCCTGCTCGCCGCGCTCATGAGCTCACTGTCCGCGGTGTTCAACTCCTGCGCGACACTCATCACCTGGGACGTGTACCGGGAGCTACGGCCGAAGGCGTCCGACCGGCAGCTCGTGCTCGTCGGGCAGGCGTCTACCGCGGTCCTCGTTGGGCTCGGGCTGCTCTGGATCCCGCTCATGCGGCTCATCTCGGGGCAACTCTATCAGTACCTGCAGAGTGTGCAGGCGTACATCTCACCACCCATCGCAGCCGTGTTCCTGCTTGGTGTGTTCTGGCGTAGAGCGAATGCGGCCGGGGCAATGACGGCGCTGCTGCTCGGGTTCGTGCTCGGGACCGCGCGCCTCATCGCGGAGCTCATGAAGGGATCGCTGAGCGGCTGGCTCTTCACGTACGCGAACGTGAACTTCCTCCACTTCGCGGTGATCCTGTTCGTGATATGCACGGTGGCGCTCGTCGTGGTGAGCCTCGTGACGGCGCCACCGCCGCTGCCGAAGGTGGCGGGGCTCACGTACGCGCTCGCCGATTCCGCACTGGACCGGAGCGCAGAGGACCATCCGCCGTCGGACATTCCGCTCGCTGCAGCAGTGACGCGGCCGGAGTGGCGGCGCAAGGATGCGATGCTGAGCGTGCTGCTCGCTCTGTGCGTCGGGGCGATCTGGTGGTACTTCTCGTGATCGATGTCATTCGTGGGGTCATCGCTCTCGGAATCGGCTCCGCTGCACCCTCTACCGGGACAGTCTGAGCAAACCTGACGCTGATTGCGCGGATTTCGCAGAAGAACGCAGATTCTCCCTCTACCGGGAGGCGCGATACTCTCGCCAGCGGCCGGGGATGAGACTGGCGACTCCCCGATCGCTCCCGTTCTCGCGCTCTCAAACCCTCCCTACCGAAGGCTTCTGCGAAATCAGCGGAATCTGCGGCCATCCGGGTTCAGGTTTTTGTCGGACTGTCGCTATAGAGACACCAGACCTCAGGATGTCCGAGAGGTACTCGCCGGGAAGAACGGACGACAACGACTGAACGAAGAGGTGATGCGTGGACCCAATGTACCTGCCCGACGTCGAGCGGAACCCCAAGGACAGCGGCTGGCGCGACGCCATAGCGCAGGTGTGGAGTGCCGGGGCTCAGGAGTATCCACAGATCTGGCACCTGTTCGCGTATCAGCCTAACGCGACACAGCATCTGGCGCGGTTCACGCAAGAAGTGCTGCGGGGACCGGCGCCATTGTCCCCGGGGCTGCGTGAGCTCATCGCCGCGTACACCTCGGCGCGAAACGCGTGCCCGTTCTGAATCAACTCTCACGCCGCGGTCGCGGCGGAGCTGCTGGGCGACGAGGAGCTCGTGCAGGGTGTCCTGAACGACGCGTCCACGTCGAAGCTGGATGACAAGCACAAGGCACTGTTCTCGTTCATCGGCAAGGTGAACCACGACTCCCGCCACATCTCGGCCGAGGATACGGCTCGATTGCGCGAGCTCGGGTGGACCGATGAGGAGCTGTACTACGCGATCACGGTGTGTGCGTTGTTCAACTTCTATAATCGCTGGATCGATGCGACGGGTGTGCACGCCCTCTCGGAGGAGGCGCATCGCGCCGGTGGCAAACGAAGCGCGGAACGAGGGTACGTACGGTAGTTGTCGTTCCGCTCGGAATGACACGGTACTCGATCACACGGGAGAACGATGCGCTCTCGCCTGAAACAACGACATCAATCTGTGCGACTAGCTGCTGCGCTCGCCGTGGTCGCTGTAGGCTGCCGCTCGAGCACGCCTGCTGTCTCGTCGACCCCGCTCGATCAGGCGACCGTCTACGAGCCGTCTCGTGCGCTCGGTCCGCTGTTCCACGACGTCCAGCTCTCGAATCTCTTCCCGGACTCGAAGACGTTCGTGGATGCGCGGCCTCTGCAGCCGGCGGGCGAGATCGTCGCGCGTTATGCGGCCGAGCGAACGACGCCCGGGTTTGCGTTGCGCGCGTTCGTGGACCGGTATTTCGAGATGCCACGCTCGGCGGGAGCGGACTTCCGCTCGGACACCACGCACACCATGGAGCAGCATGCGCGCGCGCTCTGGCCGGCGCTCACCCGAACGCCCGACAGTACGGACGCGCGCTCGTCACTCATCCCGCTCCCGTACCCATATGTCGTCCCCGGCGGGCGCTTTCGCGAGGTCTACTACTGGGACTCGTACTTCACGATGCTCGGTCTCATCGCCAGTGGCCGCGCGGACCTCGTGAAGACCATGCTCGACAACTTCGCGTACCTGGTTCGCACGGTGGGGCACATCCCGAACGCGAATCGTACGTACTACCTGAGTCGCAGCCAGCCGCCGTACTTCGCCGCGATGGTCGGGCTGTACGCGACGTCCACGGATACCGGGCAGGCGCTCCAATACCTTGATGAGATGGAGCGCGAACATGCCTTCTGGATGGATGGTGTCGATCGGCTCGCGAACGGCGACGCGCATCGCCGCGTCGTGAAGCTGTCGAACGGCGCAGTGCTCAACCGCTACTGGGACGACCGCACGGATCCGCGGCCCGAGTCCTACCGGCCCGACTACGAGCTCGGACGTACGCTTTCCGACTCGCTGCGCACCCTCTTCTACCGCAACACGCGAGCGGCCGCGGAGAGCGGGTGGGACTTCTCATCGCGCTGGATGCGGGATCCGAAGGACCTTCGCACGCTCGAGACGACCGAGCTCGTACCGGTCGACCTGAACAGCCTCCTGTATCACGCCGAGCGCACCATCGCTGCGCTGCGCAACTTCCGCGGGCAGCAGGGCGACGCCGACGTCGCGCGTCGCTTCAACGCCGCGGCCGACGCACGTCGTCAGGCATTGCTGGCCGCGGCGTATGAGCCCGACAGCGGCTTCTTCTACGACGTGCGATGGCGCACGGGCGCGCGCGTGCTCGATCGTCCGACGCTCGCGGCTTCGTCGCCACTCTACTTCGGTCTCGCGACGCCGGAGCAGGGGCGCGCCGTCGCCGCTCGGCTGGGACGCGACTTTCTCGAGCCGGGTGGTTTCGTGACGACCCTGATCGCGTCCGGCCAGCAGTGGGACGCGCCGAACGGGTGGCCGCCGCTCCAGTGGCTCACCATGGAGGGTGTCCGGCGCTACGGCCGTGCCGAGCTGGCCGACTCCGCGCGGACGCTATGGCTCGCGCTGAATCGGCGGACGTACGCGTCGACGGGGAAGATGACCGAGAAGTACGATGTGATGGACCTCAATCGCCCGGCAGGCGGTGGTGAGTACCCGAACCAGGACGGGTTCGGCTGGACGAATGGCGTCGGGTTGGCGTTGAGCGCGCAGACGTACATACGTCGTTAGGCACCAATGTCCGGAACGCTGCCGAGGCGATTCGGCATCTGGGCGGCGTTGGCCATGATCGTCGCCGAGGTGATGGGGGTCGGGATCTTCCTCACGCCGGCGGGGATGGTCCGGACACTTGGCTCTCCGACGCTGGTGCTCGGGGTGTGGGCACTGATGGGGCTTCTGTCGGTCGCAGGCGCCCTGTGCTACGCCGAGCTCGGAACGCGCTTTCCCGAGGCGGGCGGCGGCTTCGTGTTTCTCCGCGAGGCGTTCGGCAAGCGCACGGCGTTCGTCTACGGGTGGATGTCGCTGCTGGTGTTGGACCCGGGGCTCACTGCCGCGCTCGGTGTGGGGCTGGCGCAATACCTGCTCGCGCTGTTCGGTGGGTCGGCGAGGCTCGTGCCCGCCCTCGCGATCGGCGGGATCCTCGCCGTTTCGGCGATCACCATGCTTGGCGCGGAGAGCAGCGCGCGCGTCCTGCGCTGGACGGCGGCGGCAAAGCTCGTGGTGATTGCGCTGCTCGTGATCGCCGTCCTCGTGCGCGGCGACGCCGGTGAGGCCGCTACCACGGCCGCGACCACGCGCCCGGCGCTGTCAGCGTCGGTCGTCGGCGGGGCATTGATGGGCGCGTTCTTCGCGTTCGGCGGATGGTGGGACCTCGGCAAGATGAGCGAGGAAATCGTGAACCCGCGTCGTACGTTGCCGGTCGCGCTCGTCGGTGGGATCGCGCTCGTCACGCTCGTCTATGCCGGGCTCAGTGTCGCGTTCATCCACATTCTGCGTGGCCAGGCGCCGGCCACCGATGACGCATTCGTCGTCGCGCTAGGCTCGGCGCTCTTCGGCGGTAGCGCCGCGAAGTTGCTCGCCGCAGCGGTCGTCGTCGCGGTGGCCGGGAGCCTCGCCGCGGTTCTCCTCGGCGCGCCGCGCGTGTATCTCGCGATGGCCCGCGTCGGTCTGTTTCCGCAGCGTTTGGTGCGCTTTCATCCGCGCCGGCAGTCGGCGCCGCTCGCAACGCTGGTGCAGGTCGCGCTCGCGTGCGTGCTCGTGACGCTCGGGACGTTCGACCAGATCCTCGGCTACTTCATCCCGGTGGTGGTGTCCTTTCTCGGGCTCTCGGCCGCGGCGATTCTGGTGTTGCCGCGCGACCGCGGTGACGCTGCGGCCTTCCGAGCGCCGTGGCATCCTATTCCGATCATCGTCTTTCTGCTCCTGGTCCTCGTGATCGTCACACTCTTCGCAATGGCGCAGCCGAGGCAGACGCTCATCGGTGCCGCGGTCGTGGCGTTAGGTATTCCGGTGTCGTGGCTCGTTCTTCGTGGACGGGGTCGGGCGCGTGAGAGTTCTGCGGTGCCCTCGTCGTGAGTGTGTACGCGATGGTGGATGACAGCCCGGCCGGCATCCAGAGCTCCGAGCGTCATCGCGCCCGTCGGCATCGCGACCGGTCTCGTAACGGCAGGAGACAGGATGGACAGGATTATCAGGATGACGAAGATGACCTACGCGGCAGCGGAGTGGGTCTCCCAACGAGCCGGACATGAATAGGGGAGCGGCCGCCCAGGACGCCACCGTCCCCGAGAGCCGTTCCCCTCTGTTTTTCGGGCCGCTGGCGAGACCGACGGTGCGGCCGCCCGGATCATCTTCGTCACCACACGGTCAGCCAGAAGAGTCCCGAAGAGCTCGGCCATCCCCGCCGAAGAGGTAGACCCGGTCCGGTGCGACGGTGACGGCAACGACGTCACCTGTGTCAGGCAACCGATCGCCGGAGACAACGGCGGTGAGACGGCGAGATCCGAGAGTGAGATGAACATGACTCGTCCCGCCCAGGCGCTCCACAACCGCGACCTGCGCGCTGAACGTCGCCGCCGACGTCGCCGCCGCGTCGGCCTCCGGCATGAGCGTCACGTGCTCGGGTCGAATGCCTAACGTTACAGGGCCGCTCGCGACGCGGATGCCGGGCAGTGGCACCCGCGCCCCACCGGTCACGAAGACGGGGGGCCCATCGTCCGCGGCAACGTGGCCGTCGATGAAGTTCATCGGCGGCGTGCCGATGAACCCCGCGACGAATCGGTTGACGGGCGCCCGGTAGACGTCGATGGGTCGGCCAATCTGCTGCACGCGCCGGTCCGCCAGCACGACGATCCGGTCGCCGAGGGTCATTGCTTCGACCTGATCGTGCGTCACGTACAGGGCGGTCGTCCCGAGCCGTCGCTGCAACGTCCCGATCTCGACGCGCATCTGCGCGCGAAGTCCTGCGTCGAGGTTCGACAGCGGCTCGTCGAACAGGAACACCGACGGCTCGCGGACCATCGCTCGCCCCATCGCCACCCGCTGCCGCTGGCCGCCGGACAACTGCTTGGGTTTGCGATCGAGCAGCGTCTCCAGTCCAAGGACCCCGGCCGCCCATGCGACGCGACGCTCGATCTCGGCCTTCGCGACTTTCTTGAGCCGAAGGCCGAGGGACAGGTTCTCGCGCACGGTCATGTGCGGGTAGAGCGCATAGTCCTGGAAGACCATGGCGACGTCGCGGTCGCGCGGCGGCAGCGTCGTGACGTCGCGATCGCCGATGCGAATCGTCCCGCTGCTCACGGTCTCGAGCCCGGCGAGCATGCGGAGGATGGTGGACTTGCCGGAACCCGATCCGCCCACGAGCACGACGAGCTCACCGTCGGCGACTTCGAGATTGAAGTCGTCGACGACCATCGTCTCGCTGAATTGCTTGCTTACGTGCTCGTACGTGACAGGGGGCATAGTTGGTCGCGTCCAGGCTCGGGCTTGATCATCCTTTGATTCCCGCCCCAGCCATGCTCTCGATGAAGTAGCGCTGCAGAAACACGTACGCGATGACGACTGGCACCACGAGCACCATCGCGGAGGCGAGTGAGACGCCGAGCGATCCCGCACCGCCCCCGAGGGCGAACACCGTCAACAGCTGCGGCAGCGTCATGATCTGCTGATCGCGCACGACGAGTAGCGGCCAGAGCACCTCGTTCCACGATCCCATAAAGGTGAAGATCGCCACGATCGCCAGCACCGGCTTCGCGAGCGGCCAGAAGATCGTGAACAGGATGCGCATCTCGCTCATGCCATCCATGCGCGCCGAATCCACGAGCGATTGCGGTATCTGGAGGAAGAACTGCCGCAGCATCAGAATCGCCGTGGCGTTGAACACGTACGGGACGACGAGCGCCGCGTACGTGTCGATCCACCCGAGTTGTACCATCAGGGTGTAGAGCGGGATCAACGTCAGCTGCCCCGGCACGAGCAGCACCGCCAGCGTCACCGCGTTGAGCAGCGGGCGGCCGCGGAACGTGAGACGCGCCATCGCGTACGCGGTCATCGACCCGAGCACGAGCACCGCGCCAGTGATCGTCACCGCGACCAGCGTGCTATTCAGCAACGCTCGCCCGAACGGCGCGCGCGCCCACATCGTCCGATAGTTGTCGAGCGTGAAGTCCCGCGGGATGAGCGTCAGCGTGCCCGTCTCGAAGGGCGGCTTGAACGTCGTGGACGCCATCCAGAGGAACGGATAGATGAACGTCAGCGCCGCGAGCGCGAGCAACGCGTAGAGCGCGACGCGGCGCAGCAGGCTCATTGCGCCTCTGCCTTCCCGAGGATGCGTCGCTGGATCGCGATGACCATACCGATCATCACCGCGAGTGCGACGCCGATGGTCGCCGCGTAGCCCATCTTCTGGTACGAGAACGCGTTCGTGTAGAGGTAGAGGACGAGCGAGCGCGTGCGGCCGAGTGGGCCGCCGCCCGTCATCACGTACGGCTCGATGAAGAGCTGGAAGCCGTTGATCGTCGAGAGCGTGACGACGAGGATCGTCTGCGGGAGAAGCAGCGGTAGTGTCAGGAAGCGGAAGCGTTGCCACGCCGACGCCCCCTCGAGCTCGATGGCCTCCTGACAGCTGCGCGGGATGTACTGCAGCCCGGCGAGGTAGATGATCACGTAGAACCCCACGTTCTTCCACGTCACCATGACCGCGATCGCGGGCATGGCGGTGCTCGGGTCCGTGAGCCACGGCACCGGCGCAAGCCCGAGCCGCACGAGCAGTCCGTTGATGAGCCCCACGTCGGTCGCGTAGAGCGAGTTCCAGAGGATCGCGACGACCGCACCGGAGATCACGACGGGCAGGAAGAACGACGCACGCCAGAACGCACGGAACGCGAGACGCCGGTTGAGCGCGAGTGCCAGCGCGAGCGCTGCCGCGATCTGAAGCGGGAGGTGAATCGCGAGAAACACCCCCATGTTGACCACCGCGCCCCAGAACCGCGCATCCTGTGCGAGCAGACGCACGTTGTCGAATCCCGCGAACGCAGGCGCGGTGACGAGGTCCCATCGCAGGAACACGAGCACCAGCGCGAACACGATGGGATAGATCGCGAACGCCGCCAGAAAGACGGCGTAGGGGGTGGTGAGCAGCCACCCGGTCCGCTCCTCGACGTTCGCTCGTTGAGTCATTGTCGCGCGCGGACGATCTTTCTCGCCTCGTCGGCGGCGCGGGCGAGCGCCTCCCTGACGGGAACCGTACCGTACACCGCCCCCGCCTCGTACGCCTCGCCCAGGATGTCGAAGATCTCCACCACATCCGGGTCGAGATCGAGATCGCGCGTACGTTCGACGTACCGGGCATACGTCGTCAGCGTCGGCCACCGCTCGAGCGATACGCTGAAGCGTCGATCATCGGCGAGCGCGCGCCGGTAGGGCAGCTGGCTCGCCGCCTCGATCAGCATGCGGTCGGCGGCCGGCGACGTCAGGTACGCGACGAAGCGCGCAGCGGCGTCCGGGTGACGCGTCGTCGAGAAGATCGCGATGCTGCGGAGGTCGGCGAAGGCGTAGCGATCGTTCGGATCGACGCCATCAGCGGCAGGGATGGGCGTCACGTCGTACCGGAGCCCCGGCACCTTGAGCTCGTCCAGCTCGCGCACGAACCACGGGCCGATGATCTTCATCGCCACCGTGCCGTCCGCGAACGGATCCCGTCCGATCGCGAAATTCGTCTTCGGCAACAGCCCCTCGGCGAACCCTTGCCGCAGCAGCTCGAGCGCCGCAACTGCCGCCTCGTTCTCGAACACCACCTCGTTGTCGACGACGAGCGTCTTCCCGCCCGAGCTCGCGAGGTACAACGGATAGAAGTCGTAGAACCGCTCGAACCAGGTCGTCTTGAGCGGCGCCCAGAGTGCCCAACGATCCTTTCGTCCGTCACCGTCCGTGTCGCGAGCGAGGCGGCGAAAGGCATCGAGCAGCTCGCTCTGGTTACGTGGCGGAGCGACCCCGGCAGCGCTGAACAGGTCCACGTTGTACATCAGCAGCTCGGGATTCGTCTTCCACGGAAAGGCGTAGATCCCGCCATCCGGCAGCCGCAGCGACGACAGCATCGCCGGCCTGGTTCGTTCGCGGAGACGCGCGGCCGTCGCGGGCCGATCGTCGAGGCGGACGACGCCGCCGGCCCTGACCAACCGCGCCAGCAGCGCGGACGAGACGTTCGATGACACGTCCGGCGTCGCCTTCGCGACGATCGCCGCGAGCAACACCTCCTCGGTCGACCGCCCCGCGGGAAGCGGCTGCACCCGCACCTGCACGTCGGGATTCTCAGCGTTCCACGCCGCCACGAGCCGGTTCGCGAGTCGGACCTCCGCCGGGTTCGCCGCGGGCCAGTAGGTGAGTGTGATTGAGCCCGCGGGGCCAGGTTGGCGATCGATTGCCAGCCCGCCCGCCGAATCGCGCCGGAGGATGAGGCGTTCGTCGTTCGGACCGGTGAACTCGCGCATCTCCGGGACATCACGCAGCGACGTCGCGCGTGCGCCAACAGGACGATATCGCACGTACACCGCCGCGTCGGGATCACTCGTCACGCGCTGGAGCGCGAGCAGCGCCTCGATCGTCGATTCGGCGCCGGAGTTGCGGTTGATCTCCGCCGGAGTCGCACCGTCGATGCCGTCGAAGGTGCGGCCGGTGCGCTCGTCGTACATGGCTTCGCCCGCCGTGTTCGCGCCGACGAACCATGATGCGGCCAGCCCCGCGAGCACCGCGTACCGCGAGTCGCCGGTGGCGTCCGCGAGGGCGAGATACCCCTCGACGACGGGGCTCACGCCGTAGGCGATCTGCGGGAACCATTTCACGTCGCCGTTAGGCGACACCTCGGCCGGGACCTGACCCGCCAGCAGGAAACGCGACCAGAGCCCGTCTGCCTCGCGCCGAGCGGCCGTCGCGAGCTCGGGGCGTTGCAGTACGGTCGCCGCCTCCGCGAGAGCGGCCGGTACGCGACTCCCCCACGCGTGCCAGGTCGCATCGCGCCGGTCGAGGTGCGCGCCCCAGGGTGCCCGGTCAGGTGTGCCGGCAGAGAGGGGAACCAGGAGCTCCGCTGCCCGCGTTGCCAGCGCCGCAAGGCCAGGAGATGAATCGGCACGCTGGAGCGCGAGGAGTCCGAGGAGCGCCTCGGCAGTGGCGGTCGTGGACTCCCCGACGAGGCGTCCAGCATTGAGGTCGCGGGCAAGCCGTCGTACGCCGCGGTCGAGCACCGGCCGGAGTGCCGAGAGGCGGGCAGAGTCGGCGGGCTCGAGCACGCGCACCGCTTCGCCTAACGCCCACACCGCCCGCGCGCCCCAGTACGACATGCTCTTGCGGCTCGTCGGGCCGGCGCGATTCGGGCGGCCCAGGGTATCGACGAAGTTGATGAACTCACCGTCGCCCTGCTCCATGGCCGCGACGAACGCGAGGAGTCCGAGGGCCTCGTTGCGGGCGAGCGTGTCGGCGGTGAGCTCGTACTGGCGGAGATGACTGACCGCCGCGCGCGCGACGTCGTCGAGGCTCGCGATGCCTTCGTGGCCGTCGCGGGCGGGAGAGCCGGTGGGTCGGTAGTCGGGGGCTGTCGCGTAGAGGGCAACCACTCTTGTTGGACGGCCGTTGACGGTCAGGTCGCGAGTGAGGTGGCGGAGATGGTCGAACGAGAGGGTGATGAGCGGCGCGCTTTTCGGCAGGTCGGCCGGCTTCGTTTCCTGGCAAGCCGAGAAAAGCAATGAACCGCAGAGGGCGCAGAGGGCGCGGAGGACTGCCTGCCCGCCAGGCAGCCCTCCGCGCCCTCTGCGGTTCATTTCATTCGAAACCGGACGTGTCCCGAAGCCTGACCGCGAGCTCACAACGGTACCCCGCGCTCTCCACGCGCGATCACGCGTTCAAGTGCCGTCATGAGCCCCGATTTTGACACTCGCGCACCAGCCACGGCTACGTCTGCAGCCCCATAGTAAACGAGAAAGTCATCGGCTCGCTCGACGAATCCCTCGGGAAACACCACCCGCACGCCCGTCCGGAAGTTCCCCATGTCCACCTGCGGAATGCTTTGCCGCTCGATCTCGTACGATGCCTCGGGCGTGAGTGCGGCAGTATCCGACACGTACCGCACCGTCTCAGGGTGCTCGCGGTCGAGGACGCACCACCCCATGGAGTAGACGTTGCCTTCCTCTATGGTGGTTGCGCCGTGGAATGGGAAGAGCCAACCGAGTGGCGTGGCGATCGGCGGGGCGCCCGCGCCGACGCGCGAGCTTCGCCACGTCCCCTGACGGGGCCCGACGAGCGGCGTGCCGGTCGCGGGCCACTCATTCTCGAGCGACGCCACCCGAGCACAGACGATACGTGGCATGGGGCGGTGCAGGATGACGTACTGGCCATCGACCTTTTCGGGGAAGACCACGCAGTTCTTGTTGTCGCCCGCGATGCGCGGCCCGTGACGGTGGTACCGCTCCGGCGCGAGGAGATCGTCGGTCGTAATGAGACAGACGCGTGGGCCTGCGGGCGAGTACCCGGTGTATGTGATCGCATAACGCCCCTCGTCGGCGAGCCACGTGATGCGCGGGTCCTCGACGCCCCATTCTTCGTACGGGGCTTCGCGCGCGACAGCCGGCCGGTCGAGGATTTCATCGATGTGTGTGCCGTCGTCCGATAAGGCGAGAGCGAGCGACGAGCGGCGGCTGTCACGCTCGAACACCCTGACGAGCAACACGACGCGGCCGCTCACGTGGTCCACGGCGGCGCCGGGGTTGAACGCGCCGGACGCGTGCGTGAACGCGATGTCTGCGGGGCGTACGAGCGGGTTCGCCGCGAGACGCTCGAGCGTCGCGTTCACGTCGGCTTCAGTGCCCATCGCCCCAGCGTTCGTAGAGACGGGCGAAATGCTGCTCCGGTGCGGCATAGTATTCATCGGCAGTCACGTCGAGAACGTTAGGCACGTCGCCTTGCACGACCAGCCCCGCGTCCCGCCGAGCGCGAAGCGCCCGGAACACGCCAGCGGCCGGCTTTTCGGTTCCATTTGCGCGAACAAGGCCGAACGTGCGCTCGCGTACAGCGGCGTCAAACGGTGGGCGATCGAAGAGTCTGGCGTCGTAGTCCGCGTAGCACCAGGCGTATGCGCCAGCGGCGCCGGTGGCCAGCAGCCGCGCGAGCACACTCTCGTAATACTCGGCCCCCTCGTCCTCCGACGCGAGATACTGCTCGCGGGGTTGCCCGAGGAAGGCATCGACGATCGTGCGCCCAGGATCGCCCGGCGGGGCGGTACACAGTCCGAATTCCTGCATGAGCGGCCGTCGCGCACGCCCGGCGAGGGCCGCCGTCAGCGCACACGAAAACGGGACGAGCTCCGGGTCCAGTGGTGAGCGTGCGACGTCCGAGTAGAGCGGGTACGCGTGCATCACGTCCTCGTCCGCGATATCTGCGAGATCGTCGATGCGCATGTTGTTCGCGGCGGTGAGCGAGGGGAGATGGGCGCCGATCTGGATCGGCGCGCCGGGTGTCGTACGCCGGATCGTGTCGGCCAGGAATGACGCCCATCGCACGGCATCGGCTCGGGACTGCGGCCGCTGGGCATCATCGATCTCGTTCGTGAGGTCGAACGCGCGAATCGTGCGTCCGCCGTTGACCAGTGCACGGGCGCACGTCTCGACGAGCAGCGCCTGCGAGCGGAGCACGGTGAAGTCGGTATAGAGGTCTGCCGGGCGCCCCGTGGTATCGAGCATCCAGTGTGGCCACCAGATGCGCCCGCTCATGTTGAGGACGATGAACGTCGGGACCACGCGGACGCCGGCGTCTACCGCCGCGCGCGTGGCCTCGACGAGCCGATCGACCATCCGCGTGTCGACGGACAAAGGCTGGGGCAGGAAGTCTTCGGTAAGCGCGAACATGCGGACGACGTCGAATCCAATCTCGGCGATGCGTGCCATGTCCTCACGCACCTCGCCCAGGTCGAACTCTCGCCACATGTACATCGCGCTCCGGCGCGGCCAGTAGTTGATCCCCAGCTCGAACGTCACGGATCGCCCAGCCCAGCGAGGATGTGAGTGAGCGAGAGGTCAGCCACAGCGGTCACGCCGTCCGCCGCGCCGTAGTAGACGCGCACGCGGTCACCATCCGCTACCACGCCGCAGGTGAACACGACTCCGCCGAAGAAGCCGCTCCGCTCGTACGACGCTTCGGGGCGGAGGATCGGCTCGCGCGAGCGTGCGATGACCCGCGACGGCTCGTTGGCGTCGAGCAGGAGGGCGCCTAACGAATAGACGTGCGGCGACCCCGACACGCCGTGGTAGATGGCGAGCCACCCGTCGCCCGCGCCGTCCCGCACGCGAAACGGAACCGCCCCGCCACCGACCTTGATGTCCTCCCACCCGCCCGGGCGCGCCGCGGCAACGAGTCGGTGGTCGCCCCAGGCGCGCAGATCAGGGGAGGTCGCGATCCAGATGGCGGGCTCGCCCAGCCCTGACGGCATGGGTCGGTGCAGCGCCACATACCGGCCGTCGATCGTCGCCGGGAAGATCGTCACATCCCGGTTGTTCGGCGGAAAGATGATGCCGTGGCGCTCGAAGCTCTCGAAATCCCGCGTGGACGCGAGCGCCGTAGCGATCCCGTACGACGACACGGCCGTGTAGTTGATCCAGTAGGTCCCGTCGATCGACGTGATCCGTGCGTCCTCGACGCCGAACGCCTCGTATTCCGTCGCGGCGCACAGGGCAGCGGCCGGCTCGACGTCGAAATGGATGCCGTCGCGCGACCGCGCGACGCGAAGGTGCGAGATCGAGGTCAGCCAGGTGCGGCCGTCGACGACGGTCATCCGCGGGTCGGTCGTTTCGACCCCAGGCCCATTGCGCGGCCACCGCATGATTTCCAGTTGTCCCGAGATGGGATTGAACACCGGCGCAGCGACCTCGTGCGCGGCGACATCGCGCGGCGCTTCGGCCACCCGTAACAGCAGGATCACCTCGGGGCCGTGCTGGACGGCGGCGGGATTGAACACGCCCACTACCTCCAGATCCGGCCGCGTCGGCGGGACCATCGCCGGTGTCACGATGGGGTTCTGCGCGGCTCGGATCGCTGTCGTGTTTTGCGGCATCGGGCGTGGCGACGGCTCGGGACCGAGGGAGGATGAATCTGCACACCGGGCGGACGCATGCGCCACGAGCCTGCTTGTCAATTCCGAGCGAAGGCGCCGTCAGGCGCCGCAGTCGAGGAATCCCAGGCTTCCTTTGTAGCGGGGCAGGTCCCGCTACCGCGAAGGGGAAGAAAACAAGACGCGGATTACGCCGATTTCGCAGAAGAACGCAGATTCTCCCTCTATCAAGACAGTGGCTACTCTCGCGCGGCAGAGCTTCCCGGTAGAGGGCTTCTGCGGAATCAGCGAAATCTGCGGCCATCTGCGTCAGGTCTTCTCAGAGCGTCGCCGTAGAGGGGCCGGCCGTCGACCGGGAGGCCGAGGATTCCTCGCCTGACGGCTCGGAATGACAGAGCCGCTCCGATCAAAACGCTGACATACGACGCGTTGACGCTCCCTGTACAGTGCCGCAGGTTGTTTTGTACAAAATGTACAAACCAGACAGGGAGACCCATGTCAGCGGTTACGGCAGTGAGCGTCGCAGATGCACGGAGTGACCTCGCGGAGCTCCTCAACCGGGTCGCATACGGCAAGGAGCGGCTCGTCATCACACGCCACGGGCGCGAGCTCGCGGCCATCGTGCCGATGGAGGACCTTCACCTCGCGAACCGACTGCGCCGATTCGTCGCACGGAAGGACGTGGCGCGCGCGCTCGCCGAGCTGGACGCTGGCAAGGCGCCCTCGTGGGACGAGCTTCGCCAGGAGCTCGGCCTGTGACGGCGCCGGGCTGGCAAGTGCATCTGTCTCCGGAGGCCGCCGCCGTCCTCCGCGAGCTCTCACGGTCGGCAGCCGAACGGATCGCACACACGCTGAACGAGCTCGCCCGCAACGGGCCAGCGGGTGCGGCGATCGACCAGGACGGCGCCGAGTGGACGGGGGAACGCGACGCTGGCGACTACACGCTCACAGTCGCGGGACGCAACGGTGACCAGCGCATCATCGTCGTGAGAATCACGCCGCTCGAGGCGCACGGCGCTCATCAAGCTGTTGACCTCCTCCCGCTCAAGCTCTCCACGCGCCGCAACCTCGGCAGTCTCCTCGAGGGGCTCGATCTCGACCTGCGGTACACGCTGCGAACGCTCAGGCGCGCGCCGCTGTTTACGGCGGTGGTCATCCTCACTCTGGGAATCGGGTTCGGTGGGACGACGGCGCTGGTCGACATCGTTCATACCGTCTACGCGAGCGCGCTGCCGTTCGGCGATGGCGACCGGCTCGTTCGCGTGCGCAACGCCAACACGTCACCGCAAGGGGACGTCCGGCGGTACAACGTGACGCCGAGCGACTACGATCTGCTGCGGAGGGAGAGCCGAAGTTTCAGCGAGGTAGTCGCACAGGCCGCGCGGAACATCTCGCTCCTGGGCGACGGACCGGCCGAACGGGTCAGCGCGATCGGAGTGTCGCCGAACTGGGCGCAGACGTTGCGCATCAGCCCGATCCTGGGCCGAGTGTTCACGCCCGAGGAGGAACGCGTGGGATCCGACGCCGGCGTCGCGCTGATCTCGCACGCGTTGTGGCAGCGGCGATTCGGCGGCGACTCCGGCGTCGTGGGCGCGGCTCTCCGGTACGATGGCGGCGCGGTTACGATCGTCGGTGTGATGCCGCCGAACATCAACTATCCGTACGACGCCGCGGTGTGGACGCCGTGGACGTTCCAGGCAACCAACACGACCGCGAGCTCGCTCAACGTCTTCGCCCGTCTTGCCGATGGGGTCTCGCTCGAGTCCGCGCGTGCAGACGCGGAACGTCTTCACCTGGCCCGAACATCCGCGAATCTCAACCGCACGGCCACGGGGTTCGACGTCGCGACGCTACGCACGGACTTCATTCGCGACGATGCGCGCACGTTACAGGCGCTGTCGGCGGCAGTGCTCTTTCTGCTCGTGCTCGCGTGCGTGAACGTCACGAACCTCCTCATCGCGCGCTTCACGACGCGGCGCGTGGAGCTCGGCGTGCGCGCGGCGCTCGGGGGACGGCGCGACCAGCAGATCAGACAGATGCTGTTGGAGTCGGTGGTGTTGTTCACCGGCGGCGCCGCGGGAGGACTGCTGATCGGAAGCTGGCTGCGACGCGCGCTGTCGGTGATCGTCCCCGACGACTTCCAGACCGAGCTCGGGTTCGTGGGCAATGGGCTCGGTACCGGCATCGCGACGGCGACGTTAGGCGTTGGGCTCGCGTGCGGGCTCGGGTTGGGGATCCTCGCGGCCGTCCGCGCAGCTCGGCTCGACCCCATGACGCTCGTGAGACAGGGCGGGCGGGGGAGCATCGGGCGCGGCGATCGCCGGATGTTCGACGTCCTCGTCGCGGCACAATTGAGTCTTTCGCTCGTGCTGCTGGTCGGCGCGAGTCTCCTCATCGGGCGATTCCGGGACCTGACCACGGCGCATCCGGGTTACGAAGTGGCCGACGTCGCGACGTTGCGCCTGACGATCGAGCAGGAACGGTACGCCACGGCTGACGCCCGGCGTCAGCTCGTGGGGGCACTCGAGGAGCGCCTCGCGGGCGTGCCCGGTGTTGCCTCGGTGGGCATCACGACAGTGAATCCGCTCTGCTGTGGCGACTGGGGCGCTCCCATCGAGGTCGAAGGGAGGCCCCTTGCCCCCGGCGAGGCGCCGACGCTCGTCGCACACAGCTACGTGTCGCCGGGTTACTTCGGCACGATGCGGATCCCGGTCCTCCGCGGCAGCAGTTTCGTGAGCTCGGATCGGCCGAACGGCCCACTCACTGTCGTCATCGATGAGGAGTTCGCGCGGATGATCTGGCCCGGCCAGGACGCGCTGGGCAGGCGAGTTCGTGTAGCTCGTCCGAACGCGGAGTGGCGTACGGTCGTCGGGGTGGTGCCTACCACGGAACACGAGGCCGAGATGCGTGCAAGCTGGTTCCTGCCGTACTATCAGGATCCGACCGGTGCGTCCACCGAGCAGTTGCACGTGATGGTTCGCCGAGCGACCGGGATGTCCGCCGTGTCCATGGAGGCGTTGCGTGACGTCGTGCACGGCATCGACCCGAGTCTCGCTGTCTACGGCATGACAACCATGGAAGCGCTACAGCACGAGCGCACCGCGCAGGACCGACTCGGCGCGATCGTCTCGGGTGTCTTCGCTATCTTCGGCCTCCTGCTCGCGGCGTTCAGCCTGTACGGACTGCTGTCGTACTCGGTGGAGCTGCGTCGTGGCGAGATGGGGCTCCGCATGGCACTCGGCGCCAATCGCCGGTCGATAGTCACCCTCATCATGAGACAGGCGGGGACGCGCCTCGTCGCCGGGACGATCCTGGGGCTCGTGCTCGCGCTGGCGGTGAATCAGGTATTGCGCGGCATGGTCGACGGCCTACCATGGGTGTCCTGGCAGACCCTGCTCATCCTGTCGGGCGGCATGGTGATCGTCACGGCGGTGGCGGCTCTCGCGCCGGCATTGCGGGCAACGAGAGTTGACCCGATCCAGTGCCTTCGCGGGTAATGACGGCGCGATGTCGCATTTCTTCAAGACGGCTCCGGAGCTGGCCGCGAGTTTTCAAGGACTCTCACAGTGAGGACAATCGTGGGCTGGCGAGTCAGCGTGACGCTACAGGTGGTGGGTGCGATCGTGGTCGCGGCATCCAGTGGTGCCCAGGCAAGCCAGAGCAGTGCCATCGATCGCGCGGGATGGCTCGCGGGGTGTTGGGAGATGCGCGCGCGGAATCGAGTGACGCTGGAGATGTGGATGCCGCCATCGGGCGGCACGATGCTCGGCGCGAGCCGCACGACGGCCGGCGGTACCACGCGGGAGTTCGAGCATCTCCGGCTTCACGCGGCGGGCGACACCCTCGTGTACACCGCGCTTCCATCTGGTCAGCGCGAAACCTCGTTCCGCTCCACGACCGTCTCGGCCACGACGCTCGTGTTCGAGAACCCGGCGCATGACTTCCCGCAGAAGATCACCTACCGTCGTGTCGGTGAGGACTCCGTGACTGCCCGAGTGGAGGGGCCGGGCCCCAACAACACGACGCGCGGGTTCGACATCCGGATGCGTCGCGCGAGCTGCACGGAGCCGCCTGCGCCCGCAGCGCCGCACGACAACGCGACGTTGCTATCGTCGAGCTCTCTCGAGCTTCTTCAGTACGGCGGGGCTCGTCAGCTCGCGCAACGCTTCCTTCCCGGTCGATAGCGCCGCAGCGTCTGGTGATTCTACCAGGCGCCGAGCCGTTTCGACCGACGCGGCGTTGAGCGCCTTGTTGCGGCGGCCAGTCGTTCGGAGTGCCCAGCTCACTGCCTTCCTGACGAAGTTGCGCGCGTCGGTGGCCTCGCGCTCGACGATCCGAAGTCCCTGAAGGAATGGCTTGTCGGGGCTCGTCTTGTCGTGAAGTGAGAGCGATGCCAGGAGTGCGAATGCGCCGCGCTTCACGAATTCCCCGCGACGGGTGCTCCACTGCGTGACCTTCGGCCACGCGTGCTGCGTGCGGTCGAAGAGGTGGAAGCACAGGGTATCGCAGATCGCCCAGTTGTCGAAGTCGCGCGCCCAGCGATCCATCTGCGCGGCCGTCACCCGTACTGGTTCGTCGATGAACGCGGTGAGCATGCGTGCCTCGTACCAGCCGGTGTCCCAGAGTGCGAGGGCGAGCTCGTGGTCGCGCCCGATGCCTTTGGCGATCTGTTGGATCGTCGCCACGGGCACGCCGAACGCCTTCGTGACGGTAATGCCGTACCTGGCGTAGCCATCGCGCGTGCGTTTCGTCCCGCGCCGCTCGAGCGTGGCGAGGACATCCTCGACCCGATCCCTGATCACGGTCATGGCGCGGCTTGTCTCGGCGTGAAAGCGTCCATCGTCAGCGCTCGCTTTGTCATTCCGAGCGGAGGCCGCGAAGCGGCCGCAGTCGAGGAATCGCCGTCGTCCCGACCGAGGGGCCCCTCTACCGGGACGTGTTTAGAAAACCTGACGCAGATGGCCGCAGATTACGCCGATTTCGCAGAAGCCCTCTACCAGGAAGCTTGGCCGCGCGAGAGTAACGACCGTCCTGATAGAGGGCGAATCTGCGTTCTTCTGCGAAATCCGCGCAATCTGCGTCTTGTTTTCTTCCACATGTCGGTAGAGGGACCACCCCCTCTACGAAGACGGCGGCGATTCCTCGACTGCGGCGCCTGACGGCGCCTCCGCTCGGAATGACAAAGTCGTAGTAGCCTGCACGTGCACGGCGATCCCGCAATCCCATGCGTATAGCACGCCGCTGCCCACCGAGCCACCGCCGGCCTGTCACGGATGCCGGAACTGGCCGTTGAGCCGAGCCGCGCGGGTCGCGATCATCAACGGATGCCTACACCTCCGATGATCCGACTCGTCGCCGCGCTCGCGCTGGCCATCTCCGCCGTCGCGTGCAGCCGGGCCACGACCTCGTCCGGCGCGGCGTCACCGCAGGCGGTCGCACAGGCGCTCCCACGGGCCGATTGCTCCCGCTTCCAGCCCTACCTCGACTCGATCCACGCGGCGGGTCGATTCGCCGGCGCGACGTTAGGCATCGCGTTCGCCGACGGGTCTGCCTGCGGACTCGCCACAGGGTGGAACGATACGACCGCGAAGACGCGCATGCGCCCCACGGATCTCCTGCTCTCCGGCAGCGTCGGCAAGACGTACGTCGCGGCCGTCGCGCTGCAGCTCGTGGGGGAAGGGCGCCTCGCGCTCGACGAGAAGATCTCGACCTACCTCGGTCGCGAGCCGTGGTTCGATCGGCTACCTAACGCGCCCGACATCACGGTCCGGATGCTCATGAACCACACGAGCGGGTTGGTGCGCTACGAGCTCAACGAGCGGTTCCTGAAGGACCTCACGGCGAACCCCGACAAGGTGTGGACGCCCCAGGAGCGCATCGCCTACCTCCTCGACGCGCAGCCGCCGTTCCGGGCCGGTGAAGGGTGGGATTACTCCGACACGAATTACATCGTGCTCGGCCTCATCATCGAGCGCGTCACGGGGCGCCAGCTGAACCACGAGATTCGCCGCCGCGTCCTCGAGCCGCTGCGGCTCGCGAGCACGGTCCCCTCGGACAAGCGAGAGATCCCGGGTCTCGCCCAGGGCTACGCCGGCCCGAACAACCCGTTCGGCGGCTTCGACGCGATGGTCGTGAACGGGAGGTTCGCGGTGAACCCGCAGTTCGAGTGGGCGGGGGGCGGTTACGCGTCCACAGCCGAGGATCTCGCTCGCTGGATGAAGTACCTGTTCGAGGGGCGGGCCTATCCGGACTCGCTCCTGCGCCAGGCGATCGACGGGCGCGAGGCGCGCCAACTCGGGCAGGGAGTGCGCTACGGGCTCGCGGCGATCATCAGGGAGACGCCGTTGGGTCCCGTCTGGGGGCACAGCGGCTTCATGCCCGGCTACCAGACCGAGGCGCGGTACTATCCCGCGCACAAGTTTGCGGTCGCGTTCCAGTTCAACTCGAGTGCGCCAGGGACGTTGGGTCGTCCGCCGGCCGCGGTGGTGACCGAGATCGCGCGACGGATCGCTGAGTGAGGAGCTAACAGCTAACAGCTATCGGCTATCAGCAAGGCACACGGGCCGACCCCACGGTCGCGCGTGCGGGTCCGGTGCGCTGGAATCGCGACGAACGCCTGAGGATCGCTGTCACAAGGGCTCGCGCTCCGGCAGCCCGAGCGGCCATCCTTGGGGTATGACCATCGATCATCGCAGCGCGATATCTACCCTCCAGGACCTGCTGGGCACCCACACGCCACAGGAGCTCCTGGACAAGTTGGCCCCGAAGCACGCCCATGTCGGGCCGCGAATCCCTGGCGGTGGCATCACCGCGGAGCTGGTCGCGGAGCGGTGGGCAGTGCTGCCGCGGCGTGCCGGGGCCCAGAGCGAGCTCTTCGGTGATGCCGACGCACAGGACGCGACTGTCTACGCGCGAAACATCGAGAACTACATCGGCACCGTGGAGGTCCCGGTCGGGGTCGCGGGGCCGCTACGCGTCAACGGCATCTACGCGCAGGGGGATTACTACGTGCCGCTCGCCACGACAGAGGCGGCGCTCGTCGCATCCTATTGCCGTGGAGCGCTCACGATTTCCGAGGCGGGAGGCGCGTCGGCATTACTGCTCCGTGAAGGGGTCAGCCGCGCGCCGGGGTTCGCGTTCGAGTCACTCCACGGCGTCGGGCAGTTCGTCGCCTGGGCGGTCGGCGCGGTGGAAGAGATGCGGCGCGTGGCGGAGGCCACGACGCGGCACGGCAAGCTGCGCGACATGCGCGTGAACATCGAAGGCAACCACGTCTATTTGATCTTCGACTTCGATACGGGCGACGCGGCCGGACAGAACATGGTCACGATCGCTACGAATGCGATCTTCGCCTACATCTCGGAGCATTCGCCGGTGAAGCCCAGCTACGGTTTCCTCGAGGCGAACCACTCCGGCGACAAGAAGGCGAGTCTGCAGTCGTTCCTGAACGGGCGCGGCCGAAGCGTGACCTGCGAGTGCATTGTTCCGTCTCGCCTCGTTCAGAGGCGGCTGCACACCACGCCGCAGATGATGGCGAACTACTGGGCGATGTCGGCGATGGGCGGCGTGTTGAGTGGGACAATCGGCGTGCAGGGGCACTACGCGAATGGCCTCGCGGCCGTCTACCTCGCGTGCGGCCAGGACGTCGCGTGCGTCGCCGAGTCGGCCGTGGGAGTCACACGCTTCGAGGTCACACCCAACGGCGACCTCTACGCGAGCGTGACGCTGCCGAATCTGATCGTTGGCACAGTCGGCGGCGGGACGGGGCTCCCGAGTCAGCGCGCGTGCCTCGAGCTGCTCGGCCTGGCCGGACCGGGCCACGCGAACGCGTTCGCCGAGGTGTGTGCGGCGCTCTCGCTGGCGGGTGAGCTGTCCATTGTCGGGGCGCTCGTCGCCGGGCATTTCGCGGGCGCACACCAGAAGCTCGCGCGTGGGGTCGGTGCATCGAAGCACGACGGGGAAACCGGAAGCGCATCGGCGTGACGGCAACTACGCACGCCGATCAACCGCGCGGATTCGCGCGCTGGATCGTGTACCAGCGCGAGCGCTTTCCCGTACTCGCGCACGGCCCGCTCATCGCCGCGTTCTCGTCAGGCGCCGTCTGCTACTCGGCGCAGCTACGTGCCGCGTCGGCCGGTGCGCGACCATCGGTGTCGGTCGCCTCGCTCATCGTCGCGTTCGTGAGCTGCCTGCTGTTCTTCTTCCAGCTGCGGGTGTCCGACGAGTTCAAGGATCACGAGGAGGACACGCGCTGGCGGCCGTATCGGCCGGTGCCACGCGGACTCGTCACCCTTCGCGAGCTTGGGTCGCTGGCGGTCGTCGCCATGGCGATCCAGTTCGCCCTCGCTGTGTGGCTCACTCCCCGACTCGTCGGGCCGTTGCTGCTCGTCTGGGGGTATGCGTGGCTGATGACGAAGGAGTTCTGGGTCAAGGACTGGCTGGCGTCGCGACCGCTCACCGTGCTCTGGTCGCACATGCTGATCATGCCGCTCATTGACCTGTACGCGACCGCGTGCGACTGGCTCGCGGCGGGCACGTTCGCGCCGCCCGGACTCGGACTCGCGTGGTTTCTCGTCGCGAGCTTCTTCAACGGGATGGTGGTCGAGATCGGGCGAAAGATCCGCTCGAAACCCGATGAAGAAACCGGCGTCCAGACTTACTCGGCCGTCTGGGGCCCACGTCCCGCCGTCGCGAGCTGGCTCGCGGTGATGGCGCTCACGACGCTGTTCGCCGTACTCGCGGCGCACGCGGTCGGCGCGACCTGGGTCGTGCTCGGCATCCTGGGCGCGCTGGCACTCGTGGCCGTGGTGGAGAGCGTTCGCTTCCTCCGAACCATGCGTCCGGGGCAGGGTAAGCGCCTCGAGACGCTCTCCGGCATCTGGACGATCGCGATGTACCTCGGCGTCGGCGTCGTCCCCTTCTTCCTCGCTCGTTAGGCCCGGGCAATGCCACGCTGGGTCACGCGGTCGGGCACCGCGGCAGAAATCGGCGGCAAGGCCGCGTCGCTCGCGTCGCTCGGAGCGAGCGGTATCGCCATTCCACCGTGGTTCGCCATTCGTGCATTGGCAAACGACGACTCGTCAGGTGCGCCCCCGCCCGAGCTCGTCGCCGAGGTGCAGGGCGCGGTGCGCGACCTGGCGTCCGACGGGGCCCGCCTCGCCGTGCGCTCGTCTGCCGTCGAGGAGGATAGCGCCGGGCATTCGTTCGCGGGGCAGTACGAGAGCTACCTGTTCGTTCCCCCCGACGATGTTGCCGCGCGAGTACGTGACGTGTGGGAGGCCGCATCGAGCGACCGGGTGAACGCGTATCGGCGCGAGCGCGGGCTGTCCGGCGATGCGCTACGTCCCGCGGTACTCGTGCAGCGCATGGTGAACGCCGACGTGTCCGGTGTCGCGTTCAGCGCGGACCCGGTGACCGGACGCCGCGGCATCTGCGTCATCGCGGCAACCTACGGCGTCGGCAGCGCGCTCGTCGCGGGCGACGTGAACGCCGACTCGTTCAAGGTGTCGCGTGGCGGGGAGATCGTGGAGCGCCAGATCGCCGAGAAGCGCTCTGCGCATCGGCAGGGGCCTAACGGTATCCTCGAAGCCGAGGTGCCTGACGAGTTGGCTTCGCGACCGTCGCTCACTGACGACCAGGTGCGCGAGGTTGCCGCGCTCGCGCGCGCGGCGGAGCACCACTTCGGCCGGCCGCAGGACATCGAGTGGGCCGCCGAGGGCGGTCGGTTCTACCTGCTGCAATCGCGGCCGATCACGTCGCTCGCCGCGCTCGCCGACCCCGACGGAGCGCTGGCGCTCTGGGACAACAGCAACATCGCCGAGAGCTACGGCGGCGTGACGACGCCACTCACCTACTCGTTCGCGCGGTCGGTATACGAGGAGGTCTATCGCCAGTTCTGCCGTATCGTGGGCGTGCCCGAGGCTCGTATCGCCGACCAGAGCGACGCGCTGCGCTCGATGCTCGGACTCATCCGCGGTCGCGTCTACTACAATCTCGTGAGCTGGTACCGCATCCTCGCGCTGCTTCCGGGCTACCGGATCAACCGGTCGTTCATGGAGCAGATGATGGGGGTGAAGGAGGGGCTCCCCGCCGAGCTCGAGTCGAAGATCGTGGCGCCGAACTGGCGCGAGCGCACGGCGGATGGCCTGGCCATCCTGCGGACCGTGTTCGGGCTCATCGTGGCATATCGCCGGCTACCGCGTGACATCGAGCGCTTTCACGATCGGCTTCGTACGGCACTCGATGCCGGCGGAGACCTGACGCTCCTCCGCGCTGACGAGCTGGTTGCGCACTATCGTGACCTCGAGCGCCAGTTGCTGACTCGATGGGACGCGCCGCTCGTGAACGACTTCTTCGCGATGATCTTCTACGGCGTGCTGCGTCGGTTGGCCGTAGCGTGGGTACGCGATGAGAGCGGCTCGCTCCAGAACGACCTCGTGAGCGGCGGCGGCGCGATCGTGAGCGCCGAGCCGGCCGTACGCATCGAGCGCATGGCAGCGCTGGTCGCCGACGATGAGGAGATCCTCGACACGTTCGTCACCGGTGACATGCCTGCCGTGCACGCCGTTCTCGCCGCGGACGCGAGGCGCGGACCGGAGATCAAGCGCGAGCTCGACTCGTACTTGGCGAAGTTCGGCGATCGGTGTCTCGAGGAGCTCAAGCTCGAGACCACGACGCTGGGAGAAGACCCGTTGATGCTCGTGAGGTCCGTCGGGCGCGTTGCGCGCGCTCGACGGAGCGCAACGGCGTCTGGCGAAGCCCCATCTCGAGAATCCGCTCCGCGCGCCGACATTCGCGGGGACGCGGAGCGCCGTGCGCTTGCCGCGCTCCGCGGGAGGCCGATACG
>DAINRQ010000062.1:0-2230 GCA_036741775.1 Gemmatimonadaceae bacterium | reverse complement strand
TTCGCGGGGACGCGGAGCGCCGTGCGCTTGCCGCGCTCCGCGGGAGGCCGATACGACGCGCGATCTTCGGGTGGGTGTTGCGTCAGGCGCGGGAACGGGTTCGCGATCGCGAGAATCTCCGTTTCGAGCGCACGCGGTTGTTCGGTCGCGTCAGGCGCGTCTTCCTCGAGCTCGGCAAGCGGTACGCGGCCGTCGATGCACTCGACGAGCCGCGGGATGTGTTCTACCTGACAGTCGATGAGGCGCTCGGTTGGGCGGGAGGCATCTCCGCGACGGCCGACATTCGTGCGGTCAGCGCGGCGCGGAAGGCGGAGTTCGCCCGCTACCGCACGATGCCCGCACCGGCCGATCGATTCGAGACGCGCGGGCTGGTGCATGCCGGTCACGACTTCACGCCGGCACTTCGGCTGGCGAGCGAGCAGCATTCTGTTCTCGCATCCGGTTCGGCCGTGTCGTCGGACGGCGACGTGCGGCGCGGCACTGGGTGCTATCCCGGCGTCGTTCGTGGCCTCGCGCGCGTGGTGCGCGACCCGCGCGACGCGTCGCTGGAGCCGGGCGAGATTCTCGTCGCCGAGCGCACCGATCCAGGGTGGGTGATGCTGTTCCCCGCGGCGAGCGGCCTGCTCGTCGAGCGCGGCAGCCTGCTCTCGCACTCCGCGATCGTGGCTCGCGAGCTCGGCCTTCCCGCCGTCGTGTCCATCGACGGGCTCACGAGCTGGCTCTCGACCGGCGATGAGGTGGAGTTCGACGGCCGGACGGGTGAGGTCCGGCGCCTCGCGCGTGCCGCGGAGGCTGCGTGAACGAGCAGTCACTCCCGCGCGCAACGGTGGACAGCACGTCGCAGCACGTTGCCGGGAGCGAAGCCGCGGCACGCGCGGACTTCCAGTCGATCATCCGCTACGCGCAGTGCTGGGAGGACGCCGACATCCTGCTCGCGGGGCTCGACGTGCAGCCTGGCGACACGTGCCTCTCGATCGCGTCGGCGGGAGAGAACTCGCTCTCGATGCTCGTGCACGACCCGGCGCGGGTCATCGCCGTGGACCTCAACCCGGCGCAGCTTGCGGCGCTCGAGCTTCGCGTCGCCGCGTATCGAACGCTCACGCATTCCGAGCTGCTCGAGCTGATCGGATCGCGGCCGAGTCGCCGGCGAGCGGCGTTGTACGCGCGGTGCCGCGTCGCGCTCGGTGCCGACGCGCGCCGCTTCTGGGACGCGCGTAGTCCCGAGATCGAGCAGGGCATCGGCTCGATCGGAAAGTTCGAGCGCTACTTCGCGATCTTCCGGCGGTGGGTGCTGCCGCTGGTCCATCGGCGCCGCAAGGTCGAGCAGCTGTTGACGCATCGCGGCCCCGAAGAGCGAAGACGTTGGTACGACCGCGAGTGGGACACGCGCACGTGGCGTGCACTGTTCCGCGTCTTCTTCTCACCCACCGTGCTCGGCAGACTCGGACGCGACCCGAGCTTCTTCCGCTACGTCGAGGGGAGCGTCGCGGACCATTTACTAGGACGCGTGCGCCATGCGCTCGCGGTGCTGGACCCGTCGGCGAACCCGTACGTCGTGTGGATTCTGACCGGGACGCATCGCGACGCCTTGCCTCACGCGTTGCGAGCGGAGCATTTCGAGAAGATTCGCGATAACATCGATCGCCTGGAGTGGCACCGCGCCTCGATCGAGTCGCTCCTCGACACGCGCGTCATCGATCGGTTCGATCGCGCCAATCTCAGCGACATCTTCGAGTACATGTCCGAGGAGAACGCGACGCGTCTCTTCGCCCGCCTTGCGAGCGGCGCACGTCCCGGTGGCCGCCTCGCCTACTGGAACATGATGGTGCCCCGGCACGGCGCCGAATACGTGCCGGACCGCATTCGCGCATTGCCCGAGCTGTCGCGGGAGCTGTTCCTGGCGGACAAGGCGTTCTTCTATCGGGACTTCGTTGTCGAGGAGATCCTGTGAAGAACCCATGGCTCGGCATCGCCGCGCTCGTCGCGATTCTTCTCGCGATGCTCGTTGTGCTTCGGACCATTCGTGATCGGTTCGCGCCGCATCCGGAGCTCATGCGGAAGATGGCGCATGTGGGGCTCGGCCTCACGGTGCTCACGTTCCCGTGGCTGTTTCGGTCCCCGTGGCCGGTAGTCGTGATGGGCGTGCTCGCCATCGGCACGCTGCTCGCGCTCCGCTTCGTACCGCGCCTGCGCGCGACCGTCGGCGGTGTCGTGCACGGCGTGCACCGCT
>DAINRQ010000061.1:22727-35582 GCA_036741775.1 Gemmatimonadaceae bacterium | reverse complement strand
GTCGATGTTCGCGGCGTGCTTCGCGAGGATCGCCGGCTGATGGAACGTCGGCCGAACGGCCACCATGAGCTCGAGCCGCTGTGTGACCGCCGCGAGCGCCGCCGCGGTAGACCACGCGTCGAGTGCCGGCGCGTCGATCCCCTTGATGTCGTTCAGAAACAGCTCGGCGATGAGCGTGAGGTCGAACCCGATCTCCTCACTGCGCCGAGCGAGGCGGCTGACATACTGCCACGAGCTTTCCATGCGCTCGTCAGGCACGTTGCGAAGCCAGCCGCCGAAAACTGGAAGCCAATATCCATACCGCATGGTCAGTTGGCCTCCGCGAGCGAGGGAATCGGGAATCGGGAATCGGGAATCGGCCGACCTCGGGACGCGTCTTCCCCCGCGTCCGATTTCTCCCCGGGCAGTTCCGATTCCCGATTCCCCCGACCCGCCTTCGGCGGGTACCCGCCCGATTCCCGACAGAGGTAATCGACGAACACACCCCATGGGTCAAAGCCCACCACATTCACCGCATCCGCCACGAAGTTCGACAGCGCGTTGATGTCGTAGTAGTAGTGCTTCCCGTCGCGGTCATCGACCAGGTACTCGATGCCGCCGACGTCGAGGTTCGCCGCCTGGGCAATGCGCTCCACCTCTGCAATGATCTCCGCGGGCGGGGTCGTGCCTTCCACACGCAAGCCCGTCTTGGGCGCATCGATCGCGCACGCGCCGCGCACCAGCTCCACACCGTCCGTCGTCTGGCAGGCGTCCGCCGGACAGAGGTCGAACGAGCCGACGGCCGGATAGACGTTGATCGCGTAGAGGTACTTGCCGCCTAACGTCTCCACGCGCGTGATGTGGCCGTCGCGCAGTGGCGCCGACTCCTGCACGAGCGCCGTGCCATCCACGCCGAGCGTCACCTGTCCTGCGGCAACGGCGCCGGCGAGCGCCGCGGGCGAGTCGTAGCGCATGATCCCGGCGCCGCTCCCGCCGATGTTCGCTTTCACGAGCACGGGATACCGTAATGCCTCGGCCGCCGCAGGCGCTTGTGACGCGTCGTTGATGACGATCGCACGCGGATACGGGAGGCCAAGGTCCTCGAGGAGGTCGAGCTGCGTCGCCTTCGAGATCTCGAGGCTGTAGACGTCGGCACCGTTCACCACCGGGACGCCAATGCGCTCGAGGTGACGCAACCAGTGGAGCGTGTAGAACGTGGTCTGACCGTGTGATCGCGTGTACGCCGACGGGCTCGCGCGATTCACGACGAGCGAGTAGGGCGCCTCGGGTTCGGCAGGATCGAACCGGTGTGCTGCCGCATCGAGGCGCACGTACGGGATCGCCCGACGATCCAGCTCGGCGAACAGCGGCTTGAACCAGTCCGGGTGCTCGTGGAAGACAGCGATGGGCTTCGTGTGTGTCGACATGCGGTTCAGCTCCGAGCATTCGTTGAGGCCGCGTGCGGCAGCGCGCGCTGCAGTGGGTCGGCGAGAGCGATGGCCTCGTCCGCCGCGCGCGCGATTCGGTCGAGCAGTGTCTGGTGCGGCGCGCCCTGCTCGAACGACGCGTCCGTGCCGTAGATCCCGGTGGGTGCGGTGAGCGCGCCGACGCTCGCGAAGAGCGGGCGGAGTCCGTAATCGATTACGAGCTGATGCGCCGGCGCGCCCCCCGTGGCGATGGCGATGGCGGTCTTCCCGGCGAGGCCGTCGGGCGCGAGCAGGTCGAAGAAGACCTTGAGCAGCCCCGTGTAGGTCGCGCGATAGACGGGCGTGCTGGCGACGACGATCGTCGCGCGGCTCACGGCCGCGAGCGCCTCGTCAACCTCAGTCGAGCGTACTCGGCCGAGGAGCGCGTCCGCGGGGAGCGTCGCGAGATCGATGAGCGAGGTGGAAGCGCCGTGCTCGCCAAGGACGCCGAGCGCGTGCTCGAGGAGGAGCCGCGACTTCGATCGAGGAGAGGGACTCCCTGAAATGCCGATGGCGATGATCGATCTGGTATCCGTCGCGTTCATGTAACCCATGCGTACCTCTACTGGAGCCGCCGGGCGTAACGCGAGCAGGAACCGCGATCGAGTTCCGGTTCGATCGCGGTAAGCGATCGCGTCCAGCCGGTCACCGGAAAACGAAAACGCCCGGGCTTGAGAGGGCCGCCGGGCGCGTCGCGTTTTAGCACTTTGTTTAGCGTGGCGGCAATAGGCGGCAAATCACCACGGGCGTTCGATTGTGTTTGGAACACTAGGCCGGCGACCGATGCGCGTCAAGCCGCCGGCTGGTTGCGGTTCTGTGAAATCGAAATCTAGCGCTGGAGATTCGTCAGTCGCTGCCGCGCGCGCGCGTCGTTAGGCCGCTTCGTGAGCACCGCCTGGTAGTGCGTGATCGCCTTGTCCTTGTTGCCCTGCTTCTCGTAGATGTCCCCAAGCAGGAAGTCGATGTCCGCCGAGTTCGGGTTGAACTCCTGGTTCATCGTGAGCAGGACGATGGCCGCATCGGCCTTCCCCCGCCCCGCGAGCGACCGGGCAACCGCGTTCACCGGGATCTCGCTGAAGTCGAACCGCCCCGACACCATGTTCTCGCGGAGCCGCCGGTAGCGCGCAGTCGCGGAGTCCGCACCGAACTGATCCACTGCCTCCACGAGCACCGTCTCGATCGTTCCCGGGATCGGCGAGCCGCGGTGACACGTCACGCAATTCACCTGCACGGCGGGCTGGCTCCGCTCCGGCAGCGCCGCCAGCGTCACGCGGTTGATCGTGTCGACCATGTGCAACATGAAGCGCGCCGTGCGCTTCTCCCGCTTGTCGTCCGGCCCGGGACGCAACCGCTGGCGTCCGTTCGCCTGCTGCTCCTGGATGTGGCAGTACTGACAGTTCACGCCGAGTGCGTAGCCGAACCCCTGCATGATGGTGAACAGGGAGTCCCGTGAGATGTCCTTCGGGAAGTACTTGAGGTTCTCGTAGGGCTGCTGTTGCCCGCCGCCCTGCGCTACCGCGGGCCGCGCGGCGAGACCGACCGCGCCTAGCGAGAGGAGAACGACGGCGCGACGAAGCACGAAACGGTCGACCATGTGGGTGACTCTCGAGGGTGAATGCGCTGGCGGGAATGCCGGTCGCTGAAGTTAGCGATGATGGCGAGGCGTGTTCGGGGGGGCCAGGTGGCTTACGAGACCAATCCTGTTGTGCTGCGAGCTGGAAGGCTATGCCGGAGCCTGCGACCTCTCGCTACGCGGCGTCCGCGCGGGCAGTCATCCGGCCGTTTCCGCATCATCCGTCTCATCGTAGTTTCGACCGGCCCGCCACACCGGGCCCATACGCGCCGAGCTGGTCTCAGCTGATAGCTGACACCTGCCTGTAGCAGCCCCCAGCGGCCAGCTACTGGCTACGAGCTGAGCACGACGGAGCCGAGAGGCCCGCGGCCAATCCCGGACTCGGCGATGCCTAACGCGGATCCGGCGTTGCCCTCGGCGCACTCTGCGGAGTCGCCTGCCGTCGCAACAGCTCGCCCAGCCGCTCCATCTGCGTCCCGTACTCCGCCCAGTTCCCCGCCCGCTGGGCCGCCGTTGCCCGGTCGAAGTGGTCACGCATCTGGCGAATCACCTCCGCGGTCGCCGTGGACGTGCCAGTCGCGCCCTGCGTCCCGGCCCCCGCCAGCGGCGTGAAGTCCGTCGTGTCCCCCGGCGTCGCACCCGGCATGTCCGGATCACGCGGCGGCGGGAGCTCGGCTCCAAACAGTCGCGCGAGTCCGCGGTCGAGCGTCTCTTCCATCACCACGCGGTTCTGGTACGCCACGATCACGCGCTTGAGCTCCGGGATCTGGCCGCCCTGCGCTCGCAGGTAGAGCGGCTGCACGTACAGCAGCGCTTCGTCGATCGGGATCACGAGCAACTCGCCGCGAATCACCTCCGACCCGCGCTGATCCCAGAGCGTGATCTGGCGCGCGATCTCCGTGTCCTGGTTGATCCGGTTCACGACCTGCCGCGGCCCGAACACGAGACTCTGCTTCGGGAAGCGGTAGACCATGAGCTGCCCGTAGTTTTCGCCGTCGCTGCGCGCCACCATCCACGCCGCCAGGTTGTCCTTCTGCCGCGGCGTGAACGGTGTCATGAAGATGAACTCTGCGTTCTTCTCTTCGGGCAGCCGCATCACGATGCGACGCATGAACGGCGCACTCCGCTCCTGCTGGTCGAGCACCGGAATCTGCCACTGATCCTCGCGGTGGTAGAACGCCTCGGGCTCCGTGAGGTGGTAGATCGTGTAGAGCGCCGTCTGCGCGCGATACAGGTCTTCCGGATATCGCACGTGCCGGCGAAGATCGGCGGCCATCGAGTCGAGCGGGAGCAGCACTCCCGGAAACGCGCTCGCGTATGCGCGGATGATCGGCTCGCCCGCGTCCGCGACGTACGCCTGAACGCTGCCGTGGTACGCGTCGATCACGATCTTCGCGCTGTTCCGCATGTACGACGTCCCATCCGTCATGCGCTGCGAATACGGGTACCGCGAGCTCGTCGTATACGCGTCGAGGATCCACTTGAGGGAGCCCGAGTCCGTCAGCACCATGTAGGGATCGCCGTCGAGGCGGAGGAACGGAAGCGCCTTGTTTGCGCGCTCGACGACATTGCGGTGATACAGGATGCGGCTGTCGGACGTGATGTCACCCGAGAGCAGCAGCTTGAGCGACTGGAAGCGCCACGCCAGCAGCATTCGCCGAGCGATCGACGAGATGGCCACACCGCCCTCACCCTTGTACTCCGCGAAGATGTTCGCCTCGCCGGACGGATAATCGAACTCGCGCTGCCGAGTCCCGACGATCGCGTACTCGTTCGTCAGCTCACCGTAATAGATCTGCGGGCGCGTGTTCGTGAGCGAGACGGTAGACACCGGCGGCAGGTCCTTGATGAACAGCACCGGCAGCCCTTCGCCCCGCACTTCGTTCACCGGCGCGAGCGTGACGCCCATGCCATGGGTGAACGTCAGATGGTCGTTGATGAACGACCGCGTCGGGAGCGACGCGACATTCAACTCACGGGGCGAGAGCAGAACCTGACGGTATCGGCCGTCGATGATGTAGCGGTCGTCATCCACCGACACGAAGTCGTAGTATGTACGGATCTCCTGCAGCTGCCCGAACGTCTGCAGCAGCGGCTCGTGATCCCAGAGCCTGACGTTCTCGATCGTCTCCCCGTTCGCGCGGACGTTCGCGAGGGTGATTGTGGCGTCCCCCTCGAGGTCGCGCGTCTGCACACTGTCGAGTCCCCACGCACGGCGCGTGGCAGCGACATGATTCACGAGATACGGCCGCTCGCGAGTCAGCTCCGTCGGCCCCACCACGAGGCGCTGGATCGCCGCGGGGTAAGCGACGCGACCGAGAATTCCCACGGCCGCGTACGCCGCGACGGCGACTGCCGCGTACGGAAGCACGCGACGCCGCACGATCCCGACGATGATTGCGATGGCGGCGAGCAGCGCCGTCACCGCCGAGACATAGAGTGCCGGCCGCCGAGCGTGGAGGTCAGTGTAGCTCGCACCGACGAAACGTCCGCTATCCGAGGTAAGGAGCGATGGGACTTCGACCAGATACGTATTGAGAACCGAGAGCAGGAAATAGACGGCGAGCAGCGTTCCGAGATGCGCGCCAGCCTGCGGCGTCACCCGGAAACCCGTCTGTCGCAGCCCGATCTCACCGCCGAGGAAGTAGAGGAATCCCGAGAACAGCGCGGAGAAGACGGTGAGACTGATCAGGATCGACAACACCATCCCGATGGTCGGGAGGGAGAAGACGTAGAAGCCGACGTCGCGTCCCATCACCGGATCGGTGACGCCGAATGGGACGCGATGCAGGAACTGCAGCACGTTGAGCCAGCCGGCGGCCGCGGATATCCCGAACATCACCGCGACGACCACCGACACTGGCGTCACCACTCGGCCGAGTCGCCGGATGAGCTCCTGTGCCGCCGGCGGGACGTCGGGCAGGAGGACCGCGGACAGCTCGACGCTGCGCCGTGCCCGTCGCAGGTTCAGCCAGAGCACCACGAACGCGACGGCGGAGACGACGGCGAAGAGAAGGAGCTTCGTCGTGAGCTCTCTCAGCAGGACGGATTGGAGCCCGACTTCACTGAACCAGAGCCAGTTCGTGCCGAAGCGAATGCCCGGCGGGACGGCGAAGAGGAGGACGAGCCCGATGCCGATGACGAGTCGCACGGTGCGGCCGGCCCGTCGCAGCGGGCCACCGGGCTCGAGGCGAAGCTCGTGGGGTGGATTGCGTTCCATCTCGGATGTTCGCCCCTGGACAGAGCGACGTCAACCAACGGGCGGCAACCTGACGTTCTACTGACGGCGGAATTGGGGTCAGAGTCGAATATTATCGTTTCCCCGCGGACCCGCGGGGAAGCGATAATATTCGACTCTGACCCCAATTCGGTTTACTGGACTCGCTCCGAGTCCGTCGCGGGCAGCTGCTCGCGCAAGTACCGAGTCAACAGCGAAAAGAGGTGCAGTGATGTCCCCTGCCCCTCACAGATGCAGTGCGTGCGCCCCGGATACGCCATCATCGTGAACTCCTTGTTCGCCTTCACGAGCGCGTTCACGAGCGCCTCGGTGTTCTGGTAGTGAACGTTGTCGTCGCCGGAGCCGTGCACCACGAGCAGATCCCCCTGCAGGCGGTCCGCGAACGTCACCGGTGAGCCGTTGCGGTAACCCTCCGGGTTCTGCTGCGGGAGCCCCATGTAGCGCTCCTGGTAGATCGTGTCGTAATAGCGGAGGTCGGTCACCGGCGCGACCGACATACCCACCTTGAACACGTCCGGCGTGCGGAACATCGCGTTGAGCGTCGTCGCGCCACCGCCACTCCACCCCCAGATCGCGAGCCGCGACGCGTCCACGAATGGCCACTTCGCGATCTCGCGGGCGGCCGCGGCCTGGTCCCCGGCATTGAGCACGCCGAGGTTGTTATAGATCGCCTTCCGCCACGCGCGCCCGCGCGGCGCGGGCGTGCCGCGATTGTCGAGGCTCACCACCACGTACCCCATCTGCGACAGCATGAGGTGCCAGAGGTACGTGGCGCCGCCCCACGAATCGGTGACCGTCTGCGACGCCGGTTCGCCGTACACGTAGAACAGCACCGGGTACTTGCGCGACTGGTCGAATCCCGGGGGCTTGAGCATCCAGCCGTCGAGCTCGACTCCGTTTCCGATGTTCACGCGAAAGAACTCGCGCGGACCCTGCTCGAGCGACCCGACGCGGTTGCGGAGCTCGGCGTTGTCCTGCAGGACGCGCACGCGGCGGTGGTCCGGGAGCGACACGATCTCGATGGTCGGCGGCGACCCGAACGACGACCACGTGTGCACGGCGTACCGGCCGTCCGGCGAGATGTTGTACGAGTGCGTCCCGGGCTGATCGTTAGGCGTGACCCGCGTCGTGACGCCCGGTCGCCTGAGCGACGTTCGGTACAGGTAGAGTTGCGTCGGGTTCTGGGGCGACGCGTAATGGTAGACGTACTCACCGGTCCTGTCGGTGCCGAGCACTGCCTGAGCGCCGAACGCGAACGCGGGGTGCGTGACGTCCATGGAGTCGGCGCTCAACGCACGCACGGTCGCGCCGTCACGCGACACGCCGTACATGCGCCGCCACCCGTTGCGCTCGCTCATCCACGTGAACCGGCTGTCCCGGTCCAACCACCTCACGTCGTTCACGACATCCACCCACGCCGAGTCGCGCTCGACGAGGATCGTCTTCACCGCCCCGGTGCGCGCGTCGGCGAGCAGGACGTCGATCTGGTTCTGCAGCCGATTCATGCGCTGGATGAGCAGCTGGCTCGAGTTGTTCACCCCCGCCCAGTCCATTCGCGCGAGATACTGGTTACGCGCGTCGCCGTCGATCTGCATCCACCGCGTCTCCCCACCGTCCACCGAGACAACGCCGATGCGCCCGGCGGAGTTCGTCGTGCCCGCCTTCGGGTACTGCACGGGAGTGACGTACGAGTAGAGCGAGTCGGTGGTGTTGATGAGCGCGAAGTCGCGGACGCCGGTGGCGTCCAGTTGCCAGTACGCGATCGAGCGGCCATCGGGACTCCAGCGGAACCCGTCGCGCAAGGCGAGCTCTTCCTCGTACACCCAGTCGAACGTGCCGTTGATCGTGGTCCGCGAGCCGTCGCGCGTGAGGCGCGTGATCGCGCCGTTCTCGATGTCCTCGACGTAGAGGTCGTTCTGGCGAACGTAGGCGACGCGACGCCCGTCGGGCGAGAACTTCGCGAACATGAGCGTGGACGCGGGCGCGTCGCCGCCGAGCTTCCGGAGCGCGCGCGACGTCAGGTCGAGCACCCAGTAGTCGCCGCGCGTGTTCTCGCGCCAGACGCGCTCGGAGTTCGTGAACACGAGCATCCGGCGTTTGTCTGGCGACCAGATGTAATTCTCGACCGCGAGCGGGGCGGACGCGCCGTTCGGCGTGAGCCACGTCGAGGGGACCATCACCTCACGTGCGCCGGTTCGCGCGTTGATCCTTGCGAGCTCGGCGGCGCCCTGCTGATTCGGCTGCAGCGCGGTGTACGTCGAATCATCGAGCCAGCGGAGCTGACCCACCCCGCGCGGCGCGAACTCGCCGGACGCGAAGATGCGTTCGACGGTCAACCGCGTAGCGGTGGCGGGCGGGGTCGCTACGGCCTGCGCACCAAGCGCGACCGGAGAGAAAAGGGAGAACGCGAGCGCGACGCGAGCGGAACACAAAACCAACTGAGACACGGAACCATTCCCCGGGTTCGAGTCAAGGCAAACCGGCTTACAACTATAGGTAAGGCACGCACGGGCCTGTGTCAGCCCGTCGGAGGGCGAGCGTTGCTCATTCCCGGCTCGATGCCGGTAGGTTGGTTGGATCGTGACCGGGACGGCCAGTGAATGAGTGTCGGTGTCGGGCGGGCTTGGTGGCGCGTGGGAGGCCCGGCCGGACGCCCACACTCATTCACTGCCCGTCACTTCCACGAACGCCGTACTGCCTGAACGCGGCACGACCTCAGTCCCTGAGCGCGACGAGGGGCTCGACGGCTGCCGCCTTCCTCGCCGGCAACCAGCTCGCAGCAAAAGCAGCCGCGCCGAGCAGCACCAGCGTCCCAAGAAGGATGACCGGATCGCTCGGCTTCACGCCGTAGAGCAGCGATCGCACGAACCTTTCCAGCGCCCACACACCCGCGATCCCGATCACGGCACCGAGCCCCACGGGCGCCATTCCCGTCGCTACGACCTGCCGCAGGATGTCGCCGCGCGATGCGCCAAGCGCCACGCGCACCCCGATCTCACGTGTTCGTTGCGCGACCCCGTACGCGATGACGCCGTACACACCCACCGCCGCGAGCAGGAGACCGAGCACTCCGAACGCCGTCATGAGGTGGACGAGGAATCGGCCAGTGGACGTCTGCGAGTCGAGACGCGCACGCATGCTCTGCACATCGTAGAACGCGAGGTTCGGGTCGATGCCCGCGAGCATCCCGCGCATGGCTGGAAGCAGAGTCGCCGCGTCCACGCGAGCCCGCACGAACACGGTGACGAGCGACGGGCTGCGCGGCGGCGACTGGTACACGCTGATGTAGACGTCAGCCGCCTCGGTCGCATCGGGATCGAGCCCGGCATGCTCGACATCCGCGACGACGCCCACGACCGTGTAAGCCGGCGGGGGCGGTTGATTCGCGGCCGCGACACCGCGAAGCTGCTTTCCGACGGCCGACTCGCCCGGCCAGGTGCGGTCGGCGAACCGCTTGCTCACCACGAGCACCCGCGGCGCGTTCGCGACGTCCTCGACCGAGAGGTCACGGCCGGCGAGCAGGCGGATGCCTAACGTCCCGAAGTACCCCGGCGTCACGTGATGCCGGCGCGCCGCAATATCCTCGGCCTCGTTCGTTGCGCCATCGCGCCGAAAGTGCGCCTGATACCAACCACCCGTAGGAAAGCCTGGCCCCTCCAGCGCTACGCTCGTCACCCCGGGGATGGCCGCGATCTCGTCGGTCGAGCGGCGCATGAGCGCCCAGACCGCATCGTTGCTTCGATACCGCTCCGCGGTCAGATCCACGCGCATCGTGAGGATACTGTCGCGCCGGAAGCCGAGGTCCGCACCGGCGAACGAGAGGAACCCCTTCCGCATGAGCCCAGCGCCCGAGAGGAGGATGACCGCGAGCGCGACCTCGGTCGCCACCAGTGTGCGCTGGAACCGCAGCCGTGACCGCCCGGCGGTCGACCCTTTCCCTCCTTCGTGCATGCCTTCCTTCGGCGACACGCGCGCGGCGAGCAGCGCCGGCGCCGTTCCGAACACGAGCGCGCACCCGGCCGAGATCACCACCGCGAACGCGAGCACGATCCGGTCGATGCCGGCCTCGCGGAATGACGGAATGGGCACGGCACCCGACGTCGCGATGGCCTGTGCACCCCATACGGCGATCGCGAGCCCCGCAATCGTCCCACCCGCCGCCAGAACGACGCTCTCGGCGAACCACTGCCTCACCAGCCGGGATCGCGTCGCGCCTAACGCTACACGAACCGCCGTTTCGCGGCGTCGAACGGCGGCGCGGGCGAGGAGCAGGTTCGCGATGTTCGCGCACGCGATGAGGAGCACGAACCCCGCCGCGGCGAGGAGCGACCAGAGCGGCCGCCGCTGCGACCCGAAGTACGCGTCCTCGAGCGACTGCGTCGTGTAGACGAAGCTCTGGTTCTCCGTCGGGAATTGGCGCTCGAGCCCCGACGACACGCGCGCCACGAGGTCGCGCGCACGCTCCTCCGTCACACCCTCGCGAAGGCGGGCGACGCCGGACAGCCAGCGGAACTGCCGCATCTCGGTGTAGTGCGGGCCGTAGAGCCGGTGCGCGAGCCCGATCGGAAGCCAGAGTTGCGACTCGTCGGTCACGCCGTTGAACCCGCTCGGCGCGACGCCGATCACCGTGAACGGCATCTCGTTCAGCAGAATCGTCGTGCCGATGACGCCGGGATTGCCGCCGAAGCGCCGAGTCCACAGGTCGTACCCCAGAATGACGACGTTCAACCCTGGAGACGCGGCCTCACTTGCCTCGAACGCGCGCCCGGCCGCCATCGAGACGCCGAGCAGCTGGAAGTACCTGTCGTCGGTCATCTCGCCGTTCACGTGCTCGACCTCGTCCAGTCCACCGAGATTGAAGGACCGCGCGTTGGTCACCGGCACCACGCCCGCGAACGCGGACGAGTCCTCAGCGAGTGACTTCACGTCGAGGTAGCTCAGCGGATACGGCTGCGGCGTGCCTCGGCGCATCTCGCCGCGGACGAACATGAGCGCGGTCGGCTCCCGATACGGGAGCGCCTCGAGCAGCACGGCGCGCACGACGCTGAAAATTGCGGTCGTGGCACCCGAGGCGAGTGCCAGGGTGATGACCGCCGCGGCCGAGAGGACGGGGGAGCGACGGAGACCGCGAAGTGCGAGACGAAGGTCGGTGAGCATGGGCGCGAGTCGGATGTCGGGTCCGAGGGAGGAAGCCTCCGCAGTCTACCGGCCATTAGTCCCACCCCGGATGTCCGCTTCCCCCGCCCCGACCAGACCAACCCTCGCCCCCGATATCCGCGACCCACCCCCCGATCGTTCACCTCTCGCTCCGGCGCGACGAGATTGGGCGCTCCTCACCCCCCGTCCGGAGTAGCAATGTCGATTTTCTCATCTGCGTGGCCGCTCGCCCTGGCGGCCGCAGTGACTGGTACAGCGTTCCTCTTCCCCAGCTGGCTCGAGACCACGCGCTCGTCGCCTGCCGACGTGCTGGAGACCGCCGTCGCTCGCATGGGCGGAGATGGCACCCTGCGCAAGATCGAACGCGTGCGATTCGAGACCATGACGCTCTGGCAGCGCATGGTGTTCGAGGATCGCCTGCATGACCCGGTCAGCTCCTACGAGCTCCACAGCGATCTGCGTAACTACGCACTCGGCGGTTGGCGCAACACGCGCCGATTCGTCAGCGGCCCGGTGTTTCGTGAGATCACGGACATCGTGCGTGACAGCGTCTCGATCCGACGCTTCCCGAATCAGGACGGGACGATGGGCGCCTGGAACCCGCTGAGCGTCGCGTACGTGGACGAGCGCGATGAGCTCTTCGCGTTCGCGCCGGAGCGTCTCCTTCTCGCCGCACGTACCGCGTCGGATCTTCGGGCGCTCGGCGACACGACGATCGAGGGCGTACGCCACGCGCGCCTGAGTGCGACGGTGTCTGGCATCCCGGCGACGATCTTCGTACGCCGGACCGATGGATTTCTCGCTATGGCCCGATTCCGCACGGGCCAGCCTAACGACTTCGGGCTCGCGCCGTTCGGCGACATGGAAGTCGAGATGTGGTACTCGCGGTGGAACAAGTACCCGCTCACCGGCACGAGCGGAGTGTACTACCCGTCGCAGTGGGACGTTCGCCGGGTCGGGCAGCTCTACAAGCGCCTCACGCTGTTGCAGGCAAACTTCGACGCGGCCGCGCCGCCCGATTCGTTTGCGGTCTCGGATTCGCTCCGCGCCGCCTACTTCGCCACGGCCAATCGCTCCATGTGGGATTTCTCGCTCGACTCGGCGCGCGTCATCGAGCAGCGCTTCGCGCAGCTCGGCCGTCCCGGGCAAGGGCAGCTGGCGGTGAAGCTGGGGAGCAAGTGGCTGTACCTCGAGGGACCGGGCGTGCCGTCGCGCGCCGAGACCGACGCGCAGTGGCTCGATCGCGCGGACGTTGGCTCGTCGGCGGGCGGTATGCTCCTGACGATGTCGAACTTCCCCCGCGGGGGCACCGGTTGGTTCGCGGAGCGAAAGCTGCCGGTCTACGTCGCGCCGGGTAGCGCCGCCGCGATGACGGCAACGCTCCCGAACTGGAAGCTGCGCCCGTCGATCATGACCGTCGCCTCCAAGCCGCAGTGGCTCCG
>DAINRQ010000061.1:0-22627 GCA_036741775.1 Gemmatimonadaceae bacterium | reverse complement strand
TCACTCGTGGGCCGGCATTCAGAACGAAGGCGAGAACGGATGATGGGGTGAGAGGGGATTTGTCCCGGACGATGCCGGTCCGCCCGACGCTGGCCGCTGGCGGGAGGAAGCGTCCCGGTAGAGCGCTTCTGCGAAATCGGCGGAATCTGCGGCCATCTGCGTTCGTGGTTTGACAGACGTCCCGGCAGAGGGGCCGGCCCCTCTACCGGGTAGCCGAGGATTCTTCGCTACTCTCGGAGTGACAACCGCGCGCCGTGGCGGCGCGCGGGCGGACGTCATAGTGTTCGCATCGTCACCCCGCGCAGCCGAGGCTACGCTGACTCCAACCTCCTTTTCCCCCGAGCCGCCCACCAGCACCGGGTACGACCGAGAGCACTGGTGGGACCTCGACTCGGCGTTCGTCGGCTCGCGACCGCGATGGTCGCTCATCCTGATCGCCTGGCTCATCCCGGCGTCGATCGCGGTGCTGCAGTCGATCGCCGGCTATGCCTTGAGAGGCGTGCTCGAGCAGGAATGGCACTGGGCCTTGACCCAGTTCCCGCGATGGATGTCGTGGGCGCTCGTGACGCCACTCATCTTCTACGCCGCGGCGCGCGTGCCATTCCGGCGCGGCGCGCTCGCGCGGGCGATCTCGATCCACCTCATCATCGCGATAGTCATCGGTTCCGCCGTCGAGCTCGTGTGGATGCGGTTCTCGCTCTGGCTGGCGACCGCACTCGAGCCCGAGGAGATGGCGCGCCTGCAACCGTCAGCTGCCGAGATCTTTTCGGGCGCCATCCTGAGCCGCCTCCTGAGTGGCATTTTCACGTACGCCGCGGTGATCGGCGTCGCGAATGCGCTCGACTATTACCGCCGCTTCCGCGAGCGCGAGGTGCGCGCGGCGCAGCTCGAGGCGCAGCTCGCGCTCGCGCAGGTGCAGGCGCTCAAGATGCAGGTCCACCCGCACTTTCTGTTCAACACGCTGCACGCCGTCACGGTCCTCATCCACGAGGACCCGGCCGCGGCAACGCGCGTCGTGACGCGCCTCGGCGACCTGCTGCGCCTCACGTTGTCGCGCGCGACGACGGCGCAGGTGAGCTTTCGCCGTGAGCTCGAGATCCTCACGCTCTATCTGGACATCGAGCGGATGCGATTCCACGATCGGCTCGTGGTGCGATACGACGTGCAGCCCACCACGCTCTCCGCGCTCGTGCCGGATCTCATCCTCCAGCCGCTCGTCGAGAACGCGATCAAGCACGGAGTCAGCCCTAACGCAGGGACGGGACGCATCGACGTCCACTCGCGCCGAGAGGGTGACTGGCTCATCGTGGAGATCCGCGATAACGGCGCGGGGCTCCCACCCGGCGAGCGCCCGCGTGACGGCATTGGCCTCTCCACGACGAAAGCACGGCTCGAGCGGCTCTACGGCGAGCGGCACGAGCTCACCCTCGCGAATCTTCCCGAGGGCGGATTCGTCGCACGCATTCGTGTTCCGTTCCAGCCGTCCGGCGACGATCGCCCTGAGGTGCCGGTCGGCAACGTGAGCATCCCCGGCCTCGGTGTCGCACCCGCCGCGGCCGGTGACTGACGGGCCCGAGGTCCGCGTCGTTCTCGCCGACGACGAGCCACTCGTTAGGCGGGGCCTCACGGCGTTCATCGGCGCCGAACCAGGCCTCACGATCGTCGGCGAGGCGCGCAACGGCCCGGAGGCGGTCGCCGTGATCCGCGCGGAACGGCCCGATCTCGTCTTCCTGGACGTCCAGATGCCGGAGCTCGACGGATTCGGCGTGCTCGACGCCCTGGAGGGCGAGCCGCTCCCGGCCGTCGTGTTCGTCACGGCGTACGACGAGTACGCGATCCGCGCGTTCGACGTGCACGCCGTGGACTACCTGCTGAAACCGTTCGACGAAGAGCGGTTCCGCGTCGCGCTCCGCCGGGTGCGGTCCCGCCTCGGCAGGCATCGCCAGCACTCACTCGACGAGCGACTCGAGGCGGTGCTCGCGGAGCTGCGCGCGCGCGAGCAGTACGTCGACCGGCTCCTCGTGAAGAACGACGGGCGCGTGACCGTGGTGCAGGTCGATGACGTGGATTGGATCGAGGCCGCCGACAACTATGTGCGCGTGCACACGTCCCGCGGCCGGTACCTCATGCGCGAGCCCATCAAGGTGCTCGAGCGGAAGCTGAACCCGCGGCACTTCGCCCGCGTGCACCGGTCCGCGATCGTGAACCTCGCGCGCGTCCGGGAGCTGCAGCCGTTGTTCGGCGGCGAGTACGTCATCATCCTGTCCACCGGCGCAAAGCTGACGCTGAGCCGCGGCTACCGTGACGCCTTCCGGGATCGCCTCGGGAGCGAGTTGTAGTCGTCCCGGCGCCAAGGCGACGCCACCACGGGTCACGATCATCCTTTGCGTGCTACGTCCGTGCAAGACGCACGGCACCCCGGGGTGCATCCTTTGGTCCCAAGCCACGTAGGCGACTCGTCCCCGCACCCCAGGAGTACCATGACCTATCGTCGTGATTTGCTGGACTTTCGCGTCGTCGTTCGTCGCGCTTCCGAAGCGGGCGACCCGCCCCCCCGACGCGTTGCCGCTGCCTCGGCGGCGCTCGCCATGCCGTCGCAATCCGGCGTGCCGCAGCCACCCGCGTCGTCACCCGCTCGGACGACTCCGCCACCCGAAGCTGGAGGCGCTCGCGACGTGATCCTCGTAAAAACCGCACTCAAGCAGGTCGCGGTACGGCTCTCGGAGGTGACCTTCGTCGAGGCCGCGCGCAATTACGTGCGCATCCATCTCGAGAGCGGGGTGGTGCTCAAGAGCCGAGTCCCCATCTCGCGGCTCGCGCGTCATCTGGGCCCCGACCGGTTCCTGCGCATCCATCGAGGGAGGCTGGTAAACATCGATCGCGTCCGGTCCGTCACCAGCCTCGCCGGTGGACGTCTGGCGCTCGCGCTCAGCGACGGCTCGCGCATCATCGTCGCTCGCGATCGCCGACGTCGTGTCCTCGCGGAGCTCGGTCGGACGGCGGGAGGTCCGGCCACGCTCTAGTCGCGGTTCACCCTCGCTCGGGCGGGTGTCGCTCATATCGGGCGGCACGCGCGTGGCGCATCCGTTCGTCCCCGCAATTCGTGGCGGCTCATGCCGCCGCGGGATGAATGGACGTTGCCCGGTGCGACACGTGCCCGATATTTCGCCGTTCGTCACACGAGTGTTGGCTCGATCACGGGCCCAAGGCTTCTTTCGTAGGGACCCCGACGGCGCCCTTCGGCGCATGAGCGATTCATATGCGCGCGGCGACCCCAGACGAAGCTGTTCGACGGCGAACGAGCGATCTGACGCGCGGACGAATCCGTCTGGTCGAGCACGACTGGCCCGATAACGTTCGAACGCAGGCCGAACATCGCGACGTCGCGCACATCTGTTTCTTGGCGTACGGCGCGCTCGAGGAGCGCCGCCCGAACCGCTCGAGCGTGTGGCGCGTGGCGCCCAGCATCCGCGTGTCGCCGGCAGGCGATGGCCACGCGTGCTGCTACGGCAACCTCGGCGGGAGATGTCTGGTGATCGAGCCGCTCCCAAGCGTGAACGATCGCGTGCCGGCGCCAATGGAGCCCACGATCTTCCAGGACGATCGCATCATAGGCCTCGCTGATCGCGTGTACGCCGAGATGCGCACGAATTCGCCGCGTTCCCTGTCGGGGCTGGTCATCGAGAGCATTGCCCTCGAAGTGCTCGCCCAGAGCGCGCGATGGGAGCGCCGCCGCGCCGAGCGGCATCCGCCACCATGGCTCGCGCACTTGCAGGACTACCTCGCCGCGGATCTGAGCGTAGTTCCCGAGCTCACGACGCTGGCGCTGATGGCGGGCGTGCATCGCGTGCACGTCGCACGGGCGTTCCGCGATCACCTCGGCTGCACGGTGGGGGACTACGTGCGCCGGCTGCGCGTGCGCCGCGCGTGCGAGCTGATCACCGCGACTGCCGTCCCGCTCACCGAGGTTGCCATTCAGGCGGGGTTCTTCGACCAGAGCCACATGACGCGCGTGCTGAAGCGGTTCCTCGGCGTAACGCCGGCCGCGCTGCGACGGGAGGGATATCCGAGCGACGGGAGCCGGTGAGCCTGAGTTCTGACCGACGGAGTCAGCGTCAGGCGGGCGGGGGCGAAGGGCGGAGTGCGAAGAGCGGAGGGAAGAAACTCGCGACACACTGCGTCCAACTACGCAGCCCCTCACGCGAGTCCAACAATGCGTCTCTCGATTGTCACGCCGCTCGTCTCGTCCCTGCTCCTGTTCGCCCCACAAGCGCACGCTCAGCAGCCCGCCGATAGCGTGAAGCTCCCGGCGGTCCTACGCATCCCCGAGGACCGCGAAATCGCGCTCGCCCGTAGCGCCGCCCCGCCCGCCGTCGCGGATTCCGCCGAGGTGTGGGTCCTGCGCGAGCGCGGGTACGAGAAGGTCGTGAACGGCACCAACGGGTACGGGTGCATCGTACAGCGCGGGATGGGGGGGCAGAGTCTCATCCCGCGATGCGACGACCCCAGCGGGGTCGCCGCGCTCTTCCCAGTCTACCAGCTGCTCGAGACGATGCGCAACGAAGGACGCACGTACGGTGACTTCCGCCGCGCGCTCGCGGCGGGATACGAGTCGGGTACGCTGCACGCGCCGAAGCACGGAGGATTCTCCTACATGTACTCCGGCGACGCGTTCTTCACGACGTCCACCGGCCGGAAGCTCGACTTCACGCCCCACGTCATGGTCTACTGGCCGAACTGCTCGACGAAGATGCTCGGCATGAGCAAAGCCGATGAGATGCGGGGGACGGGGTTGGGGTTCATCGATTACGGCACGCCGGAGTGCACGCTGATCATCAATACCCCCCCGAACACGGTCCGTCGCGCCGAGGCGCCCCGCTGACGCCACGTCGGTGGCTGCCTAACGGGGTGCGGCGGAACGCTACGCCGCCCACCCGACCAGACGGACCGGTCGACTCACGCGACGACTGGGCCATGCTCACCGACGCGCTCCGCGGAGAGGAGCGCGCTGCAGCGGAGCTCGTGCGCCGACACGGCGGCCGCCTCTACGCCTGCGCCTATCGGGTGGTCGGTGACGCGGGCGCCGCAGAAGAAATCGTACAGGACGCCTTCGATCAGCTCTTCCGCCGTGGAGCGGAGCTGCGGCGCGAGAGCGCGCTCTCGACCTGGCTCTACGTCGTGGTGCTCAATCGCTGCCGTGATACCCTGCGACGCCCGCCGTTCGCCAATGCGGGGAGCGTCCAACCGCTGGACAACCACATGCCCGACCATTCCCCCACCCCGCACGAGCGCGCGGAGCGACTCGATCGCGACGAGCGACTTGGCCGCGCGCTCGGCACGTTGCCAGCTGACATGCGCGAAGTCATCGCGCTGCGCTATGCCTCGGGCCTCTCCTACCAGGAAATCGCCGCGCTACAGGGGTGCGCTGAAGGCACGGTCGCCTCGCGCCTCCACCGTGCGCTCGAGCGGCTCGGAGCGACGCTCGAGGCGAGCGGCGTCACGCGGGAGCGCGCATGACCCACCATCACGTCGCTGAGCGGGCCGCCGCGTACTGGGCGAACGACGTATCGGACAACGAACGCGCAAGCATCGACGACCATCTCCTGACGTGCGAGGCGTGCCGCCGCGAGTTCGAGTCCGTCCGCGTCGCGCTGGGCGCGCTTGCGTCGTGGCCGAAGGAGCCCGCGGTTCCCCCCTCCGTTGCCGGCCGCATCGTCGACCGCGTGCGCCTTCCCCGCGCCGAACCGGTGGTTGCCGCGGAGACCGGCCCGAAGCGAAAGGAGTCCTCCCTTCCCTCGACGCATCGGTTGGCCTGGCGGACACGGGGGCGCGTAGCGGCCGTCATTGCGGCACTCGCGTGTGGCGCGGGAGGGTTCATCCTGGGACGCGGTACGAGTGCCTCCGCACGCGTGGGGACAGCGGCCCTACCCGCGCAGAACGCAACGACCGCTGCGGATTCGACGCTTCGCCCGTTTCTTCTCCTGCTCGAGGAACGATCGTGGCCGCCGCCGCAGCCACTCGCGCGGCCGGGCTATGGGGAATGGACGCGAGCCATGCGAGCCCAGGCCCGGTTTGCGGGAGCGGAGAAGCTGACGGACGAACCCGGGTATCGTCTCGAGTCGGATGGCAGGGTGGCGCGGCCCGAGGGTTCCATTCGCCCACCTAACGTGAGCGGCTGGTACGTGGTGCGAGCGCGGAGTTACGAGGAGGCGATCGACTGGGCACGCCAGGGGCCGCACCTGGCCTACGGGAGCGTGCTCGTGCGTGAGATCGAGCGGTAGACGGACCCGCTCAGAGCATGCCGGGCTCCGGCTCGGCGTCGAGGCCGTGGAGGCGCCGCCAGTACGCCCGTAGTATCGCGCTCGTCATGTCGCCGACCTGGTCGAGGCCGCGCCCCTCGAACCATCGGGTGAGTGGCGCATCGTCCCGCCACAGTCCGAGCACGTTACGGACGGCGAGTCCGAGTCCCCAATGCTCTCGCTCGAGATCGGCCTCGTCGAGGGACAGGAGGTACTGCTTGGTGGCGGTTGGCATCAGCGAATCGAGGGTCGCCAACGCGTCGGCGAGCGACTCGGGCATGGTCTGAGCCGTCATGTAGTGAGATGGCGCGGCTGGACGCGCGGTTCGGTGCCATCGCTGGACCTGGCGGTCGGCCGGATGGTGATCTCGTTGAGGTCCAGCGCTTCCGCGCGGGCGCGCAACGCCCGCTCCAGGACGCGTCGCTCGAGTGGGTGCATGTGCGTAGAGGCCACTCGTTCCGCGAGCGCCTCGAGGTCGCGCGGCGCCCTTACGCTCGTGATAGCGTCCACGAGCTGAAAATAGATGGAGGCGTCCATTGGAAGGTGGCCGATGGGAAAAAGCGAACCCGTCAGCCCGTAGCAATGGTTGCGCCGGCCTCGCGTCACAGGCAGGCTCAGCCACGGTTAAGCGCGCAATGCTCGTAGTGTCACCAGCGTTGGACGACCTGGCTGCAGTCGCGGTTAGTCGTCATCTAACGGCGGGCACGATGGCGCTGACGCTACACCTTGCGGACTATGCGCACCACAGGTGGTTAGGCAGCGAGCTCGACGTGGTATGGAAAAGCCAGGCCCGAGGCGGGCTCGTACGTTCGTGACCGGTCGTTCACAAGCTGAGCCGGAGGGGGGCCTCGCGCGGGTGATGCTCTGGCCAAATTTGGCAAGAGGAGAGGGTGCGGCGCTGACTCCGCGTGGCGCCCTGCCGGACGGCCTAGCTGAGCGCCTTCAGCCCCACGATGCCCACCACAATGAGCCCGAGGCAGGCGATCCGCGCGGCCGTCGCGGGCTCGCGGAACACCAGCATCCCGACGATTGCCGTGCCGATGGCGCCGATGCCGGTCCAGACCGCGTACGCGGTGCCTAACGGGAGGGTACGCAGCGTGACACCGAGCAGCCCGACGCTCAGGACGAAGGCCACCGACGTTCCCACGCTGGGCCAGAGTCGCGTGAACCCCTCGCTGTACTTGAGGCCGACGGCCCACCCGACCTCGAACAGTCCGGCAAGCACGAGGATGAGCCACACCATTTGGATCTCGCAGACCTGCGAGGTCGTCCTCGCCGTTCGACTTGGCGCGTGAGGTCGTCCCCGCGCGGCGCACTCGGGCGCACCCCTGCGAAAACTAACGATCGAGAGCGGCGTTCCGCCGCGATGCGGCGCGGCCGGTTACGGCGGAAGCGTCGCCTCGCGCCTGACCGGGCGCGCCGCGGCGGCCGCGATGTCTGCCGGGACCTCGGGTTCCCCGGCGAATGCCGCACCGCGCACGCCACGCGACAGCGCCCACCGGTGCAACCACGTGATCCCCCCGGGACCGACGTACGTGTCGCTCGACTGATACACCGGATCCACGAGCACGGCTTCGAGCGGCGCGAAGGCGTACCCGCGGCGCTGGATCATCCGCGCGATCGTGTCGAAGTGGTCGGCGTTGAGCAGGTTCGCGTGGAGGAGCAGGACGTGGGGAATTTCGCGACCCGCGAGTGACATCGATTGGGCCTCGTAGAACGCGAACACGCTGTCCATGTAGGCCACGTACCGCGAGGCAATGCGGGCAGCCTCCGCGCGGTCTCGCCCGGCAACCGCGTCGTCGTACGCGGCAGCGAAGAGATAGTCGGCGTTGTCGATCGTCACCGGTGCAACCGTATATCCGCGTCGCGCGAGCGCATCGTTCACCGCGGCGCGTGCCTCGAGCGTGCGTCCGGTGTGCAGGAACGGGTGGCGAAAGTACCGCGGAGCCCGACCCGCTTCGGCCAGGATCTTCCGCGTCACCTCGTCACCTTTCCCGAAGTCAGCGAGAAACGAGTCGAGCGGCACCCGGTGCAGGTCCAGGTGCGAGTACGTATGGTTGCCGAGGTCCAGGCCGGCCCCGGTCCAGCGCCGAAGGAGGCCGAGCTGCCGCTCATCGAGCACCCGGTCGCGATAGAGCTTGCCCTCGTTCACGAATCCGATCGCGGGAACCCGGTGCGCCTGGATGGTGCGCACCAACCGATCGGTGATCCGCTCGTGGTCGTCGTTTCCCCTGAAGTTCCGCGACACGACGGGGAGATCATCGAACGTGATCGACACGCGGCGCGGCCCGTACTCGAGGTCGCGCCGTCGATGTACCACACCCCCCCGCACCACGAGGTCGATGCGGCGCACGTTTGCGATGTCGGCCGTGGGGTCCGCGGTGAGTACCACGAGGTCGGCGATCTTCCCCGCCTCGACGGTCCCGAAGTCGGCGAGCCGACCCATTGCCATCGCGCCGTTTCGCGTGGACGCGACGATGACCTCCATCGGGGTGAGCCCGGCGCGCTGCAGCGCTTCCATCTCGAGGAACACCGACGGGCCGTGAAGCGTGAGCGGGTTGCCGGCGTCGGTGCCCATCGCGATCGGAATCCCCGCACGATGGACTTTCATGACGTTCGCGGCGTCTATCGCGAACCCCGCAGCGGCCTGCTCGCGGGCGCGCGCGAGCTGGGCGTCATCGGGACGGCCCGGCAGCGAGTCCGTGAGGAACGCCTTCGCGCGTGTCGCCGGGTCGACGCAGCGCAGATCGTTCGCGTCCGCCGCGAATCGGCGCGCGCGGAGCTGACGGTACCCGTCGCCCACGATGAGCGTGGGCGTATAGACCGTTCCCGCGGCTCGAGCGGCGCGGATGAACGCGTCGTCGACTTCGCGGTCCGAGACTCCGTGCACGAGGAGCTTGGCGCCGGCGTCTACGGCCTGCTGCGCGGCCCAGAGATTCGTCGCATGCACGATGAGCGGCACACCCGCCTTCCGCGCGAGCTCACCCGCGCGATGGATGCGTGCGCGCCAGGTCGTCGTATCGGGAGCTCCGCCGCGCGCGAGGAACCAGACCTTGACGGCGCTCGTGCCGTTGAGCGTGAGGTACCTCGCGCCGGCATCGACGGCGCTGTCGCTCCCGATGTGAAGGAACTGACGCTCGCCGGGTACGTTGAGCCAGTGGTCGCGGGTGGACAGCAGAGGGCCCGCGGCAGCTACGTGCGGTGCGTTAGGCGACGCCTCCGCCCGCTCGCGAAGCCCCCACGTCCACGGATAGCCGCCGACGTCGAACGTTGCCGTCACCCCCGAACAGAGGTATGAGCGCCAGAACGGCGTCGGGTTGCGGAGCGTCGCGATCGTCGAGTCGTACGGAAACCGTTCGCGCATGTCGAGCGCGTCGGGACGCCCGTCGGCCCAGCCGGTTTGCGAGTAGTGAACGTGGGCGTCCACGATCCCGGGCATGACCCACCGCCCCGAGACGTCCACCACCTCGGCGCCGGCTGGAGGCGGACAAGCGGCGCGAGTGCCGGCGCATACAATGCGCCCGCCGCGAATCACGACGCTCGCGTTCGGAACCGCGGCGCCGCCGCGGCCGTCGACCAGCGTCGCGCCGACGAGCGCATGCGTCGCATCAGGCTGCCCGAACGCTGGCGCCAAAGCCATGAGCAGCGCGGCGGTCGTCGCCGCGGCCGTTCGGGTCACGCGACAGCTAAGCTGCATGTCCACGATTCACCTCCCAGCAGTACCGCGCCCGTGCGGCGCGTCTCGGCGTAGAGATACCCGCGGCCCGGCGCGATGAAGGAGTACAGCGTGGCCATGCTCTACCGCCAACGCTGCGATCCCTCGCTCACAGTCGGAATCACACGGCGAGCTGAACACTCAACGGCCGGACGGGACCGTCAAGGCCGAAGACGCCGAAATGCTCGTCCCGCCTACGTTCGGCGCGTCCCAGCCTCCTTTACGGTTCGGCCGTCGACGCACACCGTATCCCGCGGCGTCCCCTGCCCGCCCTCCAACCTCGAAATCGCATGACGACGCTTCAGGATGTGCGCTTCGCCCTCCGGATGATGCGCAGGGCTCCGGGCTTCACGTGCATCGCGCTCCTCCTGCTCGCCGTCGGCATCGGGGCGAACGCGGCGGTTTTCGCCGCCGTGAACGCCGTGCTCCTCCGATCGCTCCCGTACCACGACGCCGAGCGGCTCGTGTTCGTACGGGAGAACGGACCGTCCGAGATCTCGCGCGGTATGCGGGCCGGGATCCCCGACTATCACGACTGGCGCGCGCAGAGCCGGAGCTTCACGGATCTGGCCGCGTACACCTCGACGGGGTTCAACGTCGTCCGCGGTGATGGCGCCGAGCGAGTGCAGGCACAGGTCGTATCGGCGAACTTCGCGGGCACCCTTGGCGTCCAGCCGGCGCTCGGCCGGTTCTTTACCCATGAGGAGAGCCGCCCCGGGGACGCGCGTGTCGTGGTCGTGAGTCACGCGTTCTGGCAGCGTGTGTTAGGCGGCCGCCCGGAGGCGCTCGGCGAAACCCTCACGCTCGATGCGCTCCCGTACACCGTCGTGGGCGTGATGCCGGAGGAGTTCGTGACGCCCGAGGCTGCGGACGTCTGGATTCCACTCGGATTCTTCACGGGACCGGTGCTCGAGTGGCGCGCGAACCACATGCTCGAGGTCGTCGGCCGGCTTCGGCCGGGCACGTCGGTGGGCCAGGCGCAGCGGGAGATGAACGCGGTCGCGGCGCGCATCTGGGAGACGGACCGCCTCATGAGCGCCGGGTGGACACTCGAGTTGACGCCGGTCAACGACGTGATGCTCGGGCCGACTCGGCCAGCGCTCCTCACGATGCTCGCGGCGGTGACGGCAGTCATGCTCATCGTGTGCGCGAACGTCGCGAGCCTGCTGCTGGCGCGCGCCGCGGCCCGCCGGCGGGAGATCGCCGTTCGCGTCGCGCTCGGTGCCTCGTTAGGCAGGATAGCTCGTCAACTACTCACTGAAAGCGCCGTGCTCGCCGCCACTGGTGGGTTCCTCGGCGTCGCGATCGCGTACGCAGCCATGGGCGCGATCGACCGCGCCGCGGCGTCGCATCTGGGACACTTCGTGTCGCTTCGGCTCGACCTCACAGTGGTCGCGTACGCCGCGGTCATTGCCACCACCACGGCGCTCCTGCTCAGTGTCGCGCCGCTTCTACAACTCCGGCAGCATCGCATCGGCCTCGCGCGAACGCGAGGTGGCACAACGGACCCGGGCCGTCGAATCCTCACACCGCTCGTCGCGGGCGAAGTCGCTGCTTCGGTGACGCTTCTCGTACTGGCCGTGCTCCTCGTAAGCAGCTTCGACCGGCTCCTGCGCATCGATCCAGGATTCTCCACGGACCGAACGCTGAGTTTCCGGCTGACTCTTCCGCCGGCCACGTACCGGGGGCCGGCAGCGCGGCTTGGCGTGTACGAACGCGTGCGGGCACGGCTCGCCGGACTCCCCGGAGTCACCGCGGTGGGCCTGGCATCGAGTCTCCCGTTCTCCCGCCCCGGTGAGCGTCGGAGCAATTCGCTCTTCGTGCAGTCGCGTCATGGGGACGACGCAACGGGAGCGCTGCGGACGGATCTCGACCCTAACGGGATCCCGAAGGCGGACGTGCGGTACGTGGACGCCGGGTTCTTCGGCGCCATGGGGCTCCGCCTCTCGCGCGGCGCCTTGCTCGACCCGACCACGGATGCGTCGAGCGCGCCACAGGCGGTGATCAACCGGACGACCGCAACCCGGGTGTTCGGGAGCTCGGACCCCATCGGCCAGCGGATCGCCGTGGGGAGCGACCCGAGTACGTGGCGGACGGTGGTCGGCGTTGTCGAAGACGTGACCAACCGCGGACTGCGCGGGCCGCCCGTCGAGGAGGTGTATCTGTCCCACCAACACTTCGCGCATGCGTCGATGGCCTTCCTCGTGCGAACCAATGGTGACGCCGCGGCGATGGCGCGTACGGTGGCGCGCGAGCTCGCGGCGCTCGCACCTGACGTGCCCGTGTACGATGTCCGCACGATGCAGGAGCGCCTCATCGATTCGGTCGGCATCCAGCGCCTCGCCGCGCTGGTGATGCGGGCGCTCGCGCTGGTGGCGTTCGTGCTCGCGGTGAGTGGGCTGTACGGCGTGCTCGCGTATCTCGTCTCTCGTCGCACGCACGAGCTGGGCGTCCGGATGGCCTTGGGCGCGACGAGCGCCGACGTGGTCGCGATGGTCATGCGACAAGCGATGCTCGTCGTGACACCCGGGATCGCGGTTGGATTGGTGGGAGCGGTTGGCGCCGCGCGGCTCGTGCGCGACCAACTCTTCGGTGTAGGAGCGGTCGAACCCACGGTGCTGGGCGGCGTGGCCGCCGTGGTGCTCGCCGCGAGCGTGATAGCGGTTTTCCTTCCGGCGCGGGCCGGCTCGCGAGTGGATCCGATGGTCGCACTCCGCTCCGATTAACGGAGGGGAACCCGATCCGGCTGCCAGCTCCTAGCCTGGGCGCCAGCTCCCGGCCGGGCTGCCAGCTACCAGCCGCCGTCAGTGGCGGTCCAGCCTCCGGCTTCAGCGAGCAGCCTTCCAGCAACCAGCCGGCCGCCCAGCTCGCAGCCGCCGAGCGCTCCGATCACCTACTCCGCAACCGTACCACCACGCCGCGACCGCTCGACTCCCGCGCCGCCTCAATGACTTCGAGCGCCGAGCTGATGTCGTTAGGCTCCACGGGCGGAGGTTCGCCGAACCGAATGGACCGCGTCAACTGCCGGTAGAACGCCCCATAGTCTCCACGTTCGGTCGGAACCGTTCGCTCGACGTCATCCACCCGCACGACCCCCCAGTGCTCTGCCGATTCGGCCCCCCAGTCCGGCCCACCGGGTCGCTCACCCGCACGCAGCGCTGCTTCCTGCACGTCGAGCCCCCACTTCGTGAACGCGCCACGCATGCCTGACAACCGAAACCGCGGGCCCGGCTGCGCGGTCACGGCGCTCATCCAGAGGTGCGAGCGGACGCCGGACGCGTGGGCCAGCGCCACGAAGGTGTCGTCGTCCGCGGCCACGCCCTCGCGGCGACGCTCGAGCTCCGCATAGACCTCTCGCGCAGGCCCGAACAGCATCAATGCCTGGTCAACGAGATGGCTGCCCAGGTCAAAAAGAAGCCCACCTGCGTCTTCCGGCGAGCCGCCCTCCCGCCAACTGCCCGTTGGCACCGGACGCCATCGCTCGAACCGTGATTCGAACCGTAGTGGCTCGCCGAGCGCTCCGTCGGCGAGGAGTCGTCGAACCGTGAGGAAATCGCCATCCCACCGGCGGTTCTGAAACGGGGCGAGCACCACGCCGTGCTCGCGCGCCGCGTTGGCCACGACGCGCGCCTCGGCGGACGAGGGCGCGAGCGGCTTGTCGACGACCACATGCAAGCCGGCGCGAATCGCCGACAGCGCGAGCGGCACGTGTGTGCGGTTCGGTGTGGAGATCACCGCGACGTCGACTTCACCCTTCTGTTCCCACACGCGACTCGCATCACTGACGATCCGCGCTCCCGGATGATCGTGCGCTGCCTGCGCCTGCCGCTCTGGGTTGCCAGTGACGATGACGGCGAGCTCGAGTGCTGACACGGTCGCTATGAACGGTGCGTGGAACGCCGCGCCACCGAGGCCGTAGCCGAGGAGCGCCACCCGCAGCGGGGCGCCGTCGTCGTGCCTAACGTTCGCCATCGGTCGCGAGCTCCAGCGCGTCCGCCAGTCCGCCCTCATCCACGTGTCCGACGACCCGCCACGCCGCCGAGCGCGCCACCTCTTCCCCGTTCCCCATGGCTATCGGCCACCCGACGATGCGCATCGCCGGGGTGTCGTTCAGTCCATCGCCCACGTACATGACGTCGCCAAGCTCGACGCCGTACTCCGCGGCGACGGCGCTCACGGCCGACCCCTTGGTGACACCCGAGCGCGTGAGGTTCACGAACACCCCATCGGGCATCGCCGGGGCGAGCGATGGCGAAACCTCGAGTCCCGCATGCGGCTCGGCGATCACCGACGGTGCCTCCTCGTGGGTCAACACCCATTGCGCCCGTACTGGCGGACCGTGGAGCGACTCGAACGTTCGCCGCTCGAACGCGATGCCGAGGAATCCCGCGTGGCGGCGCATGATCTCGCGATCGCACTCGGTGACGTAGTCGTCGTCCGAGTAGAGCTCGAGCGGCAACCCCGAGCGCCGCGCACGCTCGACCAGCATGTTCACCGTCTCGGGTGGCAGTACCGCCGATCGCGACTCGCCATGGCCAAGATGGACGACGCTCGCGCCGTTCTGAAAGCAGTGCCATCCGTCAGGGCCGATCTCGCTCGCGAGTGCACGCGTGATGCCGAAACCGGGACGTCCGGAGCAGACGGCGAGGCGCACACCGGCGGCCCGGGCCTTTTCCAGAGCCGGCCAGACACGGCTGTGGACGACACCGCCCGCGCCGACGAGCGTACCGTCCACGTCGATGCACACGAGCCTAACGAACGGCCGCGGCACTCATGCCTTGCGATATCGCCGCCGCGATCCCCTCGGCGTCCTCGCCGACGATCACGTGCACGACACGGTCCGCCACACGCATGACGCCGTACACCCCCGCCCGCTCGAGTGCCACGTCATCGATGCGATTCATGTCGTGCAGCACGACGCGCACCCGCGTGATCGCGACGGCTTCGACCGCCTCGATGTTCTCCGTGCCACCCAGCGCAGCGACGATATCAGCCGCTCGGGCGCGATGCTGTGGCGTCACCGCGATTCCGGGCCGCACGACGCCCGGGCCCGAGGACGGTGCGGCGATGGGCGGTACCGCCGGCGCGGCGCCGGCGGCCTGCATGTACTCCTCCATATCCGTCTTGAGGTTCTCGGACCGCGTGCCGAAGATCGCCTGCATCCCACTCCCGACCGTCACCACCCCCGATGCACCGAGTGCCTTGAGCGCATCCGGCCTTGCGCGCGATACGTCCGCGAGGTCGACCCTCAGGCGCGTGATGCAGGCATCGAGACCCTGGATGTTGTCGGCTCCGCCGAACGCGGCCACGAGCCGCGCGGCAAGGGCGTCGTCCGCCATCGCGCCCGCCGGGAGGGGCGCCGCGGCAGCGCCGGTGTCGCCGGCCGTCGCGGCGTCGCCGACCTCCGCCTCACGACCCGGCGTCTTGAGATTGCGGCGGCGGATGAGCGCCGTGAACAGTGTGTAGTACACGCCGGCCCAGACGAGGCCGAGCGGAATCAGCCACCACCCGCGCTGTGAGTTCGGGTAGAGCACGACGAAATCGATGAGACCGTGCGAGAACGTCGTACTGTGATGGATGCCCAGCGTGATCGCGACGAAGTAGGCCACGCCTGCGAGCAGCGCATGGATGCCGTACAGGAGTGGCGCGACGAACAGAAAGGCGAACTCGATCGGTTCGGTGATTCCCGTGAGGAACGAGGTGAGCGCCGCCGAGATCATGATCCCGCCGACTTTCGCGCGGTTCTCCGGCCGCGCCGTTCGCCATATGGCGAGTGCAGCCGCCGGGAGGCCGTACATCTTGAACAGGTAGCCGCCAGCGAGGTGTCCGGCGGTCGGGTCTCCGGCCGTGAAGCGGTAGATCTCGCCGTGAATCTCCTTCCCTGTCGCCGGATCGAGGTACGTACCGACCTCGAAGAAGAACGGTACGTTCCAGATGTGGTGAAGTCCGAACGGGATGAGCGAGCGCTCGACGACACCGTACAGGGCGAACGCGGCTGCCGGGTTCCCGCTCGCGGCCCAGTGCGAGAAGTGATCGATCTGAGCCGCGATGGGGGGCCAGACGAGACTCAACGCGATCCCCGCGCCGATCGCGATGAACGCGGTCATGATCGGCACCGACCGCTTCCCGGAGAAGAACCCGAGGTACGCGGGCAGCTTCAGGCGGTAGTACCGATTGAAGAGGATCGCCGCGACCGCGCCTATGAGGATGCCGCCGAATACGCCGGTCTCGATCGACGCGATCCCCATGATCTGCCGCGGCTCGTAGCCGACCAGCGGGGCCATGACCCCCATGGTCGCCAGCATCACGGCGAACCCCACGACGGCGGCGAGCGCCGCGACGCCGTCGTTCCCCGTTAGGCCGAGTGCGACACCGATGGCGAAGATGAGCGGCAGGTTGCTGAACACGGCGCCGCCGGCCTGCGCCATCACGTTCGAGACGGCCACGGGCAGCCACGTGAACTTCGCGCTCCCCACGCCGAGCAGGATACCCGCCGCCGGAAGGACCGACACCGGGAGCATGAGCGACTTGCCGATCTTCTGCAGCCAGCCGAAGGCCGCGCGTCCTCTACTCATAGGTCCTCCGTGTCATCCGTGCCGCCGTGCCACGATCGCGCGCACCTCTGCACCGTCCTCCGCCTCCAGCGCCTCCCGAGCCGTCACCCGACACTCCTCGAGCGAGAGTGTTCGGACGCGCGCCTTGACCGCCGGGACGAGCGGGATGTCGACGCTCAGCTCCGTGACGCCGAGGCCGAGCAACACCGGCACCGCCACGGCGTCGCCGGCGAGCGCTCCGCATACGCCGACCCATCGGCCGTGCGTTTCGGCCCCGTGGACCGTGCGCTCGATGAGCCGAAGGACCGACGGGTGGAGCGCATCCACCTGCGGGGCGAGCCGCGGGTTCGTCCGGTCCATGGCGAGCGTGTACTGCGTCAGGTCGTTCGTGCCGATCGAGAAGAAATCCGCCTCCCGAGCGAACCGGTCCGCGAGGAGCGCGGCCGCCGCGGTCTCCACCATGATGCCCACCGGGATCGGCGGCACACCTAACGCGGCACGCTCCCGCTCGACGAGCGCGCGCGCCGCGCGCCACTCCGCAATCGTCGCGATCATGGGAAACATCATCGCGACCTTCCCCGCCTGCGATGCTCGCAGGATGCCCCGCACCTGCGCGCGAAACAGCTCCGGCCGAGCCAACGTCAGTCGCACGCCACGCTCGCCGAGGAACGGGTTCGCTTCGGGAGCGAGGTCGAGATACGGAATTGGCTTGTCGCCCCCGACGTCGAGTGTGCGAATGATGAGAATCCGCTCCGGACCCAGCGCGCGCGCGATCGCCTCGTACGTTCGCGCTTGCTGGTCCTCGTCAGGCGCCGTGCGGCGGTCCATGAACAGGAATTCGGTTCGGAGCAGCCCCACCCCTTCGCCCCCCACCTCTGGCACGCGAGCCGCTTCCTTTTCGGCACCGATGTTGGCAACGACCTCGACGCGATGCCCATCGCGCGTCGTCGCGGGTGCTGCGGCCACCGCCAGCTCGTCGCTCCGCTGACGCTCGACCTGCTGGCGCCGCGTCATCGCCGCTCGCACCCGTTCTTCGTCAGGTGCCGGGTCGAGCGTTCCGGCGTCCCCGTCGAGGATGACGCGCGTGCCCGCCGCGAGCTCCAGCACGCGCGGGTCAGCACCGGCGACCGCCGGAATGCCGAGGCCGCGCGCGAGAATCGCGGCGTGCGACGTCGCGCTCCCCATGGTCGTGCAGAGCCCGAGCACTCGCGTGCGGTCGAGCGACGCCGTGTCCGACGGCGTCAGGTCCTCGGCGATGACGATCGATTCCGGCGGAATCTGTACCGCCGTCTCGGTGTGCCCGGCGAGCAGGTGCAGGACGCGCCGGCCGATGTCGCGCAAGTCCGTCGCGCGGCCGGCGAGCACTGGATTGTCGAGCGCGAGAAGACGCTCGGCCTGCGACGTGTACGCCGTTCGCCACGCGTGCGCCGCGGACGCCCCGGCGCGGATCTCCGCAGCCGCGCCCTCGAGCACCTCAGGGTCATCCAGCAGCACCTGATGCGCCGCGAAGATCTCGGCGCGTGCGGCATCGGCCTCGGCGGTCAGTCTGTCCTGCAATGACTCGATCTGCATGCGCGCTGTCCCGATTGCCGTATCGAGGGCGCGTTGCTCGAGCGCCGGGTCGGCGCCGCGTTCTTCGACGACAATGTCGTCCTGCTCCAGCCGGAAGACCTGCCCGACCGCCACGCCCGGCGACGCGGGGACGCCGACCAGCAGCCCATCGGCACGCAGGCGCGAGGCGCGCGGTGAATGAGCCACCGGCGTTACGCTCTCGCCCGGCGCCGTCTCGCTACGCGCACCTGCATCGAGGTCGCTCGCGAGCGTCTCGCTGATGGCATCGACGGCCGCCTGCGCGTCTCGACCGCGCGCCACGACTCTCACGGCGTCGCCGTGCGCGACTTCGAGTGTCATGACCGACACGACGCTTCGCGCGTTGGCCTCCTGACCGTCTTCCTTCATTAGCCGCACGTCCGCCGCGAAGCGGCGCGCTGTCGCGGCGACCACGGCCGCCGGCCGCGCGTGCAAACCCGTCGTCGACGCGACGATGATCGGCGCGGACGTCACGGTTTCGTCGGTCGCCGAGACGTGCGGTGGCACGCTATTCGACTCGGGTGAGGGGCGCAGCTCCACCTCGAGTGCGACGTCGCGCCCCACGACGACGCGACCCGTGCGCGGTCGGAGCGCCGAAACGGCGTCCATGTTCGTGACGAGAACTACGGTGAGCAGACTGCGGGCGCGACGTGCGACGGCGTCGGCGTCGAACCGGATGAGCGGGTCCCCCATGCGCACCGTGCTGCCGCCCTTCACGAGCGGAGTGAATCCTTCCCCGCGGAGCTGGACCGTATCGAGTCCCACGTGAATCACGATCTCCAGGCCGTGCGTCTCGAGCGTCACCGCGTGGGCAGCGCGATGCACGTGCCGCACACGGGCGTCGCACGGGGCGACCACCGTGTCGCTCAGCGGGTCGATCGACACGCCGTCTCCCGCAAGACGCTGGGCGAACGCCGGGTCAGGGACGTCGTCGAGCGGGACGAGGATGCCGGAAACCGGCGCCATCAGGGTGAGCGTGGTCGTGCCCGGAACCGTCATTTGCGTGGCTGATGTCATGCGGTGGTCGGTCCGCTGGGGCGGCGAAGATGCGCGGCCATCGACGCCGAAGCTGGTACGCCCCGGCGGGAACCGCTACCCCCCTGTCTATCAATGAATGTGTGGGAGATGTTGATGGCAGGCGCTCAGTCCAGTGCCGGTCCGACCACGCCAGGTCACGGCTCGTCATGCAATCGAACGGCTCGAAGCGGACCAGGAGACGCACTGACTCATCCGGAGCGAACGTCCCGCCCGATGACCTGTGACTCATCCGATGCCGTTCGCCTCCACTCGATACCTGAGGAACGACATGACCTACGCACGAAGCGCTCTGCTCGCCCTTTTCACTCTCAGCGTCGGGGCAATCGTTCCCGGCTCGCTCGACGCCCAGGATTCCGGCACACAACGACCGATCGAGCTCGGGATGGATGCTGCGCTGTCATACGAATCACGCGACAACCTCAACGTAACGGCGCTCACGCTGCCCGTAACGAGGTTTCGAGCCGGCTTCTTTCTCAGCGATGCGCTCTCACTCGAGCCTGGCGTGGCGCTTCGCTATAACCGTGTCACCATCGAGAACCCGATTACCGGCGATGACCGCACCGAGAGCGGAACGTCGTATGCCCTGTCGCTTGGCCTCCTGTACCACTTTCGCCAGGATCGCACACAATCGCAGCCGTACCTCCGCCCGTTCCTGGGAATCAGCGGTTTCACGGGCGACGGCAATTCGGGCAGCCAGATCTCCCTCGGCGGGGCCTTCGGCATGAAGATCCCGTTGGCCGATCGTCTCGGCAGCCGCATCGAAGTGGGATACACGCATCGGCTCGAGAATGAGCCGGAGTTTCAGTCTGGCAACGAATTCTTCCTCGGTTTCGGCCTCTCGTTCTTCACGCGTTGAACGTTCGAGGATTCATGCATAACGGCGGGCCAGACGTGACCGACGGGAGCCGTGCGGCGTCTGGCCCGTGCTTCATGACGCATCACCCCATGCGCCCCGCTACGCGCGGTGCGCTCGCGATTGCGATCCTGACCACCGCGATGGCGTGCTCGGGGCCATACGTGCCGCCACCGATTGGCACGGTGCCGGGCCTCGCGGGGACCGTGATCGTGCCTAACAAGCAACAGTCGACGGTCACGTTCGTCGACGTCGCGACGGGAGCGCGCCTCGGATCGATCCCCGTCGGTCCGAATCCGCACGAGATCGCACTGTCTCGAGACGGGACGATCGCGGTGACGACCGCAATGGACGGAAGCACGCTTTCCGTCATCGACGTACCCACGAGACAGGTCGCCCGCACGATCACCCTCGGTGCCGACTCACTGACGCACGGCATCGCGTTTCTCGCGGGCGACAGCCTCGTGGCCGTGACGTCGAGGGCGACGCGGAGCGTCGTCTTCGTAAACGTGGTCAGTGGGCAGGTCATCGGATCCGTTCCGACGAAGGGTGGGCATCCGCACATTCTGAATGCCATCGCGGACGGCTCACGCCTCTACACGACCGAGGCCGACTCGCGTACGATATCGGCGTTCGACGCGACCCAGCGCACGCTCGTGAATACGTTCACCGTCGACCAGGCGCCCGAAGGGATGGCTGTCACCCCGGACGGTGCCGAAGTCTGGGCGGGCACAAGCAACTTTCTCACCGGGCAGGTCATCGTCCTCGACCCGTCGTCGGGAGCAGTGACGAGCGTGTTGAAGATGTTCGGTTGGCCCTACCGCATTCACCTGACGCCGGACAGCCGAACACTGCTCATCCCCGATTTGCGACGAGGCACGCTTCGCATCGTGGACCGCGCGTCTCGACAGGAGGTGGGGCGGATCCGCTACGGGGGCGGCGAGCCGGGCGGACTCGCGATTACGCCCGACGGGCGATACGCCTTCCAGACGCTGATGCAGCAGGCGCGCGTGGCCATCATCGACATTGCGCAGCGTCAGGTCGTCGGGAACCTCCACGTCGGCGACCTGCCGGACGGTATCGTGTACACACCTCGGGTGTTCACGAGCGCGCCCTGATCCTTCCGCCTACAACGTGCTCGGGGCGTCGTCTTCACCTTCCCACGTGACGCGAGCACCGGCAAATCGGGCGACGAGTTTCTCTCCCGCTGCGGTGAGTCGAACGCCGAGAATGTAGGGGGCGTCGGGTGCGGGGACGACGCCTGACGGTGTTGTGACGATGGCGAGCCCTTCGCTCAGCGCGAACGAGATGAACTGGCGATCGGCGGCGTCGCGCGTATCGACTTGGTTGGTTGGGTGGCGTCCGCGAAGTTCGCGGGCCCACGCGGCGAAACGCCGTTCGTCGATCATACACTGCCCGCCTGCATCGCAACGCCCACAACCTAGCGACGCCACGCGTGCGCAGCCAGCAAACTCGGCCGTCGCTGCCCTGCTTCGCTTTCGCGTCGCGACTCGATCCGGTCACTCTAGCTTCGACGACACGGGAGCGCGAAGTTGGCACCGCTGCTGTCATTCCGAGCGGAGCCGCGCAGCGGCGCAGTCGAGGAATGGCCGTCGTCCGTGTCGAGGGGCTCAGGTCCCTCTACCCGGAGGAGGAAGAAACCGAGACGCCGATTACGCGGATGACGCAGAAGCACGCAGATTCTCTCTCTATCAGGAGAGTCGGTACTCTCGCGCGGCAAGGCCTCCCGGTAGAGGGCTACTGCGCAATCGGCGGAATCTGCGGCCATCTGCGGCCATCTGCGTCAGGTCTTCTCAGGCTCTCCCGGTAGAGAGGCAGGACCCCTCGACAGGGACGACGCGATTCCTCGACTGCAGCCCTTCGGGCCTCCGCTCGGAATGACGGAGCTACGGCGACATCTCAACACTCCGGTGCAACCAAGCCGACCGACAACCACGACAGCCAGCCGCGTAACACGCGACCTCGCGGAATTTCTCGCGGCGGCCGACTACGCTGATCTTCCGGCCGCCGTCAGAGATGAGGCATACCGAGCAACGCTCGACTGGCTCGGGTCCGCGCTCGCCGGCGCACTCGAGCTGCCCGCGCGCATGGCCCGACACGTTGCGCGGGGACTGGGTGCGTCGGACGAAGCGACGATGTTCCCAGGCGCCCGCGCGTCGGCTCACGCTGCTGCGTTGGCGAACGGCGTGGCGTCGCACATCCTCGAGCTCGACGACGTTCACAAGGGCTCCACGCTCCACGCCGCCGCGCCCGTGATCCCCGCGGCGCTTGCGGTCGCCGAACGGGAGCATGCCACTGGCCACGACTTCACCCTCGCCGTCGTCCTCGGCTACGAGGCCGCGTTGCGAGTCGGTGAAGCGGTCAACCCGAGCCATTACCGCTACTGGCATCCCACTGGCACTGCCGCGACGTTCGGCGCGGCCGCGGCCGCCGCATCGCTCATGAAGCTCGACGCTCGGCAGACCGTCGACGCACTCGGCAGCGCCGGCACGCAGGCCGCCGGCCTCTGGGAGTTCAACGCCGACGGCGCCATGAGCAAGCACCTGCATCCCGGGAA
>DAINRQ010000060.1:9016-35797 GCA_036741775.1 Gemmatimonadaceae bacterium | reverse complement strand
CGTGAACTGCGAGAACACGAGCGCCTTGTGCCCCTCGGCCACGATCTCGGCGAGCTGCGGCACGAGGAGGTCGAACTTGCTGCTCGACTCGTTCGCCCGGCTGGCATCGAGCAGCCCCGAGTGGCACGCCGCCTGGCGCAGCCGGAGCAGCGCCTCGAGGACGTGCATCTTCGACTTCGCCATCCCCTCGCGGTCGATCCGCCCGAGCAGCGCCGCGCGGTAGTGATCGCGGAGCTCGTCATACCGCTTGCGCTCCTTCGGCTCGAGCTCGACGTAGATCGTCTGCTCCAGCTTCTCGGGAAGCTCGGGCGCGACCTGCTCCTTGGTGCGGCGCAGAATGAACGGGCGCACGGCGCTCGCGATGAGCGACCGGCCCGACTCGCCGGTCTCGGCGCTGCCTAACGTCTTGAACACGCGCGCGGCGCCGAGCATCCCGGGATTCAGGAACTCGAACAGGCTCCAGAGCTCGGTGATGCGGTTCTCGATGGGTGTGCCGCTCATGGCAAGGCGGTGCGTCGCCCGCAGGAGACGCGCGGCCTTCGCAGTTTCCGTCGTCGAGTTCTTGATGGCCTGCGCTTCGTCGAGGATCGCGTAGTCGAACGCCACGTCGGTGAGCAGTGGCGCGTCGCGGCGGAGCGTGCCGTACGTGACGAGCACGAGGTCGTAGTCCTGGAACGCCGACACGTCGCGCGCGCGATCGCGCCCCTCGTGTACGAGCACGCGCATGCTGGGCGTGAAGCGCGCGGCTTCCTGACGCCAGTTGAAGAGCAGCGATCGCGGCACGACGACCACCGATGGCCCGGCCTCCGCGAGCCGACGCTCCTCGAGCAACGCGAGCGCCTGAACGGTCTTCCCGAGACCCATGTCATCAGCCAGGCATCCGCCGAAGCCGAATCGCTGGAGGAAATGGAGCCACGCGAGCCCTTCGCGCTGATACGCGCGCAGCTCACCGTTGAAGCTCGATGGCGGATCGGCGGGTTGGAGCGTCTCGAACGAACGAAGCTCGCGTCGCGCGTGCGCGAACTGCTCGTCGACCTTCGCCGCGGGCATCGCCGCGAGCAACGCGTCCAGCAGGCCGATCTGCGAGCGTGTGAACCGAACCGCATCACCTGCCGCGTCCCCGACGCCCGTCAATGCGCGGAGCCGCTCGGTCCACTCCTCAGGCAGGATGCCGATGGTGCCGTCGGTGAGCGTCACCGTTCCGCGCCCCTGCCGCAGCGCCGCGAGGAGCTCGGGAAGCGTCGCTCGCGCGTTCCCGAATGCCGCGCCGCCGCGGAGCTCGAACCAGTCGATACCGCTCGCGATCTCCACCTCGAGCTCGCCGCCGCCGCGAACGTGTCCTTCATCCGTCTCGACGTGCCATCCCGCAGCGACCAGCGTCGCGATCGCGCGCGGCAACCGGCTCGTCACAATGCGCGCGACGTGTCGTGATTCGTTGTAGTCGTACTCGTCGCGGAAGCCGAGTGTGTGCAACTGGTCCAGCGCATGTCGCTCGAACCCCGGGTCACGCCGTACGATGCGGCGCTGGTCCTCGTCGAAGAGGGCGACCTGGTGCTCCTTCCCGCTCACGATCACGCCGGCGTAGTCGAACGTGACCTCGGCCTTCATCTTCGCCGCGGCCCAGGCAACCGTGGGCTCGGGCAGGAGACGAATGCGTGGTGTCGGCGTCGGTTCCTCCTGACGAATCCCGATGGTCTCGGGCAGCTCGATGGCCGGAACGGCCGGCAGCGTGTGTAACTCGCGCAACAGGTCATCGACTTCCGTCGCCGGTACCTCGATCGACCCCTCGTCGGCGAGCGCAACCACGAGGGCGTGACTCACGTCGTCCCGCACCCGCGACGCGACTCCGTGTGCGATGACGAGACCGGGCGCGAGCAACGCCGCGTCGCTCAGCGACAGCCGTTCGTCACCACGCCTGAGCCACCCCTGGACGCGGAGCGAGTGTGCGCCATTCGGCGATCCGCCGGGCACCGCAGGCGACAGCGGCGCAACATCGACCCGTAGCTCCCATGGGTCGCCGTGATCCCACGTGAGTGGGTGCGGGTCCGACTCCCCCTGCAAGCTCACCCGGCATCGGCCCGTTTCGCACATCAGGCGAAGCGTCGTGTCGAATGCCGTGGGCTCGAGATAGTAGCGGCGGTTGAGGGTGCCATAACCCATGGGCATCCGGAGGTCCGAGATGGCGCCCGTGAGCATCTGAGCGATCTGGCGGTCGAGCGGATCCGGCGCGCTCAGCCACTGATCTTCGCGGAGGGAGAACTGTTTCGGCGTGCTCCATTCGCCGCTGGGCATACGCCGCTGCGTCGCGAGCTCGACGACGAGCCCGCGCTGCTGCGTTCGCGTGGCCACGATGTCCACGATGTAGATGATGCGGCGGTCGCTCGGGAACGTGCTCTGCGGCACCGCACGCGTCACCTCGGGGAGGCGGTCGCGAATGCGCTGCAGCTTTCGCTTCCACGAGAGCTCTGGTGGACGTGCCGCACCTGGTCCCCGCGCTCGCGTCCTGGGAAGCCCGTCGAACCGAAGGAGCCGCTGCGCGTCGGCCGCGAGTAACGTTGCCCACACGTGCTTGCACACGCCGTACGTACCCCACGCCGGACAGCTGCACTCGTGCGAGAGGCGACCGTTCGCATCGGGCTCGATGCGGACCGTGTAGATCTCCGACCCCCGCACGTGGGCCACGATGCCCTGATCCACCGATACGATGCGCACCACTCCGCGCCTGAAGTACTGCTGGCCGCGGTCGCGCGTATCGCTGGGAAATGACGCCGAAACGTCCGGCGGGATGGGCATCGAAAACGTCGTTGGTCGAGGGAGAACCTGAAAAGCTCAGGCCTCACACCCCCCTCGGCAAGGGCGTATTTGGGACGTCGGCGACAGCTTGCGGACAGCTCCCTTCTGACGGCCCTCGTGGTGAAGGGCTCATCTCGCGGCGGGCGAGCGCCCGCCAGCGACATCCAGTCTCCAGCTATCAATCAATCCGATCGCAGCGTCACGATCGGGTCGACTCGGCTCGCGCGATACGCGGGTATGAGGCACGCGACGAGCGCAGCGAGCAGCAACAGGACGACACTGCCGCCCAACGTGAGCGGGTCGTTGGGCTGCACGCCCGCGAGCTGGCTCGAGAGTAACCCGCCAAGGAAGAGCGACGCGATCGCGCCGATGGCGGCTGCGACTCCGGCGAGCCGCATCGCACGAGCGACTACCTCCCCCACGATCACGGTCCGCCGAGCACCGAGTGCCATTCGAATGCCGATCTCCTTCGTTTGGCGCTGCACCACATAGGCGAGCAGCCCGTACGTGCCCACCGCGGCGAGCAGCAGCGCGAGCGCCCCGAACGTCCCCAGCAGGGTAACGGCAAATCGCGGCCGAACGAGCTCGCGCCCGAGGATCTCGCGCATCGTCCGCACCTGACTCACCTGCATGTCCGGATCGACGGCGCGGAGCCGGTCGGGGATCGTCCTCAAGAGGGCGCCGGGATCACCCGCGGTGCGCACGAGGAAGTACGTCGCGGGCCGAGGGACCTGTCGATTCGACCAGAAGATCTGCGCCGGTACCTCGTCACCCGGGCGAAGCGGCGGAACGTCCGCAACGACGCCCACGACGGTGAACTCATCCTCGTGCTCCACCATGTACACGCGCCGGCCGAGTGGCTCCGAGCCGAGGTACGTGCGCGCGAATCGATCGTTCACGACGGCCACCTTCGGTGCGGCGTACGTATCCTGGTCGGAGATGTCGCGCCCGCGGAGGATCGGCAACCCGATAGTGCGGAAATATCCCGGCGAGACGTCGTACCAGAGTGTGGTCTGCCGTGGTCCATCGTTAGGCACCGTCCGCCCATCGACGGTGAAGTTCATGGCGCCGTCACCGCCGAACAACGGTCCGGCCGAGCCTGTTCCCACCGATACGACGGACGGCAGAGAACGGAGCTCGTCCTGCGCGCGCATCCACAGGTCCACGACCTGCTCGCCGCGCTCGAACTTACCCGCCGACGTGAAGGCCCACGCGGTGACCAGGTGATCCTGTTCGAACCCGGGCTTCCAATCGAGGAGTGTCGCGAAGCTCCTGCCCAACAGGCCGGCGCCGGTGACCAGGATGACGGCGAGCGCGATCTCGCCGATGATGAGGAGCGAACCGGCTCGCGCCGCACGCCGGCTCGTGCCCCCCGACCGGCCGCCTTCGGACAGCACGCGATTGAGGTTGACCCGCGTTGCGCGGAGCGCCGGCGCGGTGCCCACCAGCAACGTCGTCAGTACGGCGACGGCGGCCGTGAACGCGACCACCCGCAGGTCGAACGAAACCTCGTCAATGCGCGGAATGCCGCGCGGCGCGAGCGCCACGAACGCGCGCGATGCCATCCAGCCGAGAAGCAGCCCACCCACCGCGCCGAGCGTCGCGAGTACCAGGCTCTCCGCGAGCAGCCCACGGACGAGCTGCCCCTTCGACGCGCCTAACGCCGAACGCACCGCCATCTCACGCTGCCGGACGCTGGCCTGCGCCAGCAGGAGGTTCGCCACGTTCGCGCAGCCGATGAGCAGCAGGAACCCGACGGCGCCGAGAAAGATGTGCATCGCGCGCCGGACGGAGCCGACGACCACGTCGTGCCACGACCGCACGGTGATCGTCCACCCCGCCTTGTCGGGGAAGTGATCGCGCTGGATCGCTGACGCGATCGCCGCCACTTCGCTCCTCGCCTGGTCCAGCGTCGCGCCATCGCGGAGGCGTGCGAACGCGAGGAACCCGCGCCAGTCGCGCCGCTCCTCGTCGCCCGGGTCTACGTGGACGGGTCTCCACATCTGCACATTCTCGTGCAGCGGGACCCGCGTCTCGGGCGGCAGGATGCCGACCACCGTATGTGGCTCGTCGTCGAGCGTGATGGACTGGCCAACGACATCCGACCGGGCACCGAACCGGCTGCGCCAGATCTCATCACTCAGAACGACCACTCGCCGCCAGCTCGTGCCGATGTCCCCGCGCTCGATGAGCCGACCAGCCTGCGCTCGCACGCCGAGCGCCTGAAAGGCCTCGGGGGTCGCCAAGCCACCCGAGATACCGACGGCACCGTCCGTTGTCTTCATGAGGAACGGCCACGACCGCGCAACGCCGGCCACCTCGATCGCCCTCGCCCGGGCCGCGACGTCGTAGACATCCGGAACCGACGCACCACACCAGTCCGTGCGCTCGCCGCGCTCCAACTCGCAGAATGCTACCAGTCGGTCAGGCTCACTGACACCGAGCGGTCTGAAGATCACCCCGTTCACGATCCCGAAAACGGCGGCAGACAGACCGATGGTCAGCGCAAGCGTGATCACGGAGATGATCGACACGCTGCTGTGGCTCAACAGCGATCGACCAGCGGCACGAAACGTCGACAGAACGGCGCGCACGAGAATACCCTCGCGTTCGGGGACACCAGCCCATGCTCAAAGTAGGCTCCGGCCATCCTGCTGGAAGTCCGGCGAAAGGTGGTACCGTGTCAGGAGATTTGCGGCACGCCTCGGTCTGTCTTGCCGATCCCGTGAACCGGCCAGTACCTTCGCGGGGATCCCAAACGTCGGTAGCCCGCTCCAGGGATGGGGCAGGCCGTCTTGCCCAGGGACGAGCTGCGATCGACGACGATGCAGCGGGTCGCTCCCGCGACCTTACGGCGCGGTTACCTCTGCCGAATCGGATGCCCGGTCTCTCCACTCCGCTGGCGCCCGACACTCCGCTCACACTCGTCACACTCGGCGCCACCGCGTTGCGCGTCGCCATGGCGCGCGACGCTGCCGTGCCGGGTGCGACCGAAACATCCCGTGCGGACGAGGCGCCGGATGAGGAGATCGTGTTCGACCTCGGCAAGCCGCTGGCCCTCATCACCTACCTCGCGTGCGCGCCCGACCGATCGGCCCCTCGCGAGCATCTCATCGATCTGCTCTGGGGTGGTGTGGAGCCCGACGCCGGCAAGCATGCGCTTCGTCAGACCCTCTGGTACATCAGGAAGCGGCTCGGCGATCGCCAGCTGATCGTCGGCGGCGATGTCCTGTCGATCGCGGGGCCGCTCGACTGCGACCGAGACGCTCTGCTCGCGGCGGCCGAGCGTGGTGACCCCGAAGCCGTGGTGCGGACGTTCACCGGTGATTTCTTCCCCGGGTTTGCCGCACCCGGAGGCGCGGAGTTCGAGCGATGGGCGGATAACGAACGTCAGCGGCTTCGGTCGCACTTCTGGCGCGCGACCGAAACCGTCATTCGGCGGTGGATGTCCACGCTCAAGTTGCGCGACGCCCAGACGCTCGCGCGTCGCGCGCGCGACCTCGATCCCCTCCGCGAGGCCGGGTGGCGGCTGCTCTTCGAGACGCTCGTGGGGGCCGGCGATACGGTCGGCAGCGTGCTCGAGGCCGATGCGTTCGACCGACTCGTGGCAGTCGAAGGGATCAGTCCGGAGCCTGCCACCCGGGCGATGTTACGCGCGGTGCGACAAGCGCCTCCCGGCGCCCAGCGATTGGAGGCGGATGATCGTCCGTCGCTGGCGACCGAGCTCGTGGGGCGGGAGCAGGAGTTCGCACAGCTGCTCGCGTGCTGGGAATCGGCGCGCGTGGGGCATTCCACTCACGTGCACGTGCTCGCGCCGGCCGGGCTTGGAAAGACGCGGCTGCTCACGGACGTGGACGCCCGCCTCCGAGCGACGCGGGTGCGGACACTCTTCGTGCGAGCCTCACTTGGGGGGCGCGACATTCCGTTCGGGCTGGCGGGCGACCTTGCCGAAGCGCTCGCGCGACTGCCGGGCGCGAGTGGTATTTCGACAGGATCGGCTCGCGCGCTCGTGGCACTGAACCCTGCGCTGTCGGTGTCGTATCCCGCGGCGCTGCCGGACGCCGCCGGCGACCCGTCGGATGCGCTCCGGCGCCGGACCGTGGCGGTACGCGAGCTCATTGCGGCAGTCGCCGAAGAGCATCCGATCGCGGTGTTCGTCGATGACATCCAATGGGCGGACACGCGGTCGCGGCAGCTCATCGCGGGGGTGGTCGGCGCGCTGGATCGTGTGCGCGTGTTGATGGTCACGGCGTCGCGTCCTGGCGTAGACGCGTTCCCGAGCGCCGACCGCTCGCGAACGATTCGGCTTGCCCCGCTCACGACGGCCGAGGTGAGCGCGCTCGTCGCGAGCGTTGCAGCGCTGCCGTCCGAGCCGTGGTCGGAACATCTCGCGTCGGGACTGTGCGACGCGACGGGCGGGTCGCCGCTCCTCGTGCTCGAGACGCTGCAGATGCTGGTCGAGGGGAACATGCTGGCGCACGATGGCCAGTGCTGGAGCTCCCGCGAACCGGCGCGGCTGTTCGCGGCGTTGGGGGCGGGGGGCGCGCTGCGCCAGCGGGTAGAGCGACTCGACCGGGTGGAGCGGTGGGTGTTGACGCTGTTGGCCGTCGCGGCGGTACCGCTGTCGCGGGAGACGCTGACGGCGGCGGCTGGCCGTCCCGCCGACGAGATGGTGACGGCGTTAGGCGGCCTGGAGCGCCGCGGGTTGGCCGCGCGTCACGGTGACGCGTGGGTGCCGTCACACGATGAGATCGCGGCGATGGTCGTGGAGCTCGCTACGGGGGACGCGCGTCGTGCCGCGTCACGTGCGACCGGCCGCACGCTGCTCGACAACGCGGGGCAGGACGCGCGTGCCCTCCGGCACGCGGGCGGGCTCCTGGTGCAGGCGGAGGAGCTCGACCGCGTCGCCACAGCCTTCACCCGGTTCGCGCATCTGGCTCGTCACGCGGGCGATCACCGTCCGAACCGCGTTCTCGCCGCCGACTTCCTCGGTGAACGCGCGACACCTGCGCTCGTGGATCGTCTGGTCCGATCGGTACCGCTGCTTCATCGGATCGGGCTGTACTCGGCGCGGCGGCAGCTCACGGCGACGGCGGCCATTGTGCTCGTCGCGTTAGGCTTCATGGCCGTGCGCTACATCGGGCGTATTCCACCACCTGACATCGTACTCGCCATCGGGACGGTGGGCGGGGATTCTGTCGCGCGCGTTCATCGTGTGCCGGTGCGGTGGGCGCAGGTCTCGCCCGGGCGAACGATCCGGGTCGGAGACGAGCGTCCGCGGTGGCGGTTCCACGCCGACCCGTCGTTAGGAGAGCTGCGGCGGCTGCCTGACAACACAGGCTGGACGCTGGAACGGATCTTCGAGGACTCCGGTGGGATCGATCTGATCGAGATCGACGACAACGGGCGCGAGCAGCGTCTGACCACGGCGCCTGGCGACGACCAGCGCGGTGCGTCATCGCCGGATGGTCGGTATACCGCGTTCGTCACAGCCCGCTGGAACGCGGCGAGTCATTACGATCTCGGGATCCTCGACCGGCACACGGGCGGCGTGCGCATGCTGACGGAGGGCCCGGAGACCGACCAGGGACCCGTGTGGAGCCCTGATGGGAGCCGCATTGCCTTCACTCGGCGGTACTGGACGGGCCAGCAACAGGAAATGTGCGTCATCGACATTGACGGCACGAACGCGCGTTGCTTCGGGACGCCATTGGCCCGGCTCAGCACGCGCGGCGGGTGGTACGACGTGAATCGCGTCGTGGTTCACATCGTCGGCGCGGTGCACGAATCACTCGGGCGGCTCGACACGAGAACTGGCGCGATCGACACGCTCGTGTCGCTTCGGACGAATGACGACCCCATTGTATCCCCCGATGGGAGATGGGTGCTCTGTCGGTGCCGGCGAGAGGGTTTCTCCGCCGCAGCGACGCTGCTGTTCCCGATCGACGAGCCGAACCGCGCCGTCGAGGTCGAAATGAATCGGCTGCCGGTCGGCCGTCCGCTGCTGGCTTTCGAGCCGACGTCGCGGTCCGTCCAGTACGCCGAGCGAATCGCCATCGAGTCCGGTCAGGGGACGCCGATGGTCGGCGCGTCGCATCTGCTTTCGGCCATAGGCGTATCACCCGGTGGCACACGGGTGCCAACGGCGGCAGTCCGCTGGGTATCGCTCGACACCGCGGTGGCCACGATCGACAGCACGGGACTTCTGACCCCGAAGTCGTTAGGGACCGTGCGAGTTCAGGCCTCGATTGGAGGATGGCGGACGGCGCAGCGGGAGTTTTCCGTGAGCGTCCCCAGTATCAGAACGCTTCTTTCAGAGACCTGGGCGGATGGCATCACCGCGCCGTGGGTGGCGTTTGGCGACCCGCGCCCCGTCGTGGACACGCTGCCGGACGGATCGCACGCGCTCCGCAACAACGGCGAGGGCTCGTTCTGGAGCGGGGTCTATACCAGCGATCGCTACCCTGTTCGCGACGGACTGACGCTCGAAACGTGGGTCTCCGTTACGGTGACGAAGGACCAATGGCAGACCGTCCAGGTTTCGCTCGAGGATCAACTGGACGACGACGACCTGCGTCGATGGAAGCATCGGTACGGCAACATCCCTCTGCGCCGGAACGAAGGGTCGCCGTGCGTAATAGGGTACCCGGGAGCCGAAGGCGCATCGTACGGCGACTCCTTGGTGATCAGCGCGGCCGCACCGACTCCGCGGGGTCTTGCGGTACCGCCGAGCTTCAAGCGCGGGAGGTGGTTCCACGTTCGCATGCAGATCTTCCCGGACGGGCGGTGCGGCGTAGCGGTGAACGGCGTTCCGCTGGCGGTGACGATCGAGCGTGCCATCGTGGACTCGAGCGTCCGGATCATGACGTTCGGCAACTCGGCCGAGACGAAAGCTCTCGTTGGCCCGATGACCCTGCGCACAGGAGTCGGAGATGACGTCGACTGGTCGCGCCTCGGCGATGCGGTGCCCGACGCGCCGCCCTCGGCCGACCCGGTCCCGCTGCCGAGCAAGGTGCTCTCTCAATCGCCGCCGCGGTAACGAAGGCCGCGGATCCTGCACCAGCCGTCGCATTCCCTGCTTGCTCGTATCGCGGTGAGCCCGAGCGACGTGACTGTTCGACCGTCACTTCGCCCTCGGAGCCACACATGCAGCACCTGCACCGCATCGCACTCGCGGCGGTTGTCGTCCTTCTCGCGATCCCCGCAGCCGCGCAGCCTGGATGCGCACAGGTCGCGGCGCCGCCTGCCGGTCCTGCCAGGCCCGCGTCAGGCAGCATCCAGCCAGGCACGTACGACCTCGAGATCACGTACGGTGGCGGCGTGATGACCGGCACGCTCGTCGTCACCACCGTCGGGGACAGCACCGACGCCAAGTTGCTCGTCGGCGATCACGGGCCGCCAATCAAGTCGGTCTCGCGCCAGGGCTCGCAGCTCACGCTCGCGGGCGCCGGCGATGGCTTCGACGTTCGGTACGACCTGCAGTTCGCGGGCGATGTACTCACCGGGAAGTTCACGTTCAACGGTGAGCCCGGCACGTTGACGGGACGCCGGCGCAAGTAGACGAGGCTCCCGTGCGCCACGACTTCTGGTTCGCGCTCCGCCGGATTCGCCTGCGGCCGCTACACTCCGCCATCATTGCCCTCACGCTCGGCCTCGGGATCGGCGCCGCGCTCGCCGTGTTCGCGGTCGTCGACGCCGTGCTCGTGCGACCGCTCCCGTACCCGGATGCCGACCGCCTCGTGCGCATCACGCGCACCATCCCCGTCCCCGGGCTTCCCGAAGTCTCGTACTCGGATGTCGGGTACCGGCGCCTCGTGAGCGACAGTCGAACGCTCGTGTCGGCTGCTGCATACACCACGCGCGACGCGAACCTCATCGGGCGCGGCGCGCCGCTGCGCCTCACCAGTGCTCGCGTGACAGCGAGCTTCTTCGATGTCCTCGGTGCGCAGCCCGTGCTGGGCCGTGCATTCACGCGCGAGGACGATGTCCCGAACGGTCCTCGGGTCGTCGTGCTCTCGAACTGGCTCTGGCGTTCGTCATTCGGTGCTGACCCACGAGTGATCGGTGGGACGGCGAATATCGACGGCGAGCCGGTCACCATCGTCGGCGTGATGGGGGCGTCGGTGGGGTTTCCGTCGCGCACGGTCGGTATCTGGGAGCCGCTGCGTCTGGGTCCGGCCGCCGTGAACCCATACAACGCGGCGTACAGTGTCATCGGGCGAATGCGTCCGCGCGTGGCGCTCGATGACGCGCGGCGCGACCTCACGGCCAGCGTGCGTGCCGTCGGGAAGGAGTACCCTGGTCCGCACGCCGGGTCGGCGCTCGACCTGGCCGGATTTCAGGCACGAGTGAAATGGTTGGGCGATGACGTCGTCGGCGACGCGCGTCCGGTGATCGTCCTCCTCCTCGCCGGAGTGGTGTTGCTGCTCGTCCTCACGTGCGCGAACGTCGCGAATCTGCAGCTCGCGGCCGCGTCGGCGCGCGGCGAGGAGCTCGCGGTGCGTGCAGCGTTAGGCGCGACGCGGTCGCGCCTGGTGCGCGGCGCGCTCATCGAGGGGATTGTTCTGGCGGCTACCGGCGCGCTGTTGGGGCTCGTGGCCGCGACGATCGGAACGCAGCTCCTCGCGACGCTCATGCCACCGGGCATTGCGCTCGAGACGAGTCTGGTCGGGTCGCGGACGCTCATCGTGGCTGCCATCATGGTGCTCGTCGTGGGCGCGACGGTCGGTGCGTTACCCGTGGCGTCGAGCGCCCGACGCGATGCCGCCCTCGCGCTGCGCGATCGGGCGAGCAGTGGGTCGTCGGTCACGGTGGCCGGCGTGCGCCGCATCCTCGCGGCTGGGCAGGTCGCGCTCGCGGTGCTGCTACTTCACGGGTCGGGGTTGCTCATCACGTCCGCTCGCGCCGTGCAGGAGGTCGCTCTCGGATTTCGGCCCGATTCGACGCTCAGCCTCCGCATCAACATGCCGGCCGAGAGGTTCCGGAATCGCGCGACGCGTGAGTCGTTCATTCGGAGCCTGCTCGGGGAAGTCGAGCGAGTGCCGGGAGTGAGCGTCGCCGCCATCGTGAATGCGCTTCCGCTCGAACCCGGCCGTCGCGACCTGGCGATGGCGCTCGAGGGGCGCCCGTTTCGCGCCGATGGCACCGACCCGCTCGCCGACTATCGCGTCGTGACGGCGTCGTACTTCGAGGCAATGGGGATTCCGCTCCGGCGGGGGCGCCTCTTCCGCGACGACGAGGCAGGTCCAGCGCTCACACCGCTCGTCATCAGCGAGGCACTGGCAAAGGAAATCTGGGGGGACGACACGGATCCCGTCGGTCACCGACTTCGCTTCGGGCCCAACGCGCCCTGGATGCCGATCGTGGGCGTTGTCGCGGACGCGAAGAATCGCGGCGTGACCGAGGCGTCGCGGCCCGAGCTGTACACCCCGGCGCTCGGCAGCTACTCGAACCTCGCGCTCGCGTCGGAGTTCACGCTGATCGTGCGGAGCCAGGGGAATGCCGCGACTCTCTTCGGGCCGATCCGCCGGATCATTCACGAGCTCGACCCGGAGCTGCCGATCTACAACGTCGCGTCGATGCGCGATGTCGTGCGCGCGTCGCGGGCGCGGATGACGACCGTCACCAACCTCATGGTCGTCTACGCCATTGCCGCGCTCGTGCTCGCGGTCGCCGGGACGTACGCGGTCCTCTCCTACCTCGTGGCGCAGCGTCGTCGTGAGATCGCGGTGCGAGTCGCGCTCGGCGCCACGGCGGCGGAGGTGGTCGCACTCGTGGCGCGCGAGTCGGGGCTCATGGTCGGGGCGGGCATCGTCGTCGGGCTGATCGCAGCCGCGGGGCTGGGGCGCCTGCTTGTGGGGCTGCTGTACGGGGTCGGCACGTTCGACGGTGGTGTCGTGATGACGGTCGTCGCCGCGACCGGGATTGCGGGCGTCGCGGCGGCAGTCATCCCGGCTCGGCGGGCGGCGCGCGTCGACCCGTGCGCCGTGCTGCGCGGCACCGGGTAGCGGCGGGATGGAGCGCGGCGTCAGTTTACGGCCGTGACCTCCGCTTCTGCATCGGCAGCCACGGGGACGGCGGCCGCGTCGTCGGCACCGTCTCCCGGGCCGCCTCCCCACCACGATCGTACGCCGAGGCTCCTCGGCTGGCTTCGCGTCCAGGCCGCGCTCAGCACGATGGCGCTCGTCGTCGTGCTCGTGCGGTCCGCCCAGATTGCGCGCGTCAGCAACGATACGGGCGCGATCGCGCTCTGGCGCCCGATTCTCACGACGCAGGCCGCGTACTGGATCAGCTGGTCGCTCTGGGCCGGTGCGCTCGTTCCGATCGTGAGGCGATTGGTGGAGCGCCCGCCGTCGCGGCCAGCGGGCGTGGGTGTGCTGATCGCGCTGGCGTTCACGCCGTCGTTCCTGCTGCCCATGGTGTACGCGCCGGTGCACTGGTGGGCATTCGGCGAGATATGGCCGCTCCACTCCGCGTACCATCACATGGTCAGCCACGACATCCTGACGAACATCCTGTTAGGCGGGACGATCGTGGGGGTGGTCTACGGGTTTCTCAGCCTCCAGCGGACGCGGCGGCTCGAGGTGCAGGCGGCCCAGCTCGGCGAGCAGCTCACGCGCGCGCAACTCGATAGCCTGCGCGCTCAGCTCAACCCGCACTTCCTGTTCAACTCGCTCAACAGCGTCGCCGTGCTCGCGCGGCGCGGCAAGGTAGCCGAGGTGGAGCAGATGGTCACCGGGCTCGCGGACCTGCTGCGGCATTCGCTCGAGTCGTCACGGTCGCAGCTCGTTGCGCTGCGCGTGGAGATCGATGCGCTGCGACGATACATCGACATCGAGCAGGTGCGATTCCGCGACCGGCTCGTGGTGGCGATCGACATTCCGGACGCGTTGCTCGAACGGACGGTGCCATCGTTCCTCCTGCAGCCACTCGTCGAGAACGCCATCCGACACGGGCTCACGGATCCCCAGCGTCCGCTGCGCGTGGCGGTCGCCGCGCGCCGCTCGGAGGGGACACTCGTGCTGACCGTCTGCGACGACGGGGTCGGTGTCGTCGCCGAGGCGAGCACGCCTAACGGGTTCGGGCTCGGAAACACGCGCGCTCGGCTGCACGGGTTGTATGGCGACGCCGCCTCTCTCACGCTCGACCGCGGCGCTGAGGGGCGAGGCACGGTGGTCACGGTGGTCATTCCCGAACGGGCGAGCGCCGCGGAGGCGAGGCGAGAGACGTGAGCAGCGTACGGGTAATGGTCGTGGACGACGAGCCGCTGGCCCGTGAGGGGCTCGTCGAGCTGCTGGAGACGCACCCCGAGATCGAGGTGGCCGGGGCGTTCGGCGACGGCGCGACGGCGCTGGCGGCGATCGAGACCGAGCGCCCGGACGCGCTGTTCGTGGACGTGCAGATGCCCGGTATGACGGGGTTCGAGCTCGTCGAGTCGCTCGAGGTGGACCCGTTTCCGGCCGTCGTGTTTGCGACGGCGTACGACGAGTACGCCATTCGCGCGTTCGAGGTCAACGCGGTGGATTACCTGCTCAAGCCGGTGTCGCGCGAACGACTCGCGCAGACGGTGGAGCGGGTGCGCGCGCACACACGCGGCCGTGGCGATGCGGACTACAAGGCGAGGCTCGCGTCGCTCCTCGAGCGCGTGGCTCCCGACCGGGCGCAGGGAGTTGGCCGGCTGATCGTGCGCGAGGTGGGTCAGATCATCGTCGTCCCGACGCGCGACGTGGACTGGATCGAAGGCGCGGATTACTACGCGAAGCTCCACGTGGGCGGCAAGGTTCACATGCTGCGCGAGACGCTGGCCTCGCTCGAGCAGCGGCTCGGGGCGGGTCGGTTCCTGCGGATCCACAAGTCGGCCATCGTGAATCTCACTCGCGTGCGAGCGGTGGAGTCGCACGTGCGAGGGGAGGGGATCGCCGTGCTGGTGGACGGTACGCGCCTCAAGGTCACGCGCGCGCGTCGCGAGCTCCTCGAGCGGCGGCTGGAGGACTTACACGACACGCCGTGAATCGGGAATCGGGGACCGCGACCAGCGTTGCTGAATCAGCTGGAGCTGGTAGGTGCAGGAAGACGGCCTCGCATGTGCGGTTCGAGGCGCGTGGGCCGGTCGGAACAGCGAGGGCGCGGCAAAGGCCGAAACGGCCTGATGAGCGTCGGGAATCGTCCGTCCTGGAACAACCTGCCATTCGCGTCCGGTCGCGCGACGAAATGATGGGCGAGGACTCTGAGCCTAACGCGCTCTAACGCGCCTCATCCTAGCGCATCTCGGCACGCGCCGCCGTCACGGCGGCCCAGGCGTCCACGAGCCCGCGGCCGGTCCGCGGGCCCTTGCCGGCGGGTGGGAGATCGCGTGCCGTCGCCTCGATGATCTCGCGCGCCAGCCAGCCCGGGAGCGACGGTGCCGCCGAGAGCACCGGAGCCGCGACGCCTGCCACCTGTGGGCGGCTGAACGAGTTTCCCTGCACCTGCACCGACGCCGAGAGATAGCCGGCGCCGGTCAGACGCAACGCGTTAGGCCCGGGCCGGGGAACGCCACGACGTCCGGCTTCACGAGTCCCGTCGGAAGCGGGTAATCTCCGTACAGCTTCACGCTCGTCCACTCGACCGGCCCCGTACTGCTGAACGGCAGAAGTCGCAGCGTCGTGTCCACGCCGCCCGCCACGAGGACGCTCGGAACGCCCTTCGGCGAGCCGATCTGGTTCGGCACCGCAGCCGTCATCTGGAAATTCCCGGCGCCGCCGGCCAGCACGAACCCCGCCGCCACCGCGTGGTCGCTCATCATCCGCCACAGCGCGCGCCGTGCGCCCTCATTGCGATACGATCACTGGGGTTCTCACTCCCGTCGCAGGCTTCAACTGGCCGCGCCGAAGGTGCCGGACATCGCTCGGGTGACGCGTCAGTTCAGATCCTCGTCGCCAACGGCACTCCGCCATGCGTCGTTCACCGCCCTTTCCGCGGTGCGTCCCACGACACTGACGACCTTATCACGTGTACCACGGAATCCGCTGCCGGGTCACGGACGCGTCATGCAACCGTCCCGATTCGTCATGCCCGCGCCCGGCGTGGCCTACCGCCGCGGCAGGTACTTCGGCGGCACTGGTCCCGCACCCGTCTCCTCATCCCAGATGATGCTGGTCACCCACCAGCGCCCGTCCTTCTTCACCATCTGGATCGAGTTGATGCCGCGCCCGACCACGGTCGTGTCGCCCCACCGGTGCTTCTCGTACGTGCTCAAGACGTGCGCGATGTCGCCGTACTGCTCGGTGATGCCCGCGACGTGGCTCTCCGCGAACCCCCGATCGTTAGGTCCCCCGATCCCGACCCGCTGCCACGAGTCGTCGATCCACCTGATGAAGCTCTCGACCGTATGGGTGGTGAACGTCCCGCGCGTCTGCTCCGTGTTCGGGATCATGAGCGCGCCAGGCAGGAAGAGCGTGCGCAGTCGGTCCCACTGGAACGGCTTGCCCGGCGCACGCGACACGGTCTCGTACAGGGCGCGGACGACGGCGTCGGGCGATTCGACATCGCTCTGCCGCGCGGTAGGTGCCTGGGCAGCGGCGGCCGTTCCCGCGGCCGCGGCGAAGAACGCCGCGATACCAATGGTGCGAATGCTCAAGAGTCCCCCCGCTTTCAGTTCAGCCTCGTTGCGCGAGACGTCGGCCCCACGGCCGTCATCCAATCCATCCTGTCTATTCTGTCCATCCTGTCCATCCTGTCCATCCTGTCCTTGCCGTTCGCAGACAGGTCGCGATGCCGACTCGCCGAGCGAGATGCTCGGAGCATCAGTCGGCCCGCACCGCCACCATTGGATCGACCCGCGTCGCGCGGCGCGCCGGGACGTAGCAGGCCACCAGCGCGGCCACCGCCAGCGTTGCGGCCGCGATCGCGTATGCCGTCGGGTCGAGTGGCTCGACCCCGAAGAGGAGCGACCGCACGAGGCGCCCGCCCGCCACGGTGAGCGAGACGCCCAGCGCGACGCCTAGCGCGACCAGCGTCACGCCGTGCCCGAGCACGGCCTGGACCACGTCCCGCGTCTGCGCGCCGAGTGCCATACGGATACCGATCTCTCGCGTGCGTTGCGCGACCGCACTCGAGAGCACGCCGTAGATCCCGATCACCGCGAGGCCGAGCGCCACGCCCGCGAACACGCTCATGAGCGTCAGCAGGAACCGCGGCTTCGCGAGCACGTCCGCCATCCGCTCGCGCGCCGTCGCGACTTCCTGAATCGGCTGCTGGGGATCGCTCGCCCAGATCGCCCGCTTGATCGGCTGAACGAGCAGCGCCGGGTCACCGGACGCACGGATCACGAACTCGACGAACCGTGTGGCTCGGCCGAGGGTCGGGAGCGCGTAGTAGATCCCGAACGTGCCCGCGGCATCATCGGGACCCATCAGCTTCACGTCCTCCGCCACGCCGACGACCGTGTGCCACTTCCCCTCCGGGTCGAGACGCAACCGGCGCCCGATCGGGTCTTCAGTCGGCCAGAGCGCGCGCGCGAGGTCCGGGTCGATGATGACCCGAGAGTCGCTGGCGCGCCGGTCCTCGACCGTGAACGCGCGGCCGCGAACGAGTCCAATCCCCAACGTCGCGAAGTACGCCGTGTCCGCCTCGGCGAACGGGATCGTAATCGTCTCGGCGTTGAGCGGTGCGCTGCCGCCCTCGGCCTCCACGCCGTCGGCGAACGTGACGCCGGCACGCGGCGGCAATCCGGTGGACACCGCCACCGCCGCGACACCGGGGATCATGCGCAGCCGATCGCGATACGCGTCGATGACCGTGCTCCGCTGCTCCGGGGTCGGATATCTCGTTGCCGAGATCGACATCTGCACGCTGACGATCCTGTTCACATCGAACCCGGGGTCGACGCTGTTGAGCCGCGCGAAGCTGCGGGCGAAGAGGCTGGCACCGACGAGCAGCGTCAGTGACAACGCGACTTCGGCGACGATCAGGGCGCCGCGCATCCTGTTCGCACCGCGGGAGCCTGTCCCCGACCGTTCCTGCACCAGGAACGTCCCCCGCGCTCTCGACGCCCGAAGCGCTGGGCCGACGCCGAACAGCAGCCCGGTCGCGAGCGAGGCTGCCGTCGCGAACGCGAGGACTCGCCCATCGACGCCGATCGAAGAGTAGGAGAGGAACGACAGCTCCGCCGGAACGATCATGAGGAGGAGGTCGACGCCCCAGTACGCCGTCAACACGCCTACCGCGCCACCGAGCAACGCGAGAGCCGCGCTCTCGACGAGCAGCTGCCTGACGAGTGTCGCGCGCGTGGCGCCGAGCGCACTTCGTATCGACAGCTCGCGCTGGCGTGCCGTCGTACGCACGAGCAGGACGTTGGCGGCGTTCGCGCACGCGATGAGCAGCAAACACAACACAGCGCCCGACAACACCCAGAGCCCTGTCTTGACGTCAGGGTTCACGGTGTTGTGGCCGAGGAAGAAGAGCCCGACCCCCCACCCGTTAGGTCGAGGCGATGTCTCATCGAGCTGCGCGCTGAGTTGGCGCACGCGCTCCTGCGCCGCCGCTGGCGTCAGGCCATCCCTGATGCGCCCGACGAGATTCACCTGGCGCTGCTCGTTCGCCGTCAGGGCGCCGGGCTTCATCGGCAGCCACATCGACACTCGTCCGAGCGGATACCGGAACCACGACGGCATGACGCCGATGACGAGATACTGCTGTCCGTCGAGGACGATCGTTCGACCGAGCGCGTCGCGGCTCGCGCCGAGCCTGGTGCGCCAGAATTCGTCGCTCACGACGGTGACGTTAGGCGCCGCCGCGACCATGTCGTCGTCGAGAATGGTGCGCCCCATGGCCGCCCGTACGCCGAGGAGCGAAAACAATCCTCGCGAGACGAACGTCGCCCGAACCTCCGACGGCTCATCCGTACCCCGATAGAGCAGGGAGCGGTCTACGAACGACTCGACCTGTGCGAAGAGCGAGGAGTCACCGCTCCACCGGTCCGCAACCTCGCGCACCACCCCCGGATGCGCGAAGCCGTTCTGCTCCATCGTCCAGATGTTCGCGAGCCGATCGGGCTCGTGGAACGGGAGCGGGCGAAGCAATACCGCGTCGACGACGGTAAAGATCGACGTCGTCGCGCCGATCCCGAGACCAATGGTAAAGACGAGTAGCGCGCTGGTCGCCGGACGGCGTACGATCGCGCCCAGCGCCGTACGCAACTCGGCGGCGAGCCATAATGGGCCGAACATGAGTGGTCTCTCCGGTTCGTGCTGGGGCGACTGGGACGCGGTGACGTCGGGACCCGCATAAGGAAGAGACGTGCCGGCTGCCGATTCTCGTTAACGCGTTGTCGTTCACCCGCTTAGCTCGCCGCGTAGGCCGCATGAACCGATCGGATCTGTCCGATCTTGGGACGCGACGAGCGGTGGCGAACGCACGCATGCTCGTTTCGTCCCTGTCGTAACGCCCTCCCGCGGCGCGCTACTATTTAGTAGCGAACTTCAGACGGATTGACCATGTACTTCAAGCAGATCCTCGACGAGCGCTGCGGGTGTGCGTCGTACCTCGTCGCCTCGCGCCAGTCACTCGAGGCGGCCATCGTCGATCCTTCCATCGACACCGCGCAGTACGAGCCGCTCCTTCGTGAGCGTGACTTCAAGCTTCGCTACGTGATCGATACGCACGTGCATGCGGACCACGTATCCGGCGGACGGAAGCTCGCCGCCGAGCATGGCGCGGAGCTCTGCTTGCACGAGTCGGCGAAGGTCAACTATCCGTTCCGGCCCCTCGCGAGCGGCGAGGAGCTGCCGCTCGGCCAGCTCAGGCTCCGCATCGTCCACACGCCCGGACACCGGCCAGAGCTCATTTCGGTTCTCATCGTGAACCCGCCGCGGAGCCCGGAGCCCTCGATGGTGCTGACGGGCGATTCGCTCCTCGTGGGCGATGTGGGCCGCCCCGACTTCGGCGGCGGTGACCCGTCGGCGCAGTTCGACAGCATTTCGAAGCTGCTCCGTCTCCCCGACTGGGTAGCGGTGTTCCCTGGACACTTCGAGGGCCCGTGTGGCAAGGGCATGTGCGGCCGCCCGAGCACGACGATCGGATTCGAGCGGCTCTACAGTCCGCTGCTGCACCTGGACCGCGAGCCGTTCGTTACCGAGCTCACGAACGGGATCCCCGCGCGTCCCCTCAACATGACGGCCATCGAGGCGACGAACCGCGGCACCGCGGACATGTCCTGGGCGATGCTCACGTCGTCGCCGGACGTGGACGAGGTAGGCATCGAGGCGATCGACTCGGCGCCGCCTAACGCGGTGGTCCTCGACGTCCGCGAGCCGGAGGAGTACGTGCGCGGGCACGTCCCCGGCGCGCTGAACCTGCCGCAGGCGGATCTCGCGACGCGCCTCGAGGAGATCCCGCGCGACCGGCCGATCCTCGCGATCTGTCAGTCGGGAATGCGCTCGCTGCGCTCGGCGCAGTTCCTTCGCCAGCAGGGATACCAGGATGTCGCGACGGTGGCGGGGGGCACGGCGGCGTGGCGCGCGGCGGGTCGGCCGGTCGACACGGCGGGCGCGCCGTCCGGCCCGCTTCGCATCGCGGACTCCGAGTGGGCGCACGCCGGCGCGCGGACGACGAACACCACCGAAGTTCGGATTCCGACGAGTCGCTAGACCTGGTCGGCCGCGCTCGGCCCCGCTGCGAGCTGGGAGGCCAACTGGAGGCTGGGAGGCCAGCTGGTGGCTGGCAGGTTGCTAGCTGCAGCTCCGAGCTGGAGGGCTTCGGACGGCGGCTGGTTGCTGGCTGCCAAGCTCGGAGCTGGCAGCCTGGCAGCCAGCACCCAGCCGCCGTGAGTAGCGAGCAGCCACCAGCTTCAGCTAGCAACCCGCCAGCTCCCAGCTGGCCTCCCAGCCCGCAGCCCAGTTCCCGGTTCCCGGTTCGTCAGTCTCCTCCGCGCGCCGACCACGGCGGCACGATGTTGTTCACGCGCGCGTACGCGATCGACTGGCCGAGGTGCTCGCCCATGTGCTCCGCCGAGAAGAGCAGCAGCCCGCGCTTCGTCATCTTCATTCCGAAGATCTCCACGGCGTCGTCAGCCTGCCCCTCGGGCGTCGACGTCACCGCGTTCCTCAGGTGCTCGAACGATGCCTTCAGCGTCGAGACCACCTGATCCCTGCTCGCCGGACAGGTCTGCATGCTGCGGAGGTCGACATTCGCCGGGGGCTGGGCGCCGAGCGGCCTCGCGAACATGTAGTTCGCGCCGGAAATGTGCATGAACACTTCGCACACCGACCTCACGCCCTCGCCGGGGCGCCACGAGTACTTCTCCCACGGTATTGCCTCGGCGAGCGCGACGTACTTCTGCTCCCCGCTGCCAAGGGAGTTGAGGAACTCGGCCCGCCAGCCGGCCTGAGGGGCCTGGGCGGCGAGCGTGGACGCGGCGATGCCCGTCGCGAGCGCCGCGGCCGCTAACGTAGTCGTGATGCGCATGGATGCCTCCTGACAGACGGATGGAGAGCTGCGATTCGGTGCAGGGGAGAGCATACACTCGGGCCCCGCGGCGGCTAGCCCGGGGGCGGGAAAACCGGATGAGCAGTGGATTTCGGCCGGTGAGTGGCGGCGACACGGTCGTCGGTACGGGCTCTGGCCCGCGAACCGTTCCGGAGGCCGGTGGAGTCGCTCCGGCCCGTCAAAAGCTTCCCTGGGCGGGAAACCGAGCCGGCTCGGAGATGGGACTAACCAACGGCCCTCTCGGAGAGTGTGACGATGAATTCACGGCTGGTGCGTATACTGGTCGTCCCACCCCTGCTTCTGAGTGCGTCCGCGGTTGCCGCGCAGCGGACGACCAGCCTAACGCGGAAGACTGGCGAAGCGACCGAGCCGTTCAGCAACCTCGTCGCGGTACAGGAGCTGCCCGACGGACGCGCTGTCGTCACCGATGCGAAAGAGCGTACGCTCACGATCGTGAACTTCGAGACCGGCGAGGTCCGCCAACTCGGACGGAACGGCAACGGGCCGAACGAGTACACGAACGCTCAACACCTCTTTCGCGGCCACGCCGACACGCTCTACCTCTTCGACTTCCCGGCGCGCCGGATGCTGCGCATCACGCCGACGGGGACGCTCGCGGGGACGGTGCCGATCGAGATCACCGTCGCCGACACGCTCCTCGGCGAGACGCCCAAGGGGAATCGCATTGTCGCCGGGGTGCGCTATCGGGATCTGGCTGGCCGCGTGTATTACGAGGTGAGTTATCTCGAGACGACGCGACGCGGCGTCCACCCCGACCAGTACCTTGCGCGCTTCGATCCCGCGACGAAGACCTCCATGATCGTCGCGCCGCTTCGCGCGTGGTACCCCGAGGAGTCGAGCCGGTGGCGAGCGCCGTTCCTGTATCAGGATGTCTGGGCGATCGCACCCGACGGCCGAGTCGCCCGTGTCGTCCCGAAGGACTACCACGTGGAGTGGTACCGGGATGGCGCGCTCATCGCACGTGGGCCGACCATTTCGGTACCGCCGGTACGCGTATCGGACGAGGATCGCCGCGCGTGGTACGCCGCTCGTGCACAGCAAGGGTCAGCCAGCGGTTCGCTGGCCGGGCCGCCCGCGCCGCCGGGCTCGGAGCAACGGGAGCGCGCGAGCCCGCGCCGCCCGCCAGGATTCACCGACGCGGACTTCCCGAGCGTCAAGCCGCCGTTCGTGGAGGCGTACGTCGGACGTGCGGCGATCATCGATCCCGAGGGCAAGGGGGAGCTATGGGTGACGCGCGCCGGTGCGTGGAACGCAAAGGCGTCCACGATCGACATCTTTGATGCCGCGGGCCAGCTCGTGCGGCGCGTCACGATCCCGGCGACGCATCGCGTGGCGGGTTTCGGTCGGGCCGCCGTGTATCTCGTGCGCACCGATGAGGACGGGTTGCAGTGGCTCGAGCGGTACGCGCGCTGAGCACGTGAGTCTCCGGAGCGTTTGCCGCGGCCATTCGTCCCGCCGCGGTGCGTCTCGTCACGCGCCAGTCAGCGTTAGGCGCGTGCCGCCGGCTCCGTTCCTCCGACTGTGACGCCGTCGACGTTCGGGAGGTTAGGCGCGTGACGGTGCAGTACGTGGATGGGCCGCGGGACGCCGCACTCGCCTCGCTCGTGGAGGACCAATGCAGACGATCAGGACGCTCGCGCTCGCTCTCTTCGCCGCTTCCGCATGCAAGCAACAGGACCCGGTCGCGACTCCCGTCTCGAAGGATATCATCGGTGAACTCGGCAGCGGCCCCGCCGGCGTCTACGTGCTGCGCACGATCGCAGGCCAGTCGCTCCCGGCCGTGGTGGCCTCGCATGACAGCTACCACGCGGTCATGCTCGCCGACACGATCTTCCTGCACTCCGATGGCTGGGGTGGCAACGCCGCCGTGAAACGCGTCACCGAAGACGTGCCGGCGGGCGAGCGACAGGTGCGCGAGGGCGGGACGTTCACCTACGAGGTGTCCGGCGACCGCCTAACGATCGAGTACCCGTGCAACGACGTGGTCGTGCTGGCGGCGTGCGCGGCGCCTCCGCACTTCGAAGGGTCACTGACGGCGGATGGCCTCGACCTCGACAAGACCGTCTTCTCGTACCGCATGCCGCTTCGCTACGCGAAGGTCGCGGGCCCGAGCCCCGTCGCGGCCGTTCGCATCACGCCATCGAATGACGTGGCGGTCAACGTCGGCGGCACGCTGCAGCTCACCGCGTCGGCAGTGGACGCGTCGGGGCAGTTGCTGAGCGGACGGACGGCGTCGTGGCGCGCTTTCCCTCCCTCCCACGCCACGGTCGATGGTGGCACCGTCCGCGGCGTCAGGCGCGGCGTCGCATTCGTCGTTGCGTCAATCAACGCTCGCGAGGATACGGTGCGCCTGGAGGTGAAGTAAGCTATCGGCTATCAGCTCCGGTTCCCTGTTCCCTGTTCCCCGTTCCCGGCAGTTCCGTTCTCATGTCCTTCGCGTACACGCCCTTGTACTTGCTGACCTCACTGCGCTCACGGTCCAGCTCGGGGATGTGGCGCGAGAAAAACCCGTACTTCGCGAAAAACTCCTCGTCGTTGCTCACCGCAAACACGGTCGCGTAGCCCCGTCGCCGAGCGAGACCCTCCACCGCCGCCACCAGGGCGCGCCCGACGCCCATCCCCTGCGCGTCCGGCGCGACCGCCAGGGAACGCAGCTCGGCGAGGCTCGGCGCGTATTCGTCCAGATGCACGCAGCCGACCACGCGTCCCCCGCGCACCGCCACCACGAAATGCTCGGCGTGCGATGCGATGAACTCCTCGGTCCGCGGCAACAGCGTCCCGTCGGCGACATACAGATCGATGAGGCCCCGAATGGCAGCCGCATCCCGCTCGGTTGCGCGTCGAATCTCCATGAGTTGGTAGGGAGGGCGACGCCGGCTCGCTCTCGAGCCCGAGCGCCGCGAGGTCTGGAATCTATCTGAAACGGCCGCGTCCGGCGTCGATGGCAGCGGCGCCGTCGCCCGTACGTCCGACAGGCCGAAAATCGAGCCGCCCAGGCGCTACGCGCGCGGCATTGTCACCACGAACGTCGACCCGGCGCCGAGCGTGCTCTCGACCGTGAGGTCACCGCCCATGCCGCGAGCGAGGTTGCGAGCGATGGCGAGCCCGAGCCCGACACCCTCGTGCGACCGCGACCGCCCGGCATCCACCTGCACGAATGGCTCGAAGATGGACTCGAGCTTGTCCGCGGCGATCCCGATGCCGGTGTCCCGCACGCTGATCCGTACGGTGTCGTCGTCGGCCTCGCAGTCGATCGACACGCCACCGCCACGCGGCGTGAACTTCACGGCGTTCGACATGAGGTTCACGACGATCTGCTGCACCTTCTCGCGGTCCGCATATATGGCGAGCGTGAGGTCCGGCAACGCGGCGGAGTAGCGAAGCTCCTTGGCACGAAGCTGCGGGGCGAGCAGCCCCTCCACGAGATGGAGCACGTCGCTCACCGCCACCGCCTCGAGGTCGTATCGCACCGCGTGCGTCTCGATACGGGCGTGGTGGAGGACCTGGTTGATGAGGCCTAACAAGTGCTTCTGGCTCCGGCGCAGTCGGCCGATGGCGTCGCGCTGGGCCTCGGTGAGCGGGCCATGAATTCCGAGCTCGAGCAGCTCCGCGTACCCGTCAATGGCGTTGAGCGGCGTCCTGAGCTCGTGGCTCATGATCGCGAGGAACTCGGTCTTGGCGCGGTTGGCCTCCTCGGCCTGTTGCTGGAGTCGTTCGGCGCGGCGGCGGGCAGCCGCGCCTACGACGGTTTCGGTCCGATCTTCGACCGTGTGTAACACGAACCGAACGACGCCGCTGGCGTCGGACACCGGGGCGTTGAGCTCTCGCCAGTACCGCTCCTCCACAGAGCCGTCGGTGCGCCGGACATCATACCTTTGAAGTGCGATCTCGTCCGGCGCTCCCGTCGCCAGCACGCGCTCGAGCGACGCCCGCAGCGCGTCGACCCCGCCTTCGCCGGGGTGCTCCGGAAATACCTCGAAGAGCCCCGACGACACCAGCGCGTCGTGCCGCTGTCGCGTCGCGGCGATGTACGAAGCGCTTGCCGCCAGAATCGTGAACCTGGGCGCGTCGGCGGCAAGGAGGAGCGAGGCGCTCGGCAGCGCGCCCACGAGCGCAGTGAGCTCCGCGACGACTGGCTGCGCGGACGCTGGTAACGACGAATGACTCGAGGCACCGAAGACCATCGGGCCTGATGCAGCGTCAATGCGCGCTGGAAGTCAAGAGAGGCTTGGGTGTCGCGGTTCCTTGCCGAGCACGCGCCTAGTATTTTCGCAACGGATTCGAGAGCAACGATTGGCTCTCCACGCTCGGGGGAACGAAAATGCGGTTAACGAGCTCGGTGCTCCTGGTCGAGGACGACCCGGACCATACGCTCCTGATGCGCCGCGCGCTCGAACGCGCGCGGGTGGCAAACCCGCTCGTGATCGTGGCGGATGGCGAAGAGGCGCGAGACTATCTCTTCGGCATCGGGCGCTACAACGGTCGGGATCCGCGGGACGCGCCCGTGCTCGTGCTGCTCGACCTCAAGCTGCCGAAGATCTCGGGGATCGATGTCCTCCGGCGGATCCGCGCCCACCCCGTCACCGAGCACATTCCCGTCGTGGTCCTCACGACGTCGGATCTCGATGAAGATCTGGTCCGCGCCTACGGGCTCGGCGCGAACAGCTTCGTCCGCAAGCCCGTCGACTTCGATGCCTTCCAGCAGGCCGTCGAGCGCATCGCGCTCTATTGGCTCGTCGTCAATCAGCCGCCGCCCGTGGTGCAGCGCGAGGTCGCGTAGTCGCTGGCGCGCCGCGCGAGGGGGAGCTGGGTCTCGCAGTGACCGAGGAGTTGGGGACGGCCGTTGGTTTTTGGGGTGGTGGCGTCCCGGCGGCCGTTCCCCCTTTCAACTCCCGGCTCCCGGCTCCCGGCTCCCGGCTCGTTGCGCGAGGGCGCGTCCCGACCGCGGAGCGATCCGTTTTCATCCGTTTCATCCGCCGAATCCGCATACCCTCCTGAGACTCGGCCCTAAAGCAGGCGCGCGACCTGGCGCGCCAACAACGTGGGGTTGCGGTCGGTGCGGATCCGCCCAATCCGGATGCCAGCCCGGACTGCGACCCAATATCGGCCTCAGGGATTCGCCGACATCAGATCGGGGATATCGCTCTGGATCGCCGTCCCCGGAAATGGCTATCCAATAGCCATGACTACCGCCCGCGTTCTCCAGCCGCTCTCACAGGCTCCCGACTGGCGCGCCCGAATTCGTGGGCTCAGCGTCCTCACGGGGAATACGCCGCTCTTAGGCATCGAGTGCGACGTGCACGGCCACCATCGTACGGTGTACGCGAAGGCCGAGAACTTGAACTTCACCGGTTCCATCAAGGACCGGATGGCGCTGCACATCCTTCACCGCGCCTACGAGACCGGACAGCTCACGCCCGGCGGCCTGATTGTCGAGGCGACGAGCGGGAACACGGGCATCTCGTTCGCGGCGCTAGGCAGGGCGCTCGGGCATCCGGTCAC
>DAINRQ010000060.1:0-8916 GCA_036741775.1 Gemmatimonadaceae bacterium | reverse complement strand
GATGGTCGCTTTCCGTACATGAGCAAGCCTACGCGATAGATGCGTGCGGCCACATAGATCACCGCAATGAAGGCAACGACGAGCCCGATCACCGAAACCGCAAGCTCCCCTGCCGGCACCGGCACGAGCCCCATTCGGAGCGGCATGATGATCGGTGCCGTGAACGGGAACATCGAGACCACGCGCGCCGTGGTGCTCGCGGGGTTCATCATCACCGGCTGGATGAAAATGGCGCTGCTCACGATCAACAACATCACCGGCGCGAGTGCCTGCTGAGCTTCCTGATCGCTGTTGACCATCGCGCCGACCGCGGCGTGCATCGATGCGTAGAGACCGTAGCCAAGGACGAAGAACGCGAGGATGAGCAGAAGGCTGCCGACGTGCACGTCAGGCATCGACATGCTGGGAGCAGCAGCAGCGCTGCCGGTCGCCCGCGCGGCGGCTGACATTCGCATGAGCATCGGTGCGAGGAACGTACCGAGGTAAAGCGTTCCGCCGATCCAGATGATCTGCTGCACGAGTCCAACGGCGCCCACACCGATCACCTTTCCGGCGAGCAGGGTCTCGGGGGACACGCTCGACATCACGACTTCGGCGACACGCGTGGTCTTCTCCTCGAGGACCCCACGCAATACGGCCTGCCCGTAGATGAACATCGACATATAGAGCAGGAACGCGACGGCCGCTCCAAACATCATGTTCGCGCGACGCGACGCATCGGTCCCGCGCCCGTGCTCGGTGAGTCGCTCGCTCTCGAGCTCGAGGCGGGACCGGCTCACCGAGTCGACGAGCCCCGGGTTCACATTTGCTGTCGCGAGCCGGTGCGCGAGTACGCTCTGTCGCAGCGCGGTCTCGAGCCGGCGCATGTCGCCAGCCACGCGGTTGCCCGACGGCCAGCATAACGAGCGCGCTCTCCGCGCAACGTGCGCTCATCGAGGACGACGTATCCGTCGACGGTCTTCTCCACGACCGCCTTCGTGGCGAGACTCTCAGCCTCGGCAACCGCGTTAGGCGGCGTCACTCGCACGTCGATGGTGCTCGACGTCGCCGGAGGGGTGGCCGTCGATTCCGATGCCGATCCCGGCGGGGGCTCCGTCAACGAGATCCGCAATCGTTCGCCGAGCTCGGTGCCGGTGGCATCGATGACGATGAGGCTCGACGTATCCGGGCGCGCATTCCTGAGTGAGAGATACGCGGGCAGGAAAAAGAGGCCGGCGATGAACACCGGACCGAGCAGCGATCCGGCGATGAACCAGCGGTTCTGTGCGCGCTCGAGGAACTCGCGGCGTATGACCGCCCACAATTTAGCCCTGACCACTCATCCCCTCCTCGACGCCCTCGGGGCCGACCGTTTGGAGGAAGATCTGGTGCAGCGAAGGCTGCACCAGCTCGAAGCGCGTGATGGGCGCACCCGCCGCGACGAGCCGCTCCAGCAACCGCTGCGGGGTCGCGTCGCGCGCGAGCGCGAGCTCGAAGAACTGGTTCTGATCATCGACGCGCGTCACGAGCGTCGAGTCCGAGAGCACCGTCGTTACACCGGTGCGCACGTCACCGCTCATCGCGAGCGCGATGTGCTGGCCACCGTGACGTGCTTTCACCGTGGGCACGGGGCCATCGAGCACCTTCTCCCCGCGCGCGATGATGCACACCGAATCGCAAAGGCGTTCGGCGTTGTCCATGAGGTGCGTGGAGAAGATCACCGTCTTCCCGCGCCGTCTCAGCTCGACGACCGTGTCCTTGAGCGCCTGCGCGTTGATCGGATCGAGACCACTGAACGGCTCGTCGAGAATCACGAGATCAGGATCGTGCAGCAGCGTGCCGATGAACTGGACCTTCTGCTGCATACCGCGCCAGAGCTCGTCGACTTTTGCCTGTCCCCAGTCCTTGTCCGGCGTGCGAACCGAGAGTCGCTCGAGCCCAGAAGTCGACCTGGCGATCGGCTGCCTGACGCGTCATGCCGCGCAACACGCCCAGGAACTGCAGCACGGCGCGGACATTCATCTTCTTGTAGAGACCGCGTTCCTCCGGCAGGTAGCCAATGCGGTCCGACGCTCGCGGATCCGTACTCGGCGCACCGAGCACGCGGATCGTGCCCTCGTCAGGCGCGATGATGTTGAGGATCATGCGGATCGTCGTGGTCTTGCCGGCGCCGTTCGGGCCGAGCAGCCCGTAGACCACCCCGCGTGGTACCTGCAGCGTGAGGTCGCGGACCGCGACGTGGTCGGCGTATCGCTTGCCCACGTGCTGGACGTCGATGGCGAGCTCACTCATCGGGAGAAGATTGCGGCGCCGAAGGTGAACTTCCGGGTTGAATCGCTCATGGATCGGTACTGTTGAGTCTGGCGGCTTCGGTCAGCTACCCCCTACGTGGTGCACGGGCACGTTGTGTCAGCGCCGGCCGCTTCGGCCGGCGGCGATTGAATCCGCGACCTTGGATTGCGAAACGAGGAGATGGCCCGGCGTCCGTCGTCGCAGGCCTAACGACGAATTCACGCCATGGCCTGAACGTGCGCAGCCGACTCGACGAAGGGGACCAGGTTGGCTCCTGGCCCCCCGACCGCCGATTGATGTCCAAGGATCATCATCGCCCGCGTCGCGGGCACTCGGCTCGCAATGTCCGCGGTTACGGGCGCGTCTCGATCCCCCCCGCCGTTCGTCGAACCTGCGGAGCGAGCTCGCCTCGACTCGTCTCCTCGATGACAGTCTTCGCGCCCTGCTGGAGGTCTCCCGCGGCCGTGCGCGCGGCCTCAATCAAGTTTCCGGGGTGAGCTCCGGTGAGACGGCACCGCGTACGCCGCCAGCCGGCAACACACCCACCCCGTGCTCGTATACCATGTGCCGCCGAGGTAGGCGGTGTACGTCATGGTCGCGAGCCCGGCGAAACTGAGTGCGAGATTAGGAGGGCGTCGCCTCGTCGTGTCGCGACCGCCAGATCGCCATCGCGGTCGCCGCCCCGACCATCCCAGGTTCCTGTGTGTGACGAGCATGTCGTGGGCTTCACCCGTCGCGTTCACTTCCTCCTGCGCGACGAGCCCCGCAACGGCCGCCGCCGCTGCCTCACCGCAGCGAGCGGCATGGTCGCTCGAGCCAGGTCTTGTGGGGCCTTGTTGCCCGTGGCCCGACCGATCAGGTCGGCACCGATGGACAGGGGAAGCAGCGCCAGCGGGTAGTGCACGAGCGACGGATGGATTTCCTGCAGTCGCATTTTCATGGGCGTCGCTCCGGAGCGGGAACGTCAAACACTGCGACACCAGAGCCGCTGATTGGCGAGCACGTAGTTGTTAGGCGTCGCGAAACGACGCACAACCTCTGAGGCGCAAGACCTTAAGGTCGCGGAGCCCGAACGACGCACGACCAGCAGAGCGCAAGACCCGAAGGGCAAGCGCAGGGCCCTCCGCCGGCAAAGGTCCGGCGCCTCTAAGAGATTGCGCCGTTTCGCTGTTCCTTCGGTCGCGTAATGCCTTTCATGTCCTATTTCTCCGCCGTGCCGAACGAAACTGCTTCGTCCGCCGCCCGAAAGGACTTCATTCGAGAGATGGTCGCCGGCGACGTCATCCAGTGCTTCGGCTTCGAGTGGGCGTGAGGGCCCTCGTCGGGCGAGCTTCACCACGGCGCTTGAGGTGCTGCTGCGCACGGGGTTGGACTCGGTCGCCAGGACGGTTTCCCTCCACAGGGAAGAAGAAAGTATCTGAACCATCAGCCTCTTGGGCTCCGAGCCGGAAAAGCCTGGCTACGCAAGAAACGTCGGGGGGTGCCGGGAACTCACCTGTTGCTTCGGCGCTACACGGCTATTGACGGAAATTCCGGAGCTCGCTAGCGTGCCGCCGCGACGAATCCCACCCGGAGGTTGGCGGGCGTGTTGGTCAACAGGTCTGATCCAAGGGCTGCTACCAGTCGGATCTTGGTTGCGGTAGGGGATCAATATCTGCGAGAGCGAGCCTTCCAATCGGTGCGCGGGTTAGCTGACGAAATCGAGGACATCCCGACTCTCGGACACGCTTCGACGAACCTTCGTGCGTCACGGGAGCGCCTCGCGGTTATCGTCGGCCGCACGACGCGCTCAGGACCGGCAAATCCGGCATCGATCGAAGCGCTCCGCGCTCGAGCCCCTCTGACGCACGTTGTGCTGTGCACCACTTGGCGCGAGGTGTCAACCGTCCAGCTCGCGGCTTTCGCACGAGCTGGGGTGGACTGCATCTCCTTCCTCGGCGATGCGCTCGGCGAGCGAGAACTGAGAGCACAGCTGGCAGAACGCCTCAAGCACACGTTACCTCCCGACGTCGCCACGCACCAGGAACTCGGAGCAACTCCTTTTTTGCATACGGACTTCTTCGCTGCGGAGGTGTGGTGCGCGAGGAACGGCTACCGGCCCCTTCGCGTCGACTACGTCGCCGATCATTTCGGAGTGAACAGGAAGACACTCTACCGGAAGGCTCGCGACGCGGGTTGGCGCGATTTACAAACGGTGCTCAATTGTGCGCGGTTGCTGCACATTGCTGCGGCCTTATGGTGCACCGCCGCCCCGGTCGAGAGGATTTCGAGGCAGCTTCGATTCGGTAGCGCCGGGGCACTCCACAAACTCGTCAAGCGTTACACCGGACTCACACCGATTCAGCTCCGACAGACCGACGCACTTGGTTTGGCCACAGCGTGTTGGCGCGGGCGCGGGCGCTCGCCGATCTGCGGTAGTCTGGAGGAAAAGGACCCGGTGGATGTTGTCAATAGGGCGGCGGGGTGAGTTCTCGAAACTCCGGCAGAGATCCTCTCTGGAGGCCGGCGGACTTCGACGCCTTTCACTAGACGTCGAGCGCATCGCCTCTACGGGCTCGTCGTCAACTAGCCGCCGTGGGTCGACCGAAATAGCCCCGAAATAGACCGACAGAATTTAGAGAGCACACGCACCTGGCGAAGAACGACAACAGGCCTTAAAAGGCGCCGGGCGTAGTCAGCCGCTCCGTTTCCTAACGCGTTTCCCTGCCAAGGAGTCGCTGCGCGATTCCGATGCCTCAACGAGTCAATTTTGCCCCATATCCCCATTGCGGGTTATCGGGTATCGCCGAAACAGTTCCATCGCGAATCACACGTGGGTGGCGGTAGCGGCCGGTGGGTCGCCGATCCGGCCTTACGGCGGTCCATTGTGTGAGGGAAGAGTGCTGTAAGCGTGGTGCGGCCTTTGTCTCGTCACTCCTAGCGAACAAGCCACCCAGCATCCGTGACCGGCGCGCTCGTGAATCAAATTGGTAGATTGCTCATCCTGTGTACGCTCGGATGCGTGACGCTGGGTGTGTTCGAGGGGTCGGCGATTGCGGCACAGGCGTCCCCTGAGCAGGTACTGGACGGAGTCGCGTGCGCGCGTTGTCGCGTCGACCGCCGGACCCGAGTCGTGTTGACATCCCGAACGATCGAAGGGGAAATCAACGAATTGCCGTACGGTGTGCGCGTCGACCCCACGGGAAATTTCTGGGTGCTTGCCGAGAACTCCCCGCCAAGGTCCTACGGCCCCACCGGTGTGTTCAACAGGACCTTGGGGCGAACTGGCCAAGGCCCCGGAGAGTTGCTGGCCGTTCACGACATGTTCTGGGTGCCCGGCGATAGCGTCGTCACGATGGATGCGGTGAACCGGCGCGCCACCGTGTTCACGTCTGGTGGCCGGTATGTACGGGACATCCGCCTGCCGGCGCCACTCTTTCACGCGATCGTCCTCCGGTGGCCGTCTCAGGTCCTTGTCTCCGGACACGTCGCTACCTCCTCGGCTGCCGGGCTGCCTCTCCACTTTGCTTCGTTCGCAGATGCGGACATGAAACTCGTTCGATCCTTCGGACCGGACCGCGGGCTGTTGCGCCCCCGATACCAGGGAGCCGACTGGCATCTGACGGCGCGACGCCACGACGGAACCATCGTGACGGCCAAGCCCGACCAATTCCGCCTACACATCTGGGACGACGACGGGTCGCTCCGCTCGAGCATCGCGCGACGCTCCGCGTGGTTCCCGGACAGCGGCGGCGGAAGCAATGGAACTCCAAACCAGCCACCGACGCCGGCAATCACCGCCATTGACGTGGATCGGGATGGGCTGATCTGGGTGTTCGTGCGCGTTGCGGCGCCAACGTGGCGTCAGGCGTGGGCGCGAGTGCCGCCCGGAGCGCGAGAAGCTCGCCTCTCCGAGGTCGACTTTCAGAGCCTTTACCGCACGCGCGTCGAGGTGATCGATCCCGCTTCGCGACGCGTGGTGGCGACGGTCGATATGCCGGGCCTCACGTTAGCTGCACTCGGAGGCGGGCGTGTGGCAGTGTATGCCGCAGATGCCGTCGGGGACCCCGTTGTCCGGATCGAACAGCTGCGGCTCGTCCAGCCGTCGCGGCCGTAGCTTGGACGGAACGTAGGGGCGCGAGCGCGCGACGGCTGCCCTACTCGGCTCAGATCAGGAGGGAGGAGAGATGCGAAAACTGCTCATTTTTGCAGCGCTCACCGCCGGAATCCTCGCGGTCCCTCGCGTCGCGAGCGGACAATCATGTGGGCCAATGAGTGTCTGCAGCGGCGGACATTTTCTGTCTTGCCCGGCAGGTTTTGGGTATGACAACTGCCACTTCTACTGTGCGACGTGCGTCTTCGGTACCTGCCATTCAGGTTGCGATGCTTCCTTTGCCGATGCAGCGGAAAAGAAGCAGTACGCGCGGGTTCTCGACCTTGCCGACGCGCTCGACATCGAGGGTCTCATCGCAGCGGCTCGCAGCATGCGCGGCTACGTATTCTTCAGTCCGGAACGAGATGCGGTTCAGGTAGTCGCCTGTGATGGTAGGTCGATCGTCGGAAATTTGCCCGTTACGTCAATGAAGGAGAGATTTCTAGCGGCCGCCGAGCTTCCGCGTGCAGGCGAACTGAATGGGCCTCTAGGTCCGTCGTGGCGGCTCGCGCTTGGAGAAGTCTCTGCGCGACCGCGGGGTTCCAACGGTTGGCGATGATTAGGCGTTGAGACACCTGACAACTACTCCCTGGAGGACCGCTTCATGCGCAGTCCGAGGCGGTCCTCAATTTGTGGTGCGTTGAGCGCCGAGGCGAATGGACTCACGCTTCCGCACCGGCTAGGCTCGAGACGCCGACGCCCGGTTTGCTTTACCGGGCTTCCTGAAAGGACCCCCCTGAGGTGGGGTGTGATGTCGCCCTGGCTTGCCGGGTGCCTTCCCAGATGTCTTCGCCAGTCACCCGGCTGGCTTGCTAAGCGGACCGGCGTGAGTTCGACAACTAACCCGCGCACGCCGCCCCTTCGACCACGCCCAACTCCCGTACACCATCCTCCGTTCCATGTGACCCCATCGAGGGCGTCAGCATGTAGAAGAAGCCGGGAATCGAAGCAGGGCGCCCGCACCGACACCAGGACGACGCCTGACCGTTAGGCATTTGGGCCTAGGCATGTTAGTCCCGTGTGCCGATCGTCGGGTAGACGACGTCGTGCGACGGCGACGGTAACGACGCACGATACCGGTCTATCACATGGGCTCCGATGCCTATGTACGTGCGGGCGGCGACTTCAGCGCCTAGCATCTTGCGCAGCGCCGAGGCTTAGCGAAAATGCTGAGCGTGAACACCGACAGCGCATCGCGCCATTCCGGTCGCACTGATGAGCCGCTCGGTCGCGGGGCCGCGTGGCGAAGAACTGCGCCTTCTGATGAAGTACCGGCAGCCGTAGGCGAGCATCCTCGGTGGTGATCGACAAAGGCGCATAGGGCGGCACCTCCACCAACGCGGGAAGAGAATCGATCATCGCGCAACGGTTTCGGGGCGGGAGGCTTGCGCGGCCGCGCCCGAGCGGTCCTTTCACAGGGGCGTTGGTAAATCGACTTGGATCCGGGGACCGGTGACGGAGAGCGCTCGAGGCCGCCGCCGCCGTTCCTGCGGGAGATCGTTCCTACACGCAGCAGGCATAACCAGCCCGCCCACGTTGCGCGAGAAAGGGCTAGCGATAACGGTGAAGTCACCGAAGCTGGGTCGAATATAGTCCGACCCCTCGCTCGCCGCGACTGTGGACAGACGCACTAGCTTAGGGGGAGGTACTACCGCAAACAGCGTCGTCCCAACCGATAATGCCTTCAGAGACCGCACCATCCGCTGCCCGTAAGGACTTCATTAGAGAGAAGGTCGCCGAAGACGTCGCGACCAACCGCTTCGGCCGCCCGGTCGCGACGCGGTTTCCGCCCGAGCCGAATGGGTTCCCCCACATCGGCCACGTGAAGTCCATCTGCTTGAACTTCGGCATCGCTCACGAGTTCGGCGGTCGCTGCAACCTCCGGTTCGACGACACCAACCCGGCGACCGAAGACATCAAGTACGTCGAGGCCATCAAGTACGACGTGCAGTGGCTCGGTTTCAGGTGGGACGCCGAGCTCTACGCCAGCGATTACTTCGAGCGGCTCTACGAGATCGCCGAGGATCTCGTGAAGCGGGGGAAGGCGTACGTCGATTCGCAGACCGAAGAGGAGATCCGCGTCAACCGCGGCACCGTGACCACTCCCGGTGTTCCGGGACCGTACCGCGACCGGTCCGTGGAGGAGAACCTCGACCTGCTCCGTCGCATGAGGGCCGGCGAGTTCCCCGACGGCGCGCATGTCCTCCGGGCGAAGATCGACCTCGCGCATCCGAACATGATCATGCGCGATCCGGTGCTCCTCCGGATTCGCCACGAGACGCATTACCGCCGCGGCAACGAGTGGTGCATCTACCCGCTCTACGACTTCGCGCACGGGCTCTCGGATGCCATCGAGGGGATCACGCACTCCCTCTGCACGCTCGAGTTCAAGGACAACAAGGACATCTACGACTGGCTCGTCCGCGAGGCCGGGTTCGATCGACCGCCCGAGCAGATCGAGTTCGCGCGCCTGGAGCTCGACTACACCGTCCTCAGCAAGCGGAAGCTCCTCA
>DAINRQ010000059.1:13133-36412 GCA_036741775.1 Gemmatimonadaceae bacterium | reverse complement strand
TCCTTGGCGGCCCAGCCGCCGGAGATCCCGGATCCTACCACGATCGCGTCGTACTGGGGTGACTGCACGCCTTCCTCCATCGCGATGAACGGCAACGTGTCGCGAATATCGCGTGCAGGCTTCGGAATGGCGAGGTACGTCGTTGAGCCGCAGCTCGGTTCAGGGATGGCCAGTCAATGAGTGTGTGCGACCGGCGGGCTTGGTCTCGCGTGGAACTCCCTCTTTCGGGAGGATGAATCCAGGTAGTGGGTAGCCAGTCATGAGTAGCCAGTCATTCAGCCGTTACTGACCTACTGGATGCTCGATACTGGTTACTCACATTTGAATTCCTCTTCCTGTCCGAGTGCCTCCACGCGCCACCAAGCCCGCTCGCCGCACCCACTCATTCACTGGCTATCCCTTCGTCGATGCCCTGCCGGATCAGCGGACGTGCACCGCTACGTTCTTCAGCTGTTCCGGGATGGGCCCCTGGCGCGGCATCCCGAACCGCAACGTCAGCTCCCTTGCCTCGCGCGGCGTGAACTCGACGTCGATGATCTCGCCCGGTGAGAACGTGACCGTCGCGGGTTGCGCCTTCGCCTGTGATGCCGGCAGGTCGGCACCATCCTTTGCCACCATTTGCCATTCGACTGGCCGTTCGCCGTCGAGCAGTGAGATGACCGCGGTGTAGTCGGTGCGGATGTTGATCAGGCGGAATCGGTACGTCGTTCCCGCGCGGAGCTCGATCGGGGCCGGCTTCGTGCTCCCATTCAGCATCGCGGGAGGGAACGGCCCGCGAATCAGATTCGTTGTCGGTCCGGCATCGCTTACGAGAAGGACTCGGTCAGTGTCCGGCTCGTGCCGCTTCCCGCGCTCGACAACGACGATCGACCCATACAACCCCGACCCGATCTGCTGGAACTCGTTGAAGTGCGAGTGATACATGAACGTCCCGGCACGCGGCGGGGTGAAGCGCACCGTGAGGGAGTCGCCGGGCGGGATGGCGGGGAGGAGCGACTTGTCCATGCCACTCCACCCGGGGACGCCGTCAGGGAAGCTCTCGAGCTCGATGCCGTGCCAGTGAACGGCGGCGGATTCCTGTGATCGGTTTATCACGGTGATGGCGACCGGCTGATCCTTCTGGAGCACGAGTGTCGGTCCCGGCAATGGCAGAGCCGCCGTGTCCGCCTCCTGCGGTGAGCCGCCCAGGACGTACGCGTAGCCCGGCTCCGTCCCGTAGACGTTGGGCTTCGATCGAACGATCAGGCGGATCGGCCGATGCTCGCGCGCCAGCTTCGGTGGCGTTCCTCGCGGCGCAACCCGAATCCCGAGTACGAGGCCGGCCATATCGTGGCCGCGGGCAGCCTGTTCGTGAGCGTGGCCGTTCGCGTGGTGGGACCCGCCATCCCCCTGGTGCACGTGAGCGGTCGCCACCGAAGGCTTGTCGCCGCCTAACGTCACGTGATGCGAAATGTGCCCGACGAAATGGCAGTGGAAGATCCAGTTCCCCGGTCGAGTCGGCGACCAGGAGAGCGCCATCGTTGCGCCCGGCACGAGCCGTTCGGTCACGGCGGTGCGCCGCTCGTCGCGCCCGTACGTGGTATAGCGAGCGCCATCGCCGACGGCATCGACGTTGAAGTAGAAGCCGTGGAGGTGCATGGGGTGCTCGAGCCCCGTGAGGTTGATCCAGCGCCACCGGAGCGAATCACCCTGCGCGACGTCGATGCGCTCGGTGTGCGGCCACGAGCGCCCGTTGATGACGAGGGTTGCACGGCCAAGACCGCTCGCGCTCGTCGAGTCCAGCACGAACCACCAGCCGATGACGAACACCCGGTCACCATCATCGGTGACACTGCCGGGCGGATCGACCACGATGGCGCCGTTGAGCTGCGTGTCCTCGGTGCTCCGACCCAGAATCGGGGCGCGTCCGGTCTTCCCCGCGTAGTAGTAGGTACCGGGCTCGGTGGCCGTGAAGCGGACTTCTCGCACCCCGCCGGGATCGACGCGGACCGTGTCGCCGGCAAGGCCTCGACGCTGCCCGAGGCCGAACACCGTGAGAGGTTTCGCGAGCGAGTTCCGAAGCGTGACACGGACGTCGGTCCCTGCAGGCACGCGGATGAGCGGCCCAGGGTTCTGGAGCGGACCGCCCTCCTCGGCGAACGCGGCAACCGGAAGTCCGGGACCCTTCTCGCCTTCGGGGTACCACATGCCGTCGCGCGCCTCGAGGCGGAGTGTGAGGACCCCGTTCTCGAGTCGGCCCGCTGGCCGACGGTTATCGTTGATGCTGATCGTTGGAGCGGTGGGCTCGGCGCTCGCGATCGACTCCGAAGACGCGAGTGGTGTCTGGGACTCGGCTTGCCAGGCCAGCCCGGCAAGCAATACGGCGCCGGCGACTGTCGATCGGGCGACGTGCTGGACCGTGTCGGTGAGAAACGAGATCGCGCGCGGTGTCCGCGCGCGGGAATGGCCTATATGAGACAATCCGTCCTCCGTGATTAGAGGCCGTTCACGTTGTAGTTCTTCGCACGGAAGATCCCCGGACAGCGTTTCCCGTGGGATCGGACGCCCGACTGGATTTCGGCAGTGGAGACGGCAGGCTGGTGTCCTCACCGGAGACAGGGTCCGGGGCTGACTCGAGACAGGGCTGGCCGACGCTACCGTTCGCGGTCCCGATGCCAGGTGGCGATGACGCCGTCCATCACGCCATCGTTGCTGGACGGGCTAACCACAATCCGTCCTCGCATTTCGCGGAGCGTTTCCCGATGCACCTCTCGCACGCGGTCGTGTACGTCGACAACGGGACCGTGCCCGCGGTCCTCGAGTTCTATGAACGGGCGTTCGGCCTAACGCGACGGTTCTACGACGCTACCTATCAGTACGCGGAGCTGGATTCCGGTCCGGCGACCGTGGCGATCGCGGCCCACGCCGCCGGGGCGTTCATGATGCCGGGCGCGTACGAGGCGCCAGCGCCGGGAACACGAGTTGCCAACACCGAGCTCGCCTTCACGCTCACCGACGTTCAGCGCGCGTTCGATCGCGCGGTCGGGGCGGGGGCAGAAGTGATCACGCCGCCTTACGCGGTGCCGTGGGGGCAGACGGTCGCGTACGTGCGGAGCATCGAAGGCACGATCATTGGTCTGTGCACTCCGCTTCCCGCGACGGCGCCCGCGAGCGACAGTTCACTCGTGAGCGACAAGCCGAGCTGATGCCCCATGGTGGTAATACCCAGAGATCTGACGAGGCGCACGAGGTGACGCCGCCTGCGACGGTTCTGCCCGACGGCGTCCTCCTGATACCCCCGGGCGGGGGTCGTCACTACCCGTGCGGCCCGATGCAGGCCGCGTTTCTCGCCGACGGTCAGGAGACGGGCGCCCGGTACTCGGTGTCGATCTGGTGGGTCGACCCCGGAAAGCCGGGGCCAGGTGCCCACTCACACGGCGCGAACGAGGAGCTGTTCTACGTCATCGAGGGGACGATGACATTCCTCGTCGGTGACCAGCACGTGGACGCGCCGGCCGGAACGTTCCTTCGAATTCCGGCCGGCGTGATGCACGACTTCGAGAATCGCACGGCGACGCGCGCCGGGGCACTCAACGTGTTCATCCCCGGTGGCTTCGAGACGAACATGCCGTCGATCGTCGAGTGGTTCCGCACACACGCGGAGTAGCGCACGCGGTCGACAACCCACACTCCCCGGCAGCCGCTCGACGCAACGTTGTCGCGCGTCCGACGCATCCGGCCTACTGCATATGGTGAACCTTCACCGAATCGTTGAACGCCGCAGCGACGCCACGAGTCACGTTAGGCATCCCGCCCACTCGGAGCTCACGCAGGCGGGGTAAGCGGGCGAGGCTCGCGATCCCCGCGTCCGTCAAACCGGCGCAGGAGTCGAACGTGATCTCCTCCAGCGAAGGCATCCCGCTCAGCAGCTCCGGCGTCACGTCGGTGATCCGCGTGTAGCTCGCGAAGTACTTCCTGAGTGTCGTGAGACGAGAGATGTGCCGCGTGGCAACGTCTGTCGTGTCGCGACAGTACATCAGGACGAGCGATTCGAGCGCTCCGCACTGCCCGATGTGCCGATAGCCCTCGTCCGGCACGTCCATGGGCATGAGCTCGCGGAGGGCTGGAAAGCGCGGGAGTGCGGCCAGTCCGGCGTCGTCCACGTTCTTGCAGCTCACGGACAGATACCCCAGCGCGGGCATCTCGGCGAGGGCCATGAAGCCGCGGCGGCGCAGGTTGTAGCATCGCCGCCCCCAGATGTGCTCGATCGTCCGCGACTTGCTCAGGGCAACGAACCCGTCATCGCCCGCCGTCGTGTCCTGACACATGAGAAAGCGCAGCTGCGGCAGCGCCGCGATGTACGGCATCGAATCGTCCTTGGCGTCGAACGCGAGCCAGCTCAGGTGCGGGAGATCGACGACCGACGTGAGCGCGGCACCCGTGATCGCGAGCTTGCTATCGTCGACGTCGAGCGCAAAGAGTCCGTCGAGACCGGTGAGCTGCGCGAACCCACGGTCCGTGAACGTGCCGCGGAGCGAAAGGAAGTTCGGCCGAGCGTCAGGGCTGAGCAGCGCCATTCGCGATTCCCCTCCCCGCCACTCCTTGAACACGGGAAGCTCGTGCAGCAACACGAGTCCGGAATCCGTCACACCATTGCCCGAGCGCAACACGCAGAGCTTTGACTTGCCGGCAAGCACGCGGATCGCGCCATCCCCGGTGGCGGTGCCACCCAGGTTGACGGATTGCAGCCGCTCGCACGACCCGAGATGTGCGGCACCCGTGTCCGTAATGCGAGTCCACTCCAGCTCGACCGATTCCAACATCGGCGTTCGTCGAAATACTTCCAGACCGCGGTCGGTAATGCGCGAACATCCACTGAGGTTGACGTGGCGGAGTCCCGGCAAGCGGGCGAGGTGTCGTAGCCCGTCGTCCGTGAGCCCGTTCGAACCGCTGAGATCGAGGTCGGTGATGGACTCCACACGGGCGAACCGCTCGAGGAGCTCATCGGTCATCTGGCCGCTCGCGTGCAGCCCGGGCGTCGCGTTGTCGCGCATGAACGCCTCGAGCTCATCCCAGTCGCGCGTCATGATCGCGATCTGCTGCGCGCCGGCGTCGTCCAGCGAGTACGCACCCACGATCTTGGCCGCGAGCGTGCGCGCCTTCGCGGGCGGCACGTTCGCCACGTCCTCGGTGAGCGCCTGCCAGCTCTCGAACCCCTGCGAGCGGGCCACGAGGTACTGCGCCTCGGCGAGCGTCACCTGATCGTCGTCGGGGCTGTCGGGCTGCTCGCGTTTGCCGAGGTCGAGGCGCATGTAGCGGCGCATCGCATCCCAGGCGCGCCTGTGGCCGAAATGCTCCCACACGATGCGCATCGCGGACGGGTCGGGCGTGCGATACGCGGTGACGACCGCTTCTGCCACGCGCTCATACCGCCGCGTCGGGGACTGCGCGCCCACGCGTTCCTTGAGCGCCGTCCAGCCGGGCAACCCGAACTCGATGGCGAGCGCATGTTGCACGTCGCGGAGGGTCGGGATCGCTGGTGCGTGGGGCAATGCGCGCTCGAGTCGAGCGCGAGCCTGCACGACGTCCGCGCGAAGCGCCTTCAACCAGCGCTTCGCTTCCCTCTTCAGGTTCTCGAGGGTCGTCCCGGGCGTGATGTGCCTGGACATGAGACCTCCTCCCATTGACGCCTGACGTCCGCTGAAGAACAGGCTGGAAGAAGGTTCGAGCCGAGCCACGAACCGACCATCAGGGTGGGAGTAGTCTCCCTTGCCGCGGACAGGAGGCGCCCCAGCGCGCACTGGGGGGTAGAGTCGCGTCAAGCGGGGCGGTTTGTCAACCCATTGGAGCTCGCCAGCCGTGAGTGGGAATCTTCACGGCACCGGTGTATGTTGCCGTATCGGGAGACGACGGAGTCCAGCGGCTCGGCGTCATCCGGAAACGCTCGAGGCGGCACGCCATCGTCGCCCGCCTAACGTTGGCGCGGCGACCGCCATTTCACATCCCCGGGTCCCTTCACCGTCGAGATGCCCATGCCCGTACGAGCCCGCCGACGCGCCCGCGACCTCGAACGCACGTACACCCGCGCGCAATTCGTGGCCAAGCTCCGCCGTCTCGCCGACGCGCTCGAGACCAGGAAGGCGTTCACCATTCAGGTCGCCAATGAGCGCCTGCACATTCCGGCCGACGCGGTCTTCAATATCGAGCACGAGCGCTCGGGCGGGACGGACGAGCTGGAGTTCCAGCTGCGCTGGCGCGCCGGCGAATGACCATCCACACCGCCACACTACGGACTTCTTTCTCTCGACCCTCACATGCTCTACGCCCTACTCTGCTACAACACCGAAAGCGTCGTCGGCTCCTGGACCAAGGAACAGGACGATGCCGTCATGGCGAAGCTCATCGCGGTACAGGAGAAGCTGGCCAGACGCGGCAAGCTCGGTCCGGTTGCACGCCTGGCGCCGACGAAGACCGCCAAGACCATCTGGAAGGATCGCCAGCCGGCGCTCATCACTGACGGCCCGTACGCAGAAACGAAGGAAGCGATCCTCGGCTTCTACACGTTCGACTGTGACACCGAGGAGGAGGCGATGGAGATCGCCCGCGAGCTCGGTGAAGCGAACCCCGGCGGCGTGTACGAGCTTCGCCCCGTCACGTACCTGAGACAGGGGACCCTCACCGGCCAGGACGCCGCACTCTCCGCACCATAGTCGGCCGACTCGTACGCAGGGCGAGTCGAAACCAGCGGCAATCCTTCACTTCAGCGCTATTCACTTCGATCGTGAGCGAAGCGACGGATTGGTCGGCGTGGAGTCGTGAGGCGGTAGCCCTCATGCAGGCGCGTAACGAATCGTGGATCGAGCGATACGACCTGGCGAACGCGCCGTTCACCTGGAACATCGACGAACGTACGCTGAGGTTCGCGCGCCCGGATGGTGACGTCGTCGCCGACCTCTGCCTCGTCGGAGCGACGGCAGCCTCACGAGGCACGTTCCTCTGGGCCTGGGCAGACGGCGGCGTTCCGAAACACGCGTGGGAACGTCTGCACGCCGTCATTGGCTTCGGACAGGAACACGACCTCGGCCTGCTCACGACGCCCGAATGGCCTGGCGGGCGCCCCGAAGGACTCGAGATGACGGCGGTCGCGGGACGCATTCTCGATGCGGACGGTGCCTTCGTGGATACCCGCGACGACGTGACGATCTTCTTTCTCCTGTTCGACTTTCGAGAAGAGCGCCCTTCGTCGTGACCGCCGTTCCCGAGCGCGTGCACTGGACGGTCGATCTGCTCGATCTACGTCCCGCAGATGACGTGTTCGAGATCGGCTGTGGACCCGGCCACGCGGTTGCTCTTGTTTGCCAGCGTCTCTCGCGCGGCACGATCACCGCGATCGATCGTTCACCGATCATGGTCAGGCGTGCACGCGAGCGGAACCGCGCGTGCATCGAGTCGGGGCGAGCGCGCGTGGAGCAGCAGGCGCTCATGGACGCGTCGTTCGACCGGAAATTCCGGAAGGTCTTCGCGATCAACGTGAACGCGTTCTGGACGACCCCGGCGCCGAGCCTCTTCGCCCTGAAGCGGCTGCTGCATCCACAGGGGGCTGCGTACCTGACGTATGAGCCGCCAACGACAAGCCGGTTGCGACAGCTACGCGAGCGCCTTCCGAGCCAATTGGAGGAATACGGTTTCGACGTGCGCGACGTGCACGAGCAGCAATTCGCGAAGCCGTACGCGCTCTGCATCATCGGCGCTCCCCGATAGAGCCGTCATCCCGCCCATCCTGTTCATCCTGCTATCCCGTCTCTTGCCCGTTCGGGGTCAGAGTCCTAACGCATCCTTTTCTCTCATCGCGCCATCGAGCGGACGCGGAAGACGCGGCAACGGCGAACGCGGAAACGGCCGCGGAAGCACCTCGGGAGCCCACAGTCGCTCGTGGCGGCCCGGTCGGAACCGCGATAGGCGCGGATGTGGCGGAAACGGCCGGATCGTTTGTCGGGAGTCGGGAATCGGGAACGGGAATTGGGAGAGGCCGCCCTGTGACGGTGGCCGTCCCGGGCGGCCGTTCCCTCTTCTCTTCAGACCGCTTTGTTGCGAGAGCGACCGTGCCGCCGCCCGAGTCATCTTCGCCATCCTGTCCATCCTGTCCATCCTGTCCTCTTTGCCGTTCGCGAACGGTCGCGATGCTCGAAGGTCGCGATGACCGCAGCGAGACGAGACGCTCGGAGCATCAGTCCGCCCGCAGCGTAATCGTGGGATCCACGCGCGACGCCCGCCACGCGGGGATCCAGCACGCAACGCCCGCGACGGCGATCAGCACCGCGATTGTCCCCAGGTACGTCACCGCATCCAGCCGGGTGACCCCGAAGAGCAGCGACCCGAGCGCCCCGCTGGCCGCGAATGCGCCCGCGAGGCCGATCGCGATCCCCATCGCCGTGAGCGCGACACCTCGGCCGACGACCATTCGCAGAATGGCGCCGCGCGTCGCGCCTAACGCCGCTCGTACGCCGATCTCACGGAGACGCTCGGTCACGCCAGCCGACAGGACTCCATAGATTCCCGTCCCTGCGAGCACGAGCGCGGCCAAAGCGAATGCTTCGAGTACGATCAGCGCGAACCGGCGACTCCCTGCGGACGCCGCGACCAGGTCGTGCATGAGCGCGACGCGCGCGATCGGCTGATCCTTGTCGACCGACCAGACGGCGGCTCTGAGCGCTGACGTGAGCTGTGATACGTCGCCCGTCCCGCGCACGACGAGCCACATCGCCCGGTTGGCCACGTACCATTGCGCCATGGGGACGTAGACGGCGTCGGCGTCCGCGTCGGCGAGCGAGGTCTGCTTCACGTCGCCCACCACGCCCGCGATCGTGTACCACGGCTGGTCAGTGGCGCCGCCGACCCGGAGTCGCTGGCCAAGTGGATCGCGCCCGGGGAACATTCGGGTCGCGAGCGACCGACTCACCAGGACCGAGATCGGTGCGCCCTCGACATCCCGCACCTCGATCAGTCGTCCAGCAACGTGCGGGACGCGCATGGTTTCGACATACCCCGGGGAGACCGCGTACGTGAACACACCACGATCTTCGCGTGTGTCGAGGACACCGTCGAACCGCGCGCCGTACCGATCGACATCGCCGCTCAGCGGTAGCTGACTGGTGAGGCCCGCCGACACGACTCCGGGGACGTCGCGGACCGCGTCCAGTGTCCGGGCGAAGAACCGCTGCGTGGCCCCGTCGTCGGCGAAGCGGGGGCCCGCCGTCTGCACCTGCATTGCAAGCACATGCGAGGAGTCGAAACCGGCAGAAACGCCGAGGAGTCGGTGTACGCTGCGCAGAAGCAGTCCCGCGCCAACGAGCAGCACGAGCGCGAGCGACACCTCCGCAACGACGAGAGCACTTCGGACGCCACGATGTCCGCCGCTCGTGCGGCGAGAGCCCTCTCGGATGCCGTCGTGCAGCTCGCCTCGCGTGAGGTGTAGCGCAGGCAACGCGCCGATGGCCAAACCGATCAGCGTCGTCACCGCGACACCGACGGCAACCACCGTCAGCTCGAGCCGGACGGCGCCAGCGCGCGGTAGGCCTGACGGGCTCAATGCCACGAGGGCGCGCGCGCCCACCTCGGCGACCACTAATCCCAGCGCACCGCCAACGCCCGCGATGATCACGCTCTCCGTCACGAGCTGACGTACGAGCCGCCCCCGGCCAGCGCCAAGCGCCGTTCGCATCGCAAGCTCTCCGCGCCGCCGCACGCCTCTTCCGAGCAGCAAGTTCGTCACGTTCACGCACGCCATCACGAGCAGGAGCCCGACGGCACCGAGCATGGCCAGCAGCACGGGTCGGACGCTGCGAGTCAACTCGACGCGGAGCGATGCGACGGTGAGTCCGTTGCTCAGAGACGCCCACGGAACGCGCGCGAGCTCCGGAACGGGCGCACTCGCGATGGCATTCAGCTCCCGCCCCGCCTGGTCCACGCTCGTGTTCGGCCGCAACCGCCCCACCATGCGCAGGTGATGCCCCCATTCGCGTCCGTCCTGCGGTAGGGCGGGGTCATATCGGAGGGGCGTCCACACCTCGGCCGATGGCGCAAGCACGTTCTCGAACGTCCTCGGCATGACGCCGACGACCGTATGTTGCGTTCCATCGAGGAGGACCTCCTTCCCGACGATCGCCACGTCGCTGCCGAACCGCCGTCGCCAGAGTCCGTCGGCGAGGATGACGACGTTAGGCGCCCCGGGAGCGTCATCGGCGGCGGAGAAATCGCGGCCCATCGCTGGCGACACGCCGAGCACGCGGAGGTAGCTGGCGCTCACCCGCTGTCCGTCGAGTCGTTCGGGCTCGGCCGCGCCGGTCGCCGTGGGCTGCCACGGGCGGAGGACGGCGAGCGCGTCGAACGACCGGCTGCGCGCGAGGATCTCTCGGTAGGTGCCGAACGTGACGTCCACCGGAGACCCGTCGGTCCCGCGATCGGTAACGCTCACGATCCGTTGCGCGCTCGGGTACGGCAGCGGCTCGAACAGGATCGGCTTCACGGCGCTGAAGATCGCGGCAGCAGAGCCGATGCCGAGTGCGAGCGTGAGCGCCGTGACGGTCGTGAAGCCTGGACTGGTTCTGAGGCGCCGCGCGGAATAGCGCACGTCGGTAATGATGCTCTCTATGACGTTCTCCCATCCGTACGCACGGACCTGTTCACGGGTCGTGGTCGTACTGCCAAGTCGGATTGCCGCCAGACGTCGTGCGTCGGCCGGTGCATGACCCGCCGCGACGAGATCGTCGGTGAGCGAGTCCAGATAGTGCGCGACCTCGTCGTCGAGATCGCGATCGGCGGCGTTCGGGTTGACTAGCGCGCGTACGCCGCGCGCCACGTGACGCCAGAGCGATACGATCATGCGTCGGCCCTGAGCAGCCGGGCGATGGCGGTCGCGCGCCGATTCCAGTCCTCCGTCTCGACCTCGAGTTGTCTCCGTCCCGCTTTCGTCAGCGAGTAGTACTTCGCGCGGCGCGAGCTCGCGGACTGGCGCCACTCGGCGTCGAGCCACCCGGAGCGCTCGAGGCGTTTGAGCGCGGTGAGGAGCGAGCCCGGATTCACCTTGAACACGCCGCGCGAGATCTGCTCGACACGGCGAGCAATGCCGAACCCGTGCATGGGCTCGAGGCTCAATGTCTTGAGGATGAGCATGTCGAGCGTGCCAGGGATGACGTCGGTGTTCTGTTCGTCCATGAGGGCTCGTGTGATGGTGGCGTCACGATACCCGGCTTCCTCTTGACTGTCAAGATATGACTATCAAGATAGCAACGTGCCGGCCCGACTATCGCGGCTGGTATCGGTCAGCAGGCGGAATCGGTAATGTTCGGCATCGTCACCCACCACTGCCTCGCCACTATGAATCGCGCCATCCGCATCCTCGCCGCCGGCGTACTGACCGTGCTTCCGACACGAGTCGCCGCGCAACAGACGGCCAAGGACTCGGTGCTCGCCGTTGTGAACGAGTTCTTTCGCGCGATGACGGCGCGAGACACGGCGGCATTCGCCCGCACGCAGATGTCGGACGGCGACGTACACGGTGGAGCCAACCGGGTGCGCGCCGAGCCCACTCGGCCCACCACGCTGACGTGCTTAGCGAGAGGATGTCGCGACGTCATGACGCTGGCCGCCGGGCCACGATGAGCCATTGCTGGAATGGGTGGACGATGAAGCCGTCCTGTCGGTCGACGATCTCGAACCCGGCGGCGCGCAACTCCGCGTCAACGAACGTCGGATCGATCCCGTGTCGGCGCACCTGCTCCTCGCGCGTCGGCGCGTGACCAGGGGGGACATCGTTGTCGACCAGGACGAGCAGCGCGCCGGGCCGCAAGGAGCGACGGATGGCCTCGAGCATCGGCTTGTATGCCGTCATCTCATGGTACGAGTTCAGGATCACCGCACCGTCGAGGTTCGGAGGAAGTCTGGGGTCCGTCTCCGTCCCCGCGATGATCTCGACGTTCGCGAGCGAGTCTCGCTCGGCAAGCGCTGCGAGGGCGCCGCGAGCCTCGTCGTTGATCTCGACCGCGTACACCGTTCCTGACTTGCCGACCCTCTTTGCCAGCGGTTTCGTGAGGTACCCTTGCCCTGCGGCGATGTCGGCGACCCTCTGCCCCTCGGTAATGCGAAGGGCCGCGAGGATATCGACGACTCGCTGCCACTCGTCGCGGGGCGGGGGTCCTCCGGACCCGCGTGCAACCTGGGCGGCTCCTGACGCGGAGACCACCGCAAGCGTTGCGGCGACGACGAGTGTACGAAGTACTGCTGGATGAATTCGACGATGAACAGACATTCCACTAGTCCTATTGGAGTTGGGGCCCCGGTGTCCTTCCGAGCGGAGGCGCGCAGCGCCGCAGTCGAGGAATGACTAGGGTACCGAACGCATTGGGGCACCGGTGAAGTGGTGGTTCCACCGAACTCAGGGACAGGCAGCAGACGCACGCACGCTTTCCATTTCGCACATGCTCTTCATGATCGTCGAGCGGTTTCGCAACGCCGACCCGCTCCCCGTCTACCGACGGTTCCGCGACCGCGGGCGGCTCGCCCCGCCCGGCCTGCAGTACGTCAACAGCTGGATCACCGACGACTTCCGTGAGTGCTTTCAGCTCATGGAGTGTGAGGACCGCGCGCTCCTCGACGCGTGGATCGGGAACTGGAGCGACCTCGTGGAGTTCGAGGTGCACCCGGTGATGACATCGCCGGAGGCAGCCGCCGCGCTCGCGCCGCGCCTCTGAGGACCTCGGCGTCGCGGTCGCCGACCGCCGCGAGGGGCGACCGCACGGATTCCAGGGACGGGCGCAGGCGACCACCCGTTGCACGCGCCTGACCCACGGGCCACCATTCGCGAGTGACCCAGACGAGTGAGAGAAAGCCGCTGCCGAGTTGGCTGCTCCCTACCCTCCTCTGGGGAGCCGTCGTAGTCGGCGCAATCGCCATCGGGATCTACGCCGAACCTCCCGGGCCGCCGCTTCGGTCCGGTGAGCGCCTGCTTCGCCGCGTGCCCGCACCGCCGCAGGACCTATCCAGGCTTCTCTATCAGCTCGGCGTCGGCTCGGTGACGTGGTATGCCGTGGTGATCGCGTTACCGCTCATGCTCCTCGCCGCTCGCCGCGTCGAGGCCGCGCATGAGCATCGTCGCCGTGCGGTGCTGCTCGGTGCCGGTGCGCTCGTCCTGCTCATGATCGCGAGTGCCACGGCGGAGTACTTCGTGGTCTACGGCGGTGCCTCGCGCGGGCCGTCGTTCACGACGTACTTGATGGTGGCGCTTCGGGAGAACGTCCTTCCCTGGCTCTCCCTCGCCGGTATCGTGATGGCCATCGAAGCACGGCGCCGCTCCGTCCGCGCCGCGCTCGAGCGTGAGCGGCTCCGAGCCGAGGTCGCCGAGCAGCGTTTGATCGCACTCACTGGCCAGCTGCACCCGCACTTCCTCTTCAACACGCTGCAGGGCATCTCGACCCTCATTCATCGTGACGCCGAGGCAGCCGATGAGATGCTGGCGAAGCTGAGCGACCTGCTTCGCGATGTGCTGCGACATCGTCATCAGGTGCTCGTTCCGATCGAGGACGAGCTGCGTTACGTGCGTACTTATCTCGAGATCGCCGAGCTTCGATTCGCCGATCGACTGTCGTTCGACATCGACGTCACCCCGGACGTGGCCGAGGCGTCCGTTCCCCTGTTCATCCTGCAACCGCTGGTGGAGAATGCGCTCTCCCATGGGATCGGCGGGCAAGCGCGCGGGGGACACATTCGTGTTCGCGCGTGGAAGGTGGGCGACCGGCTCATGCTCGAGGTTTCCGATGACGGGGCCGGCCTGCCTAACGGTGCGCCGACGCGGGACGGGATTGGACTCGGCAACACGCGGGAGCGATTGCGTGCATCCTTCGGCGACGAGCAGCGCCTCACGATCGACGGGCAGGTCCATGGCGGAACCGTCGCGCGCATCGAGATTCCGTACCGGCGCCACAAGTCGCGGCCCCCGGCCGAGGTGGCCGTGGCGCGATGAGCGCGATTCGCGTCGTCACGGTGGACGACGAGCCCCTGGCACGCGAGCGAGTCAGCACCCTGGTGCAGGAGACGCCTGATCTTGAGCTCGTGGGTGAGGGCGGTAACGGGCTCGAGGCGCTCGACCTCATCACGCATCTCGAGCCGGACCTCATCTTCATCGACGTCGAGATGCCGGAGCTCGACGGCTTCGGCGTGATCGCTGCGCTCGATGTGGATCGCGTGCCCGCCGTCGTGTTCATCACGGCGTACGAGCACTACGCGCTGCACGCGTTCGAGGTCGGCGCGGTGGATTACCTGCACAAACCGGTGACCCGGTCGCGGTTCGCGGCGGCCGTGGAGCGGGCGAGGGAGCGCCTCGCGGCCCGATCTGTGGCGCACTGGCGCGCGCTCGTCTCGGCCGCCGCAACGGCGGAGCGCTCGCGTGGGCGCCGAGCCCGCTTCGTCGTGCGACGTGGCGCCACGCATTACTTCGTCCCGGTCGAGGATGTCGATTGGATCGATGCGGCGGACAACTACCTGCGTCTCCACGTCGGTCCTAAATCACACCTGTGTCGTGGGACGATGAAGCAGGCGGAAGATGACCTCGACCCCGCACGCTTCGTTCGGATCCACCGCTCGGCGATCGTGGCGGTGGACCGCATCGTGTCGATCCGGAGCCACGAGTCGGGGAGCCACGTGGTCGAGCTTCGCGGCGGCGTGCGACTCAGGAGTAGCAGGCAGTACGCGGCCCGGGTTCGTACCCTGCTCCGATGAACGGGCCCGCCTGGCTGGCCGAGAGGAGATGCCAGGACATCCTCCGAACGCTTCAGCACACAACGCCATCTGGCCCGAGCATCACTGGTGGCGAGCGAGCTGTGTATCCTGGCCGAGCATCTAGCGGAACTGCCGGAGACAGGATGGACGGGATGGACAGGATGGCGAAGATGACCGGCGCGGCGGCACGGTCGCTCGCGCCAGCGGCCTGAAAAACAGAGAGGAACGGCCGCCCCGGACGCCACCATCCTGAAGGCTGTTCCCCCTTTCACTCCTCTTCATTGAGCGAGGAACCCGCGTGGCCGAGGAGCCATCCTGCCATCCTGTTAATCCTGTCTCCCCTGCTGTTCCCGGACTGGTCAAGATGCCACCACGGCGTGGAAGCTCGGACTGCGCTCCCGCCGACCTCTGAGTACCTTATCGACAACCTGCCACACCGGAGCTCGGTATGTGGGATGCCTCCACGTGTCTGACTATCTGACGCCACCTTCGGCCCGATGACGTCATCGCCTGTGGGTGATCGATGGCGCATCCGCGCGCTGCGCGACGTCGACACGGAGGAGTGTGTGCGCATGTCGCTTGCGCTCTTTCCCGAGGCAACGCGCGAAGACGCACTGTCGGACATCGAGAACGTACGGAGTCGCTCGGACGCCCAGGTCTTCGTGATCGAGCGGCCGACGGGGGCGCTCGCCGGATTCGTCGAGGTCGGCGAGCGGGCCTATGCCGACGGGTGCGACACGAGCCCAGTCGGGTACATCGAGGCGTGGTACGTCGATCCCGATGTGCGGGAACAGGGGTACGGGCGCGCACTCCTCGAAGCGGCCGAAGCGTGGGCGCGTGCACGGGGCCGGCGCGAAATGGGGTCCGATGCACTTCTCGACAACGAGACGAGTCAACGCGCCCACGAGCGATCGGGATATCAGGAGGTCGATCGGATCGTGCAGTTCCGGAAATCGCTCCTGTAGCTTGCGGGAATATGGCCAAGCCCGACACCGTCACAGTTCAACACCAGTTCACGACGGCGCTCGACGCGCTCGTGACGCAGCTACGCGGGGACCGGTCGGTGCTCGCCGCCATCCTCTGCGGCAGCCTGGCGCACGACATGGTGTGGGCAAAGTCCGACATCGACCTCGTGCTCGTCACGATCGACGACAAGAAGACGGAGACGACGACCACCCGTGCGCTCTACGCCGATGGGGTGAACGTGCACGCCTGGCTCATGCCGCGCGCGGCGTTTCGACGCGTCGTCGAGGGGGCGGTCCGCAACACGTTCGTGCACTCGTTCCTCACGAAAGGGCGGTTGCTCTACACGCACGACGAGACCATCGCGGAGATGTTCGCAGGGCTCGCGACGATGGGGGAACGCGATCGCCAGATGGAGCTCCTGCGCGCCGCGTCAGATGCCCTGCCTTGCCTGTACAAGGCGCACAAGTTCCTGGTCACGCGCGGTGACCTCGAGTACACGAGCTTCTGGATTCTCTACGCGGCGACGTGCCTTGCCCGCGGCGAAGTCATTGAAGCCGGCATGCTCGCCGATCGCGAGGTCATCCCACAGGCGACGAAATTGAATCCGGCGTTCTTCGACGTCGTTTATACCAGGTTGCTGAACGAGAAGAAGACGCGAAAGAGCGTTCAGGCGGCGCTCGACGCTGCCGATGCCTACGTTGCCGCACGAGCGCCCACAGTCTTCCGCCCGATCATCGACCACCTCCTCGACGCCGGCGAGCCACGATCGGCCACCGAGATCGAGCACTACTTCGAGCGGAACTGTGACGTGGGCGGCGTAATGACCGCCTGTGAGTACCTCGCGGACCAGGGACTCATTGGGAAGGCAGCCGTATCCGTTCGCCTAACGAAGCGTAGCACCGTGGACGTCGAGGAGCTCGCGTTCTTCGCGATGGCGGAGCCGCCCGACCGGTTCTAGTCTCGCGCAGGCCCGAACACGTCGCGCAGGTGCACGTCGAGTGGTTCGGCAGCGCCTTCCGGATGCCAGCGAAGCACGTCGGTCATGACGACATCGTCCTCGCCTGGTCGAACAACGTGGATCGACCGCTCCTCGCCGTCGACGATCCAGTACTCGGGAATGCCGCCGTCCACGTAGGCCGTTCGCTTGAACACGTGGTCTCGACGGCGCGTGCTGTCCGAGATGATCTCAGCGATCAGGATTGGTAGCGGAGCGCCTCTCCATGTCGCCCGCGGCTTGTCTTGAGGCTGGCGCACCATCATGTCAGGCTCGACTTCCGTGTTCTTCCCGATGCGCACGACCGCCCGCGGACGGTACACGAGGCCGAGGCCGTGTGCGGCGACGTACGGATCGAGAATCCGGGCCAGTCGGGCAGCGATTGTCTCGTGCTGGTCCGTTGGCGGAGGAGTCACGAACAGCTCCCCGCGTACCAGCTCGTACTTGTTACCGTCGTCTGGGAGACGGTACAGCTCGGCGAGCGTCCACCGATGTGTGCTTCGGGCCATGTCCATGCAGACTTCCTCCTCGGGCGGGTGAGTCGCGCGCTCATGCGCCGAGGATACCGTGGGCGCGCGGAATGCCATCATCGGTTCAACGAGTCGAGAATCGTCGCATTCCATTCTGTCGGCCCGGCCACTTGCCGAGCGTACGCTCGGCGCCTCCGCCGAGTCAAGCCCCTCACTCAACGAGTAGCGCCGCCGTCGACCGACTGCTTCGCGGTACGCCGTCCGGTCGCCAGATTACCGTCATGCCGATGCCGCCGAATGGCCTGTTCTCCCACCCGCGCGCATGACAGAAGTCCAGGAACGGCGCGCGATCGAGGAGGAATGGCTCTGGGGCTGGGACCCGACGCCCGGCATCGTCTCGGTGTGGGCCGACGGGACCGGACAGGTAACAGTGTGGCGGCGCATTCCCGAGACCGGCACACTCGTTCGCGAGAACGAGCGCTACGAGCCATGGGTCCTGCTCGCCAGGCTCGAGGACGTCCACCACCTCGGCAGCGCGCTGGCGCGCGACGGCGTCGATGACGTATCACGTGCACGAGTCATCTACCGAGAGCTGGAAGGGCCGGGTGAACTTCGCTACATCGTTCGTGCGAAGGACGGGCGTACCCTAACGAGCGCCATCCTCGACGGCGCCGCACGGCGGCTCGGCCGACGGGTCACGAGCCTCAACGATCTCGACGAAGACGGCGTGCTCGTGCTGCCTCCGGAGGAGCAGTACCTCGTGGCGACCGGGCGCACGCACTTCCGCGGGCTCACGTTCGATCAGATCCAGCGGCTGCAGTTCGACCTCGAGACGACGGGGCTCGACCCGGCCACCGACCGCATCTTCATGATCTCCGTGCGATACCCTACAGGTGACACGGAGGTGCTCGAGGCGCGTGACGCAACCGACGCGGGGGAAGCGGACCTCGTTCGACAGTTACTGGCGAAGATCTCGGCCGCCGACCCGGACGTCATCGAGAACCACAACCTGCACGGCTTCGATCTCCCGTTCGTCAATCGGCGTGCGCGCCGGCTGGGTGTTCCCATCACGCTCGGCCGGATCGGACCGCCGGGATTTCGCCAGCGTGCCGCTCAGCGCGGCGTGGCGACGGACGATTCACGCCGGCGGGTTCGCCTCGTCGCGCCCGGACGCGAGCTCATCGACACGATGGACGCGGTCATCCGCTACGACCTTTCGACACGCGCGCTGCCGAGCCACGGGCTCAAGGCCGTCGCGCGCTACCTCGGGCTCGCGGCGCCCGACCGTGAGTACATCCGCGGCGCGGAGATCTACGAGACGTATCTTCGCGACCCCGAGCGCGTGCGTCGCTATTCTACCGCGGACGTCGAGGAAGTCGCGGGGATTTCCCGCATGCTCGGCGGCGCCGCCTTCGCGCTCGCGCAGATGGCGCCGAGGCGCTATGAGCGGCTGTCGGATGCCGGCGCGGCGACCGGCGTGATCGATCCCCTGCTCGTGCGAGCATACGTGCACGCCGGGCACGCGCTCCCCGCGCATCGGGAAAGCGACGACACCCCGCACAGCGGCGCCGCGCTGCACCTTTTCGCGACGGGCGTCGCGCATCGCGTCGTGAAGGTGGACGTCGCGAGCCTGTACCCGTCACTCATGCGTCAGTACCGCATCGGACCGGAGCGCGACACGCTCAACGTGCTGCTGGCGCTCGTCGACGGGCTGGTAGAACGGCGGCTCCACGCGAAGGCGCGCGGCCGCGCGGCACCGGCGGGCTCGCCGGAGCGTCACACCCACGAGGCCATGTCCGCGGCGATGAAGATCGTCGTGAACTCGGCGTACGGGTACCTCGCTGCGGGCGGCGATATGACGCGCTTCGCCGACGTTCACGCCGCAAACGAGGTGACTCGGCGCGGACGCGAAGTTCTGGAGCTCATCTGCAGTGCTCTGGCGGATCGCGGGGTGACGCTCCTGGAGGCGGACACCGACGGCGTGTACTTCGCCGTACCTAACGTCTGGACCGAGGAGGACGAGCGGCGGGTCGTCGGTGAGGTGGCGGCGCTATTGCCGTCGCTCGTGCAGCTGGAGCTCGAGGGCCGCTACGCCGCGATGCTCTCGCACGAACCGAAGAACTACGCACTGCTCGGCTACGACGGCACGCTGCTGCTTCGGGGTGTGGCGTTCCGCTCGAGTCGCGCGGAGCCGTACGGGGACGTGTTTCTTCGGCGCGCGCTCAAGTACCTGCTGGCCGATGACATTCAGGGCGTGCGTGACGTGTACGTGGATACGATCACGGCGCTGCGTCGGCGGGAGTTCGCGACGCGACTGGTCGCGTCGCGCGTGCGGCTCACGAAGTCACCGGCGCGGTACCTCGAGTCGCGGGAGAGGCGGAAGGAACTGCCGTACGAGGCGATGCTCATGAGCGGGCGCATGGAGTGGAGCGTCGGCGACCGAGTACGCGTCTACCGGAAGAGGAACGGCGAGGGCGGCATCGTGGACCCGGACGATGACGCCGATGAGGCGAGCGATCCGCGTGACTACGACATCGAGTACTACGCGCGCCAGTTACGCGAAACGTACGCCGCACGCCTCGCGCGGGCGTTCACGCCGGCGGACTTCGCGGCGGTGTTCGCGGACCCCGAGCAGTTGTTGCTCATGCCGCCATCGTTCGAGACGGTGAGGACTCTACTGACCGTGCGCCGGTGACGGCCAGTGAATGAGTGTGTGCGTAGAGCTGGGTGGCTCGCTCATCTACACCCCTCTTTCGGGAAAGGGAATCCAAGTAGTGAGTAGCCAGTAGGGAGTCGGCCAGTAATACAGTTAACGACTGTTCTACTGGCTACTCATGACTGGTACTCACTACTTGGATTCAGGCTCCCGAAAGAGGGCCTCCACACGCCACCAACCCCGCCCGACACCCACACATTCACTGGCCGTCCTTCGTCGCGCCACCACACCAACAAAAGGGGGGCCCCCGAAGAGGCCCCCGATAACGCTTCTACAACAGTCGGTTTTACTGCTTCGTCATCGTGAGACCCGTCACGGTGGCCTCGGTGTTGTGACCGAAGCGGACGCCGTAGACGCCGTCTGTTGATTTCAGCTTTCCGTCGCCGACGACCGCCGACTTGTCATACGAGCCGACGACCGTGCCGTTCACGGCGCACTCGACCTTGTCACCCTTCACCGACACGGCGATCTCCTGGGTCACCGGCTGGCCTGGGCCCGCCGCCTTCTTGATCGCGTCATTCGCCTCGCCGCGGCGTCCGTTCACCTGGAACGGCGCCGGCCCGAAGCCGCGGACGATGAACGTCCCGTTACCGTAGGTGGCACAGTAGAGGTAGCTCTGGGTGTCCGTGCCCATGTCGTTCCCACCAATCACGATCCCGTACGGGTGAGGGTGATTGTTGAGGCTCATGTATTTGGCTTCGGTGAACGTCGCCTTGACCGTATAGTTGCCGCTGGCGGTATTCGATGGGTTCCAGTAGACGACGGCCGGGCCGGTGGTCACGTGGAGCGCGTTCCCCTCGCGGGCGAGCTTCGCGTCCTCCAGCTTTGCTCCTCTGCTTGCTTCCTGGGCGTCGATCTTCCCTTGCCAGCCGGGCACGGAGATGCCGCCGCCGGTAACGGCGCGGGAAGCGTCCTGGGCCGTAACTACACCCGGGGCGAGCGCGATGGCGCTGGCAGCGAGCGCGAGACCATAGATGCGGTGCATGATAACCCTGCGGGAATGGTGGTTGGGGATAACAATACCACGGGGACGTGCCGTACGGCCAACCCCTCCGTCCATGCCCTGTCCTTTTGCTGACGAGGCCCCGTGGCCCAGATGAAGCCGGACCACTTCCATTCGTCCCGGCAGCGGTACGGCGCCTTCGTGGACGATTACCGCCATCGCCGGCTGGACGAGAAGCTCGACGGTACCGACCAGGCGAAGCCGGTCGGCGAACAGCAGGAGGCGGTCGCACGACGGCCCGCGTTAGGTCTCGCGCGCTTCCGGACGGGTAAACGGCGCGAGTATGTCCGTGAGTACCTCCGCTGGCTGAGGCCGCATCGGAGAGCGCTCGCGGGCGTCTTCGTCCTCGCCCTCACCGCCGCCGGCCTGCAGATGATCGAGCCGCTCTTCATGCGGTTCATCATCGACCGAGTACTCCTCAACGCGGAGCTCGACTCGGCGTCGCGCCTCATGCAGCTCAACATGGCGGGCGCGCTGTTCGTGACGGTGATCATCGTCGCGAACCTCACGAACATGGTGAAGGACTACCGCCAGCGCCTGCTCAACGTGCACGTGGTGCTGTCGCTCAGACGGGCGCTGTTCGATCGGTTCCTGCACCTGCCGCTGCCGAAGCTGTGGGAGATGAAAACGGGCGGCATCCTGTCGCGTCTCACCGGCGACGTGGACACGACGACGGGGCTTCTGCAGATGGCTGTCGTGTCCCCGTCCATCTCGATCATTCGGCTCATCATCGCCATCGCCGTGCTGATGTCGCTCAACTGGCGGCTGGCGCTCACGGCGATGGCCATCATCCCGGGCGCGATGCTCATGAGCTTCGCGTCCGCTCGGCGCATTCGACCGATCTATCGGACGGTGCGCAAAGACATCGAGGCGATCGACGGGCGGGTCGGCGAGACGTTTTCGGGGATCCGGGTCGTGCGCGCGTTCGGCCGGGAGACGCGCGAGTTGCTGGACTACATGCGGTCACGTCACACGGTGCTCCGGAAGGAGCTGTTCGCCCATCGGCGAGAGCTCCTGCTGTGGACCTCGTGGGGACTGCTGGTCTCGGGCGTGAGCGTCGTGATCGTGTGGTATGGTGGATACCTGAACGTCACCGGGAGAGCATCGGTCGGCGACATCATGGCGTTCCAATGGTATACGTTCCTCCTGCTCAACCCGGTGTGGCAGATCGTGAACTCGTTCTCCGAACTGCAGCGATCGCTCGCGGCCATGGAGCGCGTGTTCGAGGTGCTGGGGATGGAGAACGACAAGCCTGACCGTCCCGATGCGCGCGATGCGCCGAGAGTCGTTCGCGAGCTTCGGTTCGAGAATGTGGAGTTCGAGTACCGCGAAGGCCGGCCGGTGGTGCATGATCTCACGGTCGTGGTGCCGGGTGGAACGGTGGTGGCGCTCGTCGGCCGGAGCGGAGCGGGCAAGACGACGGTGACGGACCTCGTCGCTCGATTTCACGATCCGACGAGGGGTCGGATTCTGCTCAACGGCGTCGACATCCGCGAGTTCCGGCTGCGGACCTACCGCGAGCTCCTCGCGATCGTGCAACAGGACGTGTTCCTGTTCGACGGCTCGGTGCGCGACAACATCGGCTATGGCCGCCACGACGCGACCGACGCCGAGATCGAGGACGCGGCGCATCGGGCGAACGCGCACGAGTTCATCGTCAGGCTGCCGGAGGGGTACGACACCTTCATCGGCGAGCGCGGCGTCAAACTCTCGGGCGGCCAGCAGCAGCGGCTGGCGATCGCGCGAGCGATTCTCGCCAAGCCGCAGATCCTCATCCTCGACGAGGCCACGAGCAACCTCGACACGGAGAGCGAGCAGCTGATCCAGGCGTCAATGGCGTCACTGCTCGCGGGCCGGACGACGTTCGTGATCGCGCACCGCCTGTCGACGATCCGTCGCGCGCACATGATCCTGTTGCTCGAGGAGGGACGCATCATCGAGCGCGGCACGCACGAGGAGCTGATGGCGGCGCGCGGCACGTACCACGGCATGGTCATGCGTCAGATGGAATCGGCCCGGGAGGGTGAGGTCGGGCCGTTCGACGCCCTTCAGATCGATGCGAAAGGAGCGGCGGAGCCGGTCGGTTAGCAATGCGCGTTTGGTCTGACCACGAGTCGTGCTTCTTCGCCCCATCGAGCGGACGCGGATGACGCGGCAACAGCTCCGCTGGAACAGCGGACGCGGATGAGGCGGACCACAGGCTTTGCGCGTCGCGTGGCATCCTTGTCGATCTCGTAACGAGTGCCATGGACGAGGACAGGACTATCGACGGCGTCGACGTTCCCCCGTATCGTGCTTGTCTGTTCGTACCGCGTCTCCCGCGTGCGTTGTTGCCGCGTCTTCCGCGTCGCCGTTGATCTGCGATGGATCCAGCGGCAC
>DAINRQ010000059.1:2945-13033 GCA_036741775.1 Gemmatimonadaceae bacterium | reverse complement strand
ACTCACTGAAGCCGTACCCGAGGCTCCGGTGCACGTATAGGAACCCGGCTATGATTTGGCCGGTCAGATCGCGTAGAGGGTACGGCCGCTTGAAACGGGGCGTATGATCGGGATGGCGCATGCCACACACGTCGCACGACGGAGCTTTCCGCGGCATCATCGCATTGCGAGTCGCACCGCCGTCACGCCTCCTGAAGGTGTTGGGATCGGAGTCGAGCTGCGTCCTCGTCTTCCGTCGTCGACGAAACGCTACAGTTCCACCCCGACCCCACGACCTGCCAATCAGGCGAGCGCCCTGGCGACTTCCTCCAGCAGGTCCATCCCCTCCTGCATGCCGCCTTCCATCCCGGAATTGATGATCAGGTCCCGGGTCGCACGATCCTTCGTGTCGACCAGAATCCTGAGCGTGGTGCGGCCGTCCTGCTCCGCGAACGTGATCGTATTCAGCGCGCCGGTGTCGTCCGGATCGGGCGCACCCTCGTAGACCTCGGTGGTGACGATCCGCTCGTTAGGCACGATCTCACGGTACTGCCCGTGGAACGCAACCTCGAACTCGCCGTGGGCGATCATGACGTAGCGCCAGCGGCCGCCGACTCTGAGGTCGATCTCCGCGTGCGTGACCGCCCCGCGCCGCCCGGCCCACCAGCGCTTCACGAGCTCCGGCGTGGTCCACGCCCGGTACACCAGGTGCTTCGGCGCGTCGAACGCTCGCGTGATCAGGATCTGCGTGTCCGTCGGCGTCGTCACGACGGCCTTCCCGCTGTGTGTCATGGCCGGCATTACTCGGTCTCCGTGCGTTTGAGGTCGTCGAGAACTTCGTCGAGAGCGTCGAACCGTTCGTCCCAGGTGCGGGCATAGCGCGCGACCCAATCGTGAATCGGCTTGAGCGACGGACCATGGAGGCGATAGAAGCGCTGGCGTCCATCGTCGCGAACGGCAACCAGCCGCACCTCGCGCAGAACGCGCAGGTGCTTCGACACCTGCGGCTGCGTCAGTCCGAGCTGATCGACGAGGTCGGACACACTCCGCTCCCCCGTCGAGAGGGCGTCGATGATCTCCCGCCGCTTCGGCTCGGCCACCGCGTTGAATGCGTCCGTCGTCGTTGCCGCTCGTGCCATACGTGGCCGAAATATATGCCTATATGGGCATATGTCAACCGCACATTCCCATGCAACCTTGTCGACCACTGGCGCCACTCATCACCAAGGCACTGACGAGCGCTCCCACCGCGAATTCGTGAACCAAGACCTCGATTCCGACGTTCACCTTCTCGCCCGGCTCGTTAGGGCCGGGGACGCGCGCGCATTCGAGGCTCTATACCGTCGTCACACGGATATGCTGTACGCGACCGCGGTCCGCATCACTGGCGACAGGGACGCCGCGGGCGACGTAGTTCACGATGCGTGGGTTCGTGTCGTGGAAACCGGCGCGAGGTTCGAGCACCGGTCGGCGTTCCGAACGTGGGTAACGGGAATCCTCCTCAATGTGATCCGCGAACGCGCACGAGACGCGTCCCGCACACGTGGGTGGTCCGACGCCGACGCTCGAGTGGCGGACGACAGCAGCCTCGGGGCGCCGAGCGAAACGGGTGATGCCTTCGGGCTCGACGTCGCGGGGGTCGACCCCATCGATCTCGATGCCGCGATCGCGGCGCTGCCGAATGGTTTTCGGAAGGTCCTCGTACTTCACGATGTCGAGGGGTTCACGCACGACGAGATTGCCGAGATGCTCCACATCATGCCCGGGACATCGAAAAGCCAACTCGCTCGTGCTCGGCAGCGCGTTAGGCAGTTGCTCGGTGAGCACGCGCCACGGAGAGTGAAATGATCGAAACCGATGACAACGGCGGCGATGAACCTGGCGCCCTTCGCCCGGTCCTGCCACGCATCGAGCCTCCGCCGTCGCTCGAGAACCGGGTGCGCGGGACGCTCATGGCTCGCGGCGCGATTGCGTCGGGCGTGCGTCCCGGTGTGGTCTGGGCGAGGCGTATTGGACTTCTTGCCGCCGGCGTCGTGCTCGGGGTCCTCGTTCGCGGCAGCACCGGATCTCCTCGTCCGGCCGGACGCGATGGGACGCCCGGGCAGTACGCCCTGTTGTTGTATGGAAATCCTCCCGAGGACACCGGCGCGGTGCACGCCGCACGTGCGAGGGAGTACGGGCGCTGGGCGTCTCGCCTGCAGGGCGCCCGATGGGTAGGCGGCCACGAGCTTGGTGCCGTCATCGAGACGCTGGGGACGAGTGGCGCATCGCCGCCGGGCGTCGCCGATCGGCTGGCCGGATTCTTCATCATCGAAGCGCCATCACCCGAGCGCGCAGCGGAGGTCGCGCGCAGCTGCCCTCACTTGAAGTATGGCGGCCGCATCGTCGTCATGGCCGTCGCGACTTGATCGCCATCCCATCCCGGCCAGCCTAACGACAAGACGATGTCGACCACGCGAGAGTCACAGCTCCTTCGCAGCGCACCATATTTCCCCGTCGGCGACGTCGAGCAGTCGGTCGATTACTACGAGCGCGTGCTGGGGTTCTGCCGCGAGTACATGGCCGGCACGCCGGCCCAGTTCGCCATCATGAGCCGCGACGGCTTGGCGATCATGCTGCGGCGCGTCTCCGACCCCGGGCGCATCAGTCCGAACGAGCGGCAGGGTGGAACGTGGGATGCTTTCTTCTGGGTCCGCGACGTCCGCGCACTCCATGCGGAGCTTCGGGCCAGCGGTGCCGATATTGTCTACAGTCCGATCGTCCAGGACGCCTACCACATGGAGGAATTTGCAGTACGGGACCGCGACGGGTACGTCCTCGGGTTCGGGCAGCCCACGGCGCCATAGCGACTTCGGCGCTGTCGGCGACTACGGACGCGCCGGAGGGGTAGCGTTACCGTGTTCGCGATCGCCTTGCGAATGGCCTCGACCGTCGTCGTCGCGCGGAACGCCGCGATCTCGCGTGCCCATTCTACCGCCCTCGCGCGATCGCCGATCGAGACGCCGTTGATATCGCCCGCGCTGCGGCGCGTGTGGCCTCCGTAGCTACCTCGAAAGTCGATTGCCAGCGACGTAGACCGCCGCGATCCGCCTAACGTTGCCGATGTCCTCGAGCGGATTGGCATCGAGCACCACGAAATCGGCCCACTTCCCCGCCTCGAGCGTCCCGAGCTCGCGATCGAGCTTCATGCACCGCGCCGCATCACGCGTTGCCGAGGCGATCACCTGTCGCGGCGTCAACCCCGCCTCGGCCATGAGCTCGAGCTCCATGAGCTCGAAGTAGCCCTGAAAGCGTCCCGTCGGACCTGTGTCGGTTCCCATGGCGATCGGCACGCCGGCATCGGCGAGGCGCTTCACGTTCCGCTTCGCGACCTCCAGCGCCGCCTTGTAGCGTTGCGCCGAGCGGCTGGTTCGCATCGCCTGCTGTCGCGCAGGCTCCTGAAGCGTGCGCACCCAGTCGGCGTTCGCGTGGGCGAGAAAGAAAGGATCCGAGAAGAACGCCGGTGTCGACTCGTACACGAACGTCGAGACCTCTCGCATGAGCGTCGGGCTCACGCATACCCCTCGCGCATTCAACGCCGAAATGAGCGCGTCGTCCACGACAGTATCCCGGACGCTATGTGCGATGAGATCCACGCCAGCCGCGAGCAGCGCCTTCGCATCGGCGAGGTAGAACAGATGCGCCGCGACGCGAAGCCCGAGCTTGTGTGCTTCGTCGATGACCGCGCGATAGACCTCCGGGGCCATCTTCTGCGTGGTGCCGAGGTTGTCGTCGACGCGAATCTTGACGATGTCAGCGTTCTGCGCCTTCACCTCGGCCACTTGCGCTCGCGCCGCTGCCGGCGTGCTCGGTGACAGCACGGGTCCCGCCACGAACACCCGCGCTCGGTCGAGCGATGGTGTATCCTGCGCGGCGCGCGCCGCGAAGACCGGCGGCTGCTCTCCGCCAAGGCTGAACACCGTCGTCACACCGTACGGGGCGTACGTACGCAGATCCCTGGGCTCATTCACGTGACCGTGTGCGTTGATGAGCCCTGGAATCGCGACCTTTCCATCGAGCGCAACCCGTTCCGCGGCAGCCGGGATCGCGACACTCCCCGTCGGGCCTACCGAGACGACGCGACCATCTCGAACGACGATCGTCGCATTCGAAACCGGCGGGCGATCAGTCCCGTCGATGACCGTTAGGCCCGTGAAGGCGCGCGTCGTCCCCACCTGTCCCGAAACGGTCGGAGCGACGAGCGCGATCAGAGCGATCAGGGCGAGTGCAGCACGCGTGACGCGCATGGATTTCGGCGTGGAGGTGGCGGGCGGCCAAGGCGGAACGGCGCCAGCGAATGTGCCGGCGGCGCACCGAGCGTGCAACCACCATCCTATAGTAGAGGGCGACCTCGAAACCTTGCCCTCTCGCGCGCGCCGAACGTACGCTTCTGGTTCGGTCATCCCGCTCGACCGGGAGCAGCTGAAGTACGCAGCAGGGAGTCACCCGACATGCAGCACGAATCGAAGAACCGCCGCCCTGGTACGCGGCGCCGAAGAGTCGTTGTCATCACCCTCGGCGCGCTGGCGGTGCTGATCGCCGCGACCACTGTCAACCTGCTTCGCGACCCGCTCCCGCGCATGCTGGAGCGCCGCTCGACACTCGCGTCGGCGGTCGAAGGGGAGACAGTCGTCGACGAGGGGCACGTCTACACACCAGTGCGCGTGACCGGGACGAGCGGCCTCGCGGTCGACCTCATGGTTCGACGCGCCGTCGCCGACACGATCGGGACAAAGCCGCTCGCCGTTATCCTCGGCGGCCATTACACCGGACGCCGGGCTGCCGAGCTCCTCGGTGACACGCCGGGTGTTCACATCGCGACGCTCTCGTATCCGTATACCGGCGATCTCCGACCGAATGCCATCACGTTCCTTCGCGACATCCCGAAGATTCGTCAGGCGTTTCTCGACACCCCGCCTGCGGTGATGCTGGCCATGGACTACCTGTCCAGGCGCGCCGACATCGACTCGAGCCGCATCGAGGCCATCGGCGTCAGTCTCGGCGTACCGTTCATCTCCATCGCGGGAGCGCTCGACTCACGGTTCGCGCGAGTCTGGGCCCTCCACGGATCCGGCGGCTCGTATGCCCCGCTCGAGGCGAACATGAAGCGGACGATCGGGTTCGCGCCGCTCCGCGCGCTCGCGGCCGGGATCGCGACGGTGATCATCAACGGGCCGAGGCTCGACCCAGTGAACTGGGTACCGCAGATCGCCCCGCGCCCGTTCATCATGGTCAACGCGAGCGGCGACGAGCGGCTCCCTCGGCCCGCGGTGGACGCGCTGTACAACAGCGCGCGTGACCCGAAGGAGCTCGTGTGGATGGAAGGCAAGCACATTCATTCGGACAAGGAGACGATCCAGAAACTCGTGGGGATCGTCATGAGCCGGGTTCGCTGAATCGGAGAACAAGCCATGACTATCAATCGTTGTTTGTCTGTCGCCCTCATCGATGAGAACACGTCGCGTATGGTGCGCGCACTCGCTGTCGCAACGCTGCTCTCGATGCCCTTCGTTACGACCGTCCAGGCCCAGAGCCAGCCCCGGCCTGTCGGGCAAACCGCCACGCGCGATCCCATGCTCGGGCGGCTCGAGGCGGAGATCACTCGCCTGGCCGCCATTGCGGGCGGCAAGGTGGGCGTTGCCGCGGTGCACCTCGAGACGGGACGCGAGGTCGTTCTGAACCGGGGCGAGCCGTTCCCGATGGCCAGCGTGTACAAGGTGCCGATCGCGGTGCAGTTGCTGACGCGCGTGGACTCCGGCACGCTCCGGCTCGACAGCATGATCACATTGCGTCCGAGCGACCTTCATCCCGGAAGCGGGACGCTCACGCAGCTCTTCGACGATCCGGGGGTGTCGCTGTCCGTGCGGAACCTGCTGGAGCTCATGCTCCTCATCAGTGACAACAGCGCGACCGACATCATGCTGCGCACCGCGGGCGGCGGTGCGGCAGTGAACGCCCGGATGCGCGCCCTGAACGTCAGCGGCATCTCGGTGGATCGCCCGACGCTCAACCTGATCGCCGACGCCATCGGGGTGAAGAACCTGCCGCCCGAGGACCAGGTCACGCCGGAATCGTTCCGCGCGCTCGCTCGCGGCGTTTCGGACGAAGCCGAGAAGGCAGCGGCCGAGGCCTTCTATCGGGACCGGCGGGACACGTCGACGCCCGAGGGGATGGCGCGCCTCCTCGAGACGATCTGGCGCGGCCGCGCGCTCTCCAAGGCGAACACGGATCTATTGCTGGACATCATGCGCCGCTGCGAGACGGGCGAGAACCGCATCAAGGGATTCCTGCCGCCTGACGTCATCGTCCGGCACAAGACCGGCACGCTCGGCCTTGGCGTCGCCAATGATGTGGGGATCGTCGAGCTGCCTAACGGGGGCGGGCATCTGGCGCTCGCCATCTTCGTGAAGGAGTCCACCCGCTCGACGGAGATGCAGGAGCGCGCCATCGCGCAGATCGCGCGTGCCGCGTACGACTACTTCCTGTTCAACCCGGGCACGAAGTGAATCACCTTCCGACGGCCCGGCACGACGACTGAAAGGAACCTCGCCTACGTGAGCCCACGAACTGCGAGTCTGGCTGCCGCTCTGGCTGGCCTGGTGGTGGCCGGATGCGGGAGCGGGCCGCGAGCTACGGGTACCCCTCAGCCGGCGGTTGCCCAGACGCCACGGATCATCGGGTACCTCGCGGGGTGGGGGGTGCGGACGAAAGGCACGCGCATCGCCGAACTGCCTGGCACGGAGCTCACGCACATCATTTATGCGTTTGCCCGCATCACGGATGACGGTCGCCTCGCGCTCGGCGATCCGTGCCTCGATGTCGGCGAGTGTGACTCGACCGCGACGTCCACCGCGCGAGCGACCGAGAGCGGCAACTTCTCGGAGCTTCGGCGCTTGAAGGAGCGGCACCCGCAGTTGAAGCTGCTCATGGCTGTGGGCGGGTGGTCGGGCTCCGGAAAATTCTCCGACGTCGCCCTCACCGCCGAGTCGCGCGCGGCGTTCACGAGATCGGCCGTGGACCTCGTGATCCGCCGCTGGCCCGGCTTGTTCGACGGCATCGACATCGACTGGGAGTACCCCGTTCGCGGCGGGCTCGCGACGAATGTCACCCGTCCCGAGGATCGCGTGAACTTCACGTTGCTCCTGCAGGCGCTGCGGAACGAGCTCAATGCGCAGGGCGCCCAGGATAGGCAGCGCTACCTGCTCACGGTCGCGACGATCGCCGGTCCCGCGGTGTTCGCGCAGATGGAGCTGGACAAGGTTACCGCGCTGGTCGACTGGATCAACGTGATGACGTACGACTATCACGCGGGCTCGCGCATCGCGCACTTCAACGCGCCGCTCTACACGGCGGCCGGGGATCCGACGTCCGGGTTTACGATCGACTCGACCGTCCAGCGGTATCTTGGCGGCGGCGTGCCGCCCGCGAAGCTCGTCGTGGGCGTGCCGTTCTACGGACGCGTCTACGGTGGCGTGGCCCCCACGAACGGCGGGCTCTTTCAGCCGGCGCCCGGTCCCATCCCCGAGGAGTGGCGGACCGGCACCGACTTCAAGTCGCTCGTTAGGCGGAGACCGGAGGCCAGCGGCTTCACGCGCGTTCTGCACCCCGAGGCACGCGTACCGATCCTCTACAACGCGGCCACCGGTGTCTGGATCACCTACGACGACGTCGAGTCGATCGCCGAAAAGGCCGGCTACGTCCGGTCGCGTGGCCTTGGCGGCGTGATGGCCTGGGAGCTTGGGGGCGACGAAGCCGGGACGCTCGTGCGCACCATCCACCGTGCGCTGACGGCTCCGAACTGATCCCCATCGCGTCGTGCTGGCCACGCTGGCGGCCGTGCACCACTATTAGCGGCCCGATCGGTCCGGCCTGACCGCAGATCGCATGAAAGCCAAGTCATCCAAGCGCGATAACGGACGCGCCGCCCCCCGCACAACGGTTGCCGTGCAGGGGGCGCGCGTCCACAACCTCAAGAACATCTCGGTCGAGATCCCGCGCGACAGCCTCGTCGTCGTCACGGGACTTTCGGGTTCCGGAAAGTCGAGCCTCGCGTTCGACACCATCTACGCCGAAGGGCAGCGGCGTTACATGGAGTCGCTCTCGAGCTTCGCCAAACGATTCATCTCGCAGGTCGCGAAGCCCGACGTCGACTTCGTGTTCGGACTCTCGCCGGTCATCTCGATCGAGCAGAAGACCGTGGCAAGCAACCCGCGCTCGACCGTCGGAACGATGACCGACATTGCGGGCTACCTGAACCTTCTCTACGCGACCATCGCCGTCGCCCACTGCCCGCGCACCGGCGAGGTAACACCGAGCAAATCGTCGAGCCAGATCCTCGAAGCGATCCTCGCTCTGCCCGCGGGCGCCGAGATCGAGCTGCGTGCGCCGGTGTTCAAGGTCTACGGCGAAGAGCTCGACTTCGTCTTCACCGACGTGCGGAAGAAGGGGATCCGGCGGCTCATCATCGACAAGAAGCTCGTGGACCTCGCGGCCGAGCTCACGCTGGACGAGTCGAACGTGCGTCACATGGACGCCATCGTCGACCGATTCGTGGTGAACCGCAAACACGAGAAGGCGATCAAGGCGGGGATCTCGGCGGCACTCCTCGTGGGCGATGGGCTCATGGCGGTGCACGTGCTCGAGGGCGCGTCCAAGGCGGACGACGAGCTATTCTATCGCGGACTGTGCAGCCCCACGCACCACTTCGTGTACGGCGACATCCAGCCGGAGTTCTTCGTCTTCAATACGCCGACCGGCGCGTGCCGCACGTGCGGGGGGCTTGGCGTTCACAAGCTCACGCACCCCGAGCTGCTCATCCCCGATCCGAAGCGGAGCATCCGGGGCGGATGCTTCGTGCGCGAGGCATTCCGCTACAACCCGGACACGTGGGACGGCCGGGTGATGTACAGTCTCTCGAAGGCTGTGCCGTTCTCGCTCGACACGCCCTGGCAGGAGCTGCCCGAGGAGACGCGAAACATCATTCTCTACGGTCTCGAATCCGCGAAGGTCTCCATCACGTCCCCGCCTGAGGCGAAGGTCAAGCGCGACGACCAGGAAGGAAAGGAGATCGGCTTCGGCGGTATCGCGCGACGCATCGAGCGCTACTACCGGCACTATCGTCAGCGCGGTGAGGCGAGCTCCGGGATGGAGGCATGGCTCGACAAGGTGATGGTCGAGCACACGTGTCCGGACTGCAGCGGGTCTCGCCTCCGTGCCACACGTCTCCTGTTCACGATCGCCGACAGGACGCTGCACGACGTCGGCCAGATGCACTTCGATGAGCTCCACGAGTTCCTCGGCACCATCAAGCCCGCGGGGCGCGGTGCCGATGCTGGACGCCAGGTACTCGGCGAGATTCGGGCACGACTCGAGCTCCTGTTAGGCATCGGGCTCGACTATCTGAGCTTCAACCGCCGCTCGAGCACGCTCTCGGGCGGCGAGTCGCAGCGCATCCGGCTCTCGACGCAGATCGGCTCCGGGCTCATGGGGATGCTCTACGTGCTCGACGAGCCGAGCATCGGGCTGCATCCGAAGGACAACGTGAAGATGATCGCGACCCTCGAGAGCCTGCGCGACATTGGCAACACGGTCCTGGTGGTAGAGCATGACGAAGATACGATCCGAGCCGCGGATCACATCGTGGAGATGGGCCCCGGCCCGGGCGTGCACGGTGGAACGGTCGTCGTGCAAGGCACCGTCGAGCAGGTGCTCAGGTGCAAGGCGTCGCCGACCGGCCAGTACCTCTCCGGCAAGCGGTCGATCCCGACGCCGAAGCATCGCCGCAACGGGAACGGGAAGGCGATCACCATCCGCGGGGCGCGGGAGAACAACCTCAAGTCCATCGACGTTTCGTTCCCGTTAGGCCGATTGATCGCCATCACCGGCGCGTCCGGGTCCGGCAAGAGCACGCTCGTGAACGAGATCCTCTACAAGGCACTCTGGAAGCGTCTCGTCGACACGCGGTCCCTCCCCGGCGATCACGATGGCGTGGATGGACTGGAGCACGTGCACAAGGTCGTGAGCATCGACCAGACGCCAATCGGTCGGAACAGCCGCTCGAACCCGGCAAC
>DAINRQ010000059.1:0-2845 GCA_036741775.1 Gemmatimonadaceae bacterium | reverse complement strand
AAGACGATCGACGACGTCCTGAACATGTCGATCGAGGAGGCGGTGACGTTCTTTGCGGGCGAGCCGGTCGTGGGCAAGAAAGTGGACGTGCTGAACGACCTTGGCCTCGGCTACCTCACGTTGGGTCAGTCGTCCACGACGCTGTCCGGCGGCGAGGCGCAACGCGTGAAGATCGCGGCCGAGCTGAGCAAGCTGCAGCGCGCAAAGCACACGGTGTACATCCTCGACGAGCCGACGACGGGGCTGCACCTTGCGGACATCGAGCGCCTGCTCGCGTCGCTCGACAAGCTCGTGGATGCCGGTCATACGGTGATCCTGATCGAACATCATCTCGACGTCATCAAGACGGCGGATCACGTGATCGACCTCGGTCCGGAGGGTGGCCACGCTGGTGGCGAGGTCGTCGTGACAGGAACGCCCGAAGACATCGCGGCGTGCACGGCCTCCCACACCGGGCGGTTCTTGCGACGCCGTCTGGGCAGCACGGCGCGGCGCACGTGAGCAGCGACGCCTCGACGCTCGGCACCCGGATCCAGTCGGTGCTCGGAGCGGGGTATGCTGTCGGACGCGAGCTCGGTGGCGGCGGTATGTCCCGCGTGTTCCTCGCTCAGGACCTGCGTCTCGGGCGAGACATCGTCGTGAAGGTGCTTTCCCCGGAAGTCGCCGAGACGATCTCGGCCGACCGCTTCGAGCGCGAGTTGCGAATCGCAGCTCGGTTACAGCACCCCAACATCGTGCCGGTGCTGGTCGCCGGGACGAGCGAGGGCCTCCCGTACTACACGATGCCGTTCGTTCGCGGCGATTCCCTTCGCGCTCGGCTCAATGCCGCTCCGATGCCACTCCGGGCGGCCATGCGTGTCCTCGGCGACGTGGCGCACGCCCTCGCCTACGCGCATGGCGAAGGCGTGATTCACCGCGACATCAAGCCCGAGAACGTGCTCATGGCCGGCGAGATCGCCGTCGTGACGGACTTCGGTATCGGAAAGGCGATCAGCGCCGCCGCGCGCGGCGGCGCTGATCGTCCCGAGGCGCCTCCGGGGAAGAAGGACCGCCATGCCGACGCATTGACGCAGGTTGGTATGTCGTTAGGCACGCCGGCGTACATGGCGCCCGAACAGGCCGCCGGCGATCCTGACGTGGACGTGCGTGTCGACCTGTACGCCTGGGCAGTGCTGGCCTACGAATGTCTGACAGGAGCGCATCCGTTCGGCCGACGGACGGCCCACGGGTATGTCAAGGCGCACATCGTCGAGCGGCCCGTGTCGCTTTCGGAGCGCAATCCGGCCGTAGCAGGTGCCGTCGCCGCCCTGATCATGCGCTGTCTCGAGAAAGAACCGGAACGGCGCCCCGATTCCGCTCGCGAGATCGTCAGCACACTGGAGGCGGCGCTCGATGCATCGAGCACGCCGACTGCGGCGGGACTGTTGGCGGGCGAGCGCACGGCCGTCACGGGTGGCGAAGTGCCAAGCATCGCGGTGCTGCCGTTCGCGAACTTGAGCGCTGATGCGGAGAACGAGTACTTCTCCGACGGCATAACGGAGGAGATCCGCAATCTCCTCGCGCAGGATCGTACACTGCGCGTGGCCGCCCGCTCCTCCAGCTTCGCGTTCAAGGGGAAGGCGGTAGATCCCCGCGCCATCGCCGAGCAGCTTCAGGTGCGCACACTCCTCGAGGGGAGCATTCGGCGCGTGGGCAACCGCGTCCGCATCACCGCGCAGCTGGTCCATGCGCCCGACGGATATCAGCTCTGGAGCGAGCGCTTCGATCGTGAATTGACGGACATCTTCGCCATCCAGGACGAGATCGCGACGGCGATCGCGACTACCCTTCGGCCCGTACTGCGTGAGTCGGCGGAAGTCGCGGGCGCCGGCGGCGGGATCGCACACCGTGAGGCCGCTGACACGACACCTCGTATCCGCCACGCGGTGAATCCCGCGGCGTACGACGAAGTGCTGAAGGGTCGCCATCTGAACCATCGTCGAAGCCAGGGTGACGTCGACGTTCGCAAAGCAATCACGCACTTTCAGCGTGCGTTGGAGCTCGAGCCGACATTTGCACCCGCGCTCGCCGGGCTCGCCGAGAGTTACCTGTGGCTGTGCATCCTGTTCACCCTGCCGCCCACCGAAGCATTTGCACACGCGCGGCGTTACGCACGTGACGCGCTGGCGGTGGATGCCGACCTCGCGAGCGCACACTACGTGCTCGGCGAGATCGCCTACTGGCATGAATGGGATGCAAGAGAATGCGAGCGGCACGTGCGCCGTGCGCTCGCGCTGGACCCCAACAGTCCTGAGACACTCATGCTGTCGGCCCGCCTTCACCTCGTTCGAGAGGAGCGCGGTGCAATGCATGAGGCCATGGAGGCCGCTGCTCGCGCTGATCCGATCGGGTACGGCACGCGCTGGTACTACATCGTCATGCTCTACCTGGCCGGCGCGTTCGACCGAGCGATCGTGGAGGCCGATCGCATGCTGGCCGACGCACCGGACTTCGAAGACGCGCGCCGGTGGCGCGGGAAGGCGCGCTGCCTTTCAGGCGACGTCGAGCGCGGGCTGGAAGACCTGCAGCGCGCCACGAACGCCGCGCCGCCACACGCGTGGCTACTCGGCGAGCTGAGCATCGCATTGAGCGCGAATGGGCGACGCGACGACGCGGTAAAGATCAGGAACGAGCTGGTGGAGCGGTCGGAGCGCGGTTGGATTCCGCCGACAGCCATCGTCCTGAGCGAGCTGGCGTTGCACGACTGGAACGCCGCGCTCCGCTGGGGCGAGCGAGCGTTTCAGACTCGCGACTTCCTGTGTGTGATGCTGCCGTTCGAAGGCATGTTCCGAGTGCGCTTGCCTGG
>DAINRQ010000058.1:0-37701 GCA_036741775.1 Gemmatimonadaceae bacterium | reverse complement strand
CAGCTAACAGCTAACAGCTAACAGCAAAGCGAGAACCCTCGGGATGCCCGTCTACAGTAGAGAGGCTTCCCGAGGGTTCCGTTTTGCTGATAGCTGATAGCTGCTGGCTGATAGCTGTTACTTCACTTCAAATTCCTTCGTGCCGACCGACTTGCTGTCCAGGAACACTTCGACCTTGTACTTGCCCGTCGGTAGACCGCCCGGCTTCGAGATGTGGAACTCGGTGAAGGCCTCCCCCGTCGGCGCGATCGCCTGACTCGATTCCTGCACCACCTGTCCGTCCTGGAACGTCCAGCGCGCCATCACGGTCGAGCTGGGGGACGCCCCCGTCGTGCGCACCGACGTGTAGATCGTGTCCGTGGTGCGGAACTCATCGGTGCGATCGGTGATGCGCGCGTTCGATACCGCACGCCCGAGATCGATCTCCGCGACGGAGATCGTCGGCGAGGCGGCAGCCGCGCCCGGCGTCACCTCGCCACCCGCCTCGGTCTGGTTGTCGCGCCCGCAGGCCGCGAGCGTACCGAACATCAGGGCAGCCGCCATCGCCGTGCGCCACGAGCGCGCATGATGTGTCACGTGCATGGATTGGTTTCCTCGGTCAGGCGTCAGGGATCTTGAAGGTCTGCCCCGGATAGATGAGATCCGGATTCTTGATGGTATCCTTGTTCGCTTCGAAAATCTTCTGCCACTTCGATGCGTCGCCGTACTCGCGTTTCGCGATCTTCGACAGTGTGTCACCGGCGACGACGGTGTACGTGCGCTCGACGTCGGACGTTACCCGCGGCGGCGTGGCCTCGACGGGTTTCGGTGCCGTCGTCGACCCGCCCGCGGAGACGCCGGAGAAATCCGCTTTCTTCTTCTCCTTGTCGTCGTCCTTGTCGAACAGGTTGTCGAGCAGACCCATAGCATCCTCACGAAAGACGGTGGCCCTCGGGGCCCGCACGAACCGTTCCGTCCGGCTGGAAAGCGAGCTCGGTAGTTAGTGTACGCGCACCGTCCCGGTAGCAAACTTCCCCTCGACAGTCGCCGTGACGATCGCTGTTCCGCGTCGAACGCCCCGTACAACTCCGGCGGCGGAGACCGTAACGATCCGCGTATCGGAGCTCGTCCAGGCGGCCGTGCGCCCGCCGAGCAAATTTCCCTCGGCGTCGTAGACGCGGGCCTCGAGCGTCGTGCTTTTTCCGGGGTCGATCGTGACGTTGGACGGCGCAACCTCCACGCGCGCCACCGGCACGAGTCGCACGCGCACGGAGGCTGTGGCCGCGTGGCCATCGATCACCACGGTGATCACCGCTGTGCCCGGAAGCAACCCGGTGACGTGCCCGGACTGCGAGACCGCAGCGACCGACACGTTGCTCGTGGTCCACGCGGCATCGCGCCCGGTGATCGGCGCCCCATCGCTAGCGTACGCCGTAGCGGTCAGGTTCGCGCTCTGAGCGACGAACAGATCGACGGCGTCCGGGGCGACTCGCACTGATGACACGCGCGCAGGGAGCGCGGCCACCGTCACCGTCGCGACCCCGGTTTTCCCTTCCGCGGTGGCCGCGATGTCCGCGCTGCCCGCGTTGACAGCCGTCACGACGCCACGATCGGATACGGTGGCCACACTGGGGTTCGCGCTCGCCCAAACGATCCGTCTGTCGCTCAGGACGTTCCCGGCGGCATCCGTGGCCTGTGCATCGAGCGCACCCGTTGCGCCCGCAGACAGCTGCAGCTCGCTGGGCGATACGTCGATGGCGTCGACCGGAGCTCTGTCAGCCTCGGTCACTCCGCACGCCATGACAACAACCACCGACAACGTACCGGCGAGCGCCATCCCGCGCTGGTGCCAGCGCATGTTCACGACTCCTGGTTTCCGACGGTGCGGAGGGCGAGCAAGAAGCGAGCTACGCCTCAGTCGCTCGTGCCCTCCAGCGCCCGAACCAGCCCCTGCCCCATCGTGGGATGAGCTCGCCAGACGTACGTACCCATCAACACCGCCGCAAGCAGATTCCCCGCCAGGATCTGATACCAGGCGAGGTTGCCGAGTACGGTTTCCTCGAGCATGGCGACGAGCCCGTAGAACCCCAACTCCATTGCGACGAACAGGATCAACGAGCCCGCCAACACCGACGGCCGGCGCTCCCCAGCATGCACGAGGACCACCGCGAGCATGCCCACCAGAATGAACACCGCATAGTGGAAGATCGTGTAGGCGATCACGTTTACCGCCACGGGCTCGGGGGATTGCCCGAAAACGCTCAGCAATCCTGCCCCTAACGTCGCCGGCGTGAACAGCGGACGGCCGCCGATCATGTCGACGATGAAGAACCAGATTGCTACCGCGGTGGCCCCGATCACCCCGGCGATGGCGCCTTCGCGAAGGACACTATGCGATGTGTTGGGCATTACGCTCCCCTCCCGGATGATCTCGTCTTTTCAGAGTACGGCCGCCGAGCCCGCACCGTTATCGCTGAGCATGCTCTGGCCGGCCGTACCTGGCGACATTATCGCTTCGACCGCGGAGAATCCGTGGACACCGGGCGCCCTTGCTGATGCGCCTCCACGAACCACAACCACTTGTCGACGCCGCGGGAGACCTCGGTGAGGATGTCCGCAGTATCCGGGTCCTCGAGCTCGTCGAGCTCCGAGATCGCCTCGAGCGCCTTCGCACCGAACTGCGACAGCACATCCGACAGCGCGGCCACGTGTTCCTCACCTGACGAGAGCACGAGCGGATACTCCGTGAGCGACGAGCGGCCCGCCGCGGCTCGCACGGTCCCCTCTGCGACCCCGCCCAACTGCGTGATGCGCTCAGCGATCAGGTCGACGTACTCGCCCATGGCCGCGTAAACGTCGTCGAACAGCTCGTGCAATGCGATGAACTGCGGGCCCTTCACGTTCCAGTGCGCCTGCTTGGCCTGTGACTGCAGGTCCACGCAGTCCGCGAGCCGATTGTTCAGGAGCGCGACGACCTGGGCTCGCGTCTCCGCCGGGAGCGGATTCTTCGTCTCGTAGAGCAACGTCCCTTCGGCGGCCTCTCGTGCGAGACGGACCACTCCACGTCCATCGACCGGCGCGTGCCGCGGCGCCCCATTGCCGTGCTTCCGTGCAGCCATCGTTTCCCCCTCGTTGCCTCATGGAATCGCACGAAGGGAGCAATAAACTAGCCATCAGCTATCAGCTATCAGCCATCAGCTATCAGCAAAGCGAGAACCCTCGGGACGCCATTCCTGGCACGCGAAGCGTCCTGAGGCAGTAAGCTGATGGCTGATGGCTGGTAGCTGATGGCTGTTAGCCGATAGCTGATAGCTGCCGCGGCGGAGCCGCGGCTCCCCCGCGGCTACGGCGCCGTTCGATTGTCCAGCTGCAGCGGTGGCGGACTCCGGTACGCCATCGCCGGCTCCGGATTCGTCACCGCCTCGAAGAGCTCCCGCCGGGATCGTCGCTCATACGCGGCGCGCCATTCGTACCTGCCCTTCTGGTATCGCGCACCCGAATGCCAGAACGCGACCAGATCGCGCTCGGCGTCATACGCGAATGTGGCCCGATACACGATGTCGTCCAGCTCCGGAATCACGCCGGCGCGCAGCACCGGGGAGCGATACGTTCGCCAGGTGACGCCATCGGCACTCGTGGCGAGGTACAGCGCGTCCGTCGTGCACGACCCGCGCACCTTTCCGTTGAACACCGCCCAGTACACGCCGAGCGGCTCGATCCATTGCACGTCGATGTGCCACGCGAATACGCCCGGCTGCGACAACGTCACGGCGCTCGGCGCTGACCACGTCACGCCATCGCGCGAACGGCGAAGCTCGACCGTCGTCGACGACGCACCGCACCCGATCGGGCCGGAGTTGACCGACCACATGAGCCACTCGCTCGCTGAGCGGCGAACGATGGCCGGTGATACGATCGTATGATTGGGCCCCGTGACCACGTTCCTCGGCTCGGAGAACGCGGCGCCGTCACGGGATGTAACGAGCAGGATATGGTTGGCATTGGTGACGTGACGGTAGTACACTCGCATCTCCCGCGCGTCGGGATCCCATAGGATGTCGGGATCCGAGAGGTACCCGCCGTCCGGCCTAACGATCGGGTTGGTGACGCGGGGCGGGACGGTCCAGCCATCGCGCTCGCTGCCCGCGAACAACGATGGGTTCTCCATGTTCGCATTGCCCCACGGGTAGGGCGTGATCGCGAGCCGGGATCGATCGTCGAGGCCACCGAACGGCGCCGCGAGGATGTCGGGGTGCACCGCCTGTCCCGAGCCGTCGTACGTCTCGAGTGCGATGGCGTTGAGCGGCACCCGATCCGGCGGAGTGCCGGGGTCCACGAACGCCACGAACTCGATCGCATTCAGGCCGTCGGCCTCGGCGAACACGCGCTGGACGCCGAACTCGGGTCCCACGCGCCAGCTGGCGCGTGCATCGCCGTTGACATCGCTCACGGCCACGCGCGGGGTGACGTCGCCCGTACTCGCTCGCCACCGGACGTGTGCTCCGGGGAGCGGCTGGCCATCACCGTCGCGTACCCGCGCAATGAGCGGACGACTGAGTTCCGCGCCGGGGCGCGCTGACTGCCCGCTGCCACTCACCTGTTCGAGGGCGGCGGGCGGGCGGGCTATCGGAACGACCGGTGGGTCGGCCTCACAGGCGACGACGGCGAGCGCGCACGCGGCCGCGGCGACACGCCACCAGCGGCGGGCGATGCGACGCACATCGCCGACGGCGTCGCCGGCGTTAGGCTCCGCGAGGACCACGGGTGAAGGCTCCTGGTGAAAGGCACCCGTGATACCCTCGATGTCAACGCCGCGTCACTGGCACACACACTCGGCACGCACGTGTGCCTAACCAGACCGGTCGATCGGGCCGTCACCGCGCTCTCCCGGTGTCGTTCAGGGAGCGAGCCATGGCGCGTTAGGCATCATGGCAGGGCCGGTCGATGTCGAGCGGCACGCGTACGACGGTCACCGGGCGAGCCGGCACGCCCGCGCGACGGTCACCGGTGTCGGTGTACTTCTCCCATTGACTCGTCGCGACGTAGAACACCGAATCGCCCGCAATCGCGCCGAGCGTCGGCTCGTCCGCGACCGCGGGATTGCGATCCAGCACTTCCGCGCCGCGGACGCCGCCACCAGCGGCGTCGAGACAGAATCGCACCACACGCGCGGGCGACACGCCATTCTGCACGGCGATCAGCGCTCCGTCGTGCAGGTACAACCCATCGATGCCGAGCAACGTCACACCTGGCGCGGCGCGGAGCGCGGCCACGTGACGAGTGACGAGGTCCACGCGGAGAATGCCATGCGAATAGTCGGCCACGTACATCGTACGCCCATCAGATGCGATGGCCATCCCCTGCAGTGACCGAAACAACGGATGCGTGATGAACCGCTCGAGCGTGTCCCCGGTCGCCGGAACCTTCGAGATCCACGGAGCGTTGCTGTCAGAGACATACACATCGCCGTTCGGCGCGATCGTCACGTCCCCGAGTGTGTGCGCCGAGGAGTCGCGCCTGATCCAGACGCGGCGTCGCAGAGCGCCGCTCTCGATGTCGTACCCGAACACGCCAGCGCGCCCGCTGTCTGCGGTCGTGAAGCCGGTCATCCTGGGCAGTGCAGTCGTCGCGGCCCAGAGCATGCGGCGCGTGGTGTCGACGGCCATTCCGAACACCCCGGCGAGGCCCTCGGACGCCGACGGAGCGAAGTCCTGCACTGCACCGGCCGCGTCCACAGTGACGATCCGCCGTTGCCGCACACTCCCCACGAACCAGCGGCGCGCCCGCGCGTCGAACGCGATTCCCTCGGCGTGGAACGTGGTGTCAGGGATCGTGAAGGCGACGCGCCCACGCGCGACAATGCGCGTCGCGCTCCGCAGACGCGCCAACGCCGAGTCGAACGCCGGCGCGCCGGCGAACGCGGCGAACGCAGTGTCACCGGCGATGTCGGGCCCGACGCCGAGCGCCGCGAGTTGCTCGAGCCATGCCGCGGCGTCGGTGGTGTCACGCGCCACCGCCGCCAGCGCCGCGGAGCCCTCGAGATACGCCTGCTGCGCCGGCCACGCCTTCGCTGCGCGACGCATCTCGGCGCGCGCTGTCGCGAGGTCGCGCTGCCGGTACGCAGCGATGGCCCGCCGGTAGGCGGCTCGCGCCGCCCCTGCCGAGTCGGCCTCGGGCGCCACAGATACTGTCGACCCGACTGGGGTCTGAGCGAGCCCGACGTCAGGGATGACGATGCTGGCGCCCGCAACGAGCGCGAGTCTCGCGAAGGTTCTCATCATGTTCGAGCGGTTGTGGCCTCGTTCGTTAGGCGCCACGGCGGGGGGATCGCATTGCCGGGCAACAGGACGTGGGCCCGCAGCGCCTATCGCGCGGAGGCGCCGATGCTAGAAGTGCCCGCGCCAAAGAATCACTACCGGGCGCCGAGCAACCAGCCGAGTGTGATGAGTTGCCATATCCGCGGGACTACTCGTCGCCGCGCCGGCGTTTCGCGCGAGGGCAGCCGCTGTAGCACGGCTGGATTCGCGGTCCTCGTAACGTCGCGCGAGCGTGTGGCCGATGGCGATACCCGTGACGATCCCGACGAACGTGTCGGACGACCAGTGCCGGCGATCCGCAATGCGCGACAGCGCGCTCAACGTCGCGCCCGCGTACAGGACCGGCTCCGCAACCGAGAGCTCGAACCGCGCGCTCCAGAACGACGCGCACGCGAACGCGTTCATCGCGTGGCCGGCGGGGAACGCGTGCTGGTTCCACCCGCCACCTGGAACGGCGAACGCGAGCGGCTCGCCCTCCGCCGCGGATGGCCGGTCGCGCGACACGATCGCGTAGGTCGTATAGCGCACGATGTTGCTCACGCCCCACCCGGAGATGCATCCCCAACCGGCCTCACGAAGTCCGCGCCGATCGGTCACTGCACCAGCGATGATGAGGGCGGCCGAGAGCGGAACGAGTTGCTTCGCCGTAACGAGCCGCGATAACGGACCTGTCTCTTCGCGGAACGGCGCGAGCACACGAAGCGCGGGCTCCGTGGGACGCCGCACGACCCAGTCGTCGACCGGCTTGTCGATCGCCAGTAGCGCCGCGAACCCCGCACCGGTGAGCGCCACCCCCAGCCAGTCCTTCTGATCGGCCCGGAGCGGCGAGCGCAGGAGGTGCCCGACGTCCTCGAGCATGTCGCCAAGCTCGTGGCCCGTCGTGCGCACGGTGACCTGAGCATGGCTCACTGCGCGCGGCGGCATCAGGCCGGCGATGGCGAGGAGTGCGAGAGCGGTCACCGCTGGGCGGACACGGCGTCGAGCAGTCATACCGGCCACCCTTACGCCCGAATCGTACCATGACGGCGACGCGCCGGTCAGGAATGGCGTTAGGCGTCCGGTCCGCGGAGCGGAGCTCGATTACCATTGCAGCGGCATCGCAGATTCTCGTTGAAGTCGAACGAGGAAGCGTTTGATTGATAAGGGGATGCCTGATGCCAGCTCACAGAAGACTGAAGGTCAGGCAAGGCGATCCCTCGGCGTCGAGCACAGAATGCACGCGGTTGTCTCGCTACCACGTCTATCACAACGTTCGCACACACCGGCAACCCGCAACCGTCGACCGGAGACCCGTATGTACCTCGTTCGCGACATCATGTACTGCAAGCCCGGAAAGGTTCGCCCGCTCGTCGAGAAGTTCCTCGCCATGCAGAAGCTGTCCGAGCGCATCGGCATGGGCCGGATGCGCATCATGACGGACATGTGCGCCGAGCGATACTGGACGCTCGTTTCGGAGATGGAGGTGCCATCCCTCAAAGCGTTCGAGGACATGATGGCTCCACCGAACGCGTCGGATGAGGACATGAAGGAGTTCGAGCGCATCATGGACGGCTACCATGACCTGGTCGATCACGGGAAGCGCGAGATCTACAAGATCGAAGGCGAGGGGTGACGGCCTCACCGCTCGCCGTTTGCTGCCCGCCGGTTACTTCGCGGCCGGATCTCGATGCGTCGCCGGATTCGTCACCGGCGGTGGGTTCTGCCCGCGAAGCGCCATCTGCCCGCGCCGGGAGTAGTCAATGGACTTCGCGAGGATGCGCGCCGCTTCCTGATCGGCGTGGAACCCCATCGAGTTCTCGGCCTCGATGAAATCGGCGAGGAACTGCGCCTTGCGCTGGTAGTCACGCGCGAGGGCAATCGTAGAGACCGTGCTGTCGCGCGCAACCTGATCCGCGATCTCGCGGGTGAGGTGCAGGACGGCGTCGATCGCCATGTTGCGCATCTCGAACGTCCGATCCTGGATCGTCCGAACACGCGTGCGTAGCTCGTCCTCCGACCACTTGTGGCACGTCTGACACGCGCGATTGAGGTTGAGCACAGGACTGCGCACGTGGTGATCGGAGATCTTCATCGCGCCTTCGCGCTTGTAGGGCATGTGGCAGTCGGCGCAGGCCACGCCTGATCGGGCGTGGATGCCCTGGCTGTAGAGCTCGAACTCGGGATGCTGCGCCTTGAGCACGGGCGCGCCGCTGACCTTATGAACCCAGTCGCGGTGGCCGGTGGAGTCGTGATACGCGAGAATGCTGTCGGCCGTGAGGCCTTTCCCCCACGGATAGACGAGGCGCTTCTCCGGGCCGCGGAAGTAATACTCGACGTGGCACTGCGCGCAGACGAACGTCCGCATCTCCTGGCGCGTCGCCTGCGCGTTGACGTCGTAGTTGGCGGTGCCCTCTGACGCGCGGAGCAGGCGAATCCCTTCCATGAACCCGGGCCGCGTCACGCGGAGCTGCATGGTCCCCGGATCATGGCAGTCGATGCACGATACGGGATGCCGAACCGCCTTCCGCGCCTCGAAATACGGCAGCGGGTTCAGTGTCTCGAAGCCCTTGATGAGGTCGCCGTTCCCGACGCGGCGGTACGGGACGTACACGGACGCGTGGCAGTGAAGGCACGTGCCCGGCTGTTGCGTGACCTTCTGCCGCGCCGTGAACTCCTGATCCTCGAGCATGTAGGCGTGACCACGCTCTTCGCGGAAATCCTGCGCGAACGCGTAGCCAGCCCACATCTCCTTGAGCCGTGGATCTTCCTCGAGCCGCGACTGCGCGACGATCGACCGCGGGTCCGCCTGGCTCGGGGTGTGTGGCTCCCCCTCGCTCCCACCGTATCGGGTTCGGACCTGATCCACGGTGCGACGGTAGTCGTCGTACTGGAGCGGGAAGTTCTTCCCCCACACCGCCGGGTCGTCGATCGTGTCATTCAACGCGACCACGCGATAGAACGGGTTCCGTGCCTCCTGTTGCCGCTCGAAGACCGAGGTCAGGAGGGCCGCGATGCCGACGACCGCCAACGCCGCGCCGATCGCGGCGAGCACCAGCCAGCTCGTGCGGAACCGTTTTCGCGGCGGCGGCGTCGAGGTGGCATCGTGCGGCTCAGTCATTTCCCTACCCTCGCAGGTGTTTCGCACCGCACGCGTCGCGGTGCGTCAATGACGACAACAATCACCGGACCCAATGGCCAACGTACTTGTGGCAGCGGATGCAGGAGATGGGTTCGTCACTCCGCGCCGCTGCCAGAACCGGGCCCGCGGCGTTCGAGCCCGCAGACACGGCGTGGGCGCCCAGTTGCGGACTATGGTCGATGGCGTCGGTGATCTCGGCGTGACAGTAACGACATGCCTCCTCGGTCACCTCGCGGTTCCCCTCGGTGATGCGTAACGGATCGGGGTAACCGCCCACCGTGAAATAGAACGAGTGCCAGAACCCGTTCTTCGCCTTTACGACGTACTTCCCCACGACGTCGTGCGGCGTGTGGCAGTCATTGCACGTAGCGACGGCGCGGTGGCTGGCCCTGAGCCACGCACCGTAGTGCTCGCTCATGATATGGCAGTTCGCACACGCCTGCGGATCGTTCGTTAGGTACGAGTACCCGCGCGCGTACACGAACGTGAAGAGGCCAAGCCCAAGGGCCATGCCGCCCAGCACGGCCGCAGCCAACCCCCAGCGCTGGCCGCGCGTCACCGCCGCATGGGATCGAAGGATCTGTCGGTATTCGCCATCGTCGGCCGGCGTCGCAAACCGCGGTCCACGTCGACGACGAAACTATCCGCTATCGGCTCGCGCGCCTACGGTTCTTCTCGGCCGTGCCGCACACGCTCATCTCGCACCAGCGCCGGAGACCATTCCGGCTCCGGTCCACGTAGAGCCATCCGCAATCGTTCCCGGCGCACATCCGCAGCCTCTCGACATCGGCCGACGACAAGAGATCGGCCGCGGCCCAGGCGACCGGCCATAGTACGGACTCCGGAGATTCGCCGAGCGCATCCCAGCCACGCTGGTACCGTCCACTCGTGTCGCGGACCACGCGCACATGCGGCGCCGCGTCGGCGACCAGCGCGTTGAGCCGGTCGAGCGCGCCCGCGCCAGGGCGCCCGGCGACAACCGATGCGAACACCGCCTGCAAGACCCGCCGCGCGCTCCGCGCGGCTTCGACCGCCTCGGCGGCGCGTCGCGGATACTTCACGCCCGCCTGAGCCGCCCGACGGGCCGTGGCGCCGTCCAACACACCTGCCCCGCGCGCCCACTCCAGCAATCGGTCATAGCCAGTGAGGCGATCGCGCTCGAGCCCGCGCGGCGTCCAGTCCGCCGTGTTCACGAAGTCGACGCTCGGGTCGCCGCCGACGAACCGAAACGGCGCGTCCGGCGCGTACGGCTCCTGCCCACCGTGGTCAGCCATGCCGAAAGGTAACACCGGTAAAATGCGCTTGACAGGTGTGAGCCTCGTCGATACGGTTGCACCGGTATCCTGGCACATAGTGGTGTACCCGCACGGAGGCGTGCCGCATGCAGACTCCCGCGATCTCACTGCTTCCCGCGATCCTCGCGGCGAGTACGATGCTGCGCGCGCAGGACCCAACGATCCGGCCGCGGAGCACCCACGCTTCCCCCCCACCGGGTACCCTCACCGCCGCGCGAGCCGCCGTCGCCCCAAAGCTCGACGCGCTCGACGACGACGCCGTCTGGCTGATCGCCGAACGCCAGGACGGTTTCCGCACGTTCACACCGCGTGAAGACGCGGACCCGACGTTCCGCACCGAGGCCCGCGCCGCGTACGACGACGCAGCGCTGTACATCTTCGTGCGCGCGTTCGACCCCCGCCCGGACAGCATCGTCCAGCGGCTCTCGCGCCGAGACACCGACGGCGCGCCGAACGACCAGATCCAGCTCTTCATCGACTCGTTCTACGACCGCCGGAGCGGCTACGAGTACATCGTCAATGCTGGCGGCGTGAAGTCCGATTACCTGCTCTTCGACGACACCGGGTTCGACCAGTCGTGGAACGGCGTATGGGACGTCGCCACGCGCATCGACTCGCTCGGCTGGTCCGCCGAGTTTGCGATCCCGCTTCAACAGCTCCGCTACACGGATCGCGAGTCACCCGTCTTCGGACTCATGGTGTGGCGCCTCATCGGGCGCACCGGCGAGCGGGTGAGCTGGCCGCTCTATCGCCCGTCGCGGTCAGGGTACGTATCGCAGACGGGGACACTCCACGGACTTCGCGAGCTCGAGGGACAGGCGAGTATCGAAGCGGCACCATACGTACTGGCGCGAGGCCGAAACGCCACCGGACGCACCGCGCCGCGACTTGGCGTGCAGACCTCCGTGGCGCTCGGCGGCGACGTGCGCGTTCTGCCCCGGCCTAACGTCAGCATTGATGCTACCATCAACCCCGACTTCGGACAGGTGGAGAGCGACCCGGCCGTGCTCGACCTGTCCGGCTTCGAGGTATTTCAGGCCGAACGGCGCCCATTCTTTCTCGAGGGCGCGGGCCAGTTTCATTTCCCACTCGCGAGCGATGGAAGCGCGCTGCTCTTTCACTCCCGGCGCATCGGCCGCTCACCCGCCCTTGGCTCGCTGTACGGCGCCAACGCCGGTCCCGCGGAGACCACCATCCACGGCGCCACAAAGTTCACCGCCCGCCTGTCGCCGGCCACGTCACTGGTCGTCCTCTCCGCGCTCACGGCCGAAGAGCGAGCTGGCTCGCAACCGTCCGGGGGACGCCCGGTGGTCGAGCCGCGAGCGCATTACGCGGTCGCGCGCGTTCAACGCGACTTTCGCGGTGGCAGAAGTGGCCTCGCCCTCATGGTGACGCGCGTGGATCGCGGCCACGGCGATTCGACGGCCGCGTCGATCCTCGCGCGCTCCGCACAGGCCGCGGCGCTCGCGACGCAGCATCAGACGCGTGATGGCAACTACCGTGTCAGCGGCTGGCTCGCCGCGAGCGACATCAGAGGCTCGGCGCCCGCCATCGCGCTGCTCCAGCGCTCGAACGTGCACGGATTCCATCAACCAGACGATGGCGTCGAGTTCGACTCGACACGCACGAGCCTCAGCGGCGTTGCCGGATACATATTCGCCGGAAAAGTCGCAGGCGGCGTCACACGCTACGACGCGTCCTACCGATGGATCGCGCCGGAGTTCGACGTGAACGAGGCCGGCTTCCTCACCACGGCCGGCGTTCAGCGCCTGACGGCGAGCGCCGGCCTTCGGGCAACGCGCGCCGGTCGGATCGCCGGGATCCCCTACACCACCGCCGCCGTGACGCTGGGCAGCGCCGCGGAGTGGTCGACCGGAGGACGCTCGTTTGCGCGCGAGGTGAGTCTTACGGGCACGATGCAACTCATCAATCTGGCGCAGATCCAGACGACGATCGGCCAGCAGCTTCCCGGCGCGTACTGCACCATGACCTGCATGCGCGGCGGACCGGCGCTCGTCGACCCACCGCGCACCCGACTCTCGGTTGGTGTGACCGGCGACCCGCGACGCCCGTTCGTGCCCAGCGTCAACGTCGACTGGGCTCGAGACGACGAGGGGCGATCGCATGCCGCGAGTGGTCGCGCCGACGTCCTCTGGCACGCGCGCTCCAACGTCGACGTATCCGTCGCACTGGACGCAAATGAAGCGACCCACGATGCCTTCTTCTATGCGAGCGAGGAAGGCACGCCGGATTCGCCACGTATCACGGTTGCCCGCCTGGAGCAGCCAGCGCGGTCCATCACGGGGCGCGTCGACTTCACGGTCACGACGGCGCTGAGCGTACAGTGGTACGCGCAAGCTTACGTGTCACGCGGCATCTACTCGCACCGTCGCGAAGTCGTGAATCCCCGGGCCGACACGTACGAAGAGCGCTTCCGTGCCGTCGACGATAGCGCCACCCGGGCGTCACTCGCCGGAACGGACTTCCGACAGCTGAGGTCCAACGCGGTGCTGCGATGGGAATATCGACCCGGCTCGACGCTGTTCCTCGTCTGGACGCAGGGTCGCGACATCACCTCGTCGGATCCGGGCGTCCTCCGGTTCGGTCCGGACCTCCGCGCGCTGTTCCGACAGCGCCCCGCAAACCAGCTTGCCGTCAAGCTCTCGTACTGGCTCTCTGCCTAACGAGCCTTCGAGGCGCGCCGGGTCGCCGTCGTGCGCATCGCTCCGGCGCGGTGATTGGCGGCGACACCGGCAACGAGCCCGTCCAGCAGGTAGATCCACGGGTCCGCCTTCGCCCACAGCGTGTTGGCGGCGTGCAGGTTGGGGAAGCGCTCGAGCGGCAGCCCATCGATTTCGGTCCGGCGACCCGGCGCCTGCAGCTGCGCGCGATCCTCGATGACCGCGCCGAGCACCGCGTAGCTCGTCGCCTTGACGGCGTTGTACGCTTCGACGACATCAAACCCCGCCGCGCGAAACGCGGCAAGCGCCGCCTCGGCTGACGCTGCCGCCTCGGGCCCCTGAACGGTGCGGTGATGGAACACCTCCGACGCCCCCGGGTGCCGACGCACGATGACGCGCACCGCGTGCGCGAAGCGCCGAACCCACTCCTCCCACGTGCTCGCATTGGTCGGCAGTCGCGCGTCGGCCACGAGCCGCTCCATCATGGCGTCCAGCAGGGCGTCCTTCGTTGCCACGTGATTGTAGAGCGATGTCACATGAACGCCGAGCTCCGCTGCGAGGCGGCGCAACGAAACCGCTGGCAACCCGTCGCGGTCGGCCAGCTCGACCGCCGCGGCCACGATGCGCGCGCGGGTGAGTCCGGGTCGCTTCATGCTGAGAACATAACCGTTAGCCGTAAAAACCTACACTGTAGGCTTGTTCGTACCTACAGTGTAGGTACCCGGGGCGGCGAGGAGTGGACCCGTCCCGTTCTGGCGATCGGCCTGCCCCGCCGGGTATATCCATCGGCGGGAACGCTCCAACGCAGGCGAGCGAGATCGCGCACCAATGCAGGCCATCCTTTCGATCCGACTGTTCGGCAACTTCGACCTCAGGTCCGGTGAAACGCTGCTACCCGACCTCGGGTCGGCACGCGCCGAATCGCTGCTCGCGTACCTCATTCTCAACGCCGATGCGCCTCAGCCGCGCCAGCACGTGGCGTTTCGACTGTGGCCGGACTCCTCGGAGTCCCAGGCGCGCACGAACCTCAGGCACGTCCTCCACGATCTTCGCCGCGCGTTGCCTGACGCCGATCGCTACCTCGATGTGCAGTCGCGCACGTTGCGATGGAAGCCGGGCTTGCCGGTGTGGCTCGACGTCGCGGAGTTCGACGCCGCGATACGGCGGGCCGAGCGCGCCGCGATGGAATCCCCTGCCCCAGCGCAGGCGGAGACCACGATTGCCGCCCTGCGCGATGCCACGACGCTGTACCGCGGCGACCTCCTCGAGACATGCTATGACGAGTGGCTCAACGGCCGTCGCGATGCTTACACAAAGCGCTTTCTCGCATCGCTGGATCGACTCGCGCGCCTGCTCGAAGAGCGGCGTGAATACTCGGAGGCACTCGTCCACGTGGAGCGCCTCCTCCAGCACGAACCGCTGCGGGAGGATGCCTGGCGCCTCCTCATGCGCCTCCGCGACGCCCGCGGCGATCGCGCCGGGGCGCTCCACGCGTACCACACCTGCGTTGCCACGCTGGAGCGCGAGCTCGGCGTGCTCCCGACCGAAGACACGCGCAAGGAGTACGAGGCACTCCTCCGAGGCGGCACGGAACGCGTGCGCGGTGCGACCGAAGCTCCTCGCGATGAAGCTCGGCACCGCACTGCCGCGGCGCCGCTCGTCGGACGTGCCGACGAGTGGGCGCGCCTAACGTCCCTCTGGCGAGTCATCGAAGCGGGCCAGTCCGGCTTCCTCCTCGTGACGGGCGAGGCGGGCGTCGGCAAGACCCGGCTCATCGAGGAGCTGCGCGACTGGGCTGGGCTTCGCGGCGCCGTCACGGCTGCCGCACGGTCGTACGCCGCCGAGGGCTCGCTCCCGTACGCACCGGTCATCGCGTGGCTGCGTGCGCCGCGGCTCGAGCAAGCTGTCGGGCGCCTCGCCCATCCTCACCGCACGGAGTTGGGCCGTCTGCTTCCCGAGTTGCTCGCGCAATCGCCGGATCTCGTCCCTCCGCCACCACTCCCCGAGGACGCCCTCCGGCCCCGGCTGTTCGATGCGGCCGCACACGCCTTGTCGTTGGCCGACGGCCCGCTGTTGCTCCTCATCGACGACATCCAGTGGTGCGATCACGAAACATCGCGGTTCCTCCATTACCTGCTGCGCCGGGCGGCGGCGACACCACTGCTCGTCGCGGCGACGGCACGGACCGAGGACGCGGAGCGGCAGCCGCTCGCCGAACTCCGCCTCGGCCTGCAAACGCTCGGACTCGTCAGCGAAGTCACGCTCGACCGGCTCAGCCGCGCCGCGACCGCGGACCTCGCGGCCGCACTGACGTCGCGACCGCTCGACCGTGACGCGAGCGACGCCCTCTTTCGCGAGACCGATGGGAATCCCCTCTTCATCGTCGAAGCGGTGCGCGCGGGGTGGCAGCCGGGTGCGCACGCGGTCGACGCGCTGACCCCGAAGGTTCACGCCGTGATCGCCTCGCGACTCGGTCAGCTTTCCGACGCGGCGCGGTCGCTGGTTGGCGTCGCCGCGACCGTGGGTCGCGACTTCACGCCCGACACGCTCGGATACGCAGGGGAGCTCTCGGCGGACGCAGTCGCGCAGGGGCTCGACGAGCTGTGGCGAACACGCATCCTCCGCGAGACCAATACGGGCGCATACGATTTCACGCACGACAAGATCCGCGAAGTAGCATATCTCACGCTGAGTCCACCCGTTCGACGCCAGAATCACCTGCGCGCGGCCCTCGCCCTCAAGCGACTCCGAGCCCGCGACCTCGACGCCGTGAGTGGGCAGATCGCGGCGCACTACGACCGCGCCGGCGTTACTGAGGAGGCCCTGTCCTGGTACGAGGCAGCGGCCGAGGCATCGCAACGACTCCACGCCAGCCAGGAGGCGGCGCGGCTGCTGACGCGCGCGCTGGAACTCGTGCGAGCGCTTACCGTGTCACCGGAACGACGCGCACGAGAGCTCGCGATCCTGACAGCGATGCTGACGCCGCTCGCGAGTGCGCACGGGTTCGCGTCGTCGCGCGTCGCCGAAGCACAGCAGGCCGCGATGGAACTGGCGCGTGTCCTCGACGTCGAGCTTCCCTCACCCGTCCTGCGGTCGCTCGCGATTTCGAGTCTGTCGCGCGACGAGTTCGAGGTCGCCTGGCGTTACGGCGAGCAACTCCGCGGGCGCGGCGAATCGGATGGCGATGACGCGCTACTCGTCGAGGGCGAGTATGTGTTAGGCATCTCTGCTTTCTGGCAGGGTGAGCTCGACGCGGCGCGGCGACACTTCGAGAAGGCAGTCGCGGGCTACCGGCCCAATCGACGTAGCTCGCACCTGCTGCGTTACTGGCTCGATCCGCAGGTGGTCTCGCTCAGCCGACTGGGCAACACCTGGTGGTTTCTCGGCGATCCGGTCGCGGCGTGCAAGGCACGCGACGACGCCCTCGCACTTGCCACCGACATCGGCCACGAGCCCACCCGGCGAACGGCGCTCGTGTTCGCGACCATCCTGGCACTGGACATGGGGGACGCGGAACATGTTCGGCGCTACGCTGCGGAGCTGTACGCGGGTCTCCACGACGACGATGCGCGCCCGACGCGAATGTCCGCCCGGACCTTTCGCGCGTACGTGAGCGTGCTCGACGGCGACGTGCGGCGCGGGATCGACGAGATTCGCGCGGCCCTGGACGAGTTGAGCGAAGGCGGACACGCGCCCGGTCAACGCGCCGTGGTAGCGCGCCTCCTGACCGCCGCGTATGAAGCCGCCCGAGATGCACCGGGTCGCCTCGCGGCCGCCGAGCAGGCACTCGCCCTCGGCGGACCAAGGGTCTGGGAAGCCGAAGCACACCGATCACGCGGGGAGTGTCTCGCCGAGCTTGGTGCGGCCCCGGACGACGTGCTCGCGGCGTTCGAGCGCGCGATCGCCGTGGCCCGGCGGCAAGGGGCACGGATGCTGGAGCAACGCGCCATCGCGGCGCGCGATAGGTATCTGATAGTCCGCAGTGACTGAATCAGCTATCAGCTATCAGCAAAGCACATCGGCGGGCCCCACGGTCGCACTTACGGTCCGCCGGGCGGCTGCCACCCGGGCGATGCGATACGGATCATCCGGATGGGGCGGATGCCGCGGATTGCCCCTCGGCCGTGAGAGTTCCTCACGCAACTAGCCGGGAATGAAAAGGGGAACGGCCGCCCGGGATGCGACCGCCGCCGGAAGCAGTTCCCCATTTCTCTGGGTCGTTGCGAGAGGAGCTTTCCTTGGCGCCGAGCGATCCGCCCCATTCGCTCCGTCCGCCCGATCCGAATACCCTCAGGAGCGGCCGGCCTCGCCAGGCCGGTCAGTGCGCGCAGCGAGCCCCGACGCCGACGACCCGACGCCTATCGCAGGCGCTGTGACGGACACCAGGATCCCCGAAAGCCACGCCCGGCGCAGTGTTCCGCGAGGAACGTTCCTGGATCCGTTTTGGGGAACGCTTTGGGAACGCTCGTCGGGCGAGATTCTGCCCGTCATTGCCGTAGTCGATGGACCACTCACGGAGATCGCTGGCATCGAGGTCGTGATGAGCATGGAGCACCCTGTATCGATCCCCACGAGTCAATTCGCATCCTTTCGCGCGCGGTTCCGCGGCGCGCTACTTCGCCCGGGCGAAGAGGGCTACGACGAGGCTCGTCGAGTCTGGAACGGCGCCATCGATCGCCGCCCTGCCCTGATCGCGCGGTGCGCGGGAACCGACGATGTCGTCGAGGCGGTTCGGTTCGCCCGCGAGCACGATCTTCTCGTATCGGTACGCGGCGGAGGCCACGCCGTCGCCGGCCACGCGGTCTGCGATGACGGGCTCATGATCGACCTCTCGCTCATGAAAGCCGTGCGCGTCGACCCCGGGGCACGGACGGTTCGAGCGGCGGGTGGTCTCCTCTGGTCCGAGCTGGATCGCGCGACCCAACGATTCGGGCTCGCGACGACGGGCGGCATCATCAGCCACACCGGGATTGGAGGACTCACCCTCGGAGGTGGACTCGGTCACCTCATGCGCCGGTTCGGGCTGACGGTGGATAACCTCGTCGCTACGGAGATCGTTACCGCCGAGGCGCGGCGGATCCGCGTCGACGCGGATATGGAGCCCGAGCTGTTCTGGGGGCTGCGCGGCGGTGGTGGAAACTTCGGCATCGCCACGACGCTCGAGTATCGGCTGCACTCCGTCGGCCCGATTGTCCTCGGCGGCCCGGTGTTCTGGCCGCTCCGCGACGCACCCGACGTGTTGCGCGCGCTTCGCGATTTCGCGCCCGACGCGCCCGACGAGCTCGGCATCACCGTCGCGCTCCGGCTCGCGCCGCCCATGCCGTTCCTGCCGGCGGATCAGTACGGGAAGCCGGTCGTGGGGCTGATCCTCGTCTGGTCAGGGGACCTGCGAGAAGGTGAGCGCGCGACCGCGCCACTCCGGCACATCGGATCACCACTCGCCGACGTGGTGAGGCCGGTGCCGTACGTCGCCCTGCAGTCCATGCTGGACAACGGCGCCCCGCACGGGATTCACTACTACTGGAAGTCGCACCGGATCGCTCGGCTGGACGATGACATCATCGATGTGCTGATGTCGCGCATCGACTGCATCACGTCACCGCTCTCGCAGATCAGTGGCTGGGCCGTCGGCGGCGCCGCGAGCCGGGTGAGCGCCAGTGCGACCGCGGTGGGCGACCGCGGCAATGGGTTCGACCTCAACATCGTCTCGGCCTGGCCGCCGTCTAACGGCGAGCCGCAGCGTCACGTGAGCTGGGTGCGCGATGGGTGGGATGCGTTGAAGCCCTACTCCACGGGCGTGTACTCGAACTTCCTCTCCGATGAGGGGGCTGAAGGCGTCGAGCGCGCGTACAGCGACCGCCTGACGCGACTCACCGCGCTCAAGGATCGATTCGACCCGACGAACGTATTTCGGATGAACGCGAACATTCCACCCAGCGGGTGGGCGGCGACACGCTCGCTCAAATCACCTACGGCGGGAGCCGTGCCTGCCGGGAGGGCATCATGATCCTGGTCGCCGGCGCGACCGGCCTCGTTGGTGGCATGATCGCGCGCACACTGCTGAACCAGCGCCGCCCGGTGCGCGTCCTCGTCCGCGAGGGGCGCGATTACCGGGCGCTCGTCGACGCCGGCGCCGAGGCGGCGTTAGGCGACCTGAAGGCCCCCGAGACGCTCGCTGCCGCGTGCCGAGGGGTCAGCGTGGTGATCACAACCGCGACTGCGGGGCAGCGAAACGCGCCCGACACGCCGGATACCGTCGACCTCGCCGGAAATCGGAACCTCGTCGACGCGGCGCGCGCAGCGGGCGTGAAACAGTTCACCTACGTGTCCGCGCTCACGGCCACGCTCGATCACCCCGTCCCGCTGCCGCGCGCGAAGGCTCGAGCCGAAGTGATGGTACGCGAGAGCGGGATACCGTACACGATCCTCGCCGCGAATGGGATCATGGATGTCATGATCCCCCAGGTCGTCACCGATCGCATCCGGGCCGGGCAACCGATCACGCTCGTTGGAGAAGCGCGCAGGCAGCATAGCTTCGTCGCCGCGCGTGACATCGCGGCGTTCGCGGTGGCGATGGTGAATCACCCCGCGGCGCTCAATCGCCGAATCGCGATCGGCGGCCCGGAGGCCGTCTCGTGGCGCGATATCGTGGCCGCCCACGAGCGCACATTGGGGCGCACCGTTCCGGTCCGATGGATCGCGCCGGGCGAGTTGCTCCCCGACCTTCCACCCGTCCCGGGACTAGCGGAGCTCGTGAGCGGGCTCCTCGCTGCGCTCGATACGTTCGATACACCGGTGGACATGACGGAGACATCGCGCACGTTCGGTGTCACGCTCACGTCCCTCGACGACTTCGTGGCTGCCGCGGTACAGCCTAACGACTCATACCCCGCCCCCGGCGTCGCCGCGCGCGCCTGAGCCGATGTCATTCCGAGCGGAGCGCCGAAGGCGCGCAGGCGAGGAATCGCACTCTTCCCGGTAGAGGGGGCTCTCGGTCGGGACGACGGCGATTCCTCATCTGCCCGCAAGCGGGCGCCCGCGCCGCTGCGCGGCTCCGCTCGGAATGACATGGTCTGACCTTGTCGTTACGGAGGAAAACTCTCATGAAGCTCGACCGCCGTCGGATGCTGACCTCGCTCGCGGCAACAGCCCTGGGCGCGCCGCTGCTCCCATTCACGGCCGTCGCCGCGAGCAGCCCGGCGCCCACGAGACATCGCCCGCTCCGAACCCCCCAGGGTTCGGTAGACTGGGAGGCAGTGCGCGCCCTCTTCCCGCTCAGTCCCGAGTGGACCCACCTCGCGAGCTTTCTGCTCGTATCACACCCGAGGCCCGTGGCCGAGGCCATCGAGCACTTTCGCAAGAAAATCGACGCCGACCCCGTCTGGGTCGAGATCGCCGCGCTCACCGACAGCGAAGGCCGCCCGTTCGCGGCCGTGAAGCAGGCCATCGCGGAATACATCGGTGGGCAGGCGAACGAGATCTGCATGACGTCGAACACGACGACGGCGCTGGCGATGGCGTACCACGGGCTGCGCATTCGCGGCGACCAGGACATCCTCACGACCGAGCACGATCATTACTCGCATCACGAATCCATCCGGTATGCCGCAGCGCGGTCCGGCGCGCGTGTGAGGCATGTCGCGCTCTACGACCGAGCGGCCACCGCCGATGCGACCCAGATGGTCGAGCGCGTGGCACGCGCGATACGCCCGACCACACGGGCGGTCGGCGTGACGTGGGTACATTCGTCGACCGGCGTGAAGCTCCCGATCGCGGAGTTGGCTGCGGTTGTCGCACGCGCGAACCGAGGCCGCACCGATGCCGACCGCTGTCTCCTCATCGTGGACGGCGTTCATGGCTTTGGCGCGCAGGACGCCGACGTGGCGCGCCTCGGATGCGACTTCTTTGCGTCTGGCCTTCACAAGTGGATGTTCGCGCCGCGCGGCACTGGCTTCCTCTGGGGGAAGAGCGACGCGTGGCGGCACGCGCGCCCGACGATCCCGGCGTTCGATCCGGACGGGATGGTCACGTGGGAGGCCTGGATGAATCGGGAACCACTGCCTCCCACGCAGGCGGCGTTCGTATCGCCGGGCGGCTTCCTCGCCTTCGAGCACTTCCTCGCCATACCGGCCGCCTTCGAGTGGCATCGTACGATCGGCCGGGACCAGATCGCTTCCCGCATCGATGAGCTCAGTACCGCGTTCAAGGAGGGCGCCTCGAAGATCCGCGGCGTGACGCTGCATACGCCGCGCGACCCGCGCCTCTCGGCGGGTATCTCGTGCTTCGAGGTCGCCGGGCTCTCGGCCGAAGCCATGACGCAGCGACTGACCGCGAAGAAGTTTCGCACGACCAGCTCGCCGTACAAGACCTCGTACGCGCGTGTCGCCACCGGCGTCATGAACACGCCGGCGGAGATCGAGCGAGTGCTGCGCGCGATTCGCGAGATCGCTACGTGAACGACGGGAGGGGCGCTATTGCCCGCCCCTCTTCGTCGCGCGCCACCGACCCGAGCCGCCCACCATGGTGCCGCTCAGCGCGCCATCGCTCAGTCGCCCTGCGAACCGCATACGCTGACCCTCCCCCGACGCCCGACCGATCGTATCCGCCAGCGTGAACACCACGCTGTCGCCGAGCACGCGCGCGCTGTCGACGGCCAGTGTGCGCCCGCCCGTAGTCGCCGTGCCTGTAAGACGCTGGTAGTTCTGCGTGAGTCGCAGCTCGTAGGTGCGTGTCGACCCACCGGCTGGCGCGGTCAGCGTCCACATTCCATCGAGCTTCTCCGGCATCACCCAGTAGTACACGGTGCGCCCGCCGGCGTAGAGCGTACGATCGGGCTCCCAGTCGCCCATGTTGAACGCGTGCGAGACCACGCGCGTCCCCGGTCGCAGCTCGGCGAATAGCTTCGGACGGAGCTTCACGTTGAGCGTCGGGAGGAGGTATAGCGTGATGACTGTCGCCTGGCGCAGGTCGGTCTCGAACAGGTCCGCCTGACGGAATTCGACGAGGTTCTTCACCCCTGCCGTGTCCGCGTTCCTTCGGCTTTCCTCGATCCGCTGCGGATCGATGTCGATGCCAATGCCGCGCGTTCCCAACCGCTTTGCGGCGGTGATCACGATGCGACCGTCGCCGGAGCCGAGGTCGTAGAGCCGGTCCTCCTTCGTGACGCGGGTGACCGCGAGCATCGAGTCCACGACCTCCATGGGCGTGGGCACGAAGATGACATCGGGTCGGCGCGCCGGCTGCTGGGCGTCGAGCGCCGGCGGAACCAGCACGAGCGCCGACAGGCCGGCGAGTGCGACGACGAAGACGCGTGAATATCTCACCTGCCTAACGCGCCGAGGGTCGAGGGAGAGCGGACAGCTTGTCATGCGAACCTCACGGTGTCGTTTCGACTGAACCCAGCGATGAATCGGCGCGCGCCACACGCGCGCGCCCGATGAGGAGAAGCGGGAGTCCGGCGAGCATCACGGCGACGCCAAGCAGGGCCCCGCGCCCCGCGTACGCGACGCTCGAGTACAACATCCCCGCCGACGCGATGCAGAACACGAGCGGTGTCAGCGGATAGAGCGGAACGCGGAACGGGCGGTCGCGCTCCGGCTCACGACGCCGCAACACGAACAGCGCGACCCCCATCAACAACAGTGTGAGCCAGAACACGGGCGCGGTGTACGCGACCATGGTCTCGAACCCCGCGCGTGTCGCGGCGCCGAACGCGACGAGGATGAGCGAGATGACCGCCTGGACGATGAGCGCTCGGCGCGGCGCACCGCTGTCGTCGGGCGCCGTGGAACGCCAGATGCCGAGCGCGCCGAGCGCCGCGACGGCCGCGCCGACGGCGAAGCTGCCGCGTGCTCCGGTGATCATCGACGCGTTGGCCGATGAGAGCGCCGCGGCCATGACGATGAGACCGACGAGCGTCGCTCCCCACGCGCCGCCCGCCGCGCGCATGACGTCCACGGCGACCGCCGTGGAGCCTGCCACTCCCGACAGCCCGAAGGCGGCGATGTACGCGGCATTCGCGAGCAGATAGAGCACCGTCACGACCGCAACGGCCCACGCGAGCGTGCGAAGCACCCCTCGGCGTCGATCTCGCAGCTCGGCGGACAGGTACGCCGCCTCGCTCCATCCGCCGTACGTGAGCAGCACGAAGACGAGCGCCAGCGCGACGTTCGAGGACGGCGCCGCACTCTGTTCTGGCGCGGGTGTGACGGGCGGCGCGCCGCCGGACGCGACGACGAACCCGGCAACAATGACCGCGCACAATCCACCAACCTCGGCGGCGGTCAACACGTATTGCGCGCGCTTGCCGGGCTTGAGTCCCGCCATGTTCACGAGCGTCAGCGCCACGACGACACTTGCCGCGATCAACGCCCCCGTCATCGGCGAGCGCCCCGCACCTCCTGGGAACAGCCCTGCGGCGTAGTCGGCGAAGACGAACGCGAGCAGCGCGATCGAGCCGGTCTGCATGACCGTCATCCGCGCCCAGCCCAGCATGAACCCCGTCGAGTGGCCGAACGTGTGGCGCAGCACGTGGTACTCGCCGCCGGCATGCGGATAGGCACTCGCCAGCTCCGCGTAGCAGAGCGCGCCAACGAGCGCGATCAGCCCGCCGACGATCCAGACGGCGAGAAACGTCCACCCGTCGGCAACGTTGCCGGCGACCACGGGTGGCGAGCGGAAGATCCCCGCGCCCACCACGAGGCCAACGACGAGCACGATGCCGTCGAACGTTGACAGGACGCGACGAGGGGCCGATGAGGACGACTCGTCCGGGTCGGCCATGAACGACCTCCGCTGGTGCACGAATATGCGACCGGCCTTGGGCTAAAGCGCGGTCGCGTGAGCGGCTTCCATGTTGCCGGTTGCGTGCCATCCGTGATGCCAAGCAGCCGGGAGCATTGGCGTTTTCCGCCAGGCTTGCACGAATGTGCTGCCACCGCGGGCGCTGCGTCGAGGTCGTCCCTCCGGGCGCGACGTCAACTCTCTGTCAGCAGCTACTCGGAGGAGGTAGCGGTAAGCGGCGCCGCGAAGGTCAGCGTAGCGATCGTTCAACGGTGTCGATGTGGCGGTCCCTCGTTCGACGTGACTGGTAGATGCGCTGTCCTGGAGGAACTACGTGATGACGCACTTCGCGACCTCAGCCGACGGAACCCGCATCGCCTTCGATCGCCTTGGCCGCGGGACGCCGGTGGTCATCGTGAGCGGGATCTTCTGCGATCGTACGAGGACACAGGAACTCGCCGAGCGGCTCGCGCACCACTTCACCGTGATCAACTTCGACCGGCGAGGCCGCGGGGAGAGCGGGGATACGCCGCCGTACGGCGTTGCGCGGGAAGTCGAGGACCTCGCCGCTGTCATCGCTCACGCCGGCGGGGCAGCAGCGGTATATGGGCACTCGTCAGGGGCTGGCCTCGCGTTACGCGCCGCGGCCAGCGGGCTGCCGATCACGCGCCTCGTGCTGCACGAGCCCCCGTATAGCGGCGACGATGAGGAGAGCAAGCGCAGCGCGCGCGAGCTCGCCGAGACCGTCCGAGGGTCACGACCATGGCGCCCCCGCCGACGCGGTCGCGCCCGTTGTCGCTGAATTCCTGGCTGCCGGATCGCTCGCCGAGCGGTGAAGCTGCGGCAAACTGCGAAACCAACTCCAATCTGGAAATCAGACCAATGCGAAAGCTCATCGTTTCCGAGTTCATGTCACTCGACGGCGTCATGCAGGCACCCGGTGGGGCGGACGAGGATCGGGATGGCGGCTTCGAGCACGGCGGTTGGACCATGCCCTACTGGCACGACGACATCGGCGCCGCGTTCGTGGGAATCATGCAGGATGTGGACGCCTTCCTTCTCGGGCGCAGAACGTACGAGATCCACGCGGGCGCCTTCGAGCCGCTGCCGGCGGGTGACTTCTTTGGCGATCTAATGAACGCGCCGAAGAAATACGTCGTGTCACGCACGCTCGCGACGCCGCTCTGGCGGAACACGGAGATCATTCGCGACAACGTCGTCGAGGCGGTACGCGCGCTCAAGAATCAAGCCGGCGGGACGATTATCACGGACGGCAGTAGCCAGCTGGTTCACACGCTGCTCGAGCACGACCTGGTCGACGAGCTCCACTTGCTGCTATACCCGCTGACGTTAGGCTCCGGCAAGCGTCTCCTGCCGTCGGGGGTGCACCGGACGTTCAGCTTGCGATCGGCGACGCCCTACCCCAGTGGGGTGGTTGGACTGGACTACGTGCGTCAACGCTGACGTGGTGTGGAGCCCGCCCGCGCCGTGACCTCGAACGGCTCTGGTTCACAACGCGACCGCAAGCGCGACCGCCTCGTCGTCGTCGCGCCGCAGCCGCTCCGCTTCGCGTACGCTGGCACCGCGCGCATCATCGGCACGGGGTGCGCAGGCACGGTCCTGGTCCGCACGCCGCCTCCCGCCGTGGTCGTCGGAGCACCGTAGAGACGACAGAGCGCTGGGTATCCCGCCAGGCCACCGGCCGCCCCCGGCGAGTGTCGCGTCTGGTACCCGGACCGGCCGCCGGGTCACCAGCCGCCGCCCGCGCAGTGCGCGGCCGCGGCAGCCCGGGTGCCGGCCGGTACGTGGGTGCTCTACCGCCCCGCCCAGGACCGACGCGTGGTGCACGCTCGCGTCATCGACCCGCGTCGGGCCGGCGTCGTCGTCGAGGTGCGCGTCTACGACGCCGAGCGCGGGAAGTACCTCCGGACCGAGCGCCGGTAGCTGGTGAGGTGCGGTCGTCGTTAGGCGGCCAACCACCCCCGTGCCTGGATCTGCGGCTCCGCGACCCGCCGCGTGCCGGGCTGAACGCAAAGGGCAGCGGGCTTCGGTTCGGTGCTCGCGGACAGCCGTTCACGACGCACCGCGAGCGCGAGCGGCGCGTGAGTGTCGCGACATGCCGCGACGCACCGACATCGCTGCCAACCGATGTGCGCATGGGATACAGACCAGTTCCGCCGCGGCCGGTTCAAACGAAGGTGCCGCTGCGCGTGTCTCACCGCGCAACCTCGCTTGCGGCTCGGCCGCCACAACCCATGCGAAACCGAGTCTGCCGCATCGCGGTCATCTGGCTCGCCGTCTCCGTCACACAAACCACGCGTGCGAGCGCCCAGGCCGAGGTAACGGGCACCGTCACAGCGTTCGTGGGTTACAACGTCGTGCCGATGACGGTCGACACCGTGCTTCGCGACCACACCGTGCTCGTCGCTAACGGTCGCATCACGGCGGTCGGTCCAACCAGAACGGTGCGAGTCCCGCGCGGTGCTGCTCGCGTGAACGGCACCGGCACGCAGTTCATTCTGCCCGGGCTCGCCGACATGCACACGCACGCCACCGACCCGCAGGACCTGAGACTCTTCGCGTCGCATGGAGTCCTGACCATCCTCAACCTCGCGTGGAGTCCTCCCGCGTTCGTCGCGATCGAGCGGCGGCGCTACAACTCGGGCGAACGGTTCGGGCCGACGATTCTCGAAGGCAAACGCATGAACTGGCCGTACGGGCGGAGGTCGGGAATCGCGACAATCGCGCAGGGGCGCGATACCGTGCGCTGGGCGAAGGGCCTCGGGTACGAGTTCATCAAGGTCTACTCGTTCCTCGCCGACTCGGTGTTCGACGCCATCATGGTGGAGGCCCAGGCGTCAGGCATCACCGTGATCGGCCATCAGACAAGTGGAATTGGCCTCGAGCGAGCCTTCCGGTCGGGATTGAAGATGGTCGTGCATGCCGAAGAGCTTCGCCCGAGCTTCACGGGAGTCATCTCGAGTGAGCGCGCCGACTCGCTCGTTCGGCTCTTCCGCGAGTACGGCGTCTGGCTCACGCCGACGCTCTCCACATTCCAGGCGATCACCAACACGTGGGGCAACCCGGAGCGACTCGACCGGTATATCGCGGAGGGCCAGTCGGCGCACGTCTCGCCGGCGTCGCTCGACAGCTGGCGCCGGAACAACTACCACACGCAGACCGGTAACGTGGCCGATCGTCTCGCGTCGTACACCGAGGTCACTCGGCGGCTTCATCAGGCGGGCGTCCCAATGCTCGCCGGAACGGACGCGCCGGGGATCACGGGGATGATCCCCGGCATCGCGATCCACGACGAGCTACGAATGATGCAGTCGATCGGCATGACGCGGTTCGAGGCGCTCGCGACGGCCACCGCCAACGCTGGCCGCTTCGCCGCCGAGTTCGCACGCGGCACACTGCCGTTCGGGACGATATCGGTTGGCGCGCGTGCGGATCTGCTCATCGTCGCCACGAACCCGCTCGAGGATCTCGCCGCGTTGCGCGCGCCGACGGCCGTGGTCCGGCTCGGCCGCGTCTACTCGGCAGCGCAGCTCGACTCCATACGCGCCTCGAACTGACACGACGGAGGTCGGCAGTCGATCGCGCGCGCGTCACACCAGTCTCCCGGTAATCATACCTCACGCGGCGGTACAGGCGTTAGGCGCACCGGACGGCCGTCGTTCACGACGCCACCGCGAGTGCGACCGCCTCGTCGTCGCCGCGCCGCAGCCGCTCCCGCTTCGCATAGGTGGCCATGCGCCAGAGCCACTCGAGCGGGCCGTATCGGAAATGGGCCAACCAGAGATTGCTGAGCAGGACCATCGCGCTGGTGAGCACGATCCACGCGGCGACGTACCCGCCCTCATGCAACTTGATGCCGAGCGGTTTCGCGAGATACCAGATCGTCACAGCCTGCACCACGTAGTTCGTGAGCGCCAGGCGGCCCGCGGCGCCGATGAGCCGCATCCGCGCCACGAGTGCGGGCCGCTTCGCGAGGAGCAGGAGCGCTGCGCCAGCGTACGTGATGCAGAGCCATTGGTCCTTCACCAGCCCGATGAGCGTCCGCTCCGCCCAGTAGGCTCCCATGAGGTACTGGGGGGGACGAGGCACGTGGGAGAGCACGAGCCACGACACGGCCCACGCCGCGAGCCCGAATAGCATCCAGCGCTGTACGAGGCGCACGTGTCGGAGCGGATTGTCGACCACGCCGAGGCGCACGGCGAGGAATCCGATGAGGACAAGGGGAAGGCTCTCGTCAGGCACGAGCCACCACCACGTCTTGAACAGCGGGAAGGTGCTGTGCGTGAAGTGCATGGCGAGGCCCACCGCTGCGTTCAGGATGGGCGGGAACATGGCGGTGACCACCACCATCCGAAACAGCGCGCGCGTCGACCACCGGCGCATCGCGAGCACCAGGAGCCCGCACACCGCGTACGTCGTGAGGATGTGAAAGCCAATGATGCTCTCGACGAGCCAACCGATTGCGAACAGCCCCGCGAGGCGGCGAACGAAGATCGGCACCGCGCTGGCACCGCGCGCGTCGAGCCGGCGCAGCAGCAACGCGAAGCCGGCGCCGAACAGCATCGCGAACGTGCCCCAGGCCTTCTGCTCGACCCCGACCCAGACGGCCCAGCCGATCAGGCCTTGCCATCCGTTGCTCTCCAGTCGCATGAGCTGGTGAAAGTGGACGAGGATCATGAAGACGAGCGCGAGACCGCGGAGAACGTCGAGCGCGTGCAGGCGCTCGTTAGACTCGACCGGCGCCGCGGCGCCGGACGGGCGAGCGGCGATCGGGCGTCGAACGGGTATCGTGGCGAGCATGGAACGGCGGGAGAGGCGTGGGGGTCGATCGTGATCGCCCGGCGCACAAAGCAACCGTGGCGCCGCCGTCCGCTCGTCGCGTATGTTGCTGACTGCCCTGCACTTGCCGCTGATGCCGTGCGCCGCGCGCGGCCGCCGCGCGTAACGAACCGATACGTCGCGGGCTACGTTTCAGGTCGCACGCGGTATGGTGACGGCCGCCGTCGTGCCGCTTCCGGGCACGCTCTCGAGTGAGAGCTCGCCGCCGTGCGCGGCGGCGATGCGGCGCGCGATCGCGAGGCCGAGGCCCGTCCCCTGGGCCCGCGTGGTGACGAACGGATCGAAGGCGGCGCCGAGCGCCTCCGACGACATGCCGCGTCCGGCGTCCTCCACTTCGACGCGCGCGCGGGTGGCGTCGGCGCTGGCGCGCACGCGCACCACGCCGCCGGGGGCATCGAAGGCCTGCGCCGCATTGAGCAGCAGGTTCAGGAACAGCTGCTCGAGCGCCGCAGCGTCGCCGAGGACGACGAGCGGCGCATTGCCCGTGTCGATCTCCACGCGTGCGCCGGCCGCCTGCATCTCCGGTTCACTCGCGTGCAAGGCTGCGTCGAGCGGGACGAGCAGGTCCACCGGCGCGCGCGCGACGCGTCCGCTGCGCGCCACGCGAAGCGCGCCGCTCACCGTGTGCTGCAGCCGGTCGACAGCGCGCAGGGCGCGGCGGAGCGGCGCGCGGAGTGGCGACTCGGGGTCGAGCTTCTCCTCCACGCGCTGGAGGTCGAGACGCATCGCCGTCAGCGGATTGCGCACCTCGTGCGAGAGCGACGCCGCGAACTCGCCAACCGCGGCGAGCGACTCGCGCCGCGCGAGCGAGTCGAGCGTGCGGCGGAGGCTCTCGGACATGGTGTTGAACGCCTCGGCGAGTCGCCCGAGCTCCTCGCTCGCCGGCACCGGGACCGTACGCCCCATCTCGCCGCGCGACACGCCGTCGGCGGCGAGCGCGAGGTCGCCGAGGGCGCGCGTGATTCGCCGCGTGAGCACGATGGCGGCGAGAGTGCTCAGCATTGCGACGATGAGCAGCGCGACGAGGCCGCGCCGCGCCGCGTCGGCGAAGGGCGCCTCGTAGTCCGCCACCGGTGCCGCAGCGACGATCTCGATCGCCGGTTCGTCCAACGTCCGGCGCGCAACCAACCAGCGCTCGCCATTCCAGGTGAACGTGGCCTTGCTCGCGAGGTCGGGGTCGAACGGCGTCGCGAGAAGAGGCAGCCCGGTACGGCGGTCGAAGGCAGCGAGCGTGGTGCCCCCGGTCGCCCCGGTCGCCCTGACGATCGCCGATCCGGGCAGAACAGCCTCGAGGCTGCCGATTGCGTTCCCCGCACGCCTCGACCATAGCGTGAGCACCGGACGGAAAACGCCCCCCGTAGTGGCCGTGTCGACCGCGCGAGCCCAGCGCACCGCGCCGGCTGCGTCGCGGACGACCGCAAGGCGCACCGCTGCGGGTAGGACCGCGGGTGCAGACATAGCGCCCACTGTGTCGCCGAGCGCGCGCCGCACGTCGATGGCATCGGCAAGGTCCAGTAGTGCCGAGCGGTGCTCCACCCACCGGACTCCAGCCTCGTTGGCCGCCGATAGCACTGCCGCGTCGAGTCGCCGGGTGAGGAGCGTCTCGCCCGCGCGCCCGCTCGCGCGCGCCAACCAGAGCGCGAGCAGCACGAGCGGCACCAGTGCGGCCGCGAGGACGACCAGAATGAGCTGCGTGCGCAGGGAGCGACGCACCAGGCTCGGCGCGGTTGACGATGGGTCCGACACTACACCCGGGATCCTCGTGAGCGGCGCCACGGGCGCAGCCGGCGGCGCGGGAGGTGACAGCCGCGACTGCGCCTCACGTGCCGGTCGAGCCGTGGTGGTGTCAGGCATCGGAGCCGATGCCGTGCCGCGCGAGAATGCGGTCGAGCCGCGGACGCGAGATGCCGAGGATCTGTGCCGCGCGTGCCTTGTGGCCCCGCGTGGCGGCGAGCACGCGAAGCACGTGGTCGCGTTCCACGTCGTCGAGCGTGCCGAGCTTTGCCGGGCCCTCTGGCGCCGCGCCACCGAGCACGAGGTGCTCGGCGCGGATGACGTCGCCGCTCGCGACGACCACCGCGCGCGTTAGGCAGTTCTCGAGCTCGCGCACGTTGCCCGGCCACGCGTGCCGCGCGAGTGCCGCGAGCGCGTCGGGCGCGAGCACCGGCTCGGGGCGCCCCACGGCGGCCGCCGCCCGGCGGACGAGCGTCGCCGCAAGCAGCGGCAGGTCGCCCGCGCGCTCGCGGAGCGGCGGCACCACGATCTCGACGACGCGGAGCCGATAGTACAGGTCCGCGCGGAACTGTCCCCCCGTCACCATCGCCTCGAGGTCGCGATGCGTCGCCGCGATCACGCGCGCCTCCGTGCGCTCCGGTCGGTCCGCCCCCACAGGGTAGAACTGCCGCTCCTGCAACACGCGGAGGAGCTTCGTCTGGAAGTCGGCCGAGGTGTCCCCGATCTCGTCGAGGAAGATGGAGCCGCGTCCGGCGAGCGCGAACTTGCCGCGACGATCCCCCTGCGCTCCGGTGAAGGCACCGCGCACGTGGCCGAACAGCTCGCTCTCGAGCAGTGTCGCCGGCACCGCGGTGCAGTTGATCGGCACGAAGGGCTCGCTCGCGTCGCGGGAGTGATCGTGGATCGCTCGCGCGATCAACTCCTTGCCGGTGCCGCTCTCGCCGCGAATGAGCACGTTCGCGCGAGCCGCGGCGACCTGACCCACGAGCTTATAGATCTCGATCATGCGCGGGTCGCGGCCCACGAGGTCCGCGAGCCGCTCGGGCGTCTCCTCCTCGCCGCGCCGACCTCGAGCGGCGCGCGCCCGCGCCCGCCGGTCGTCGATCACGCGCGCGACCCGCGCACGCAGCTCGTGCAGGTCGAGCGGCTTCACGAGGAAATCGGTCGCGCCTTCGCGCATCGCCGCCACCACCGTCGGCATGTCGTCGAACGCGGTCATCAGCAGCACAGGGATGTCGGGGGCGCGCTCGCGGAGCAGCGCGAGCAGCGCGAGCCCGTCCATCCCGGGCATCCGGACGTCGGAGAGCACGATGTCAGGCGCCCGTTCGGCGAGTAGCGCGACGGCACGCACGCCATCATCGGCCGCGCGCACGTCGTAGCCCGCCTCGACGAGCGCCTCGACGAGCGCCTCGCGCACGACCGCGTCGTCGTCGACGACGAGCAGCGATCCGCTCATCCGATCCTCGGGATCACGGGCCGCCCGAGCGCGCACGCGCCGATGTGGCCGCGGGGCTCCAGCCGGCAAGCTCCCATAGCTCGTTGGCCGCGTGCCCCGCGGTGAAGTAGAGACGTCGCCCGTCGGGATGCACGGCTATCGGCGTGAAGTTACCCATCACCCCGAAACGCAGCGTGCGCGTCGCCCCGTCGGCGACCGACACGCGGTCGATGCGCAGTAACGAGCGCGCGGGATGCACGGGCCCGGCGTCGACGAGGTTCGCGCACACCACGTAGATGTGGCGTCCGTCGGCGGCCCAGTCGATCGTCGAGAGCTGGTCCGGCATGCGCACGCGGAGCAGCTCGCGCGCCGAGTTGCCGGCGAGGTCGGTCACGCGCAGCGCCGTTCCCTGGCGATCCTCCGTCGGCACGACCTGGGCAACCAGCTGACCGTCGGGCGACAGCTCGCCGATCACGTCCTGCGGTCGCGCGTGCGTCCAGCTCGCGAGGACACGAGACGCGCCGGTCACCGCGTCGACCGCCACGGTTCGCACCGTGCTGTCCGGATCGTAGCGCCGGTAGATGACTTCCCTGCCGTTCGCCGTCCAGCCGAGGTTCCACGGGACGGCCCACGCGCTCGCGGTCGTGTCGCGGAGAAGTACCGTACGCGCCTCGCCGGTCGTGACATCGACGACGAAAACGCCAGCACGCCGGTTCGCGTCCTCGCCGCGTGTGAAGACGCGCATACCGTCCGGCGACCAATGCTGCCGTCCGTAGATTCGTCCCAGCGTCGTCTTCACCCGGCGCGTTTCGCCGGTGACAAGCGAGCGGAGGGTGAGAACCGGCTGGCCCCACTCGGCCCTGTTGCGGTCTGGCACGTTGTGCACCAGCCACTCCCCGTTGCGTGAGACGCCGAGCGCCGAGAGCGGACGCGTGACGTCGCGGTCGTCCATGCGTACTGGCTCGCCGACGACCGCGCCCGCGGCGCTGTCGAAGGTCGCCTGGTACAGGTACACGGCGCCGGTGCGTACCGTGTAGAGAAGGCGCCCGTCGCGAACAGCGCCGACGCCGGACGCATTCCAGACGTCCGGTTTCAGGAGCCGCGCCTCACCGTTCGCACGGCCGTCGCGCACCGGTTGCAGCCAGAAGCTCGGCGTCCCTCCGCGGTCGCTGCTCAGAACAATGGCACTTCCGTCGGGCGCCCACCCGTTAGGCGACTCGTCGCTCGGCCACGTCAACAGCGGCCACGTGCGCCCCGTCGCGATTTCCAGGATGCGTGCGTCGCGCGGGCCCGCGTTCGGGTGCTCCTCGCTCCCGTTGTACGCGGCGTAGCGACCGTCCGGCGAGAAGAGCACGTCGCCCAGCACCCAGGGCACGTTCTTGAAGAGAAGGCGGATGCCGCCGCCATCGAGGTCCAGCCACCCGTAATCGAACAGGCCGTTCGTCCGGTCGAGCTCCACGATCACATGTCGGCCGTCGGGCGCGAAGCCGTTGACCTCCATGTAGTAGTAGGCCGAGTCCTCGTACACGACGCGCGCGTTGCGGCCGTCCGCGTCGACGACGCGGATCGAGTAGCGCGACTCGTCGTCGGCCCAGGCCAGAGCGATGCGACGTCCGTCCGGCGACATGATCGAGGTCTCGACGTACGCGGCCGACGCCCAGCCATCCTGCTTGAGGCCGACTCGTCGCAGCGCCCCGGTCCAGAGGTCTCGCACGGCGAGATCGCCCGTGGACCCGTCGGTGGTGCTGAGGAATCGCCCGTCGGCGGTCGGGTAGCCGTGGTCGTTGAACTGTGACTCGGAGAGAAGCCGACGCGCGACGACCCCTGGCTCGCCCCGCGGCGCATCCTTCTGCGCGGCCATGCGCTGGGGGTCGGGTCGCGTGCCGCACGCGGCGGCGACTGCGAGTGCGGCGATGAGGAGGCGGCGCATGCGGGTGCCGGGCTGGGTCCCCCTGCCTGAGGCAAGGGGAGCACCAGCAAGGCAATACGACTCAATCACCTGACGCGCAAGGGCTTGCACTGCTCCAGCCAACCCGCGCGGCGTCGCGACCACGTAACGAGACGTTGCGAGCACGCGTCGAAGCGTTACGTTCGGCACACCACGGTGTCGCCGTGCAGCCAGGCGGGAACTGCGGTGAGGTCACGGTTTCCACGCGGCGTCGTACGACGGCGTGCCACCGCGTGAGAGCTGCGTGAGGCCAGTGCCGTCGGGATTCATGCGGAAGAGCGTCGGCGTCCCCGCAGCGTTGGCGGTGAAGGCGATCCCCCGTGCGGACCAACGCGGCTCGCTCTCCGCGACGTTCGGCGTCTCGGTGATTCGCGTCTGGTTCGTCCCGTCGGCGTTCATGACGTAGAGGTCCTGCCGGCCACCCCTGAACGAGGTGAACGCGATCTTCGTCCCGTCAGGCGACCACGTGGGACTCAAGCTCGTGGTGCCGTCCGTGAGACCGGTGAGTTGCACCTGTCCCGTACCGTTGGCGTTCATGACCCAGATCTGCCCCGGCCCGCCACGGTACGAGCTGTACGCGATCATCGCTCCGTTGGGCGACCAGACGGGCTCGTTCTCCCACGCGTCGCTCGTGGTGGTGAGCCGGGTGTGCCCGCTGCCGTCGGCGTTCATCACCCAGATGTCGCTCGTGGCGTCGCGGTAGCTCGCGAAGGCTATCTTGGTGCCGTCGGACGACCAGTCGGGTGACATGCCGCCGGACTGCGTGTACTTCACGGGCGTGCCACCGCCCGCGGGCACGACCCAGACGTTGGTGCCTGACGCGTCGCGATCGCTCGCGAACGCGATCCGCATGCCGTCGGGCGACCAGGTGGGCGACGAGGTACCGGCGCGGTCGCGCGTGATGCGGTGAGATCGGCCGTTGGCAACATCCATGATGTACAGGTCCGTGATGCCGGCGCGTCCGCTGACGTATGCGATCAGCGACGACTGCTCCGGCGTCGGCTTTGCCGCGGGCACGACGTCAGCTTCGGCCGCGAGCGAGCGAACGGACCCTGCCGGCGCCGTCGGCTCCCCGCCGTGGCAGGCCACGGCGGCGACACAGCCCGCGCCGAGGAGCAAGGTGGTCGCGACGGGGCGCCACCAGGTGCGCCGGTCGGGGGAAAATGAGCGCGATGCGCCCGTGTGTATCGGTATCATGGCAGGGATGCTCGGATGGTTGAAGACTGAGGCCGCGGTGTGGCGCTCGCGTTGCGTTCACGACGCGCGAGTTAGGAGTAGCGGGCGTTCATGAGTTGTCGTTAGGTGCATCCGTTGCGCACCGGCGTGGGCCGGATTGCCGCCGGACTCCGCGTGCACGATCCACACGCTGCCTGCCCGCGTCCGGTACGGCTGGAAGGGTCCCGCCAGAAGGCTCACCTCCTCAGCGCTTTCGGCCTCGCTGCCACCTACACCCGGGAACGCGCCTGGGCGCAGACGCTCGAGGCTCGTGTCGCCACTCGGCTCCGGCGGCGTGATGCCGAAACGCAGACTGTCGATCGATGCCGGGCGTGATGCCGCCTGTGCGCGCGCGTGGTCGAGCCGCGCGGTGCGAGTCGCGGCCGCGATCGTCGCGCCGTTCGGCGCGGCGCTGCCGTGCTGGGCGGAAAGAGTGAACGTGGGGATGATCAATGCGGCGAGGAGGAGGCGGCGCGGGTGCATGGTTTCCGTCCTGTCGATTGGGTAGCGCGTCGCGACGGAGAGGCCGTCGGAGCGCACGGCATGCTCAGGCAAGCCGGGCACCAGCCGGCGGAGGCACCTCAACGCACGATGCCGCATGCGCTTGCGCGCGGAGCGATCGCGCGGCTCCCACAGAACGGAGTAATGCCACGTTACGTACTGCGTCACGAGGTGTTACGTGCATGCGGCGAGGAACCGAGCCCGCGTTAGGCGATCCGAGCCGAGAGGTCGCTTCCAGCGCACGGCTGAAGGACTCGAGCCCGGTGTCGCGGACCAGTCCTTGCGCGCTCTCGCCGCGACGGGCTAATGGTCCCATGGAGTCTCGAGGTGATGCGGTCTCGCAGCGCTGAGTCTGGCGAGAGCCAGTGATCGCGGCGCACTCGCCCGACCGGGGGCGCGAGGCGTTCGCGCGTATGGCGTGGGGCGACTCGTACGCCCAGCTCTCGGCAGTGGATCGCGAGAGTCCCCTCGAGCCCGAGGACCTCGAACGGCTCTCGATCGCGGCGTACCTCCTCGGCCGGGACGCCGATAGCGAAGAGGTCCTCGCGCGTGCGCATAACGAGTACGCGAGTCGAGGCTGCGTCGAGGAGGCCGCCCGCGCCGCGTTCTGGCTGGGCTTTCAGCTGTTCGGCAAGGGCGAGATGGCGCGCGGGAGCGGCTGGCTCGCGCGCGCGCGTCGGCTCGTGGATGAAGTGCCCGATCCCTGCGTGGTGCAGGGATTTCTGCTCGTGCCCGCCGCGCTCCAGTTGATGCAGCGCGGTGACATCACTGGCGCCCATGACGCGTTCAGCCAAGCCGCGGCGACGGGCGAGCGTTTTCGTGACGTGAACCGTACGACGCTCGGGCGTCTCGGGCAGGGCCAGGCCCTCATCACCCTCGGCAAGATCGCTTCTGGCGTCGCGCTGCTCGACGAGGTGATGGTTGAGGTCACCAATGCGGAGGTCTCGCCGGTCATCGTTGGAGTCGTGTACTGCGCGACGCTCGACGCGTGCAGCGGGATCTTCGACGTACGGCGCGCGCAGGAGTGGACGACGGCGCTGAGCCAGTGGTGCGCATCGCAGCCGGACCTCGTCCCCTTTCATGGTGAGTGTCTGGTACGCCGCGCCGAGATAATGCAGCTACACGGCGCATGGCCGGATGCGATCCGTGAAATCGAACGGGCGCGCGACGCCCTCGCGCAACGCGGCAACGGAGCGGCGGGTGCCGCCGTCTACGAGTTAGGTGAGTTGCACCGGCTCCGCGGGGAGTTCGCGAAAGCGGAGGAGGCATACCGCCTCGCGGTGCAGTGGGGACACAAGTCCCAGCCAGGATTGGCGCGCCTGCGAATGGATCAAGGACAGGTCGCTGCCGCAGCGGCGGCCATTCGGCTCGTGGCCCGCGGGAGTTAAAGGTGCTCCGCCTGGTGGCGGCGGGGAAGACAAACCGCGCGATCGCTGACGACCTCGGCATCAGCGAGAAAACGGTCGCCCGTCACGTGAGCAACGTCTTCATGAAGCTCGGCCTCCCGACCCGAGCGGCAGCGACGGCGTACGCGTACAAACACGAGCTCGTCTAGCCGTCTACATAGAATTACCCACGCCTGCTCACGCGCGGTCTGGACACATCGCCCGATACACGTCGAGCGCCGGGTGATTAGCAATGTGCCTGTTCATGACCGAGGTGGACGATGAGCAGCGTACGCGCGCCCGAACGTGTGCAGACCGTCGTTTATCGACCTCCCGGTCTTCGACGAGGACGGCCAGCCGATCCAGACGCGCGGCGTGGTCGCCACCGAGCCGGGCTTGTATTTCGTCGGCCTGTTCTTTCTGTACGCGGCATCATCGACGATGATCCACG